>NZ_NRSJ01000021.1 GCF_016584085.1 Halochromatium glycolicum | reverse complement strand
CTGGTCTTTTCGCTCGCCTTCTTCGTCGCGCCGCCGGTCACATAGCCCGGCTATGCTCCCGGCGACGCTCCTCGAAGGCAAACGAAAATCCTGCGCAATTCGGTACGAGCTTTTCCGGCAATCGCCTTAGCGCTCGGGCTCCGGCTTCCAGCGGGCCTTGGCGTCGCTGTCCGATGAACGCGCTTCGACCCAGCGCTCGCCGCTATCGGTCTGCTCCTTCTTCCAGAAGGGCGCCTCGCTCTTGAGGTAATCGATGATCAGCTCGCAGGCCCGGAATGCATCGCCGCGATGCCGGCTCGCGACGGCGACCAGAACGATGGGGTCTTCCGGCTCGAGTCGGCCTACTCGATGGATGATCCGGATCGCTTCGAGCCGCCAGCGTCGGCCGGCCTCAGCGGCGATCGCCTCGAGCGACCGATCGGTCATCCCGGGATAGTGCTCGAGCGTCATGCTGCGCACCGCTGAGTCGTCATTGATGTCGCGCATCAGGCCGACGAAGGCGACGAGGGCCCCGACTTGTGGCTTTCCACGGCGGAGTGCGTCTTGCTCGGCGGCGGGGTCGAAGGGCTCGGCCTGGATGCGGATCTCGGTTGCGGTCATCGACTGGCTCCTGGGTGGCTAATGTGGGTGGCTAATGTGGGTGACTCCTGGGCGTAGCGGCTTGCCTGCTCTGCGTTCTGGATCAGGATAACCGGGATGACAACCGATCCTTGCGGTCACCCTGGTTCGGCGCCATACCTCCAGAGAATGGGTCCGTTTCTGTCGGCCTTTGCGCCGCGACCTCAGGCAATCGTGATGGCACCGATGCACCGATCCCGGACGTCTTCCCGATTGAGCGCTCTGCCGCGTCAGGCACTGGACTGGCTTTGTGCGGGACGATCCGACTATCAGGCATTTCAGCAGCGTAAGCGGACTCGGGTCTACCGGCGCAATCGCACGGCCTGTCTCTATACCTGGGCCGGCGCAGCTGGTTTACTGCTGGTCTGTGGTGCGACCAGCTGCCTGATCACGTTCGGTTTGATCGCGACGCTGATCTGTTTCACGCTGCTGGACCCGGATTGAGACCGCGATGGACGGGTCGGCGCGTCAGCGCCCTGATGTCCAGCCCTGATAGAGCCATTCCGCCTGATCGCCAGACAGAAGGCGCCGGAACAGTCAGCACCGATGGTTCAGCTTGTCCGGAAACCAGCGCGAGTGACCATACCAGCCCTGATATCTACCGCGGAGGTGTAGAACGACTTGCGCAGTTCAGACGCTCTCGACGTCGACCCTCAGCCCGTCAACGGGGCGAAACCCTCTGAGCCTGCGCTGGATGCCCGATCCGCGATGCTGCTGGTGGTCGCGAATATGGTCGGGACCGGAGTCTTTACCACCCTGGGCCTGCAGGCAGAGGGCGTGCAGGACGGTGCTGCATTGCTGCTGCTTTGGCTGGTCGGGGGCTTGGTCGCGCTCTCGGGTGCGCTGTGCTACGCCGAATTGGCCGCGGCCTTGCCGCGCTCGGGAGGCGAGTACCATTTCCTATCCCGGATCTATGGCCCGCGACTTGGGGAGCTTGCCGGTGTGGTCTCGACGACCGTCGGTTTCGCAGCCCCGATGGCGCTGGCGGCGATGGCATTCGGCCGCTATGCCGGGACCGTGCTCCCGGTGCCGCCACAGTGGCTGGCATTGGCTGCGTTGGTCCTGGTGACGCTGATCCAGGGGTTCGATGTCGGTTGGGGACGGCGTTTTCAGGTCGGCGCGACGCTACTGAAGATCCTATTGATCCTGGTCTTCTGCGTCCTGGGGCTGGCGGTGACCGCGCCGCCCGGGGCGCTCTCGCCTTGGCCTGGACCGTCAACGCTCGATGCGGTGTTCTCAGCGCCTTTCGCGCTCTCGTTGGTCTATGTCTCCTATGCATACTCGGGCTGGAACGCGGCGAGTTACGTCACGGCCGAGGTGCGGCACCCACAGCGCAGCGTGCCGATGGCCTTGATCGGCGGCACGCTCATCGTGACGTCCCTTTATCTGTTGCTGAATCTGACCTTTCTGCGGACGGTTCCGCTGGCCTCGCTGGCTGGGACGGTTGAGGTCGGGGCACTGGCCGCTGAGCACATGGTGGGGCCAGTTGGGGGCCAGCTATTGAGCCTGTCGCTGAGTCTGTTGTTGATCTCGACGATCAGCGCGATGGCCTTGGCAGGACCGCGCGTGATCGAGGAGATGGCGCGTGACCGGAGCATCTTGGCCCCGCTTTGTCGGCGCTCCCCTCGGGGCGCGCCGACGCGCTCGGTCCTGCTGCTTGCGGCGCTTGCATTCGCGTTCATTCTGACCGATTCATTCGCGTTCGTGCTGGGGTTCGCTGGCTTCACGCTGGTCCTATTCTCATTGCTTTGCGTGCTTGGCTTGATGCGGCTGCGCCGGCGTGAGCCCGGCTTGGTGCGCCCGTTTCGGGTGCCTTGGTATCCGTTGCCGCCGCTGCTGTTCGTTCTGATCGCGGTCTCGAGTCTGATCGTGGTCGCGATCGAGCAGCCGCTTGTCGTCCTCGGGGGGGCGATCGCAATCGGTTTGCTCTGGCTGGCCCTCGATCGTGCCGCGCTGATTGCGCAACGCTTTCAGGACAGCTGACTCGCGAGCCGAGCGCGATCGAGCAATGCCCTCTACCCTCTAGCACGCAGTGTGGCCCTGAACCCCTTCGCTGGTCGTTGTCTAATCCGGAACACTGCAGGCGTCTCATCGAGTCGCGGCGTGCTCGCGATTCGTCGTGCCCTTGCAGGTGCCCCGCGCTAGCGCCATTTCGCACCTAGATGGTGCGGTTCCTTGACGACAGGGCACCCAAACCTGGCATGATCTAGATCAAAATTCCGAGGCGCTGACGCCTTCGAGCAGCGTGGCGCGCGGATTGCAGTGGGCTGAGAAGAGACTTGTACGAACGGCTTGCTGTGTGCATCTGTTGCTAAACCACACAAGACCGAACGACTAGAATATTTGGCGCGCCTCTGAGCTCGCCTCCATCACCCGGCGTGCTGGGGCGGCGCCTTCCCGATCGTGACTTCCGAGCGAGGTACCTTTGATGTCGATCTTCGAGCGCTATCAGGCCCGATACGAATCCTCCCGCGAGGAGGACATGAGCCTTCAGGAGTACCTGGAGCTCTGCAAGAGCAACCCGATGGCCTACGCGGGACCCGCTGAGCGCCTGCTTGCCGCAATCGGTGAGCCCGAGCTGATCGATACCCATAACGATCCGCGCCTGAGCCGCATCTTCCAGAACAAGGTTATCAAGCGCTATCCGGCCTTCTCCGACTTCTTCGGCATGGAGGAGGCGATCGAGCACCTGGTCGCCTACCTCAAGCACGCCGCGCAGGGCCTGGAGGAGAAGAAGCAGATCCTCTATCTGCTCGGCCCGGTCGGCGGCGGCAAGTCTTCGCTTGCGGAAAAGCTCAAGGAGCTGATGCAGCAGGTGCCGTTCTACGCGATCAAGGGCTCGCCGGTGTTCGAGTCGCCGCTCGGGTTGTTCTCACCGGAAGAGGACGGGAAGATCCTGGAAGAAGACTACGGCATCCCGGCGCGCCACCTGCGGACCATCATGTCGCCCTGGGCCGTCAAGCGGCTGCAAGAGTACAACGGTGATATCACCCAGTTTCGGGTCGTCAAGCTCTATCCGTCGATCCTCGAGCAGATCGCGGTCGCCAAGACCGAGCCGGGCGACGAGAACAACCAGGACATCTCGGCGCTAGTCGGCAAGGTCGATATCCGTCAGCTCGAGCATTTTGCGCAGAACGATGCCGACGCCTACAGCTACTCGGGCGCGTTGTGCCGGGCCAACCAGGGCCTGATGGAGTTCGTCGAGATGTTCAAGGCGCCGATCAAGGTGCTGCATCCGCTGCTCACGGCGACCCAGGAGGGTAACTACAACGCCACCGAGGGCCTCTCGGCGCTGCCGTTCCAGGGCATCATTCTGGCGCACAGTAACGAGTCCGAGTGGCAGTCGTTCCGCAACAACAAGAACAATGAGGCCTTCCTCGACCGCGTGTTCATCGTCAAGGTGCCGTACTGCCTGCGGGTGACCGAGGAGAAGCAGATCTACGACAAGCTGTTGCGTAACAGCTCGTTGAACTATGCGCCCTGCGCGCCCGGGACGCTCGAGATGATGGCGCAGTTCTCGGTGCTGACACGCCTGAAGGAGCCGGAGAACTCGAGCATCTTCTCGAAGATGCGCGTCTATGACGGGGAGAACCTGAAGGACACGGACCCGAAGGCGAAGTCGGTACAGGAATATCGCGACTATGCTGGGATCGACGAGGGCATGTCTGGAATCTCGACCCGCTTCGCGTTCAAGATCCTGTCGCAGGTGTTCAACTTCGACCACACCGAGGTTGCTGCTAATCCGGTGCATCTGCTCTATGTGCTCGAGAAGCAGATCCTGCGCGAGCATCTGCCGCAGGAGGTCCAGGACCGGTATCTGAGCTTCTTGAAGCAGTACCTGGCGCCACGCTACGCCGAGTTCATCGGTAAGGAGTTGCAAACGGCCTATCTCGAGTCCTATGCCGAGTACGGCCAGAACATCTTCGACCGTTATGTGACCTACGCCGATTACTGGATTCAGGATCAGGAATACCGTGATCCGGATACGGGTGAGATGATGGATCGCGGGGCGCTGAACGACGAGCTCGAGAAGATCGAGAAGCCGGCCGGGATCTCGAATCCAAAGGATTTCCGCAACGAGATCGTCAACTTCGTCTTGCGCGCTCGGGCGAACAACAACGGCGCCAATCCGCGCTGGACGAGCTACGAGAAGCTGCGCGTGGTGATCGAGAAGAAGATGTTCTCGAACACCGAGGAGCTACTGCCGGTCATCTCGTTCAACACCAAGGCCTCGACCGACGAGAAGAAGAAGCACGAACAGTTCGTCGACCGTATGGTCGACAAGGGCTATACGCCAAAACAGGTGCGTCTCCTCTCCGAGTGGTATCTGCGCGTTCGCAAGTCGCAGTAGTCCAGTCGCTCGCGAGGTGAGAACGCACGAGCAACCGGGATTCCGCGCCAACCTATGTCTCATTTCATCGATCGCCGTCTCAATGGCAAGAACAAGAGCACCGTCAACCGTCAGCGGTTCCTGCGGCGCTACAAGACCCAGCTCAAGCGGGCTGCCTCCGATGCGGTCAATCGGCGCAGCATCACCGATATCGACGGCGGCGAGAAGGTCGGTATCCCGTCCAAGGACATCTCTGAGCCCCAGTTCCACCATGGTGGAGGCGGTAGCCGCGACATGGTGCATCCAGGGAACAAGGAGTTCGAGGCAGGTGACCGGGTTCAGCGCCCCGAGGGAGGAGAGGGCCAGGGCGCCGGCCAAGGACGGGCGGGGCGCGGCGGTGCGGGCGAGGATGATTTCGTCTTCGAGCTCTCGCGCGAGGAGTTCCTCGATCTCTTGTTCGATGACCTCGAGCTGCCCAATCTGGTGCGCAACCAGCTCATCGGCACAACCGAGTTCAAGACCGTTCGAGCCGGCTACGCCACCGAGGGGTCGCCCAGCAACATCGACGTGGTGCGCTCGCTGCGCGGTGCGATCGCCCGGCGGACCGCGTTGGGCGCACCGCACCGCGGCCGCATCCGAGAGCTCGAAGAAGAGCTTGCGGCGCTGATCGCGGCAGGGGTCGACGAATCGGATGGTCGCGTCGTCGCGCTCAGAGACGAGATCGATCGGCTCAAGACCCGGATCGCGGCGCTGCCGTTCATCGATACCTTCGATCTGCGCTACCAGGCCTTCACCAAGCAGCCGGAGCCGACCAGCAAGGCGGTGATGCTCTGCATCATGGACGTCTCGGGCTCGATGGATCAGGTGCGCAAGAACCTCGCCAAGCGCTTCTTCATCCTGCTCTACCTGTTCCTGCAGCGCAATTACGACAAGATCGACGTCGTCTTCATCCGTCACCACACCATTGCGCAGGAGGTCGATGAGCAGGAATTCTTCTACTCGCGGGAGACCGGTGGCACCGTTGTGTCCAGTGCGTTGCAGCTCGCGCACGAGGTGATTCGCCAGCGTTACGATTCGGAGACCTGGAATATCTATGCCGCGCAGGCATCGGACGGAGACAACTGGGATTCCGATTCGAGTATCTGCCGCGACCTATTGATCCAGAACCTGATGCCGCTGATTCGCTATTACGCCTACGTCGAGATCACGCCGCGTCAGCACCAAAGCCTGTGGTATGCCTATCAGGATGTGAAGGCCGTCTATCCGCATTTCGCGATGGAGGAGATCAATGGTGCCGAGGACATCTTTCCGGTCTTTCGCGAATTGTTCAAACGCCAGGAGGCGTAGCGCCGAGGACGGGCTGACCGCTCTCGTCCCTCCATCCCGCACCTAGCTCTGATCGCGCAGTTTCTATGGCAGACAATCGCCTCATCTCCGAGACCTCCGAGTGGACCTTTCCGCTGCTGAAGCGCTTTGATCAAGAGATCGCCAAGGTCGCCTGTGACGACTTCGGCCTCGATACCTATGCCAATCAGGTCGAGGTGATCTCGTCAGAGCAGATGATCGATGCGTATTCTTCGGTCGGACTGCCAATCAACTATCATCATTGGTCGTTCGGTAAGCAGTTCGTCGCAACCGAGCAGACCTATCGGCGCGGGCAGATGGGGCTGGCCTACGAGATCGTGATCAATTCCGATCCCTGTATCGCCTACCTGATGGAGGAGAACACATTGCCGATGCAGGCGCTGGTGATCGCCCATGCCTGCTATGGCCACAACAGCTTCTTCAAAGGGAATTATCTGTTCCAGACTTGGACCAGCGCCGACGCGATCATCGACTACCTGGTCTTCGCGCGAGGCTATATCGCCGAATGCGAGGAACGCTATGGCACAGAGGAGGTCGAGCTGCTGCTCGATTCCTGTCATGCGCTAATGAACTATGGCGTTGATCGCTATCGCCGACCCTCACCGCTGTCGATGGCCGAGGAGAAGCGCCGGCAGGCGGAGCGCGAGGCCTATCTGCAGTCCCAGGTCAATGATCTATGGCGAACGCTGCCAGTACACGAAAAGGAGGAGGGCCGGCTCGACGAGCGCCGCTTCCCCGCTGAGCCGCAGGAGAACCTGCTCTACTTCATCGAGAAGAATGCCCCGTTGCTGGAGCCTTGGCAGCGCGAGGTCGTCCGGATCGTGCGCAAGGTGGCACAGTACTTCTATCCGCAGCGTCAGACGCAGGTGATGAACGAGGGCTGGGCGACCTTTTGGCACTATACGCTGCTCAATCGTCTCTATGACCTCGGGCTCGTCGGCGACGGATTCATGATCGAGGTGCTGCAGTCGCATACCAATGTCGTCTACCAGCCGCCATTTGATTCGCCCTATTACAGCGGCATTAACCCTTATGCGCTCGGCTTTGCGATGATGCGGGATATCCGCCGGATCTGCGAGGAGCCCACCGATGAGGATCGTTATTGGTTCTCCGATATCGCCGGTGAGGATTGGCGTAAGGTGCTCGACTTTGCGATGCGCAACTTCAAGGACGAAAGCTTCATCGCCCAATTCCTGTCGCCGCGTCTGATGCGTGAATTTCGAATGTTCGCGGTCTCGGACGATGATCGTGAAGAGACGCTGGAGATCACTGCGATCCACGAGGAGGCCGGCTATCGCCATCTGCGACAGCGGCTTGCGGATCAATACAACCTCGGCAGCCGCGAGCCGAACATCCAGGTCTACGACGTCGACGTTCGGGGCGACCGCTCTTTGACGCTGCGCCATTTCCGCCACAATCGACGCCCTCTGGGCGACTCGCTCGATGAGATGCTCAAGCATATTCGTCGGCTTTGGGGTTTCGATGTGCGCATGGAGGCAGTCGATGAGCAGGGGCGGGTTCAACTGATCGGTGAAACCTGACCAACGGAGTCATGCCGGTGATCGCCCCCTCATCTCCCAGTCCGTGATCCGGCGGCTGGTGAGGCGAGGACGTTATATGCATTGCCGTCCGATACGGGGTGCTCCGCCGAAGATGCCGATCCGGTCTGGGATGAGACAGCGGACTCTGATGTGATGGCGGTAGGAGCCATTCTATTCGGGCTCCCAAGGCAGCGCCGCGTGAAGGCGAACGATCTCAGGACCGACTGATCAGCGCGAGTCCAACCTTTTTGGCAGCAATCGGTCATCCCGGCGCGCCTGCTTGTGGCCGGAGCGGGTTGGGGTCACCCAGACGCGAGCCGCCGGTGCGGGCGCAAGTCGATTCGGGCTATCCTAGAGGTCACCCGGTCAGCCGACGCCATACCATCGCGACAGAGGGGGTTCGATGCTGCCAGCCGCCTTTCTTCTCGGTCTACTCGTCTTCATCGGCTTCAAGGTGATCGTCCGTGCGCTCTATACGGTCAAGCCCAACGAGCGCGCCGTCCTGACCTCGTTCGGCCGGGCCATCCGTCTCGGCGATCAAATGGTGGCCGACGACAGCCTCAATGATGACGAGCGCGAGCGTTATCAGTTTCCTCAGCTGCGGGTGATCGGCCCCGGCGGGCCCTACTTCAAATGGCCTTGGCAGGAGGTGCACAAGGTCGATATTGCGACCCAGTCGATCGATCTGACCTGGGACCCGACCAAGTCGCAGCGAACGATCGAGGCGGTTACCAAGGACAACCTGACCACCGGGGTCGACGGGCAGATCCGGTTTCGGGTCGCTGAGGGCAATCTCTACGCCTACTGCTTCGGGGTCGATAGCCCGCTCGAGCACGTGATGGGCTATTTCATCTCGGTGCTGCGCGAGCGCATCGCCAACTTCGTCGACCCAAAGGGCCAGAGCCTGGTCGATGCCGATGATATGCAGGGCGAGGCCAGCAGCGCCGCGGTCGAGCTGACCGAAGGGGTCTCGATCAACGATCTGCGTAAGAACTTGCCGCTGCTCAACGATTACATGGAGACCCAGTGCCGCTCCACCGGCGCGCGCTATGGGATCGAGCTCGATGCCGCATTGATCACCCAGATCGACCCGCCCTCGGAGGTGGATCGAGCCCTCTCGGCGATCAACAGCACCCGCAATCAGGTCGCGGCTGATATCAGCACCGCCCGCGCCGATGCCGAGCAGCAGATCACGATGAGCAAGCGCGCAGTCGAGATCGCCAGCAACAATGCCCAGGCCGAGGTCGCGCCCTTGCGTGAGCTCGCCCGGACGCTCCAGGCCATCAAGCAGAGTGGTGGCGGCGAGGCATTGCGCGCCTACATCCGCAACATGCGCATCCCATTGCTGAAGCAGGCCAAGCGGATCGTCCAGATCGCCGGTCCCGGTTCCAGCGCGTCCCAGAGTAGGTCCCAGAGTAGGCCCCAGCATAAGTCCCAGCAGACGCCGCCGCCTGCGTTCCAGCCGCCGTCGAGCGCGCCGTCGGCGGTATCGGATGGACACTCGTCAGTACAGTCTGAGCGCTGAGGAGCTCGAACATGCCTGTCTCCGCTCTCTCTCCATTGATCGCGTTCGTGCTCGGTATCTTGGCCATCCCAGTCCTGCTCGGGCTTGCCCGGGGTCTCGGTCTGTATGCGGTCGTGCGCGAGCGCGAGGCGCAGGTCTTCACCCTGTTCGGCAAGGTGATCGGCACACTGGAGGAGCCCGGTCTGCGTTGGCCCCTGGTCCATTTCGGTCCCAAGGCGCTTCTGGTCGCGTTCTTCGGCAAGCGCTATCGGGTCAACACCGCGCTGCGCCAGTACTATCTCCGCGACCTGATGGTCAACTCGGAGGAGGGCACGCCGATGGGGGTCGGCATCTGGTACGAGATGCAGGTCTGCGACCCGGTCGCCTATCTGTTCACCAACGCCAACCCTGAGGGATCGTTGCAGGCCAATGTCGCCAGCTCGACGATCTCGACGCTGTCGAATCTCGAGATGGACAAGATGCTCGAGGACCGCCATCAGCTCAGCCGCAAGGTGCGGGCGACGGTCTCGCCGCTGTCGGAGAAGTGGGGCTACAAGCTGGGGTCGGTCTATATCCGCAAGGTTGCCTTCACCGATCGGCAGATGGTCGACAACATCACCGAGAAGGTCGTCAAGCGCCTGATCCAGGTCACCAGCGCGATGAAGCAGGACGGCGAGAACCGGGTCGGGCTGATCAAGAGTCAAACCGCCTACAAGGTCTCGCAGAAGATGGCCGAGGCCGCCGCGACGCGCCCGCGCGTGGTCGGCGAGGCGCTGAACGAGATCGCGCGTGAGGACCCCGAGACGTTGGCCGCGGTGATGGAGGTCATGGAGACCGAGCAGCTGATCGAATCGGGTGCCGAGGTCGACGTGCTGCCGAGCGACGCACAAGTCCTGGTCTCCTTGGGTGCGGCAGGTCGAGGTGGCTCGTCCGGTGCTTCGGCCGGCGGTGCAGCGGGCTTGTCGCTCGATCCCGGCGCATTGTCCTGACCGGTCCGGTGCCGAGCGCGCTCTGCGCTGGACCCGGGAGCGCTGATTCCGCCAGCATCACGGATCGTGCGTTGTAATTTGCCCCGCGGCCTCCGACAATGGCGCGGCGTCTGCGTGCTTCGGCAGCGCGGTCGCTGTGATCAAGACCTTCGAGTACGCTTTCGAGCGGTAGTTTGTTTCAGGAGATGGCGATGTCAAACGAGGGCTATCACGAGCCGATCAATGAGCTGTCGGACGAGACGCGCGATCTGCACCGCGCGATCCTGTCGCTGATGGAAGAGCTCGAGGCCGTAGATTGGTACAACCAACGCGTCGATGCCTGTCAGGACAAGGCATTGCAGGCGATCCTCGCCCACAACCGGGATGAAGAGAAGGAACATGCGGCGATGCTGCTGGAGTGGATCAGGCGGCGCGACAGCAAGTTCGACGAAGAGCTCAAGGACTATCTCTTCACCGACAAGCCGATTGCTCACGAGTAGGGTCTCCCTCCGATCCGCCCGATCAGCTGACACTGGTGGCTTATAGGCGTTCGGCCGCGGTACGCGGTCGGGCGCCCATGCGGTCGATCCCCGCCCCCTTCGCAGGAGTTGACGAGGCATGGCTGATTTCCATCAAGAGCCACAGATCACGACGCTGCATGCGCTCTACGAGGCCTTCGATCAGGGAGAGTATCTCGGTAATCTTGAGCGCAGGCTCGAATCCCACGCTAGGCACGACCACATGTGCCTGCTGCTGCCGTCGCTCTTCAGCGAGATCAGCAATGGTGATGTCCTCGACCGGATTGTCGAGCGGATCGCTGAGGTGCGCTATCTTCGCAGCATCGTCGTCGCGCTCGGTGGCGCCTCGGATGAGTCGCAGTTTCGCGAGGCGCAGCGTTATTTCGGACGGCTGGCACGCCCCGACTGCCGGGTTCGCGTGGTCTGGGTCGATGGACCGCGTGTCCAAGGCCTGCTGCGGGAGCTCGAGGAGCGCGAGATCCCGACCGGCATGCAGGGGAAGGGACAGTCGGTCTGGGTCTCATTGGGCTATCTGTTTGCCCGCGATGAGGCCAATACGATTGCGCTGCACGACTGCGACATCGTCACCTATGACCGCATCATGCTCGGTCGGCTGATCGAGCCGGTTGCCAATCCCAACAACGCCTTCCAGTTCTGCAAGGGGTACTACGCGCGGATCTCACCTGATGAGCTCGCGATGAAGGGGCGCGTGACGCGGCTCTTCGTGACGCCGTTCGTCGACACCCTCTCCCGCGTGATGTGCACACAGGGGATGCCCGAGCTGCAGCGCTTCTTCGAGTACCACCGGGGTTTCAAGTATCCGCTCGCCGGTGAATTCTGTTTTACGTCCGATCTCGCGCGCGGCCTGAATATTGCGTACGACTGGGGCCTTGAGGTCGCGACCCTTTCCCAGGTCTACGATCAGCTGACCCGGCGGCAGGTCGCTCAGATCGACCTTGCGCCAAACTACGAGCATAAGCACCAGGAGCTGTCCCCGGACGATACCTCGAAGGGGCTGCACCGGATGGTCGTCGATATCGCGAAGTTCTATCTGACCTATATGCGCTCGCACGGCGTGCCGCTCGATGATGCCTATCTCGACATGCTGCTACACACCTACTACCAGACCGCGCTCACCTACGTGCGCAAGTACAGCTACGATGCCGACGTCAACAACCTTGCTTACGATCTCTATGCCGAAGAGGCCGCGGCCGGGCACTTTCGCGGGTTCCTCTGGGATGCTTGGATGCAGACCAAGGGGCCGCAAGAAGCGAAATTGATACCCTCTTGGAACCGTGTCGCCTATAGCTTCCCGCAGGTCTACGAGCGATTGCTCGAGGCGGTCGAGGCTGATCAGGCCGACGGCTGCTAAGGCGATTTCTGTCAAAGCTCATACCGCCTTGCTGGTCTTTTCGCTCGCCGTCTTCGTCGCGCCGCCGGTCACATAGCCCGGCTATGCTCCCGGCGACGCTCCTCGAAGGCAAACGAACATCCTGCGCAATTCGGTACGAGCTTTTCCGGCAATCGCCTAAGCTGGATAATAACCTCACTAATATAGTGCTTATCGAACCGCCCAACAGGAGACATCAACGTGTCCGATGCTGCTATGACCGACGACCGTGACGCCAACACACTGAGCTGGACGAAGGTCCTGTTCGTCAGCCTGCCTTACCTGGCCCTCTATATCGCCTCGATCATCCTGACCGGTATGACCGATGCCGAGCCGGCCCGCGCGACCGAGCTCTGGAAGCTGTTCATGCCGTTCGTCGCGTTGGTCTCGGTGGTCGGCGGCTGGCGGTTTTCGGGCGAGACGAACAAGGAGAAGGCGATCTACGTCGGCAAGCAGGTCATCTACTGGGGTGCCGTGTTGATCGTGATCAATCTGCTATTCATGGGCGATACCCCACACTTCCTCAATGCCGAGAGCCAAGGCTTCGTGGTCGCCTACATCCTCGGGCTATCGGCGCTGTTGTCAGGGATCTATATCGACTGGAAGATGTCCGTCTTCGGTGCCTTTCTGATCATCAGCACCTTGGGAATCGCCTTCTTGGATGACAACGCCGTGCTGATCAGCGTCGCGGGCGTCGCCATTGCCGGCATTGCGGTTACCCTGATGCTGCGTCGACGGGGTAAGGCCGCCTGACGAGACCCCTAAAGCCGCGCCCGCGCCGCCGACGGCTCGGGCGTCTGCGGCGACGAGGCAGCCCTCCTGCGAGCACACTGACCGACCTTCCTGCATCGGCAGCGCGCGAGGTCGAGGCCTCGCGCGCTGGGCCAACGAGGTGATCCCGGGCACTGATCGCGAGGTGGTCGATGACGGCCCTTGGACGGTGCCCGGTTGAGGTCTACCGATGCCGTCAGTGCCCGATCGCGGGCGCGCGCAGTCTGTCGTTCAGGAGACGAATCGATGCATATGTTCGACGCCGAGAAGCAGGTCATTGCCGACCTGTGCGAGGAGGGGACGGTCGTGACGACGAAACAGTATCCCTCATTCCACGTGATCGTCGTGCGCCACCCGACCTTGGGCAAGCTCGTGCTCGTCGAGGGCCGGGACGGGCAGGGCGCTGTTGTCGAGGTCGATGGTTAGGGCCCGTCCGCAAATAACCTGAACAGGTCTGGCCTGCTGGCACCCATAACGCAAGGCCAGCTTTGCGAAAATGTTCAAGTTATTCGCGGACAAGCGCTTAGCTGAACCAAGGCCCGCGAATCTAAGGCGCCGGATCAAGGCCCCGCATGACTGCACTAGGCGCCACCCTGTTCGTGTTCGAACCTTCCCGGTAGATAGATCAACCTTTGATGGATAATAAGACCCCGATCAACGATGAGCATTGGGTGCGCGAGCAAGCGGACCGATCGCTCGCGCGCCTGCTGCCGCGGCTCGAGCAGCGTTTCAGCACCGCCGTCGACGAGGTCGAATGGCTCGCCTACCGCGAGCGTCTGGAGCGCCATTTCCCGAGGCTGTTCAAGCGGCTGTACGGGCTCTACGGCGGCTACTACGACTTCTTCTATCACCTCGAGAGCATCGTCGCCTCGGCGACCGAGATGTGGATCGCGCGCTCGCCCGAGCTCAAGGCACTGGATGCGATGCGCGGCGCCGATCCCTATTGGTACCAGTCCAACCGCATGGTCGGCGCGATGTGCTATGTCGACCTCTTCTCCGGGGACCTGGCCGGGCTGCGCGAGCGCATCCCCTATCTGACCGAGCTCGGCATCACCTATCTTCACCTGATGCCGGTCTTCCGCTCCCCGGATGGCGACAATGACGGGGGTTACGCGGTCAGCAGCTACCGCGAGGTCGATCCCGAGCTCGGCACCATGGACGATCTGGCCGAGCTGGCCACCGAGCTGCGCCATCACGGTATCTCGCTGACGCTGGATTTCGTGTTCAACCACACCAGCGACGAGCATGATTGGGCGCGCGCGGCCTTGGCCGGCGACCGCACTCAGCAGGGCTACTATCGGCTGTTCCCGGATCGGACGCTGCCGGACCTGTACGAGAAGACCATGCCCGAGGTCTTCGGCGAGGATCATCCGGGCGCCTTCACCTACCGGACCGGCATCAAGAAGTGGGTCTGGACCACCTTCCACACCTATCAATGGGACCTGAACTACGAGAATCCGGAGGTCTTCAACCGGATGCTCGAGGAGATGCTGTTCCTCGCCAATCAGGGCGTTGAGATCCTGCGCCTGGATGCGGTGGCCTTCCTGTGGAAGCGGCTCGGCACCAACTCGCAGAACCTGCCCGAGGCCCACTGGATCATTCAGGCCTTCAATGCCTTGGTCAGCATCGCCGCGCCGGCAATGGTGTTCAAATCGGAGGCGATCGTGCACCCGGACGAGGTGCGCGAGTACATCAGCACCGACGAATGCCCGCTCTCCTACAATCCGCAGCTGATGGCGCTGCTCTGGGATGCGCTCGCGACCCGCGACGTGCGCGTGCTGCAGCGGGCGATGCAGAGTCGCTTCGCGGTCCCCTCGGGCTGCGCCTGGATCAATTATGTGCGCTGTCACGACGATATCGGGTGGGCCTTTGCCGATGACGATGTCGAAGCGGTCGGATTCGATCCGGGACCGCACCGGAACTTCCTGACCCGCTTCTATACGGGTCGCTTCGAAGGCAGCTTTGCGCGTGGCGCCCCGTTTCAGGAGGACCCGGCGACCGGCGATGCCCGCGTCTCCGGCACCTGCGCGTCGCTCACTGGTGTCGAGAAGGCCCTCACCGAAGGCGATGCCGGTGAGTTGGAGCTGGCGATCGGCCGCATCCTGTTGATCCACGGCGTCATCATCATGATCGGCGGTATCCCGCTGATCTACCTCGGTGACGAGATCGCGACCCTCAACGATTACGACTACGACCGCGATCCGGAGAAGGTCGGAGATTCGCGTTGGCTGCATCGCGGCGCATTCGATTGGGAGCGCGCCGAACAGCGCCGGGATATGGAGACGGTGCCGGGGCGCGTCTATCAGGGGCTGCTACGGCTGTTGCAGGTGCGCAGTCACAACCATGCCTTCGCGCGCGGTGATACCGAACTGCTCGATACTGGTAACCGGCATGTGTTCGGTTTCCTGCGCTCAAGCGAGCAGTCGACCGTCTTCGTGCTCGGCAATTTCAGTGAGCATCCGCAGCGACTCGAGGCCCGGCGTTTGCGCCAGATGGGGATGCGCAAGACGATGGTGGACCTGTTCGCCGGACAGACCATCATCGCGACCCAAGAGCTGTTGCTGGAGCCTTATCAGCTGATGGCGCTGGCCCGTTCGGCCTGAGGGCCGTTGGCGGCCTTTGTTCGCTTCGGTTCAATGCAGCTGGTGACGTTCGGACGGGCCGTCGGAGGGGAATGTGTCTTGGCTGCGATCGGCGAGCTGAATCCAGCTGGCGGTATCGGCACCTGACATCGGCGCGGCGATGAGCTGGCCCTGGCCATACTCGATACCGAGCTCGTGCAAGGTCTCGAGTTGGTCCATGGTCTCGACGCCTTCGGCGATTGCGAGAGCACCAATATCATGGGCCAGCGTCCGCCCGGCTCGGGTCAGGCTCTGCGCGCGCGGAAAGGTCGCAAGCGATGCAATCAGGCTGCGATCGATCTTGATGTAGTCCGGCTGGAGATCGGTCAGTGTGGTCAGCGACGCCAGGCCTGCCCCGAAGTTATCGATCCCAAGCAGGATGTGCTGGTTCAGCAGCCGCGGCAGCACGTTGTGCGACCAATCGACATCGGTGCCGAGGGAGCGTTCGGAGACCTCGAGTCGAATGGCGCTCGCGTCGATCCCGTGATGTTGGAGCCCGGTATGCAGCTCGTCGAGCAGACTGCCGTCCACTAACTGGCGCTCGCAGACATTGATGCTCACGAAATAGGCCGGTGACCAGACGCCTTGGCGTTGCCATTCACCGATCTGGGCCAGCGCCAGCTCGACGATATGCCGACTGAGCAGGCTCAGCAGCCCGCTGGCTTCGGCGATGGCCAAGACCTGCTGGATGCTGATCGCGCTGCTGTCTGATTGAGGCCAGCGCAGCAGTGCCTCGAAGCCAATCGGCGCGAAGCCTTCGAGCTGCACCACCGGCTGATAGTGCAGCGTGAGGTGCTGCGCGCGGATCGCCTCCTCAACGGCGCAGAGTGCGCGCTGCTCAGTTTGTGCCTGCTCGCGCATCTGCGGCTCGAATTGGGTCGCACGCCGTCCGCCAAGCTGCTTGGCCAGTCTGAGGGCGCGATTCGCGTCTTGGATGAGCTCGTCGACGTCTGAATACTCCGCCGTGATCTGCACGACGCCGATGTCGGGTCGGACCAGGATGCGTTGGTTGGCGATCTCGAGCGGCTCCCGAAAACGACCGAGGAGGGTGACGGCGGCGCCTTCGGTATGGCTCCAATGCGCCTTCCAGCTCATCAGGACCGCAAACTCATCGCCACCGTAGCGCCCGATCGCGTCTGCATTCAGCTCGAGCCCGTTCAGGATGGCGGCGAACTCGCGCAGCACCTGGTCCCCGATGGCCTGTCCGAAACGGTCGTTGATCCGCTTGAATGAGCCGATATCGATGTAGAGCAGGCCGCTGGGTCCGCGGCTCGGATCGCTCGCGTCGCTGATGGCCTGGGCGAGCCGTTCGTGCATGTAGGCCCGGCTGTAGAGTCCGGTCAAGGCATCATGCTGGGCCTCAAAGATGAGCCGTCGGTGTAACGAGACCTGATCGCCCTTCAGTCGCAGCAGGATCGCGATCAGCCAGCAGATCGATTCGACGACATTGCCGATCGGGAATGCAAAGGCCGAGATCGGCGGGAGCCAGGCCCCCTGCAGCGCCACCGCGGCCGCTTGCATCCCACCACCGGTGAGCGCTGCAACCAGACCGATCGCGAACCAACGCATCGCGAGGTCCGGGGTGCGCAGGCGCTTGATCAGGAGCGCGATCACGACCACTGCCAGCACCGGCAGCACAGCAGCACCAAAGCGGTAAGCGGCGGCGTCGAGCGCCGACAGATAGAAACCGCTCGCGCTCAACGCGACGCCGATGATCAGAACCGCGCGGGTGTATCCGCGTGGCCTGAGGAAGGTGATCACCGGCAGGGCCATCCCGATCACCGCCGTGCCGGCCGCGAGCGCTTGCAGGAGGTGATGGGCGCTCGGAGGTGGCCAGAAGGGTATCCATGCGGCCCCGAGACCGAGGGCCTGCACCTGGTAGAGCTGCAGCGCGACGATGTAGGCGAGGTAGGCCCAGACGATCCCGCTCGGATGGTAGCGGGCGACCAACAGGCCGACGATGAACAGGGTCGCGAGCATCCCCGTGAACATGCCGAGTGCAACCCAGAGCCGTTCGCTGAGGCATTGGAAGCGATCCCGCGGCAGGATGTCGATCCAAGGGCGGACCGATTTGTGATCGACGACGATGGCAACGCTCGGGGTTGCGCCAAGGGGCTGCGGCAGCTGCGCATTGGGGAAGGGGCTAAGGACGCTGCGCCAGTCGAACGGGACCGAGCGCCCAGACTCAGCGCTGTGGATGCATCCGTCGGCGTCCTCGGCGAGTACGATGAACCGCTCGACGATCGGGTCCTTGATGGTCGCGATCAGCGGCTCGGCTTGCTGATCCGGCGGCGCAGAGAGCACAAAGGTGCGCGCCGGCGCCTGGTCATCAAGGGTTGGGAATCTGGGGGCCGCGCACTGTGCCGGTGCAGCGGCAGCAAGCGCCGCGAATCGGCCTAGCCATTCGTGGGCCGAGTGGGGTGATCGAACCGCAGCAGGTGAGCCTGGGCCGGCTGCCGCCGCGACATCGGCGAGTGGCCGCTCTGGGTTGGGCCCTGATGCAGCTGCGCAGGCGGGGTCGGCGCCGATACCGATCACCGCGGGCAGTGCCATCAGCATCACGAAGGTGAGCGAGAGGACCAGACCGGTGCCGGATCGGTGCACTGTCGGAATCCTGTCCGACTCGGTCGCGCTGGGGTGATTGTGCTTGTTGTTGGACATGGGGCGACGGCTCGGCGAGACGCCCTACAGTCTAGCTGCCCCGCTCACTCTTCGCCCGGATGGCCGATACTGGTTTGCTCCATTACCGAGCGATACCGACCAAGCCGAGCGCGGTTGGTTCTGTCCTGGTGGCAGCCCGAGAACGACCTGCCGAGATTGGGCTGAGGTGTCGCGCTCGGTTCGGAAAGCAGATGCGGGCCATCGGCAGGCCGCTGCTCAGTCCTCGGCGCGACGCAATTGGCGTGTCAGCTTCTCGAGCTCGCGCTGCATCGCGAGGTTCTGAAACGGGCGCAACGGCGGGACCTCCCGGTTGAGCAGGTTATCGAGCAGGCTGCGGCTGGATTGGACCAGATCGACCAGCTCTCCGGAGACCTGCACGGTCTGGTAGGTATTCCAGGCGGTATCGATGTCGGCCTCGAGTGCTGCCTGGGCCTGTTTGACCTGAGCGCGCTGCTGTTCGAGATAGTCGCGATAGACGCCAGCGGCCTCGATCGTGAGTTGTTGGGCTTGCAGGTTGTTGCGCAGGAGCTCGGCGCGGTCAGGCTGGGTCTCGATCAGCGCGCGCGTCTCCTCGCTCAACGCGGCTGCGCGCTCAGCGATCGCATCGATGCGCGGCAGGTAGTCGGTGTCGATCGCCTGCAAGACGTGCGTATGCATGTGCTCGAGCGCACGCAGCAGCACGACATACATCCCGTAGTAGCGGCGCGCGCTCTCGAGGTCCTCGCCGCTTTCCTCGACCAGGGACTCGAGCTGCCGGGTGATCGCCTTGACGTTATCGAACAGGATGCCGAGATCGATGATGTTGTCGCCGACCACGGTCGCGAGCAGTAGGTCCACCTGCTCGCCACTGAGCTCGAGTCCCATCCCGCGCAGGTCGGCGACGAACTCGGCCTTGACGCGCTCGAGCTCGGCGAGGTCGGCTCGGATCTCGGCCTCGCGCTCAGCGATGCGCTCCTCATAGTCGGCGACGGTCGCCGTGATCAATGACTCGCGCGGTGCAGCGATCCGCTCGCGCCGGAAGCGGTCGATCTCGGCGCGGGCCTCGGCGATCTCGGTGCGCAGCTCGGTGATGCGTGCCCGGTAGCGCTGAACCGGCGAGCGCGACAGGATTCCGACCGCGGCATCCAACAGCGCGTTGATCTCGGTATCGGCATCCCCTTGGTCGCGGCCGAGCCAGGCGCGCTCGGGCAGTTGCGGCCGTTCCTCTGTCAACGCGAGCGTTTCATCGAGTTTGGGCGCCAGGTCCTTCCAGACCTGGGCCGGGGTCGACGGGTCGGTGGGGCGGAGGCTCTGCTGCGCTTCATCCCAGACCTCAAGGGTGGCATCGCGTGAACGCTGCCACCACGTATCGGCGGTATCGGCCGAACGTTCCCATACCGATGTTGCGCGCTCGAGCGAGCGCTCAAGCAAACCCGATGCGTCGCCGCCGGCCTGATCCGCGGTCGAGTCCTGGGTCGGTTTGGTCGCCTCGGGCTGACCTTCGCTCACCTCCTGTCCTGGGCTGGGAACGGCTGCAGCGGCCAGCAGCAGCGCACTCAGCCCATGTGCCCACATCAGGGCAGTAGCCGTTCGGCGTCGGGGATCGAGGGTGGTCTGCTGCCTCATCGCATCATGGTCCAACTGGTTTGCATTGGGTTCGGCCACCGTCATCGGCGTCCCGGTCGGCTGCCAAGGTTAGCAAGATCGGGTCATCGAAAGGGTGGGATCAGCCGCATCACCTTGCGGGTCCGGGTGCCCGCGCAGGCAGTTGCCCGTTCGCGCGACAATGCGCGACCCGCTCCATCCGACGATGAGGCCAAACCCGATCCATGCCTGCTTCAACCTGTTCCAGCGATGGGACCGGAACGCGCGAGTCCTGGGCCATTGCTGCGCTGCTGTTCGGTTCAACCCTCTGGGGGCTCTACTGGTGGCCGCTGCGGCTGCTGGAGCAGGCAGGGCTCGACGGTCTGTGGGCGCTGCTGTTCGTCTACGGCGGCGCCACCCTGGTCTTGCTGTTGCCTGCGCGCACGGCGCTGCGACCTTGGCGCCGCGCCTTGCCTGCTATGGCAGGGATTGGACTCTCGGGCGCGGTCTCCGGCATTGCCTTCGGCCTCGGCGTGATCGAAGGGCAGGTGGCGCGGGTACTGATCCTGTTCTACCTGGCACCGGTCTGGTCGGTGCTGATGGCCCGCTTCGTGCTTCGCGAGCCGCTGACGCCGGTGACGCTGCCGGCGCTGGCGGTGGCCCTCGTCGGCGCCGCGATGATGCTGATTGGCGGCGATCGCGGTGCGCTGGCGGGTCTTGCACCCGCTGATGCCTTGGGTTTGGTTGCCGGCTTGGCCTTCGCCGCGACGAACCTGCAGCTGCGTGCCGGGCGCGCGCTGCCGCTGTCGCTGAAGGCCCTGGCATCGGCCTATCTTGCGCCACCGCTTGCGCTCATTGCAGCGATGCTCCTCGATGTGCCGCTTACAGCGTCCCCATCGGTCATCGCCAGCGCCCTGCTGCTCGGTGCGTCCTGGATGAGCGCGATGATCGTGGCCGTTCAGATCGGTGTCCGCGCACTGCCATTGCAGCGTTCGTCGGTGCTTCTATTGTTCGAGCTCGTCGTCGGCGCAGTCTCTGCGGCACTGATCGCCGGCGAGGCGCTCGGCCCCTGGGAGCTGGCCGGCGGACTCGGCATTGTCGGTGCCGGACTCGCGGTGGTGCGCTCGGGGTCAGCCTCGCGTCCCGGCAGGCGCCGGTGAGCCCAGACTGGCGTCCAAGATTGCGCCCAGCAGTGCGCCCAACAGTGCACCAGACAATCGTCCACCGAAACGGGCCCCTGGCGGCCTTGAGCACCGACGTTGCATCTGTTGAAGCTTGCGACGGTCAGCGCTGACTGATACCGTTCGCGACTTGGTCTGCAGGTTCTGCCCAGGCCGACAAGCAATGGTGGGCCGCGCCGGTCCCCTCGCAACGCGAAACCGTGAACCCGGTCAGGCCCGGAAGGGAGCAGCCGCAGCGGTGGAAGCGGGTGCCGGGGTGTGGCTGGCGTGGTCCGCCACCCACCTCTGATTGCGCCAACGTTGGCTGCGGGTTGCGCTCCTATCCGAAGCGCTCTGATAGCAGGCTAATCAAGAGACCGTTCGGGCTACATCCTCATGACCTATCAGGCCCTTGCGCGTAAGTGGCGGCCTCGCTCATTCGCCGATCTCGTCGGTCAGGAGCATGTCGTGCGCGCGCTCATGAACGGCTTGGAGCGCGGCCAGCTCCATCATGCCTATCTATTCACCGGGACCCGGGGCGTCGGCAAGACGACGCTGGCGCGGATCTTGGCGAAGACGCTCAATTGCGAGCGGGGCGTTGGCCCGAACCCATGCGGCGAATGCTCGACCTGCACCGAAATCGACAACGGCCGTTTCGTCGATCTGCTCGAGGTCGATGCGGCGTCGCGGACCAAGGTCGATCAAACCCGCGAGCTACTGGACAATGTCCCATTCGCGCCGGTCCGGGGTCGCCACAAGGTCTATCTGATCGACGAGGTGCACATGTTCTCGGCGAGCAGCTTCAACGCGCTGCTGAAGACGCTCGAAGAGCCGCCTGAGCATGTGAAGTTCGTGTTGGCGACGACCGACCCGCAGAGACTGCCTGCGACAGTCCTCTCACGCTGTCTCCAGTTCAATCTGAAGCGCCTGCTGCCGGAGCAGATCCGTGATCGTTTCGTGACCGTGCTCGAGGCCGAGGGGGTCGGCTATGAGCTGCCGGCGTTGATGCTGCTGGCCCGGGCGGCCGATGGGAGTATGCGCGATGGGCTCAGTCTGTTGGATCAGGCGGTCGCTTATGGTGCAGGACGGGTGGAGGTCGACGATGTCCGAGCGATGCTCGGCGCCCGCGGCGGCGAGCTGACGATCGACCTGCTCGAGGCATTGGCCGATACGGCTGCGTCCCGGTTGCTGGCCGAGGTCGGGCGTATCGCCGAACTGACGCCGGATTTCGCATCGGTGCTCGAAGACCTGATCGCGATGCTGCATCGGGTTGCGCTCTCCCAGCAAGTGCCCGGCGCCTTGCGCGACGACGACCCCGATGAGGCGCGTCTGCTGGCGCTGTCTCAGCGCATCTCGGCCGAGGATGTGCAGCTCTATTATCAGGTCCTGCTGACCGGGCAGGCCGATCTTGCGCTGGCCCCGGACCCCCGGACCGGTCTCGAGATGATCCTGCTGCGCGCCCTCGCGTTTCGGCCGGCCGAGGCGTCAGTCGGCGGGCCTCCGTCGCCATCCGGCCGCCCCGGCGGCGATAGCGGTGGCGGGGCGGCCGGTAACCGCACTCAGGGCGCTGGTGCCAGCGCTCGGGCCGATGGCCGGCCCCGGCCCGTTGCCGGCCCGACGCCAGCTGTGACAACACGGGTCTCCTCTGCCGGTTCGGCGCCGGGTCAGTCCGCGCCGGCAGCGGCTGAAGCGGCCCCGGCTCCGGGTGCCGCTAGCTCGGGTGGGCGAGGGTCGGAGTCGGCCGAGATCGCGGCGCCGGCAAGTAACCAAGCCAGCAAGCAGGCCAATGAACCGGCCAGCAAGCCGTCCCGCCCGAAGGTCGACCAGATAGCCGACCATCCAATGCCGCTTGACGCAGAGACGGAGCTCGCAGCCCAGCCGTTGGGCAACGACGACTCAGAGCGTCCGGTGGAACCCTCTCCGGAGTCGGCACTGCGCGTGGTTGGAGGCTGGGGGCGGCTCGTCGAGACCGCACAGCTCAGCGGGCTGGCGTTGGAGCTCGCACGGCATTGCGCTTTGCAGAGCTGGGATGGTCGCCGGCTCGGTCTCGCGCTGAATCCAGCGCACCAGCATCTGCATGCGGCTGGCGCAGAGGAGCGCTTGCGGAAGGCATTGTCGGCCGCCCTTGGTTGTGACGAACTGCGCCTGGAGATCCGTGCCGAATCGGCTGGTGCCGAGACGCCGGCGCAGCGCGATGCGCGCGAGCATGCGGAACGGCTGGCGGAAGCCGAGCGCCTGTTGCACACTGACCCGATTGCCCGGCATTTGTGCGAGCGCTTCGACGCCGAGTGGATTCCAGGCACGCTGACGCCGCTACGGGTCTGAAAGGTGATGCGCGACCTGCGCGGCCGGCTTGCCGCCGACGGTCGGGCTTTTTGATCGATGAGAAGAGGTGAAGCCATGAAGAACGGACTGGGCGGTATGCTGAAGCAGGCCCAAAAGCTACAAGACGAGATGAAGAAGTCCCAGGAGCGCCTGGCCAATGAGGAGATCACCGGTGAGTCCGGCGGCGGGATGGTCAAGATCACGATGAATGGCCGTCACGAGGTCAAGCGCGTCGAGGTCGATCCATCCCTGATGGGCGATGACAAGGAGATGCTCGAAGACCTGGTTGCAGCGGCGTTCAATGACGCCGCTCGCCGGGTCTCGGAAAAGGCCCAGGAAAGCATGGCGGAGCTGACCTCCGGGCTGCCGCTGCCGCCCGGGATGAAGCTCCCGTTCTGAAGACCGCACGGCGCGTCGCCGGCATCGTCGATCCGTGGCCGATCCAAGCCTGCTGACCCAGCTGATCGAGTCGCTTCGCCGCCTCCCCGGGATCGGGCCGAAGTCCGCGCAACGGATGGCGTTCCACCTGCTCGAGCGGGACCGCGATGCGGGCCGCCAACTGGCCCGGATCATGGCGGCGGCGATGGAGCAGATCGGACGGTGCGAGCGCTGCCGAACCCTGACCGAGCATCGACGCTGTCAGCTCTGCGCGAGCCCGCGGCGGGATGCCGGCATCCTGTGCGTCGTCGAGCAGCCTTCGGACATCGTCGCGATCGAGCAGGCCACCCACTACGATGGTCTCTATTTCGTGCTCGGCGGGCGTTTGTCACCGCTTGATGGGATCGGTCCCGAGGAGCTGGGGCTCGACCGGCTCGAGGCCCGGTTCCACGAGCCTGCTTTGCGCGAGGTCATCCTGGCTATCAGCCCGACCGTCGAGGGCCTGGCCACCGCGCACTATATCGCCGAGCTGGCGCAGGACACAGACCTGCAGCTCAGCCGTATCGCCCATGGTGTGCCGCTCGGGGGCGAGCTCGAATTCGTGGACGGCAGTACGCTCGCTCACGCCTTCGCCGGCCGCCAAGGGCTTTAACTGTCTCGATGCGAGAGAGGAGTGAGCATGTCTGATACGATCTTCGGCAAGATCGCCAACGGCGAGGTCTCGGCTGACCTGGTCTACGAGGACGAGCACGTGGTCGCGTTCCGCGATCTCAATCCGCAAGCGCCGGTCCATGTGCTGGTGATCCCACGCAAGCCGATCCCGACCTTGAGTGCGGCCGGGACCGAGGACGCCGAACTGCTTGGGCGGCTGATGTTGACCGCGGCAAAGGTTGCGGAGCAGGAAGGGATCGCCGAGCAAGGCTATCGGACGGTCATCAATTGCAATGCTGGCGCCGGACAGACCGTGTACCACCTTCATCTCCATGTGATCGGCGGTCGTCCATTGCAGTGGCCGCCCGGCTGAATGCCCGATCGCCATGGCCTCCGCCACCGGGCCTGCGCTACCGGGCCTGCGCCGCGGTAGCGCGGGAGCCATTTGGGAGCCATTCGGGAGCCGGCCGGGTGGGGCGGTACGCTGTTAACGGAGCTCCGGGTAATCTTGGGAGACCATCGTCGAGATCATGGCAGTGAATAGCGGATCACAGGCAGAGGAGGTCGCCGAGCAGGGCACCTTCGGTGAAGACTCGCCTGCTTTCGAGCTGAAGGCGGCGGCGTTCACGCTTCCCGTGATTCGGTTGCTGCGCCTGGATACCGAGGCGCTCGAGGTGCAGCTGACGTCCAAGGTGCAGCAGGCGCCGGGCTTCTTCGAGCATACCCCGGTCGTGATCGAGCTCAGTGAGCTGCCTGCCGATGAGGACGATGTCGGTTTTCCGGCGCTCGTCGGGCTGTTGCGCGGACTCGGAATGATCCCGGTCGGCGTCCGCGGCGGAAGCCGCGCCCAGCATGAAGCGGCGAAGGCGATGGAGCTCGCGATCCTCCGGGAGGCGGCGAGCCCGCGCAAGACCGAGGCCTCACAGCCCATTCCGGATGATGTGCCGATCGCCAGTAAGCTGGGTGACCGCGATGTCGGGGTCGAGACCGGCTCGCATGTCATTGATCGCCCCGTGCGCTCCGGTCAGCGCGTCTATGCTGCCGGCGGCGACCTGACCGTCTTGGCGCCGGTGAATTCCGGTGCAGAATTGATGGCGGACGGGAATATCCACGTCTATGCGCCGATGCGTGGGCGGGCCATGGCTGGATTGCATGGAGATACCAAGGCGCGGATCTTCTGCTCTGATCTCCAGGCGGAGCTCGTCTCGGTGGCGGGGCATTATCGGGTCAGCGATCGGATTCCGGCCGAGCTGAAGGGCCGCCGCATTCAGGTCTTCTTGGAGCAGTCCACCCTGCGAATCGAGCCTCTCGAGTAGTCGAGAGGCATTTTGAGGGCGCCCGTGCTGTGACTCGGCACGCGTTGACGCATGGCGGGGTCGGGCACCTCGGTCATGGACGAACGCCTGCCAATGAGCGTAGATTCTCGAGCCGTCCGGCATTGTCGGTCGGCGCTTACGATCAAGCGAAAAGACAGGGTCAACACGTATAAGGGGAGTCCTTCTTGGCCAGAATTATCGTCATTACGTCGGGAAAAGGGGGCGTCGGCAAGACGACGACGGCTGCGGCCATGGCCATGGGGTTGGCGCAGCGCGGAAATCGGACAGCGGTGATCGACTTCGACGTCGGGCTGCGCAATCTGGACTTGATCATGGGTTGTGAGCGTCGTGTGGTCTACGATTTTGCCAATGTCATCAATGGAGAGGCCAACCTCAATCAGGCATTGATTCGGGATAAGCGCTGCGAGCACCTCTATATCCTCCCGGCGTCGCAGACGCGTGATAAGGAGGCGCTGACTCAGGACGGGGTCGGCAGGGTGCTCGAGGAATTGAACAAGTCCTATGATTATGTGATCTGCGACTCACCTGCCGGTATCGAGCACGGGGCATTGATGGCGATGTACTATGCCGACGATGCGATTGTCGTGACCAATCCCGAGGTCTCGTCGGTGCGTGATTCCGACCGGATGCTCGGGATTCTGGCGAGCAAATCGCGGCGCGCGCTCGAGAGCCAGGAGCCGATCCGCGAATACCTGCTGTTGACGCGCTATGCGCCGGACCGGGTCGCGCGAGGTGAGATGCTGGGTGTCGAGGATGTCCAGGAGATCCTGGCGCTCAACCTCTTGAGTGTCATCCCTGATTCTCAGTCGGTGCTCAATGCGTCCAATGCCGGCAACCCTGTCATCCTGGACCACGAGTCGGACGCCGGCCAGGCCTACGCCGACATGGTGGCCCGCTATCTCGGCGAGGAGCGCCCGATGCGCTTCCTCGATGCGGAGCGCAAGGGATTGTTCAGCCGACTATTTAGGGGGTGAGATGGTGGGCCTTCTGGACTATTTCCGCAGCGCAGCCGGCGCCCCGAAAGGGTCCGCCTCGGTTGCCAAAGAGCGCCTGCAGATCCTGGTCGCACACGATCGCGCCGCTCGTGGTCGCCCCTCATACCTGCCCAAGCTGGAGCAGGAGATCCTGGCCGTGATCCGCAAGTACGTCGAGGTCGATACCGATGCCGTCTCAGTGACCTACGAGCAGGAGGAAAGTCACGAGATCCTTGAGCTCAATATCGTATTGCCGGAGAGCTCGGCGCGGAGTTGATTCAAACGCCCTCCAGATTGAGGATGAACGACCACTGCGCTGCGGTGACCGGCATGATCGATAGCCGGTTTCCTCGGCGTATCAAAGGGAGGTCTTGCAGCGGCCCGTCTGCGTACTGTTTCAGCTCAGCCAGCGTGATGGTGCGCTCGAGGTGGCGCAGGTAACGGACGTCGACGAGATACCAACGCGGATTGTCCGGGTCACTCTTGGGGTCGAAATACTTGCTGTCCGGGTCGAACGCGGTCGGGTCCGGGTAACCGGAACGGATGATCTCCATGAGTCCGACGATCCCCGGCTCCTTGACGTTGGAATGGTAGAAGAAGGCCTGGTCGCCAGGCCTCATCTGGTCGCGCATCATATTGCGCGCTTGGTAGTTGCGGACACCGTCCCAAGGCTCGGTCTGGCCCTCGCGGGCCTGAAGATCATCGATGCCGAAGGCGTCCGGCTCGGACTTCATTAGCCAGTAGGCCATTGGGCCCTCCTCTGGGTCATTCAATGTGGGTTTGCGCTTCGGCTGATGAGCCGGTTCAATCGCCGACAACGGTCTTGGCGAGGTGATGGAACGCGCTCAGACGTGCTGGAGCGATCCGACCCTGCTTGTGTGCGGCCTGGATCGCGCACTCCGGTTCCTCGAGATGGCGGCAGTTACTGAACCGGCAGCGTCCGAGATAGGGATGGAACTCGGGGAAGCCCTGCTCGAGCTCGAAGCGGTCGATGCGCCCGAGACGGAAACTGCGCACACCGGGCGAGTCGATCAGTCGGCCGCCCGCGTCCAATCGATAGCTCGTTGCGGCCGAGGTCGTATGCCGCCCAAGCCCGGTGGCCGATGATAAGGCACCGACTTGGATCGGGCGATTCGGGAGCAGCGCCTGGATTAGCGACGATTTGCCGACCCCCGACTGACCAACCAGGATTGCGGTTCTCTGGGTGAGATGTTGGCGCAATGGCTTCAGCGAAGCGGGTTGTTCGAGACTCAAGGGCAGTATCGGGTAGCCGATGTCGCGGTAGTGGGCGAGCCCGGTCAGGAAGACGGCCCACTCCTGTTCTCTGAACAGGTCCATCTTGGTGCAGAGGATCAGCGCTGAGACACCGATGCGTTCGGCGGCAACGAGATACTGATCCGTTAGGAATCCGGTCGGCGGCGGCTGCGGTGCGATAACGACCGCAATGAGGTCGAGGTTTGCGGCCAAGGGCTTGTCGCGGCCATCGGCGACCGGGCGGCTGAGCAGGTTCTGTCGTGCCTCGATTGCGGTGACGACACCGGTCGACGGACCAGAGGGTTGCCAGATGACAAGGTCGCCGCAGACCGGCTCGCCGATATGCTGTCGGGACACGCAATGGTAGGCATGGCCGGTGTCGTCCTCGACCACGAGGTTTGCACCATGGCGGACGACGACCAGCCCGCGCCGGGGTCTGTCGTCCTCGAGCTCAGCGCGCGCCAGCTCGGCGCGCGCCTCAAGCTTGCTTCGGCGCCGCTCTTGGATGCGCTGAATGCGCGCTCGTTGCCGTTCCGACAGACGCCGTCGAGCCATGCCGTCTGGTCGCGCCAGGATCAGCGTTCGAACTCGTAGTATTGCTCGTTCAGCAGCGCCGTGACCGCATCCACTTGGTCGTCGAACCAGGTCAGCCCGAGATTCTGCTCACACATGCGGACCTGGCTGTGCAGTGCGTCAAAGGAGTTGACCCGGCGATCGGAGCGGGTGTAGACCTCGCTTCCGTGGCAACTCGTGCAGTTTTTCTGAACCAGCGCCTCGGCATTGATGCCCTCTTCGGCGATGGCTTGAGAAACGGTTGCCGACGAGAGGAAGAGGGTCAATGCGGCGACGGGGACAATCGCGTGTCGGTTCATATCGGTTCTCCGAAGTCAGTGGTTGACCGTAAGTGGTTGACTTAGGGCCGCAGTCTCGAGGCGGTCTCGGCAGTCAGCGGTCTCGATACAGAGTGGGGTGAATGTGGCGAACGAAGACAATCTGATCTGGATCGATCTGGAGATGACTGGGCTCGATCCGATGCGAGACCAGATCATCGAGATCGCAACGCTGATAACCGATGCGCAGCTGCGGGTCTTGGCGGAAGGGCCGGTGATCGCGATCCATCAACCCGATCATGTGCTGGCGGCGATGGACGACTGGAATCGCAAGCACCATCAGCAGTCGGGCCTGATTGATCGGGTTCGCGACAGCGATCACGATGAGCAAACCGCCGAGCGCAAGACATTGGCGTTTCTCGAGCGTTGGTGCAAGGCCGGTGCATCACCGTTGTGTGGAAACAGTATCTGCCAGGATCGGCGTTTTCTGGCGCGTTGGATGCCGCGGCTCGAGTCCTTCTTCCACTATCGGAACCTCGATGTCAGTACGCTGAAGATTCTAGCGCAGCGTTGGGCGCCCGAGGTGGCGAAGGGGGTCAAGAAGGATGGCGCGCATCTTGCTCTCGCTGACATTAAGGAGTCGCTCGCGGAGCTTGCGTACTACCGCGCCGAGCTGTTGCGCGTCTAGGTTTGCGGCGATGCCTGAGAGGTCTTCGGTCATGCTTCGAATCCGCTTCAGTCGAGGTCCCGATGCCGCGCGAGCTGCCTGAGTCCCAACGATTGCCGCGTGCGCTCTATCGCGCAGAGCAGGTGCGAGCGCTCGATCGGGCGGCGATCGAGCAGGAGGGCATCCCCGCGTTCGAGCTCATGGAACGCGCCGGGGCCGCGGCCTTTTCGATCCTGCGGTCGCGCTGGCCGGAGGTGCGCTCGATCGTCGTACTGGCCGGGCCGGGCAACAACGGTGGGGACGGATATGTGCTCGCGCGCCTGGCGCATCAGCACCAGATCGCTGTGCGGCTGTTGATGCTCGGTGAGCATCAAGGGCTCCGAGGGGCGGCTGCAGCGGCAGCACAGGCCTATCAGGATGCCGGCGGCGTTGCCGAGCCGTTCACGCGGGTACCGCCGGACGCCGAGCTGATCGTGGATGCCCTGTTCGGCACCGGTCTTGGGCGCCCCCTCTCCGGGATCTGGGCCGAGGCGGTCGCGCAGTGCAATGCATCCCGTGCGGCGATTCTGGCGCTCGATGTGCCATCCGGTCTGCAGGCCGACACCGGGGCGATCCTTGGGGCGGCGGTCGAAGCAAGCGCCACGGTCAGCTTCATCGGTCTGAAGCAGGGGGTGTTCACGGGGCGTGGCCCGGACTGCAGCGGCCTCGTCTGCTTCGATGGGCTCAGGGTGCCCGCCCGGATCTATGCCGCGGAGGTCTTGTCGGCGCGTCGGATCGACTGGAATCAACAGGTCCGATTGCTGCCGCGACGCCGGCGCAGCGCGAACAAGGGCGATTTCGGTCACCTGCTGATCATCGGTGGCGCGGCCGGGATGGGGGGCGCGCCGCGGCTGGCCGGGGAGGCCGCACTGCGGACCGGCGCCGGCCGGGTCTCGATCGCAACGCATCCAGGACATGCCTCGGTGCTGAATCTGACGCGGCCGGAACTGATGGTGCATGGTGTTCGTGAGCCGGCCGAGCTCGACGCGCTGCTGCACCGCAGTAGTCTGATCGCGCTCGGCCCTGGGCTTGGTCAGGCCGACTGGGGATTGGCCCTGTTCGAGCGTGCGCTGGCGTTGGATCGGCCGCTGGTGGTGGATGCCGATGGACTCAATCTGCTGGCGCGCGCGCCCCGGCGACGCGATGACTGGGTGCTGACCCCGCATCCGGGCGAAGCGGCTCGGCTGTTGGATATTGCCGTCTCCGAGGTCGAGGCCGACCGCTTCGCGGCCGTGCAGCGTCTGTCTGAGCGCTACGGCGGCGTGATCGTGCTCAAGGGCGCTGGCACGCTGATAACCGGTCCTGGCACGCGTCCGATCGCTGTCTGCACCCAGGGCAATCCCGGGATGGCCAGTGCGGGGATGGGGGACGCCTTGACTGGCATCATCGCGGCATTGATCGGGCAGGGTCTCGAGCCGGCGCTGGCGGCCGAGGCGGGGGTCTGTCTCCATGCGGCGGCCGGTGATCGAGCCGCCGAGCGCGGGCAGCGGGGCCTGATCGTCAGCGATCTGATCGCCGAGCTGCAGCCGCTGCTCGCCGAGTCCGATGGCGAGCGATGACCAGACGATCGGTTCGCTGCGAGCTTGCAGGCGAGGCAGCGCAGCTTGAGTTCGGCGCACGGCTTGCGCGTGCCCTTGGGGGACGCGACGCGGTGATCCATCTGCGCGGAGAACTCGGCACCGGTAAGACTACGCTGGTGCGCGGGCTGCTGCGCGCGCTCGGTTACCCCGGGCCGGTGCGCAGTCCGACCTACACTCTGGTCGAGCCCTACGACAGCATCGTGCCAGCAGTTGTGCACCTGGACCTCTATCGGTTGAGTGATCCCGAAGAGCTCGATTATCTCGGTGTGCGCGATCTGAGCGCCCGCACGGGCTTGATGATAGTGGAATGGCCAGAGCGGGGGGCAGGCGTGCTGCCGCCGGCGGACATCGAGATCGAGATCGAGCACGCCGGACTCGCCCGGCGAGTGTCGGTGAGCGGGTCCTCGGATTGGGCGCCCGTGATGGCCGCTTTGACCTTGGTGGGTCCTGACGCGGACGCGTAGCGTTGCAAGCGGTGTCCTGACGGGCGAAACCTCGGAACCGGTCGCTGAGAGGTCCCATGAGGCGGTGGTCGCGGGCATCCACCGGTCAGTAGCAAGCGGCCCGGAATCCTCATCCAATCCGCGCTCTTATCCGGCCGAGGCAGCGGCCAGCAGTCGTTTCTAGCCTGAGGGTTGTGGCGTTGCGGGATGGTCGTAGAAAGGCGACAGTGTGCTCAGGTCAGACTGAGGAATCGCTTTCAAGCAGCCGTATAGGCTTGGAATGTCCGTTCCGACCGACTATGCTTTTTGGGGTAAATATACCACTCGTGTCGCGGCGGCAGGGCCGCCGAACGGATCGCCTGCAGATGTTCAGGAAGCTTGCTCGAAACAGTCTCCTCGCAGCACTGATGCTCATGACGGTCGCTGCAGCCGCCGGGCAGGTCAGTGTCGACGGCGCGCGTATCTGGAATGGCCCCGACCACACTCGCTTCGTTGTCGATACCGAGGCCCCGGTCGAGCACAAGGTCTTTGCGCTCAAGGACCCGCACCGGCTCGTCATCGACTTGATCGATGCCCGCCTCGACGGTGGCCTGCCCGACCCGGCCGCGGACGACCGGGTCGTGGCCGGACTGCGCAGCGGTATTCGCGCCGGTGACGATCTGCGCCTGGTACTGGACCTCAAGCAGCCCGCCCGGGCGAAGAGCTTCAATCTCGAACCGAACGGCACCTACGGGCATCGTTTGGTGATCGACCTGATGCCTAAGGTGGAGGCTGGGCGCAGCGCGCCGCTGACGGCCGCCTCCATCAATCGCGGGTCTGGACATCCGTCGGTGCACGGGGTGCGCCCGGCGACCCGCGATCTGGTGATTGCGGTCGATGCCGGACATGGCGGTGAAGACCCGGGCGCGATCGGTGCGCATGGGACGCGCGAGAAGGATGTGACGCTGGCGATCTCGCGCAAGCTGGCGCGACGGGTCGATGCCCATCCTGGCTTGCGCGCGGTGCTGGTGCGCGATGGTGACTATTACATTCGGCTGCGCGAGCGCATCGAGATCGCGCGGAAGCATAAGGCCGATCTCTTCGTCTCGATCCATGCCGACGCCTTCAAGGATCGACGCGTGCGGGGCTCGTCGGTCTTTACCCTCTCTGCGGGCGGGGCGACCAGCGAGGCGGCGCGCTGGCTGGCCGAGCGTGAGAACCGGGCCGACCTGATCGGCGGTGTCGACCTGAAGAAGCGCGACGACATCTTGGCGACCGTGCTACTCGAGATGAGCCAGAACGCGACGCTCGAGCTCAGCGATGTCGCTGCCGACAAGGTGCTGGCCAAGCTTCGCGGCCTCGGGGAGGTGCATCAGCAACGCATCCAGAAGGCCGGTTTTGCGGTGCTCAAATCGCCCGATATCCCGTCGATGCTGGTCGAGACGGCGTTCATCTCGAACCCGAGCGAGGAGCAGCGTCTCCGCGACAAGGCGTATCAGGATAGGCTTGCGCAGGCCATCCTCGACGGGATCGTCGAGTATTTTGCCGAGTATCCCCCGCCTGGCACGCGCTTCGCCAAAGCGAGATCGGCGATCACGGCGAGCGCGCGCCGCCACCGTATCGAGTCGGGCGATACCTTGTCCGAGATCGCGCAGAGCTATGGGGTCAAGCTCGGATCGCTGCGACATCTGAACCGGCTCGACGGCGATCGCATCCGTGCCGGACAGGTGCTGATCATCCCCGAGAGTTGAGACGCGACGTCGGACTGCGGTGCGCAGACCGCGCGCAGGTCGGCGCCGCGGGGCCGATGCGTTGAGTGGCGTCGAGCCGACTTGCGGTTCTCGGCCGGCCCCGTCGGCCGGCGGCGTCGGCCGCTCCCGTCGGCTGTCAGGGCGTCGGTATAGCCCTCCGCCCTGACTGTCGGACAGGGTGAGCCCAACGGCGCTGATTGTTCCTGCGCGTTCTGTCCGGCGATCAGGCGGAATGGCTATATACCCATCGCTAACCGATCCTCGGTTTTCCTCGACCGCTCCGGGTCGCGTCACGGCGCTCGGGGGACGCCGTGAATCCATCCGTGGAGGCTTGACGACGGCATCCATGCCGTCGACACCCCCCGTTCGCCGTGACCCGACCCTCCGCTCTGCCGTGCCGAGCATTGACGTGCTTTGGGTATAACGGCCGTACGGGCGCTGCTCTTGCTTGCCGCAGCGGCTGCTTTTTGGTTCCATCAGTGGATGCCGCCTATTCGTCCATTGCCGCCGCTGCTCATCAATCAGATCGCTGCCGGTGAGGTGATCGAGCGCCCGGCGTCTGTCGTCAAGGAGCTGCTCGAGAACAGTCTCGACGCCGGGGCCGGCGAGATCCGGGTCGATCTGGAGCAGGCGGGGGTCAAGCGTATTCAGGTCCGCGATGATGGCTGCGGTATCGCCCGTGACGAGCTTGCGCTCGCAGTCGCACGCCATGCGACCAGCAAGATCACGAGTCTCGACGATCTCGAGGCAGTGGCCAGTCTCGGCTTTCGCGGCGAGGCCCTGCCGAGCATCGCCTCGGTGGCCCGCGTCGAGCTGACATCGCGGCGGGCTGGGCAGCCCCATGGCTGGCGGCTCTGCAGTGACGGCGGCGATCTCGCCGACGAGCCGGAGCCGGCCGCGCACCCGATCGGCACCTCGGTCGAGGTGCGCGATCTGTTCCACCGGGTGCCGGCGCGGCGCAAGTTCTTGCGCACCGAGCGCACCGAGCTCGGCCATATCGAGCAGCTGCTGCGACGCCTGGCGCTTGCCCGCCCTGAGGTGGGGTTCCGCGTCCAGCACAACGGACGTGAGCTGCTCGACCTCAGACCGCAGGCCGAGTCCCAGGGATCAGCCTCGCAAGCGCGTCAGCTGCGGCTACAGGCGTTGCTCGGTGAGGCCTTCATGAGCCATGCGCTTGAGCTCGACGAGCGTGCGGCCGGGCTCGAGCTGAGCGGCTGGGTTGCACGTCCGGCCTTCTCGCGCAGCCAGGCGGACCTTCAGTTCTTCTTCGTCAACGGTCGGATGGTGCGGGACAAGCTGGTGAGCCATGCGGTGCGCCAGGCGTTTCAGGATGTGCTCCATCATGGGCGCCAGCCGGCCTATGTGCTCTATCTGCGGCTCGATCCACGTCAGGTCGATGTGAATGTCCATCCGGCCAAGCAGGAGGTGCGTTTCCGTGAGGGCCGGCAGGTGCATGACTTTCTGTTCCGTAGTCTGCACCGGCGTTTAGCTGCCGGGGTGCAGGGGGATGACCTAGCAGGGCCGGTGCGCCAACCGGAGTCGCCTGAGGCCGGCGTCGCGGCCGGCGCGGGGGTACAGCCGACGGCTCAGGCGCAGGCGCCAGCCGCGCCTGCGCGGCAGTCGTCGCTGCCGCTGCGCGTCGGTGATGGGCGCGGCGCCTATGCGGCGGAGCTTGCCTGGCAGCAGCCCGCGGGCGCGGCCGCCGAGCCCATGACTGGGGCATCGGCGGCGGAGCAGCCGCTCGCTGGTGCACAGGCTGCTACCGAAGCGGCGATCCCGCCACTCGGTTACGCGATCGGTCAGGTCAACGGCATCTATATCCTGTCCGAGACCGAAGACGGTCTGATCATCGTCGATATGCACGCGGCCCATGAGCGCATCGGCTATGAACGCCTCAAGGCAAGCTGGGCGGAGGGGGCTGTGCGGCAGCAGCCCCTGTTGGTCCCGATCGCGGTCGCCGTCTCGCAATCTGAGGCGGATCAGGCCGAGCAACAGCGGGCGTTGCTCGAGTCGCTCGGGATCGGGGTCGATCGCGGTGGGCCTGAGCGCCTGATCCTGCGTGCCGTTCCGGCCATCCTTCAGGACGCCGACCCGGAGCAGCTGCTGCGGGATCTCTTGGCCGATCTAGCGGCCGAAGGCGGGACCGATCGGATTCAGGCCGAGATCAACCGGGTCCTCGCGACCATGGCCTGCCATGGCTCGGTGCGCGCGAACCGTCAGCTGACGCTGCCGGAGATGAACGCGCTGCTGCGGGCGATGGAGCGCACCGAGCGCGCCGATCAGTGCAATCATGGCCGGCCGACCTGGGTGAGACTGTCGCGTCAGGCGCTGGATCAGCTGTTCTGGCGCGGGCGTTGATCGCGGATGGATAACGCCTTACCTCACGCGAGCCCAGCAGCTGACGCAAGCCCGGCCTCAAGCGCGTTGCCGCCGGCGATCCTCATCACTGGCCCGACCGCCTCCGGCAAGACCGAGCTGGCCTTGGCGGTCGCCGAGCACTTCCCGTGTGATCTGATCAGTGTCGATTCGGCGATGGTCTATCGCGGCATGGATATCGGGACCGCGAAGCCTGGACCCGAGGTGCTGTCGCGTCATCCACACCGGCTCGTGGACATCTGTGAGCCGACCGAATCCTACTCGGCGGCACGGTTTCGCACCGATGCGCTTGCGGCGATGGGCGAGATTACGGCGGCAGGTCGGGTTCCGCTGCTGGTCGGCGGCACCATGCTCTACTGGCGTGCATTGGCGGGTGGTCTATCACCGCTGCCAGAGGCGCAGCCGCAGGTCCGCGCAGGCCTTGCCGAGCGACACGCGCGCCGCGGCGCGGCAGCGATGCACGCTTGGCTCACCGAGGTGGACCCAACGACGGCCGCACAGGTCCATCCGAATGATCCGCAGCGCGTTCAGCGTGCACTGGAGGTGTTCTTGGTGACCGGTCGTCCGATGAGCGAGCTTCGGACCGGCGGGTCGCAAAGCGGGTTGGCGTATCGGGTGCTCAAGCTGGCGCGCTCACCGCGCGATCGGGCGATCCTGCATCAGCGCATCGCGCGGCGCTTCGATGCGATGCTTGCGGCCGGGTTCGAGGACGAGGTGCGACGACTCCGGGCGCGCAGCGATCTCGATGCGGATCGTCCTGCGATGCGCTGTGTCGGTTACCGTCAGCTATGGGCCTACCTCGAAGGTGCGCTCGACGATGCTGAGATGCATGCCCAGGCCGTCGCGGCGACGCGCCAGCTGGCCAAACGCCAGTACACCTGGCTTCGTGCCGAGTCGGACTGCAACTGGCTGTGGGATCAAGAGGGGCTCGAGCGCGATACGCTCGAGCGGGTGCGGGCCTTCCTCGAGGCCGGTTGAGGGCTGCTGTCCGATCCGCCGTTCGGCGGGCCCCTTGCGCTTTGCAGCCGCATAGGCCCTTGCCGCTGTGCTATCGTGCAACGTTTAACTGCAGTATTCTCAGGTGCTGTCGTCGTCCCGACAGCACCTGATAAAACAATAAGGGGAAGCGCCCATGTCCAAAGGGCAAAGTCTGCAAGACCCATTCTTGAATGCCTTGCGCAAAGAACGGATTCCGGTCTCGATCTTCTTGGTGAACGGAATCAAGCTACAGGGTCAGATCGAGTCGTTTGACCAGTTCGTCGTGCTGCTGAAGAACAATGTCAGCCAGATGATCTACAAACACGCCATCTCCACTGTGGTGCCGACGCGTAACGTGAAGCTACCGCAACCGCAGGAGGGCGTCGCACAGGAGGATGACAGCTGATCTCGATGCGAGTCCGCGAGCCCTTGACCAGCGCCGCTGTGCCCGGCGGGTGCTCAGATGTTTGAGCGTCCGCAGGGCGGCGAGCGCTCGCTGCTGGTCCAGATTGCGATGGGAGAACCGGTCCCACCCGATGCGGTCGAAGAGTTCCAGCTGCTGGCAAAAGCGGCGGGCGCCGAGGTGGTCGGCACCCTCGGCGGGTCACGCGGTACCCCTGATCCGCGGCTCTTCATTGGCTCCGGCAAGGCCGAGGAACTGCGGGGATTGGTTGCGTCCGCCGGTGCTGAGCTCGTCATCTTCGATCACGCGCTCAGCCCGGCCCAGGAACGCAACCTCGAGCGCCTGCTCGCCTGCCGCGTGCTCGACCGCAACGGGCTGATCCTCGATATCTTCGCCCAACGCGCGCGCTCGGCCGACGGCAAGCTGCAGGTCGAGCTCGCACAGCTGAAGCATCTCTCGACGCGACTGGTGCGCGGCTGGACCCACCTGGAGCGGCAGAAGGGGGGGATCGGCCTGCGCGGACCCGGTGAGACCCAGCTCGAGACCGACCGCCGCCTGCTTGGTCGGCGGATCGCGCTGCTGAACGAGCGGCTCTCCCATGTCGAGACACAGCGCGGTCAAGGACGGCGTGCGCGGGACCGGGCCGAGATCCCGGCCGTCTCGCTTGTCGGCTATACCAATGCCGGCAAGTCGACGCTGTTCAATCGGCTCACCGAGGCCGGGGTGTTTCAGGCCGACCAGCTCTTCGCGACACTCGATCCGACGCTGCGCCGGCTGTCGCTGCCCAATGGTCCAGCAGTGGTCCTTGCCGATACGGTCGGCTTCATCAACGGCCTTCCGCATGAGCTTGTTGCGGCCTTCCGTTCGACGCTCCAGGAGACGCGCGAGGCGTCGCTGTTACTGCACGTGATCGATGCCTCGTCGCCAGAGCGTGACCGGCGGATCGGCGATGTCGAGTCCGTGCTCGACGAGATCGGCGCCCAGGAACGCCCGCAGCTGCTCGCCTACAACAAGATCGACCTGGATGCGGATCAACGCCCTCGTCTGGATCGCGATGCCGAAGGTCGGCCTTGGCGGGTCTGGTTGTCTGCGCAGACCGGCGAGGGCGTCGAGCTGCTGTTGCAGGCGCTGAGCGAACGACTACGCGGCGAGGTCGCGCAGGAATCCTTGCTGCTCGGCCCACAAGACGGGGGGCTGCGTGCCTGGCTGTTCGAGCATGCCCGTGTGCTTGAAGACGCCGGAACCGATGCCGGAGGCTGGCGTATGCGGGTCGAGGTGTCACAGCATCAGCTGCAGCGTGTGCTGCAGAAGGATCGGCGCTGGCAGCGCGGCCGCCTAGCCGATCAGAAGGCGATGGGTGGTGTGCGCAGCGGGGAGATCGATGACGGGCACACTGGACAGCAGGCAGTCGATTCAGCGCCAGCAACGACCCTTCCGGCGCTGGATGTGCTGCAGTCGACGGGGTCGTATCCTGGCGGCAACGGTGAGGGTTCCAAGCCGGGCGATGCGCATGGCGCCCAGATACGTCCGCAATCCGACTCGCACGCCGTCCCGGCGTCCACCGTTGAGACGGGCGATCTTCCGGACATGCTCTGCAATGGCAGCTCCCAGTGGTCGGACTAGGCGTCCCCCGACGCGCCTGAGCCGTTGCGGAAGCTGTGAGGCGAACGGCCTTGGCTGCAGAGGCCCTGCAGGACCAATGGGTCTTCTGGTCGCGTCCGTTGTGGCCCCGAGACCTGCCAACGTACAATGTCGGGTTCGAATGCGGAGAGCGCATGCTTGATAAGCGATACCTGGGCGGCACTTTCGACCTGGTCACGCTGTCTGGGTTAGCGTCGGCTCGGGTGATAGGCAAAGGTCGCGGAAGCAACGAAGCGCTTGACTGAGGATTGAGCACTGCCTGCAGCTCGCCGAGGCCCGGCTCACGGATGGGTCGCCTCTCATTGCTGGCGTGCGAAAGACTGTCACGGTACAACACAGATGAATCGGAGCAACTATGGCCTGGAATGAACCGGGAGGTGGCAACCGGGACCCCTGGGGTAGCAACCAGGGCGGCCCTGGCAATCAGGGTGGGCCGCCTGATCTCGATGAGATCGTCCGCAAGCTTCAGGAGCGGGTGAGCGGCCTGTTCGGTGGCAACAAGGGATCGGGCAGTGGTGGCGGCGGGCCAAGCGCCGCGGACATCAGCTTCAAGACCATCGGCATCATCCTGGCCGGTCTCTTCGTGGTCTGGCTATTCACCGGTATCTACATCGTCGATCCCGCCGAGCGCGGTGTCGTGCTGCGATTCGGTGCTTACGTCAAGACGACCGCCCCGGGGCCGCATTGGCACATCCCGTGGCCGATCGAGCGTGTCGAGATCGTCAACGTCGATGAGATCTCCTCGTTCAGTCACAAGGCGGCCATGCTGACCCAGGACGAGAACATCGTCGACGTCGAGCTGACGGTGCAGTCGCGCATCCAGGATGCCGCGAACTTCCTGTTTCAGGACCAGGCGCCAACCAAGACGCTGCGCGATGCGACCGAGACCGTCGTCCGTAAGACGATCGGCGGGTCAAAGCTCGATTTCATCCTGACCGAGGGCCGCAGCGCGGTCGCGGCGATGATCCAGCAGGGCGTGCAGGACCTGATGGACGAATACAAGACGGGCCTGCTCGTGACCTCGGTCAACATGCAGCCTGCAAAGCCCCCGGAGCAGGTCAAGGACGCATTCGATGACGCGATCAAGGCGCGCGAGGACAAGGAACGGCTCGAGAACAAGGCAGAGGCCTATGCCAACGAGATCCTGCCGCAAGCACGAGGTGAAGCGGCGCGGGCCGTTGCCGATGCGAAGGCCTATCGGGATCGCGTGATAGCCTCGGCTGAAGGTGAGACCTCGCGCTTCAATGCGATTCGCACCGAGTTCGAGAAGGCGCCCGAGGTGACGCGGGAACGTATCTACCTGGAGACGATCGAATCGGTGCTGAGCGGCGGCAACATGGTGCTGATCGACGTGCCGCAGGGCAACAGCCTGATGTACCTTCCGCTCGACCAGATCATGCGTAAGCAGCAGACATCGGCATCCTCGTCGTCCGGGACCTCGATGCTCGATCGTTCCAGCAACACTCAAGACAGCTCGCGTACCGCATCGACCCCGATCCGTGATGTCTCTCGTGAGCGGAGATCGCGCTAATGGATGACACCAAGAAGATCCTCATTCCTGCTGCTGTTGCGTTGCTGGCCCTGATCGTCTACGCATCGACCTTCACGGTGCAGCAATGGGAGACGGCCATCAAGCTGCGGCTCGGTGAGATCGTGCGCAGCGGCTACGAGCCGGGACTGCATGTCAAGGTTCCTTTGCTGAACAACATCATGCACTTCGATGCACGCATCCAGACGCTCGACTCGCGTCCCCAACGGTTTCTGACGATCGAGAAGAAGGATGTGATCGTCGACTCCTACACCAAGTGGCGCATCGACAACGCCGCCCAGTTCTTCCGTTCGACTGGCGGCAACAGCGGTCGGGCCGAGCGCCTGCTCTCGGAACGGGTCAACACCGCGCTGCGCGACGAGTTCGGTAAGCGCACCATTCAAGAGGTGGTGTCAGAGGACCGTATCGAGCTGATGAAGGCGCTGACGAAGGAGACCGACACCCAGGCCGCCGAGCTCGGCGTCGAGGTGCTGGATGTCCGAGTCAAGAAGATCGATCTGCCGCCGGAGGTCAGTGAGTCGGTCTACAACCGGATGCGGGCTGAGCGAGAGCGCGTCGCGCGCGACCTGCGCGCCAAGGGTGCGGAGGCGGCTGAGCGCATCCGCGCCGACGCGGATCGGCAGCGTACTGTGATCATCGCCGATGCCTATCGCGAGGCCGAGGAAACCCGCGGTCAGGGCGATGGTAAGGCGGCCGAGATCTATGCGAACGCCTACCAGAAGAACCCGAGCTTCTATGCGTTCTATCGAAGCCTGGATGCCTACCGGCGTACCTTCGCGCAGAAGGACAGCACGCTCGTGCTTGCTCCCGATTCGGAGTTCTTCCGCTTCTTCAACTCGCAGGACCCTGGTACCTCGGCAAGCCTGACCGACTCGGCGAGCCTTCCGGGAATGGCGTCTCAGCCTTAGGCGATTGCCGGAAAAGCTCGTACCGAATTGCGCAGGATGTTCGTTTGCCTTCAAGGAGCGTCGCCGGGAGCATAGCCGGGCTATGTGACCGGCGGCGCGACGAAGAAGGCGAGCGAAAAGACCAGCAAGGCGGTATGAGCTTTGACAGAAATCGCCTTAGAAGCCCTAACAGAATGCCCTCTACGGCTTAGCCAATCAGCAGCTTGTGCAGGCTAGCCAGGCATTTGATAGGGCCTCGTAGGTTAGTCCGCGAATCGCGCGGGCAGGCAGGTCTCTGTGCAGGGCGGCCAAATGGATTCGGCCGCCTTGCATGCATCTCGGTGCGGCCATTGACCGCTGCGCACTGGTCCGGGTCAGGCAAGGGCCTGGCTTGACTGCGATCTTGTGGCGGTTGGCCATCGCCGTCGACTGTCGACCGCTCGGGTCGAGAGGGCATCTCACCGCGCCACGGTGGGACAGTGCCTTGGCCGTCTCGGACCTGCCCGCGCGCCGGCGCCGTCCGTTCGGTCTTCGAGTCGGGTATGGCTCGACCCTGCTGTCAATCGTCTGACCTGTTTTTGCAAGCGTCTCTTGCAAGCGTCTCTGGCCTGGGGCATCGGCAGTCACGCGCTGTGGTTTGCGATGCCCTGACGCGCCGGATGGACAGCTCAACAGGGTTCTGTAATCATCGCGTCTTGTTCCAGGCCTCCAGGACCTCTGACGCCGCTAACACATCCAGACGCCCGAGTTGCACGTCGAGCTATCCCCATGTGGCATGCATTGCTGCTGGCGCTCTCGCTGATGCTTGTCATCGAGGGGCTGATGCCGTTCATCGCGCCCAATCTGTTCCGCCGGCTGTTATTGCAGGTCGCCTCGCAAGAGGCGCGCGAGCTGCGCGTCGCGGGGCTTGTGAGCATGCTCAGCGGCGTTGCTCTGCTGTATCTGATCAACTGAGTCCGAAGCCGATGAACGACGAGCGTTGGCTGTTGCCGACCGGCATCGAAGAAGTGCTGCCCGCCCGTGCTGCTGAGCTCGAGCGATTACGGCGTCGCCTGCTCGACCTCTATCAGAGCTGGGGTTATGAGCTCGTGATCCCGCCGTTCATCGACTACCTGGAGAGCCTGCTGACAGGGACGGGGCGCGACCTGGACCTGCAGACCTTCAAGCTGACGGATCAGTTGAGCGGCCGACTGCTCGGGATTCGGGCCGATATGACCCCGCAGGTCGCCCGTATCGATGCGCATCATCTGCGGCGGGACCTGCCGACGCGGCTGTGCTACCTCGGCACGGTACTGCACACCCGCAGCGATGGGTTCGCCGGCAGCCGCAGCCCGTTGCAGATTGGTGCCGAGGTCTATGGACATGATGGGCCTTCGAGCGATGTCGAGGTCTTGCGCCTGCTCGTGCGAACGCTGGAGACTGCGGGTATCGAAGCGCCTTACCTGGACCTCGGCCACGTCGGCGTCTATCGTGGCCTGATCCAGCAGGCGGGATTGTCGCGCAGTGACGAGCTGCGCCTGTTCGATGCGTTGCAGCGCAAGGCGGGTCCTGAGGTTGAGACCATCATTGCCGAGACCGGCGTCTCTGGCTCGGTCGGTGACATGCTGCTGTCGTTGGTGGAGCTCAACGGCGACGATGCGCTGGCGCGCGCGAGCTCGATCCTGAGCGGTGCTGATGGCCCTGTAAGGGCTGCCATCGATCGTCTGAAGCAGGTAGCCGAAGAGCTTGGACGTTGGTTGCCCGACCTGCCGGTGCATTTCGATCTCGCCGAGCTTCGGGGTTACACCTATAAGACGGGGGTCGTGTTTGCGGCCTTCGTGCCTGGCTGGGGCCTGGAGATCGCCCGAGGCGGGCGTTATGACGAGATCGGACGGGTGTTCGGCCGGGCCCGCCCCGCGGTTGGCTTCAGTGCTGATCTCAAGGGGCTGATTGCGCTCTCCGGAGAGGGCGGCGCCAGTGTGCAGGCCTGTGACGGCGTGCTGGCGCCCTGGGATGCGGACCCGGCCCTGGCACGCTATATCGAGCGCCTGCGCGCCGAGGGACGCCGGGTGATCTATGCGCTGCCCGGCCAGAAAGGGGCGCCGCGGGACTTCAATTGTTGCGAGCAGCTGGCGCGCGTCGACGGTGACTGGCGGCTGATTCCAGGCTGACGCCTGAGTCGTGACCAGCTCGAAGGCTGCATCGCCAGCTCGTAACCTCGGCTCGGTAGAGAGTCGTAAGACAAGGGGCTTTCATGGGTAAGAATGTCGTCGTAATCGGTACCCAGTGGGGTGACGAGGGCAAGGGTAAGGTCGTCGACCTGCTGACCGAGCGGGCGGGTGCGGTGGTCCGCTTTCAGGGCGGACACAACGCCGGGCATACGCTGGTGATCGATGGTGAGCAGACCATCCTGCACCTGATCCCGTCGGGCATCCTGCACCGAGATGTCCGCTGTCTGATCGGTAACGGCGTCGTCCTCTCGCCGGAGGCGCTCCTGAGCGAGGTCGCGATGCTCGAGCAGCGCGAGGTGCCGGTGCGTGAGCGGCTCGGGATCAGCCCCGCCTGTGCGCTGATCCTGCCGCATCACATCGCCCTCGATGCCGCGCGTGAGCAGGCTCGCGGGGCCAAGGCGATCGGTACCACCGGGCGCGGCATCGGGCCGGCCTATGAGGATAAGATCGCACGCCGAGGCATCCGCCTTGGCGAGCTCGTTGATCCGCTGCAGTTCGAGGAGCGGCTGCGCGAGGTGCTGGACGAGCACAATTTCGTGCTCCAGCACCGCTTCGGTGCCGATCCGGTCGACTTCGGTTGCAGTCTCGACGAGGCGCTCGCGCAGCGTGAGCAGATCCTGCCCTTGATGGCCGATGTGACCGGTGAGCTGGCCCGTTTGCGACGCAGCGGCGCGAACGTCCTGTTCGAGGGTGCTCAGGGCGCCCTGCTCGATATCGATCACGGGACCTATCCGTACGTGACCTCGTCGACGACGACCGCCGGTGGTGCAGCGAGCGGCAGCGGAGTCGGTCCGCTCGACCTCGACTACGTGCTCGGGATCGTGAAGGCCTACACCACCCGTGTTGGTGGCGGGCCCTTCCCGACCGAGCTGCTCGATGCCGAGGGCGATCTGCTCGGGGAACGCGGGCATGAGTTCGGTGCAACGACCGGGCGCAAGCGCCGTTGCGGATGGTTGGACATGGTTGCGCTGCGACGCGCCTTTGCGGTCAACAGCGTCTCTGGGCTCTGCGTCACCAAGCTCGACGTACTCGACGGGATGGAGCGCCTGCGAATCTGCGTTGCCTACGAGCTCGATGGTCGTGAGCTCGATGCGCCGCCCGTGACCGCCGACGAGCTCGCCCGTTGCAAGCCGCGCTACATCGAGCTGCCGGGTTGGCAGACCTCGACGGTCGGCGCCGAGTCGATCGACGCCTTGCCAGAGGCGGCACAGCGGTACCTCGAAACCCTTGGCGAGCTCGGCGGGGTGCCGGTCGAGATCGTCTCGACCGGACCGGACCGGACGCAAACGGTGGTCATCCGTGATCCGTTCGCGGGCTGAGCGTCTCCAGCGGCTGGTTGCCTCGCGATGCCAGGCTTGGTTCATCCATCGCGGAGCCGAGTGAGATGCCCGAGACGAGTTTGATTAACGAGAGTTTGAGCTTGATGGCCATTGGCATGGGCATCGTGTTCAGCTTCCTGCTGCTGCTCGTGGTCCTGTTACGTGCCATGTCTTGGATCGCCGGGCGGCTCTCCCCGGGGTTGCCAGAGGCGTCTGCGCCCTCGGCGGCAGTGTCGACGGGCAGCGACGCGGTCAGCGCATCGAACGACGAATTGATCGCCGTGATCAGCGCCGCGATCGCGCGCTATCGCTCGAGCCGGCGATGAACTGGAGATTGCTCGCTCTCGTCCCTGCACGGCGGCTGATGCCCTGGAGTCGGTACCCAGAGGGGATTCGGGACCCAGAGATCCTGGTCGCTAGATGGACCCCAAACCGGAAGACAGCCCATGAGTGAATCGAAACCCCTCGGCATTACCGACGTCGTGCTGCGGGATGCGCATCAGTCGCTGTTGGCGACGCGCATGCGCATCGAGGATATGCTACCGATCGCCTCGAAGCTCGATCAGGTCGGCTATTGGTCCCTGGAGAGCTGGGGCGGCGCGACGTTTGACGCCTGCATCCGCTATCTCGGTGAAGACCCGTGGGAGCGGTTGCGTCAGCTCAAGGCCGCAATGCCGAATACCCGTCAGCAGATGCTGCTGCGCGGACAGAACCTGCTCGGCTACCGGCATTATGCCGACGATGTGGTGGACACCTTCGTCGAGCGTGCGGCCAAGAACGGCGTCGAGGTATTCCGCATCTTCGATGCGATGAACGACCTGCGCAATCTCGAGCAAGCGATCCGTGCTGCACTCGAGACCGACGCCCATGCCCAGGGCACGATGTCGTACACGGTCAGCCCGGTCCACAACATCGACTACTGGGTCGACATGGGACGGCGGCTCGAGGACCTTGGCTGCCACTCGCTCTGCATCAAGGACATGGCCGGCCTGCTGCGGCCCTACGTCTGTAAGGAGCTCATCACCCGGCTCAAGGAGCATTGCAGCATCCCGATCGCGATGCAGTGCCATGCGACGACCGGCATGAGCACGGCGACCTACATTAAGGCCGCCGAGGCCGGGATCGACATGGTCGACACCGCGATCTCATCGATGAGCATGACCTATGGCCATTCGCCGACCGAATCACTGGTCGCGATCCTCGACGGGACGCCGCGCGATACCGGACTGGATCTGCTGTTGCTCGAGGAGATCGCGGCCTACTTCCGCGACGTCCGCAAGAAGTACGCGCGCTTCGAGGGCTCGCTGCGCGGCGTCGACTCGCGCATCCTGGTCGCTCAGGTCCCTGGCGGCATGCTCACGAACATGGAGAACCAGCTGCGTGAGCAGGGCGCCCAGGACCGAATGGACGAGGTCCTGGCCGAGATCCCCCGGGTGCGCGAGGACCTGGGCTTCATCCCGCTCGTGACGCCAACCTCGCAGATCGTCGGCAGCCAGTCGGTCCTCAATGTGCTGATGGGCGAGCGTTACAAGAGCATCACCAACGAGACCGCCGGGGTGCTGCGGGGCGCCTATGGTGCAACGCCGGCGCCGGTGAACGCCGAGCTGCAGGCGCGCGTGCTGAAGGATGGTGAGAAACCGATCACCGGCCGTCCGGCCGATGAGCTGTCGCCAGAGATGGACCGGCTGACGGCAGAGCTCCGCGAGATCGCGAAGGCGCGCGGGATCAGGCTGACCGATGCGGCCGTCGACGATGTGCTGATCTACGCGATGTTCCCGCAGGTCGGTCTCAAGTTCCTCGAGAACCGCGGGGATGCATCGGCCTTCGAGCCGCCGCCTTGGGAGCTCGACGCCGCTGAGGCGGCGCCTGCGAAGGCGGCGCCGGCAGCGACGCCTGTCAGTGACGGCGGGCCGGAATCCTATCGCGTCGAGGTCAACGGCAAGGGTTATGACGTCACCGTTTCGCCGCAGGGCATCGTGGATCAGGTGCGTTCGGTGGAGACGGCGGATGAGGTTCCAACCGCGATCGAGGGCCGGGTGATCACGGCCCCCTTGGCCGGCAACATCGTCCGCGTTGCGGTTGGGGTTGGTCAGACTGTCGGGCCGGGCGATGTATTGCTCGTGCTCGAGGCGATGAAGATGGAGACCGAGGTGCGGGCGCCATCGGCTGGGAGCGTCGCCGAGATCCGCGTCAAGGAGGGCGACAGCGTCGCGCTCGGCGCACCATTGCTTGCCTTGGGCTGAATCAATGGATGAGCTCCTGAAGCTATGGCAGTCCATGGGCATCGCCAACATGGACTGGGGGCAGGCCCTGATGATCGCGGTGGGCTGCGGGCTGGTCTACCTGGCGATTGCCAAGAAGTTCGAGCCCTTGCTGCTCGTGCCGATCGGCTTCGGAGCGATCCTCTCGAATATCCCGATCGCCGGGATCGGCGGACCCGACGGGATGATCGGGATGGTCTACGAGGTCGGTGTCGAGACCGGTGTCTTCCCGCTGCTGATCTTCATGGGCGTCGGCGCGCTCACCGACTTCGGCGCGTTGATCGCGCGTCCGTCGACACTTCTGCTCGGCGCCGCCGCGCAGTTCGGGATCTTCGCGACGCTGATCGGGGCGGTCGCGCTGAACTTCATTCCGGGCTTCGACTTTACGCTGCAGGATGCCTCGGCGATTGCGATCATCGGTGGTGCTGATGGGCCTACTGCGATCTTTCTCGCCTCGCGTCTGGCGCCTGATCTGCTTGGCGCGATCGCCGTCGCTGCCTACTCGTACATGGCGCTGGTACCGATCATCCAACCGCCGATCATGCGTTTGCTGACGACCAAGCAAGAGCGGGTGGTTGTGATGCAGCAGCTGCGTCCGGTTTCGCGCTTGGAACGTATCCTGTTCCCGTTCGTGGTACTGCTGCTGTGCGCGTTGGTTCTGCCCTCGGCGGCACCGCTGATCGGGATGCTCACCTTCGGCAACCTGCTGCGCGAGAGCGGGGTGGTCGAGCGCCTCAGCCGGGCGGCGCAGAACGAGATCATCAATGCCGTGACGATCATGCTGGGGCTGGCGATCGGCTCCAAGCTGTCCGCGGACAAGTTCCTGACCGTCGAGACGCTCGGTATCCTGGTGCTCGGCGCGCTCGCCTTCTCGATCGGCACGACCGCCGGCGTACTGATGGGCAAGATCATGTACCGGGCGACCGGCGGTAAGGTCAATCCGTTGATCGGCGCCGCCGGCGTCTCGGCGGTGCCCATGGCGGCGCGTGTGGTGAATCGGGTTGGCCTGGACGAGAACCATCATAACTTCCTGCTGATGCATGCGATGGGGCCGAACGTAGCAGGGGTTATTGGTTCAGCGGTCGCGGCCGGCGTGCTCCTTGCGCTGACCGGGAGCTGAGGCCTGCGCTAGGGGCGCCTCTGAATTGACAGACGCGATGCCTTTGTATTATGATTAAAGGCTTATGTCGGTTTGTTTGCCGGACCTCATTGACCCACGTCGGGCGGCCGCCCAGGAGGCCGTCTTCGAAGGTGAGCTGAGCCTGGCAAGGCTGCCAAGGCTCAACGCCCTGCTCGTTGATGACGAGCGGCTTCCGGGCTTAGACGGGCGGGCTTCGGAATCCGAGCAGGCGCGTTATCGACTGACCTTCGGGCACGACGAGGATGATCGCGCGGTGGTTGTCGGCAGCATCCGCGCAGAGCTGCCGCTGCGTTGTCAGCGCTGTAATGAAGGGTATCGGCTGCCGGTGGATGCGCCGGTTCGGCTGGCGCTGGTCGAAGGCGTCGACGAGGCGAATGCCCTGCCGGATCACTATGATCCGCTGCTGCTCGATAATCGCTTGCTGCGTCCAGCGGATCTTGTCGAGGATGAGCTGATCTTGGCGGTCCCGGCGATCCCGCGCCATCCAGACTCGGACTGTGTGCCGCCGACGATTCCCGGCGCTGATACGGACGAGGGCGCAGTAGACGAGGCGGATGCGGCGGTCGAGGCCCATCCATTCGCGGCCTTGGCGCACTTCAAGGCCCGGCGAGAAGACAACGAATAGGGCGATGCGCCACCCGAGAAATCGACCCAGGCGGAGATCGAAATGGCTGTTCAGCAAAACCGTAAAACCCCTTCCAAGCGCGGCATGCGCCGCTCCCACGATGCGCTCTCGCGCCCAACCCTGTCCGAGGACGGGACGACGGGCGAGATTCATCGTCGCCATCATGTGACGCCAGACGGTTTCTATCGTGGCCGTAAGGTCGTCGACAAAGAAGACTGAACGCTCCGTGCATCACGGTTGATGGGTCAGATCGTAAGGCCTGATGCCCCGCTGCAAAGCGCGGCCAGCGTCCGCTATGCTGGCGCTGGCCGAGCTCTTCTCGTCTAAGGAGTTCCCCCATTTTGGCTGCTGCTCGACAGACCCTTGCGTTGGATGCGATGGGCGGTGACCACGGGCCGGAGAGCGTCGTTCCCGCTGCGCTGCGCTTTCTTGGTGAGCGCCAGGACCGGCGGCTGATCCTTGTCGGGCGTGAGGAAGCGATTCGGGCCTATCTTCCGGGCTCGGCGCGTTCGGACGAGCGTATCGAGATCCGCCATGCCTCTGAAGAGGTCGGCATGGATGAGCTGCCCTCGAAGGCGCTGCGCGGCAAGAAGGACTCGTCGATGCGCGTTGCGATCGATCTCGTCAAGCAGGGTGAGGCCGATGCCTGCGTGAGCGCTGGCAACACCGGTGCGTTGATGGCGACAGCACGTTTCGTCCTCAAGACCCTTCCGCATATCGATCGTCCAGCGATCATCACGGCGATCCCGGCGCTGAAGGGGCAGACCCATATGCTCGACCTCGGTGCGAATGTCGATTGCAGCGCTGAGCATCTGTTCCAGTTTGCGGTGATGGGCAGCGAGCTTGTGCGGGCCGTCCAGGATGTGCGTAGCCCTCGGGTGGGCCTGCTCAACATCGGCGCTGAAGAGATCAAGGGGAATGACCAGGTCCGTGCCGCCCATGAGCTGCTCGTCGCGAGCTCGCTGAACTATGTGGGCTATGTCGAAGGCGACGATATCTATATCGGTGATGTGGATGTCGTCGTCTCGGACGGGTTTGTCGGCAATGTCGCGCTGAAGGCGAGCGAGGGCGTCGCGAAGCTGATCGCGCAGATGCTCAAGAGGCGTTTCAAGCGAACACTGCTGAGCCGCGTCTCGGGTTTGCTGGCGCTGCCGGTCTTGCGGGGGTTCCGCGACGAGGTGGACCCGAGGCGCTACAACGGCGCCAGCTTGCTCGGGCTGCGCGGGATCGTCATCAAGAGCCATGGCGGGGCCGATGCCGTTGCCTTCGAGCATGCGCTGCGGATCGCCGATCAAGAGGTTCGATCGCGTGTGATCGCGCGAATCGAGCGTGAGGTCGAGAATCATCTCGGCGAAGCGCGGGCGTTGTTGGCCGGGCCGGCCAGGGTTTCGGCGTGAACCGGTTCGCCCAGGTGTTGGGTACGGGCGGTGCGCTGCCCGCGAAGGTGCTGACCAATCAAGAGCTCGAGCGGCTGGTCGATACCTCCGATACCTGGATTCGCGAACGCACTGGAATCCGTCAGCGCCACATTGCGGCCGATGATGAAACCTGTGTCGACCTGGCCGAGCGTGCAGCGCGTGCGGCGTTGGATGCGGCCGGTGTTGCGCCGGCAGAGCTCGATCTCATCATCGTCGCGACCACGACCCCTGATCAGACCTTTCCGAGCAGCGCCTGCCTGCTTCAAGAGCGGCTTGATAATCACGGTGGCGCCGCATTCGATGTCCAGGCTGTCTGCACCGGTTTCATCTATGCGCTGGCCGTGGCCGAGAAGTTCATCCGAACCGGGAGCGCCGAGCGGGCACTCGTCGTCGGTGCGGAGACCCTCTCGCGCATCCTCGATTGGACCGACCGCGGCACCTGCGTCTTGTTCGGTGACGGCGCCGGAGCGGTCGTGCTCGGCGCGGCGGACGAGCCGGGAATCATCTCGACGCACCTGCATGCGGATGGTGCCTACCGGGAATTGCTGCAGGTTCCTGCTGGTATCGGGAACGGCGGAAACGGGTCGCCTTACATGCAGATGAAGGGCAACGAGGTCTTTCGTGTCGCGGTGACGACGCTCGGCGCCATTGTCGATGACACGCTCGCCGCCAATAGCATGACCCGCGCCGACATCGACTGGCTGGTGCCGCATCAGGCCAACCTTCGGATCATTCAGGCGACCGCACGGAAACTGGATCTGGCGATGGAGCAGGTCGTGGTCACCGTCGATGCGCATGGCAATACCTCAGCGGCGTCGATTCCGCTCGCCTTTGATCAGGCTGTCAGGGATGGCCGTATCCAGCGCGGCCAGACCGTGATGATGGAGGCCTTCGGCGGCGGGTTTACCTGGGGCTCCGCCTTGCTGCGTTATTGAGACTCTGGAGCTTTGCATGAGCACGCATCCCGCCTTCTTGTTTCCCGGTCAAGGCTCGCAGTCGGTCGGCATGCTGTCCGAACTGGCGCAGGCGCATCCGCAGGTGCGCGCCACCTTCGATGAGGCCTCGGACGTCCTCGGCTACGATCTCTGGGCGCTCGTCCAGTCCGGGCCGGAGGAGGCATTGAATCAGACTGAGCACACTCAGCCGGCAATGCTTGCGGCCGGCGTTGCGGTCTGGCGGTGCTGGCGGGAGCAGGGTGGTGCAATGCCCTCGGTCATGGCGGGGCATAGTCTCGGCGAGTACAGTGCACTCGCCTGCGCTGGCGCCTTGACCTTCGCTGACGCCGTCGGGCTCGTTGCCGAGCGCGCGCGCTTGATGCAGGTGGCGGTGCCAGCGGACGTCGGTGCGATGGCTGCGGTGCTTGGCCTCGATGACGAGGCGGTCGCGCTGGTTTGTCGAGAGCAGGCGTCAGGGCAGGTTCTGGAGCCAGTCAATTTCAACGCACCTGGCCAGGTGGTGATAGCGGGCGAACGCGACGCGGTGCTGCGAGCGGTCGAGGCGGCGAAGGCGTCCGGCGCGAAGCGTGCCGTGCTGCTTCCGGTGAGCGTCCCGTCCCACTGTGCCTTGATGCGGGATGCGGCAGCGCAGCTCGCAGCCCGACTCGAGCAGACCGAACTGCATGCGCCATCGATCCCAGTGCTGCACAATGTCAGCGTCGAGGCTGCAGAGTCTCCCGAACAGATTCGAGACCTGCTGATGCGGCAGCTGTATAGCCCAGTGCGCTGGGTGGAGACCGTGAGGGCTATCGCCGACCGCGGGGTTCAGCTCGCAATCGAGGCGGGTCCTGGCAAGGTCTTGACCGGATTGGTAAAGCGGATCGATAAACGGTTGATGACGCTGCCGTTGTTTGACCCGGAAGGATTGTCTAAGGCGGTGGAGGCGAGCGCAAATGGATGAATTGATTCTTGCTGGAGAGATCGCGCTGGTAACCGGCGCAAGCCGAGGGATTGGCGAGGCGATCGCGGCCGAGCTCGGCCGGCTTGGTGCGAAGGTTGCCGGTACCGCAACGACCGATAGCGGTGCATCTCGGATCGCAGACCGGTTCGCTGCAGCCGATATGGCTGGAATCGGTCTCCGTCTTGATGTGAGGGATCAGGGCTCGATCGATTCAACGCTGGCTGCGATCGAGAGCCAGCTCGGTGCGATGCCGAGCATCTTGGTCAATAATGCTGGGATCACGCGCGATAACCTGTTGATGCGGATGAAAGAGGACGAGTGGGACGAGATCCTGGATACCAATCTGTCGTCCGTCTTTCGGCTCTGCAAGGCCTGCTTGCGCCCGATGACCAAGGCGCGCCGCGGACGCATTATCAATCTCAGCTCGGTGGTCGGCGCCAGCGGCAATGCCGGTCAGTGCAACTATGCTGCTGCAAAGGCCGGCATGGTCGGCTTCACCAAATCACTCGCGCGTGAGGTCGGTCCGCGTGGTATCACTGTCAACGCGGTAGCGCCCGGCTTCATCGACACCGACATGACGCGGGACCTGCCCGAGGGTCAGCGCGAGGCACTCCTTTCGAGCATCCCGCTCGGACGTCTTGGGGCGCCCGGCGAGATCGCCGCTGCGGTCGCGTTTCTGGCATCTCCAGGCGCGGCCTATGTCACCGGTCAAACCATTCATGTCAACGGCGGCATGCTGATGGTCTGATCGAGTTCCGGTTGATAACAAGAATGATGAATCGTTTAGGGTGTTAGCTCGCAGCTGAATGAGCTTTCGCCTGCTGATGTTTGTCTCTAAAATGGCGCGGCCTCTGATCGCGGGGGTGACGTGTCTCTACATCCTGAGGGTAAACCAATCATGAGTAGCGTTGAAGAGCGGGTGCGTAAGATCGTCGTCGAGCAGCTCGGCGTTAAGGAAGAGGAGGTCACCATGGACGCCTCATTCGTCGATGATCTGGGTGCCGATTCGTTGGATACGGTCGAGCTCGTTATGGCCTTGGAGGAGGAGTTCGAGACCGAGATCCCGGATGAAGACGCCGAGAAGATCACCAAGGTCAAAGAGGCGGTTGACTACGTCAACGAGCATCTCGGTTAAGGTGCCTATCGCGCAGAGGCGGCGCGAGCCCGACAGGCTCGGCCCTGTTGGCGCGGTTTCGCCGAGGGCGTGTGTTTCGGGACAGTTTGCAAGCTCGGTTCCGGTGCTGCAGCGGCCACAGGTTGCTCGTGGCTCACTCGATTTGAGGGGTATTTCATGTCAGGCAGAAGGGTAGTCGTCACCGGACTCGGTATCGTTGCGCCGGTGGGTCTCGACATTCCGTCCGCTTGGGACAACATCCTTGCGGGGCGCAGCGGGATACAACCAATCACCCATTTTGACGTGAGCTCCTTCAGCAGCCGTTTCGGCGGACCGATCTATGGGTTCGACGTGACGCAATACATCTCCAAGAAGGAGTCCCGTAAAATGGATGCCTTCATCCATTATGGGATCGCTGCGGGTATCCAGGCCATCGAGGATTCCGGCCTCGAGGTGACCGAGGAGAACTGCCGTCGCATCGGCGTTGTGATCGGCTCCGGGATCGGCGGCATCACTGGAATCGAGAACAACTATGGTGCCTATCTCGAGGGCGGGCCGCGCAAGATCTCGCCCTTCTTCGTGCCGGCCAACATCGTGAATATGGTTGCAGGTGATCTCTCGATCAAGTATGGCCTCAAGGGGCCAAACTACTCGATCGTCTCCGCCTGTGCGACCGGTACCCACAATATCGGCGATGCCGCGTATATGATCCGTCATGGCGTGGTCGATGCGATGGTCGCCGGTGGTGCTGAAATGGGGACCTCCCCGGTTGGCCTGGGCGGTTTTGCTGCGGCCCGCGCACTCTCCACTCGCAACGATGACCCGCAGGGGGCGAGCCGGCCCTTCGACAAGGATCGCGATGGCTTCGTGCTCAGCGATGGCGCCGGCGTGATGGTGCTCGAGGAGTATGAGCATGCCAAGGCCCGTAACGCCACGATCTATGCCGAGGTCGTGGGCGTGGGCATGAATTCGGATGCCTACCACATGACGGCGCCCTCGCTGACCGGGGATGGCGCGAGCGAATGCATGCTGCTGGCGTTGGCGGACGCGGGGCTCGACAAGGGCGCCGTCGACTACATCAATGCCCATGGTACCTCGACGCCGGCGGGCGATATCGCCGAGACCAAGGGGATTAAGCGGACCTTCGGTGACGGTGCCTATCGGCTCGCTGTCAGCTCGACCAAGTCGATGACGGGTCATATGCTTGGTGCCGCGGGCGGGGCTGAAGCGATCTTCACCGTGCTCGCGATCCGTGATCAGGTGGCGCCTCCGACGATCAATTATCAGACGCCGGACCCCGATTGCGATCTCGATTACGTGCCGAATACGGCGCGCGAGATGAAGATCGATGTGGCCTTGAGCAACTCGTTCGGCTTTGGAGGAACCAACGGCACCCTGGTCTTCAAACGCGTCTAACCAGACGGCGCCGGCCCAACCCGAGAGGCCGCAGCCCGAGGCGCTCGCTGCGAGTCCGGGCTCGGAAGCGGAGCTCGGAAGCGCGGTCCGCTGCCTCGTCAACGGGGAGGCGATCTCGGAGGTCCCGGTCTCGGACCGGGGGCTCGCGTACGGTGACGGTCTGTTCGAGACATTGGCGGTCCGGGCTGAGCGGCCCTGCTGCTGGCTCGCCCACCTCGATCGGCTGGCGCTCGGTGCGGTCCGGTTAGGTCTCCCGCTGCCATCGCCGGCTCGGCTGCAGCGTGAGGCCGCGGCCCTTTGCAATGGCGTCGCACGAGGGACGCTGAAGATCATCCTCACACGCGGCCCCTCGCAACGCGGATACCGTCTGCCGCCGAATCCACAGCCGACGCGGATCCTGATACTGACCGAGTCGGCGTCTGCAGCCGATGATCGGATCTTCGCGCGCGGCGCACGCGTTCGGATCTGCCATGGCCGACTCGGTATCAACCCTCAGCTTGCCGGCATCAAGCACCTGAATCGGCTCGAGCAGGTCATGGCGCGCTCTGAGTGGTCCGATCCGGCGATCGACGAGGGCCTGATGCTGGACACCGAAGGCGCCCTGGTGTGCGGCACGATGACGAATCTCTTCATGATCGATCACAATGGCTTGCATACGCCACGGATCGATCGTAACGGGGTCGCCGGGACGGCCCGTGCGCGCTTGTTGGCTGAGGCCAGCCGCGCTGGGCTGGCGGTTCATGAACGTCGGCTGACGCTTGGGGACCTCATTCGGGCGCCTGCGGCCGTGCTGACCAACGCGCTGATGGGGATCTGGCCGATTCGGTTCGTTGAGGATCATGAGCTGGACCCGTCGAGGCTGCCGTGGCCATTGCTCGAGCGGGTCCAGGCCCAGCTGCTGCGACCGGGTGCGGATCAGTGAGGGTCCTTGCTGGCGGACTGCTGTCGCTGATACTGGTCGGGGTCGCGGTGCTCGGTATCCTTTGGGTGGAGTATCAGCAGTTCCTGAGGACCCCGGTCGCGCTCGACGATGACCAAGGCCTGATCGAGATCGCCCCGGGCACGACGCTCTTTGCGCTCGCCGAGCGGCTGACCGCTGAAGGCGTGATCGATGATCCCTACTTTTTCGCGGCGCTCGCCTATCAGAAGGGCCTGCAGGATCAGCTCAAGGTCGGCGAGTACGATGTCTCCGCGGATGCGCGCCCGGTGGATCTCCTAGAACGCTTCGCGAGCGGTCGTTCGATCCAGTATCCGGTCACACTGATCGAGGGGCGCACCTTCGATGAGGCCGTCGCTGGACTGGCCGATCATCCGGCGCTGCAGCACGAACTGGTCGGGTTGCCGACGGCCGAGATCATGGAGCGTGTCGGCATCGACGCCGCCCATCCGGAGGGATGGTTGTTTCCGGATACCTATCTGGTCATGCGCGGCAGCTCCGATGTCGAGCTGCTGCGGCGCGCGCATCAACAGATGCGATCGGTCCTTGCCGAGGAGTGGGAACAGCGTGCAGAGGGTTTGCCGATCGAGACCCCCTATGAAGCGCTGATCCTGGCGTCGATCATCGAGAAGGAAACGGGGGTCGCCGAGGAACGTCCGGCTATCGCTGGCGTGTTCGTTCGGCGTTTGCAGCGCGGCATGCGCCTGCAAACCGACCCGACGGTCATCTATGGGATGGGGGATGCTTACGACGGCAATATCCGCCGTGCCGATCTGCGCGAGGAGACCCCGTACAATACCTATGTAATCGACGGTCTGCCGCCGACGCCGATCGCCCTGCCCGGACGCGAGGCGATCCATGCGGCCCTGCATCCAGCCGATGGTGACACCCTCTACTTCGTGGCGAAGGGTGATGGCAGCCATTATTTCTCTGCGACGCTCGAGGAGCACAACTGCGCCGTGCGGCACTATCAGCTCAACCAGCCTTGTCGCGCGCTGCGGGAGTCGCCCTGATGGCAACCGAGCGCGGCCGTTTCGTCACGTTCGAAGGTGTTGAAGGTGCTGGCAAATCCACGCAGCTCGAGCTATTGCTCGATTGGCTGCGGCATCGAGGTGTCGATCCGCTGGTCACCCGCGAGCCTGGCGGCACTGCGACAGCCGAGCAGGTCCGGGCGCTACTCCTTGATTCGGCGAATACCGGAATCGCGCCGGATGCGGAGCTACTCTTGGTCTTCGCTGCCCGAGCCGATCACATCGCGCATTGGATCGAGCCGGCGCTGGCTGCCGGACGCTGGGTACTCTGCGACCGGTTCACCGATGCGACCTACGCCTATCAGGGCGGAGGTCGGCAGCTGGATTGGCAGCGTATCGCTTGGCTCGAGCGCTTTGTGCAGCACGGGCTCGAGCCGGACCTGACACTGTTGTTTGACCTTCCTGTCCGCGAAGGACTGGCACGCGCCCATGCCCGCTCGGCGATGGATCGGTTCGAGCGCGAGGATCTGGCGTTCTTCGAGCGCGTTCAGGCGGCATACCAGCTCCTTGCTGAGCAGCATTCCGACCGTATCGAGGTGATTCCAGCCGATCGGCCGGCCGCCGAGATTGCGGCGGATGTCCGCCGGTGTGTCTCACGGCGGCTGCTCGATGCCCGGTTGAGCGATGTCCGGTTGAGCGATGCCCGGTTGAGCGATGAGTGAGCACATAGGCTCCGGTTGCGCCGATGATGCCTTGCCGCCCTGGCTGGAGCCGACCTGGCGACGGCTCAGACAGACGCATCGTCGCGACCGGCTCGGCCAGGCGCTGCTCATCAGCGGGCCGGCAGGGGTTGGTAAGCACCGTCTGCTCGAAGAGCTGATCCGCCTGGTCCTCTGCGGCGAGCCTTGTCCCGATGACCGACCCTGCGGTCATTGTGCCGACTGTCGCTTGCTCGACGCCGGGAATCATCCTGACAGGGTCCTGGTCGGGCCGGACTCGGCTAGCGCGAGCGGCGAGATCCGCGTTGATCAGGTCCGCGAGGTCTGCAGCCGTGAGGGTCTGACGCCGACCCGTGGGACCTCGAAGGTCTTGGTGCTCCACCCGGCCGAGGCGATGAACGCATTCGCCGCAAACAGCCTGTTGAAGACACTCGAGGAGCCTGTCGGCTCGAGCATTTGGATACTGGTCTCGGAGCGCCCCCAACGATTGCCGCAGACCATTCGGAGCCGCTGCCAGTCGATCGAGCTCTCGGTGCCGCGCGAGCAGGATGCGCTGCCCTGGTTGACTGCGCGCTTGCGTGATCAGGCCCCGCAGCAACAGCATGACGGGAGGCTCTGTCTGAGGGTGGCGCACGGGGCGCCATTACGGGCGCTGGATCTGGCGCTCAGTGGCAAGCTCGAGGCCCGCAAGACCGTCATGGACGGGTTGGCCGCGATCGGCAAGGGGCAGCGGGACCCCATCGCGCTTGCCGCTGAATGGCAGTCGTTCGAGACCGCCGATCTGACTGCGCTGATGATTGATTGGGTCGGTGACTTGCTACGGCTTTCCGCGGATACGGGCGGCACGCGCCTGACCAATCTCGATCTTCAGGGGGTACTTGAAGCGCTTGCGCCACGCCTCGATCCTCGGGAAGGCCATCGGCTGCTGCAGCATCTGTATCGGGCGCATGGCCTGTCCGACGCGCCGCTCAACAAGCAGCTCCTGCTCGAATCGCTCCTCGTGCGCTGGGCACTGGTCATGCAGCGGCGGCCATAGGTTCAGCGAGCACTGCCGATGGACCAAACCTCGAGCCAAACCGACAGTTCCGGCGGTCGGCGCCGTATCCTCAGCCTGGTCATCAAGGATCGCAAGGCGCTGCACGCGGCCTATATGCCATTCATCAAGAACGGCGGCCTGTTTGTGCCGACCACGAGGACCTATCGGCTCGGCGACGAGCTGTTCCTGCTCGTCCAGTTGTTGGACGAGCCCGAGCGCATCCCGATCGCTGGGACCGTGGTTTGGGTAACACCGGTCGGATCGGAGGGCAACCGCGCCGCGGGCGTTGGGGTCCAGTTCAACGAGCAGGACAAGAGCGATGTGCGTCGCAAGTTCGAGCAATACCTACCCGGTGGTGCCGAGGCGCAGCGCCCAACCCACACGATGTGAGGACGCATAATGTTCGTCGATTCCCATTGCCATCTCGACCGGGTCGATCTGTCGCCCTATGCGGGCGACTTCGACGCGATGATCGCCGAGGCCCGCCGTGACGGGGTGCAACATATGCTCTGCGTCTGCATCGACCTCGAGCACTATGGGCCGATGCGACGGCTCGTCGCCGACTACGGCGATATCTCGGTGTCCGTCGGTGTCCATCCGAACGAGCAGTCGGCTGCAGAGCCGGAGGTAGAGCAGCTGATCAAGATGGCCTCCGATCCAGCAGTGGTCGCGATCGGCGAGACCGGACTCGATTATCACTACAATGATGGCGATCTCGACTGGCAGCGCCGGCGCTTCGAGACCCATATCGCGGCAGCGCGCGCCGTCGGCAAGCCGCTGATCATCCATACCCGCGATGCACGCGCTGATACGATCGAGCTGATGCGCGCTTCAGATGCGGGAGCGGCCGGCGGTGTGATGCACTGCTTCACCGAGAACTGGGAGATGGCTCGCCAGGCATTGGACCTCGGGTTCTATATCTCGTTCTCCGGGATCTTGACCTTTAAGAACGCCGGTGACCTGCGCGATGTTGCGGCGCGGGTTCCGTTGGACCGTCTATTGATCGAGACCGATTCGCCCTACCTGGCGCCGGTCCCGCATCGGGGTAAGAAGAACGAGCCGCGCTTCGTTCCCCATGTCGCGGCGCAGATCGCAGCGCTGCACGATCTTCCGGTGGAGCAGGTCGCCGAGATCACGAGCGCGAACTTCTTTACGCTGTTTGAGCGGGCGACCGAGCAGCGCGTCGACCCGGTCAAGGCCAGAGCAAGCTGAGACGCAGCTCGCGCCTCAGACTGAGCACTCGCTATCCGTTTCGCTAGCCTTCGTCCAGGTTGGCTAGCCGCTCGCTGATCTCCCAAACCCGGGCGTTCGCAGCAGGCTCTCCTACCTGTGCAGGGAGCGAGATGATCTCGCAGTCGCCGAAATATTCACCGCTGACATCGGCGACCTCGGGCGATTCGAGCAGATAGATCACCCGCTCGGCTGCCTTCTCTGGTTGCGCGAGCGCCCAGCCAACCAAGAGGCTCACCGCCTTCCAGAAAAACCCCTGGGCGCCGTCAGTCCCGCCGAGGTTGGATTTGAATACGCCCGGAAATACGCAGTTGACGGTGACGCCCGTGCCTTTGATGCGCTTGGCGAGCTCGCGCGTGAAATGGAGCATACCGAGCTTCGATTCGACATAGGCACGCATCATCCTGAATGATCGTCCCTCCCAGTTCAGGTCGCCAAGCTCCATCGAATAGTTGATACGCGTCCCGACGTTGACGATGCGCGCCGGGGCGGCTGCCTTCAGGGACTCGAGCAATAGGTTCGTCAACAGGAAGGGTGCCAGATGGTTGACGGCGAGCGTGCATTCGATGCCGTCTTCGGTGATACAGCGTTTGGGGAATGCGGTACCGGCGTTATTGACGAGCATGTCCAATGCCGGTGCCCGCTCCTTGACCTCCTCGGCAAGGCGCCTGACTTGGGCTTGCGATTTGAGATCGGCGATCAACAGCTCCAGCCGCTCATTGCCCGTTGCGGCCTCGAGCTCCGCGCGCGCCTGCTCGCCGCGCTCAGGGTCTCGGGCCACCATCAGTACCCGCGCACCCCTGGCTGCCAGTGCGCGTGAAATCGCTTTGCCGAGGCCGGAGTTGGCGCCGGTCACCAATGCGGTCTTGTCTTTGAGATCCATCGAGGCTCCTCATGCAAGGGGTCTATCGAGCCAGCGGCGCCCGGGTTTCGGGTCTCGGTACCCGGAATCGAGCGCTTGGCATTCTGTCGCGCTTGGCTGATGATGCAAGATTTCGACCAAAGCCGACAAGGATTGCACCCATGGTGCCGCCGATACCTCCAAACTCGCCGGAGCCACCGGATGCTGCGGGGTTTCTTCACCACGACGCCTCGGCAGAACCATCCAACCCGTCAACCGCGTCTGGGATCAACGGCCAATGGCTCGAGACGCTGCAGTCATCGCTTGTCGAGCGGATTGCCGCAGTCGACGACGAACGGCGCCGAACGGCGACGCAGATGCAGCGGGCGATCGAGACGAACAGGAGCGAGATGCTGCAGCAGTGCCGCCGGCAACGCGTCCTGCTTGCCCTCGCCGCAGGCCTGATCATACTCCTGACGGCCGTCGCCGTCGGTTATCTGCAGTATCGGCTCGGCGCAACGTCACGCGCCCTAGCGGATGCGGTTGCGCGGCTGGAGGAACGGGTGACAGCGTTCGTCGCGACACCGCCTGCGAGCGCCAGTCGTGGCTCGAAATCGGATAGCAGCGCTACCCCGGCGGCGCGCGAGGCGAGCGCCGAAGGGATGGAGGATCAACTCTCGATGCTGCGCCAACGGGTTGCCAGCCTGAGCAACGATCTCGCTGCAGTCCAGGCCGGGAGCGAAGCGCCGGCGAATGCGGTAACAGAAACCGCGGCGACGCCGGAGACCATCGCCGCGGCACCTTCTAGCACCGCGGGCGCTGATGGAGCTGTCGATGATGCCACGGCGGACCAGCAGGACCTCGTCGCGTTCGGTGCTGTGGCGATGCTCGATTCGATGATCGATCGCCGCTGGCGTGAGGTTGAGGAGGAGTACCAGCGCCTAGCGCTCGAGGTTGCGTCTCCCGCAGTGCGTTCGCGCGATGTTGACGACGGCGGGGAGGGTAGTGATGCCGATGCAAATGCCGATGCCGATGCCGATGCCGATGCCGATGCGAATAGCGATTCGGCTGATAAGGAAACGAGCCAACCAACAGCAACCGCCGAACCGCCCGCGGAGGCTCAATCGGCTCCGAGCCGCATCCAACTCGAGGAACGGCCGTTCGTGCTGCAGCTGATCGGCGTCTACGATCGCGTCCGGCTTGATGACTTCATCGCCGATCACTCATTGCCGGAGCAGGTCTATATCCGCGAGGAGCGGTTTCGCGGCCGGCCTTGGTTCGTGCTCTTCCATAGCCTGCATCCGGACCAGCCATCGGCCCAGGATGCGATGCGGTCTCTGCCGCCCGAGCTGGCAGCCCTCGAACCCTGGATTCGAAAGCTGCCAGAGGGCGTTGAGCTCGAGGTGATGCAGCGCCAGGACGCGCAACCCTAGCCAGGTTGCGCGCACTCGCACGCTGAAGCGCGCTGGCCAACGATGCCTTTGCCTGCTCGATGGGGGAAGATGAGGTCCGGTGTGCAGGCTCCGGTGTGCAGGCATCATCACAGGGCGCTTCTCGGATCAGAGCTCGTCGATCGAGGCACCCGTTGAGGAGAAGACGACGCGCATGTCGAGGTGCTCAAGCTTGCTCAGCACCGAGGGTTCCTCGTCGATGTCGAACACCCAGGAGGCGGTGCGGCCCTCGACCTCGGTGGCGTTGGTCTCGATGATCTCGGTGGGAACGCTCACACGGTTGGCGATCCGCATCCCTGCAAACATCGCTGCCATCTGCTGCATCATCTGTGTCTGCATCGGGTCCTCAGCTGAATCATCACTGGGCATAGGCTCAGCGTCACCGCTGCGCTGCCGCAGCACATAGTGGCCCTCGGCGTCCCGTGTGAGACTGATCTCGCTGTCTTCGAAGAGGTCGGTCTTGGCCAAGGCGGCCAAGCTGTCGAACCTGACCTTGAGGTTCATATAGCGCCAGCCGTCAATGGTTTCGGCGTTGGTCGAAACCAGCTCGACGCCCTTGATGGGCTCGGACTCGAAGCGCTCGCGAACATCCTCTTCATCGAAATCGAAGTCGAAGGGCGTTTCGGTATCCATCCCAAGATCGGTGCCGGCGTTGTCGCCCATCGCCTGGCCCATCTGCTCCATCGTCTCGAGCTGCGAGATCGTCTGCTCTGACATCCCATAGCGGATATCCAGGGTACCGGACCCATCATCCTCCAACGTCAGCGTCTGGTCGACCTTGATACAGCCGCTCACCGAGAGCGCAAGGGCCAGAAGCCATAACCAACGCAATGTTCGCATAAGGAGACTCCAACAGTGAATGGACGCCGACATTCCTACGTCATGCCGCAAAAAGCAAGCACTCGGTTGGTATCGGCAACAAGCCGATCAGGTGACCTGCGCTACCGAAGCCGTTACACTTAGAGGATGGTCTGGGTGCCGTTCTGTCCGGTGCCGACTGAAGATGCTTCCTTCCCAGTCGTTCTCGGGTCGGTCTCCTCGTATCGCTGTGAGGGCCGATCGGATCAGCGTCGACCCATCAGATCAAGGCGCGGGTGGCGGAATTGGTAGACGCGCTGGATTTAGGTTCCAGTGGGGTAACCCGTGGGGGTTCGAGTCCCCCCTCGCGCACCATTTGCAATCAATGCCTTAGCTGTTGAGGATGACGTCATCTCTGCCTTGTTCAGATGACGACCTCCGGTTCCTTCGGCAAGCCATCCGTGCCCTGCGCGCTCGCACGACCCCAGCTACGTCCAGCGGCAGCTACCTCCAACGGCGCAGCGATGCCTGACCGTCGTCGCCACATTCGCCGCGCGCTCCCTGTGTGAATAGTCCGTTTCGGTTCGCGCCACTGCGGCCCGAAAGACAAGGGCTGGCTACAGCCTTGCTGGGGCCTCGACCGAATCGGCCCTTGGCGGCCGCTACGGCTATGCGAGGACACCGCGGCGTAGCCGCTCCGCCTTGTTTCCAATCGGCCGCATCGAATGGTGCCTCCATCGCATTGTGAGTTGCTGGATCAGCCTATCGAATGCACCTGAGGCTGTTGTTCAACAGCCGTTGCCAGGGAGTTGAACGCCTGAGCGTCCAGATCCCGGAACAAGTAACGCCTTGTCAGGTCTCACCGTTGACAATTGATTGACGAATCGCAATAAACGCCGCCTGGGCGCTCCTATTCGCCCCGATCGCTAACAAACACTTGAAATTTTTCTGTCATCCAGGAATGATCGCGTCCCAGTGTTCACCGCGGCAATCAAGCGGTGTCCCGAAAACCGTCTTACCTGAAAGACAGAAGTAGCGACTCTTCCAACGAGGTCTATTGATGGAGAACTACGAACAACTCAGCGCTCAAGAATTGAAGGCTCATCTCGAGAATCTAAGTGCCGAGAAAGAGGCTCTGGCGCGCGCCCTTGAGGCACGTCGCGAAGAGGAAAAGCGCACGCTGGCGAATGAGATCAGGCAGATGATCTCCGAGCGTGGTTATGACCTGGAAGAAATCACCCTGCTCGTGCTTGGGCGCAAGCGTCGCCGCGCTGCGGCGAATGAAGCGAACGCCAGCTATGCACGCTACGCAGATCCCGACAATCCGAGCAACACCTATATTCGGGGCCGTTTGCCGAACTGGCTGGTCGAGAAGATGAGTGCGAACGGCTACGATCCGACATCGGCCGAGCACCGGGCCGAATTCAAGGAGCAGCACCTCGTGCGGGTTGCGGCCTAAGGCGATTTCTGTCAAAGCTCATACCGCCTTGCTGGTCTTTTCGCTCGCCTTCTTCGTCGCGCCGCCGGTCACATAGCCCGGCTATGCTCCCGGCGACGCTCCTCGAAGGCAAACGACAATCCTGCGCAATTCGGTACGAGCTTTTCCGGCAATCGCCTAAGCGCGCGGCCGATCGGTTTGGGCGTCGGTCCGAAGGCCGGCGCTGGGAAGCCAAGGCAGGGAGCCGTCACAGGCCTTGCCGACAGCTCAACGTCATCTCCAGCAACGTTGTTGTGGCATCGAGTCCGGAACAAAAGTTGCGTAGTGTGTTCGGACAAGGTTAGAGTCCGGGCACGGCAGAGCTATTATCTGCTGCTGCAATGATAATTCGCAGTTGCTGCCGTGCCGCTGGCCGGGCCAGCTCCAATTGATATAAGTTACTGACGGTAAAGCGATTATTGCATCCTGCGGCATGGGTTCAGCGCATTGAGCAGAACAATGATAGGAGAGGAGATGACGACAACAAATCATTTCGGCGACTGGGTGGAGATCATCGAGCGCGGCGATTGTGGATTTACCTACGTGCGCTTCTACGCAGATGCACCAAAATGGGTACGCAATGAGGCGATCAATCGGTTCGGGCGAGGCACGGTGTTCCTACCACCGCGGCAGAACCGCGTTGCCGGTCGCGTCGCGGCCTAACCTAACGTTCATGGTACGGCGCCACCCCGGACGATAGCGTTCGCGTGATTCACGGCCACACTCAGCAGACAGGAACCGGGGCTGTTCGATCGGACATGCCCTGGATTTCCATAAGGTAGCCGCGCCGAACCCATCTTCGGCGAAGTTTGCTTGCGTTTATCACCATACGCTTATATTCTGATGATTGCTGAATTGCGAATCGTCAACTGCGGCAGCCGTATCGTTCGACAGGACGAGAAGTGGCCTGTCGCCAACGGGGTGATAGCGTATGAGTACAGAATCGATTGACCGTTCGGCAACGGATACCGAGCATGACTTAGTCCAGGCGAGCGAGCTGCCGATCCAGACCGTGCCGCCGGATGCCTACCGGCGCTGGCTGCGGCAGGGTTGGGCGACCCTGACCAAGACGCCGTTCGTGAGCCTGTTCTACGGGCTCCTGTGCGCGTCGGCTGGGTTTGCCGCACTGATGATGAGCCGGGCGATGCCGGGCTTTACGGTGAAGTTCCTGATCGCATTGCTGTTGCTGGGGCCATTCCTGGCCGCCGGCCTCTATGTGACCGCCCGGCGCCACCTGGCCGGTGAGCAGATCGGCATCCGTGCCAGCTTTGCGCTCTATGGCGAACGTCGTTCGAGCTTGGCGCTGTTCGGACTCTTCCTGGTGTTCGTGGTGGCGGTCTGGATGATGGCCTCGGTCGTGCTGTTTGCGATCAAGGTAACGACATTGGCGCCGACCTCGAGCGGATACGTCACGGTGCTGGGCGGTGGCGTTGACCCACTGACGACGGTCTTCATGCTGGCCAGCGGCGCCTTGTTGGCGGCAGCGGTGTTCGCTGCGAGTGCGATTGCAGTGCCCTTGATCGTCGATCGGGATGCGGGACCGATTGCCGGTGTTCAGGCAAGCTGGCGGGCGGTGACGCTCAACATCGGTCCGATGTTGCGCTGGGCCGGTGTCATCGTCGGGTTGATGGTGATCGGGGCCTTGACCGCGTTCGTCGGTATGCTCGTGATCTTCCCGCTACTCGGTTACGCGAGTTGGTACGCCTACCGGGACTTGGTCGGCGAGTCGCACTGAACGCGCGCAAATCTCCAGGTCGCGGGCCTGCTGGCTGCTCCGACCGGGGCGGTCATCTGCTTGCGACCTGCTGACCAAGCCAGAACCCGGACCCGGCGAGCACCGCGATGAGCGGTCATTTGCTTGCGGCCTGCTGACTGCGTGCAGTTCGGCCGCGGTGCAGGCCGCGCTGCGCTCTGGCAAGCAGGCCACAGCCCGGATGCGAAGCGCGATCGGCCCGTTGCGCAATCCTATTCGATGCGCTCGGTCGCGATCCGGGAGGCGGGGATACCCGCCTCGCTCAACGCGGTGGCGACCGTGGTTGCCGCGCTGCTCGGGCCGGCAATATAAAAGCGCGCCTTGTCCGGGGCGCTCAGGTCGGACTCGATCAGCGCGAGCAGGTCATTGCAGGCGGCCTCGACCAGCGGCGTGAATGCGAAATTGTCGAGCGCGTCGCGCAAGGCGCGGCACCAGGGCTCGTGATAGTGCATCTCGGAGGCCGAGATCGACCAATACAGGTGAAACGCCTCGATGCTGTCGATCGACACCGCATGCTCGACCAGGCTCTTGATCGGCGCTATGCCGTCGTCGATGGCGATGAACACCGCCGGCTCGGTGGCGTCCTCGGCGAGTACGAAATCGCCGCAAGGACCGATCAGGGTGATCGGCTGGCGCGCGCCGAGGGTCTCGAAGACGGCGCGGCCGAAGGCATCCTCGCCGCGGCGGACCGAGAACTGGAGATTGCGCCCGTTGCAGGGACAGCTGGCGATCGGCAGCTCGCGCTCGGCGCCGTCGGCCAGCCGCAGCCGCGCGCGCTGGCCGGCCATGAAGCGCAAGGTGTTGGTGCGCGGGGTCTGCACATGCAGCAGCATCAGGGTCTCGCCTTGGCGCTCGAGCTTGCGCACCTGGGCATTGATCTCTTGCTCCGGGAGATCGGCCGGTGAGTGGGCCTCGGCGGCTTCGAGCTGGACATCGGTGACCGCGGTGTTGGAGCAGGTGAGCAGGTAGCCCATCTGTTTCTCGCGCTGGCTCAGGACGTAGTCGTGCTCGCGGATGCGGTGGACCTCGCCCGAGATCAGCCGCGCCTTGCACTCGCCGCAGTTGCCATTGGCGCAGCCGTAGTTGAGGCGCAGCCCAGAGCGGACCGCGGCCTCGAGGATGGATTCGTTGCCGTCGACCAGGAACTCGTGGCCAGACGGGATCATCTTGACATTTGCCGACATGATGCGCAGGAAGGTGTCTTTCGCCAGCACCCGCGCCTCGGCGCTGCCGGCGGTCTCGTCGACGAGCGCGGCGCGGCGCTGTTGCAGCCAGTCGCCGAGCTGGTCGAGGGCGTTCGGATCATCGCGCGGCAGTTCGGCGATCTGCGCGCGGACCTCGTCGAGCAGCCCCTCGAGCGCGTCGACCCGCGCGACCCGCTGCACCAGCGCATCGGCCAGGGACTTGATGCGGCTGATCAACACATCCGAGCTCGGCAGCCGGGTATCGTCATCGTGGCTGCGCGGGATGGCCTCGGCCTTGATCTGCTCGACGCGCTCGAGATCGCCGCTCTCTTCGAGGCTGACACTCGGGTAGACCCGCAGCAGATCGCTGATCGCGACCTGGCCCTCGAAGGTCTGCAGATCGCCTTGGCGGATGTGCTTCTGGATCGCGGCGCGGGTGACGCCGGCGAGCCGGGCAGCGCGCGAGAGGCTGAGCAGCTCGGGCATCTTAGAATAATCGGTTGAGCCCGTTCAGGGCCGCGACCCGGTAGGCCTCGGCCATGGTCGGGTAGTTGAAGGTGGTCTCGGCGAAGTACTCGATGCTGTTCGCCTCACCGGGCTGCGACATGATCGCCTGGCCGATGTGGACGATCTCGGAGGCCTGCTCGCCGAAGCAATGGATGCCTAAGATGGCCTTGGTCTCGCGGTGGAACAAGAGCTTGAGCATGCCGACCGTGTGGCCGGTGATCTGGGCGCGGGCGATGCTTTTGAAGTGCGCCTGGGCGACCTCGTAAGGGACCTGCTCAGCGGTCAGCTCGCGCTCGGTGCGCCCGACCGAGCTGATCTCGGGCACCGTGTAGATGCCGGTCGGGAATTCGTCGATCAGCGACCAGTCGCATTCGCCGTCGGCGATCACGGCGCCGACGAAGCGGCCCTGATCATAGCTGGCGCTGGCCAGTGCCGGCGGGCCAGCGACATCGCCGACCGCATAGATATGCCCGAGCTCGGTCCGGTAGGACTTGTCGACCTCGATCTGGCCGCGCTTGTTCGGCGTCAGGCCGATCGCGTCCAGCCCCAGGTCCTCGGTGTTGCCGCTGCGCCCATTGGCCCAGAGCAGGATCTCGGTCTTGAGCTTCTTGCCCGAGTGACAGTGCAGCACGACGCCGTCGTCGTCCGGCTCGACCTGATCGTAGCGCTCGTTGTGGCGGATCACGACGCCCTGCTCGCGCAGGTGGTAGCTCAGCGCATCGGTGATCTCGTTGTCGAGGAACGACAGCAGCCGGTCGCGGGTATCGACCAGGTTCACCTTGACGTCGAGACAGGCCATGATCGACGCGTATTCGCAGCCGATCACGCCGGCGCCGTAGATGGTCAGGCTGCGCGGGGTGTGCGCGAGGCCGAGGATCGAGTCGCTGTCGTGCACGCGCGGATCGCTGAAGTCGACATCCGGTGGGTGGTAGGGCCGCGAGCCGGTCGCGATGACGACGTTGTCGGCCTTGACCACCTCGGCGACGCCGTCGGGTCGCAGGACCTCGAGCTGATGCGGGTCGATGAAGCGCGCCCGGCCGAACAGGATCTCGACCCGATTGCGCTGATAGTAGCGGTAGCGGGTGCGCACCTGATGGTCGATCACTGAGTCGGCGGCGCGCAGCAGGTCCGGGAATTGGACCTCGACCTGATCGAGGGTGTGCTGGAACAGCGGATTGCGCCGGTAGTCGGCGAGCATCTGGATCGAGTGGCGCAGCGCTTTGCTCGGGATCGTGCCCCAGTGCGTGCAGCCGCCGCCGACCTTGTCGTGGGCCTCGATCACCGCGACCCGCTGCGGGGTCTTGGCCAGCTTCATCGCCGCGCCTTCACCGGCCGGGCCGGTGCCGATCACGACCGTGTCGAATGCACGGACTGCCATACTGCGTTTCGCCTCGGCGCGTCGCGGCGCCTCGTTGCCAAAGCCTCAGGTTAGCACAGGCGGTTGTGGTATCCGCTTGCATACGCCTATCGCACACCCTGCACACTGGCGGGGATGCAGCTTGTTTCATTCTCCGGGGCGGCGCACCGGTATGCGCGTTACCGTGAATCATGCGGCATTCCTCGTCCGGGGTGGCGCCGTACCATGAACGTTAGTGGCTGTCCATTCTCTACTTCCCGATGATCGTCCAACAGTGCCCGCTCAAATCGGGAAGACGTTGATGGACAGTTTCTTAGCGCGAGGATCTGCCCTCTCTGCCGCGCAACAGACTCGCGAAGCCTCGGTTCAGCCCTCGTTGGCTGGGTCCGCTCTCGCCGCGGCTAGAGGCCGCCCCGGCCCCCGCAGGCGGCGCCAACACCCGCAGCGCAGCGGGCAGGCTGTCGTACTGAAGCGGCGAGCGGATGCGCAGACGCTCACCATCGTTCATCACAGTGAGTTTGCGCTCGCGGCCGGTCTCGATCCGGATTGTTTCGGACCGATAGTGGAAGAAGCGCGGATCATCGGCCCAGCGGCCCCAAAGCAACCGGAAGGCCAGGCGCGGCAGCTCATGCAGAGGGCCTTTGTGGATGCCGTAGATCCCGAGCAGGCCGGTGTCGAGGCGGGGACGGCTGGGATAGGGGCGCATGACCTCGCCGACTGGGTTATTGGTGATGACCAGTGCGCGTGTCTTGACCTTGATCGGCTGACCGTTCGTGAACAGATGCAGGCGCCGGTATGGGTAGCGGCGCAGCAACCAGATCCCCTTGCTGATGAAGCGCAGAACGATCCGCAGCAGGCCGCGACCGCGCACTGCCTCACGGGTACGCGCCAGCCGGGTCGTGAGTCCGATCATCGAGGCGCAGAGGAAGAGATGCCCGTTGACGCGGCCGACATCGATGGACTGCACCGCGTCGTCGGTCAGCTCGGCGAGGGTGTCGACCGCCTGCTCTGGCTGCAACGGGATCCTGAGGTCACGGGCCAGCAGGTTCGCGGTGCCGAGCGGAATGATGGCGAGCGGCGTCGGCTTGCCGACAAGCCTCGCGGCCACTGCGAGCACGGTCCCATCGCCGCCGAGCACATAGACCCGACCGGTGCCTTCCACGAGCGCACGGTCGAGCGCGCCGCGCCAACTGAGCACGCCCGGCGTCTGCTCTGCGAAGCGGATCAGCTCGGTTGTGACACCGCGCTCTTGCAAGCGCTCACTGAGGCGCTGTGAGAGGACCTGGACCTCGGATGCACCGGCTCCGGCGCGGCGGTTGACGACGATGACGGCGTGCGACATGGTGTACGGCTACGCGGTGCAAGGGTGCTCGATGGCGGCATCCGGTGCCGGCCTTGGTGCCCGCTTGCCCTCGGGCGGCGGGATCGATCGACTGGAGAGAAACAGACGTGATGGGCATTGAAGTCGGCGGGCTGCTCGGGCTCCTACACCTGATCATCGTGGTATACGCGTTCGTCAAGATCGTCCAAAGCAGCGCCGGTACCCTAGCAAAGGTGCTTTGGATTGTCGTGATCCTGATGCTGCCGTTGCTGGGCCTGATCCTCTGGCTGTTATTCGGGCCCAGCTAAACGATCATCGCAGCCAACCACCCCGGAGAATGAGACGATCCTAGCCGTCGTTGCAGGGCAGGCGACGCGCGTCCTCGCCCGTTGCGGCGCAATGGGTCAAGACTGCTTCAGCGCTTGGATCTCGCGGGCTGGTTCATCGCGCAGCCGAACGGTCTCATGCTTGCCGAGGAAGCGCGGTCCCCGTCCGGTGACGATATCAAGGATGGCCGCTGCACGGGCCAGTACCTCGCGCGCGCGCACACTGAAGAAGCCGGACTGGAAACCGGAGCGGGGTGGATCGGCCGCGGCGAACCCGCGTGCTTCGAGCTCGAAGTGTCGGGCCAGAAAGATCGCCCGCGCGGCATGGAATGCCTGACTGACGACGAGCACCTGCTCGAGCCCGAAGACCTTCTTGGCCCGGACGATCGAATCCAGGGTCCTGAAGCCAGCATAGTCGAGGGTGATGTATTCGGCCGGGACACCCAGGGCGACGAGGTCCTTTTGCATCGCGATCGGTTCGTTGTAGTGGCGGGTCGCGTTGTCGCCGCTGACCAGGATTCCGCGCACGCGCTTCTGATGGAACAGCGCTGCAGCGGCTTCGATGCGCGCTCGATAGAACCGGTTCGGTTTGCCTCGGTGGGTCCGTGCGGTCCCGAGGATCAATGCGACCGGCGTGGGCTCGACCTCGTCGATCGCGCTCGCGATCGCATCCCGTGTCGCAAGCGTCACCGATAGATCGATGCAGGCTAGTACAGCGATCAGCGACAGCAGACCGATCCCGAGCCACCATGCCCCGCAGCGCAGCCGCCGTGACCAATGTCCGCCTGCCTGCGCTGGCGTGTTGGAATCGGGGCCTGACGACGCGCACGCGCCCGCGTTCGCGTCAGTCTCGGTGGCGCCCGTCTGCGAGTTGCTCTCGTGCTCGACGGTAGCCCCTTCGAGCTCGCGGTCTCGAGGCGAGGCGCTCGCTTGTGGAGATGACTGAGCTGGATTAGGCATCCTCGGCGATCGCGTGATGCAAGCTCGCGGTTGCGGGGCGCAAGCCGCCGATTTTAGCGCGGTACGGCGCGAAAACTCACGAGCTCGGGCGGTCGATCAGGCTGCTGCGATTGATCGGCTCGATTCAGCCGGCATCTCAACAGCCGGCGAGATCTTTAGCGTTGATCGATCCTAGCCGGCTTCAGTGTGCCTGGCAGAGCCTCGCTGAGGCTCCCACCGCCACCCGGCGAGGCGGGGCCCGAGACCGTCGAGCTATGATCTTGCTGCGCCGCACACAAACACTTGACTCATCTGCAAGCATTTGGCGCCTTCACGCAATCGATCGGGCTGCCAGCGCCGCGACGGCTCGGCAACCTGCTTGCGATCGGCAACCTGCTTGCTAAACGATAGGCCGCTATTGATGACGGATACGCCCGATAAGCCGCTGCTCCACTATCGCGTTGAGCCATTTCGACCCCATGCGCACTGCTTCGAGGTGAGGCTCGCGATCCCGGATAGCGGTTCCGAGACCCTGACGCTGTCATTCCCGGCCTGGATACCAGGCAGCTACATGATCCGGGATTTCGCGCGCAATGTCGTGCACCTCAGTGCCACAACAGCAGCGGGACCGGTCACGGTCGAGAAGCTCGACAAGCAGACCTGGCGCTTGGCCGGCGTGCAGGGGTCGGTCGAGGTGCGCTGCGAGGTCTACGCCTGGGACCTCTCGGTGCGCGGCGCCCATCTCGATCAAACCCACGCCTACTTCAATGGCGCGAGTCTGTTCCCGAAGGTGCATGAGCTCGAACAGCATCCTTGCCGGGTCGAGCTGCGGCCGCCGCCGGGTACGGCCTACGCCCAGTGGCAGGTCGCGACCAGTCTCAAGCGTGCTGGTGCTGAGCCCTGGGGGTTCGGCCAGTACATCGCCGAGGACTACGAGGATCTGATCGATCATCCGGTCGAGATGGGTGTCTTCGACCGCATCGCGTTCAAGGTGAACGGGGTGCCGCACTGGATGGTATTCAGTGGCCGTCACCGCGCCGATCTAGCCCGCCTGACGCTCGATCTGCCGCGCATCTGCGAGGAGCATGCGGCGTTATTCGGTGAGCTGCCGGTCGACCGCTACCTGTTCCTGACCCAGCTCGTCGGCGACGGCTATGGCGGCCTCGAGCATCGCTACAGCTCGAGCCTGATAGCGAATCGGGACGATCTCCCGGCTCCGCTGCCGCCCACCGGTGGGGCGCCCGCGAACGCGGCGACAGCGAGTACCGCTTCCGCCGCTGTAACGGCACCGGCGCTCGCACCGCCCGGCAAGCCGAGCGAGGGCTATCAGCGTTTCCTCGGGCTGTGCAGCCATGAGTATTTCCACCTCTGGAACGTCAAGCGCATCCGCCCGCAGGCGTTCATTGAGCAAGGGCTCGAGCGCGAGGTCCACACGAGGCTGCTTTGGTGGTTCGAGGGCATCACCTCCTACTACGACGACCTGGCGCTGGTGCGCAGCGGTGTGATCGATGCCAGCGCCTATCTGACCCTGCTGGCGGGTGTCATCAGCCGTGTGCTGCGCAATCCCGGCCGCCTACGCCAGAGCACGGCAGAATCGAGCTTCGATGCCTGGACCAGGTTCTACAAGCAGGACGAGAATGCGCCGAATGCGATCGTCAGTTACTACGCCAAGGGTGCCCTAACGGCGCTGGCATTAGACCTGACGCTGCGGGAGCGCACCGGCGGTGCTTGCCGGCTCGATGACCTGATGCGGGTGCTCTGGCGAGACTTCGGCCGCACCGGTGTCGGCGTCGGTGAGCGCGAGATCGAGCATCTGGCCTCGGAGCTCGCCGGAACGGACCTGACGGCGTTCTTCGACCATGCGCTCGACTCGACCGAGGACCTGGACCTGCCGCGACTGCTGACCACGGTGGGTGTCGCGATGCGGCTGCGCCCGGCGCGCAATCCGGAGGATACCGGCGGCTGCGTGGAGCGGTTCGAGCCGATCGACGAGCGTCCGGAGCTCGGCGCCCGACTGCAGCCGAACGGGAATGAGGCGCGCCTCGCCGTGGTCCTGGACGGTCGGCCGGCCCAACAGGCGGGCCTCGCCCCGGGTGATCTGATCGTCGCGGTCGATGGGCTGCGGGCGACGGCGGCGAACCTGGATGCGCTACTGACGCGCGCGAGCGCCGCCGGCGCCGTGCCGGTCAGCGTCCATGCGTTTCGGCGCGACGAGCTCATGCGCTTCGAGGTCGTGCCGCAGCCGGCGCCTGCGGACACCTGCGAGCTCTGTCTCGACGACGAGGCGCCGGCGGCGGTGCTGGCGGCGCGACGGGACTGGCTGGCCTCGGTGACCGCTTAACCGGCGCTGCGGTCGATGTCACAGACTCTATCGGAGCGGCTGGCGCAGGTTCTGCGTTTGCTCGCCGACGGTGAGCCGCATTCCGGTGATGCGATTGCGATGCGGCTTGGTATCAGCAGGACAGCGGTCTGGAAGCTCATCGGCCAGGCCCGCAACCAGCTCGGTCTCGAGATTGAGGCCGTGCGCGGCACCGGCTATCGGCTGAGTGAACCGCTCGAGCTGTTGGAGCCAGCGCGGCTCAGCGCGGCCTTGGACCCTGAGGCGCTGGGGCGTCTGAACCGGCTCGAGATCCTCGACAGTGTGGGCTCGACCAACAGCGTCCTGCTGGAGCGCGCCCGTTCCGGCCTTGGTGCGGAGCAACCGGTTGGTGATGCCCGAGGGTTCGATCGCGGCGACGTCTGCCTGGCCGAGCGGCAGACCGCCGGGCGTGGTCGGCTCGGACGCACCTGGGTCTCGCCGTACGGTCGCAACCTCTATCTATCGGTGCTCTGGCGTTTCTCCCTGGCGCCGGCCGAGCTCGGTGGCCTGAGCCTGGCCTGCGGCGTCGCCGTGGCGTCGGCCCTGCGGCGGCTGGGCGCCAGAGAGGTCGGACTCAAGTGGCCGAACGATGTCCACTGGCGTCGGCGTAAGCTCGCCGGACTGCTGCTCGAAGTCGGCGGCGAGTCCCAGGGGCCAAGCTATGCGGTGGTCGGAGTCGGGGTCAATCTGCGTCTGACCGGGGTCGATGCCGCAGCCATCAAGCAGCCTTGGGCGGACCTGTCACAGGTGCTGACAACGGAGACGCCCGGTACCAAGCTGCCGTCGCGCAACCGAGCTGCGGCTTGGCTGATCAGCGCGCTGCTCGCGGCACTCGATCGCTATCGTCACCAAGGGCTGACGCCGTTCCTGGCCGAGTGGCGGGCGCTCGATGCCTATCCCGGCGCACCGGTCGAGATCCTAACAGGGGCCCAATGCATCCGCGGCGTCTATCTCGGGATCGACGAACAGGGCGCACTTCGGCTCCAACGGCCCGAGGGCGTGCGGAGCTTCGCTGCCGGTGAGGTCAGTTTGAGACCGACGCCGTCCTGAATCGGCGTCGGCGCGGCAGGTCGTTGAGTGGCGTCAACCGGGAAGTGATCGCTGGGCAGTCGCTTAAGGTAGCGGGGTAGGCTCCTCTTCCGCCGGGGTCGTCTCCACCTGATCGGCCTCGGACCGGTTTGTTACGCTGTCGCGACCCGAGTCGCGACCCGAGTCGCGATCCGACTCCATTACAGGGTCCGTCAGGGGCGTTGTCGAAGGTAGATCGACGGGGTCGACATCGACGCCGGCGGCAAGCTCCTCGGTCTCGTTCTGAGCCGGCTGTTCGGTTGCGGCTTGCTCGGCGTTGGCCTGGGCCTTGCATTCCTCGGCAAAACACTGGGCGAGCTGATCGATGATGCAGCCGGTGGCCGGTACATTCGCGTTTGCAGCCGGATGCGCGAGCAGGACCTGGTTCAGGAACTCGTCGTTCGAGATGTCGCCGCGGTAGAGGGCGCTGGTCAGGTCGTTGAATACGGTGTCGCCCTCCATGAGCTCGGCCACCGTGGTCTCACCGACGCTCTTGTCGCCGCAGCTCGCCTTGGCCATGGCCCGAAACCCGGACTCGCTCGGACGGCTGAAGGGATTGCCCAGCTGGGTGAGCGGCTCGCTCATGCGCGGCTCGGACCCGCAGCCGGCGAGACTGAAAGCCGCCGCGATCGTTAGGGAGGCGAGCCCGACGAGGTTGCGCACTGGATGGTCTGCCATTCGGGGGCTGGGGTCGTCGCTTGGGACGATGCGCTGGCGCGTTGACTGATGCATGGCGGCTCCTTTTGCGGCTGACCCGCGGTAATCTAGAACGATCAGCGGGGCATTGTAGCGGGTTGGTCCGGACAGCGGTGCGTCACGGAACCAGCCCAAGCTCGTCGGGTTATGGTCACTCGCCCTGGTTTCCGGACAGGCTGAGCCCATTGGTTCTGACTTTTCCGGCGCTTTCTGGCCGGCGATCAGGCGGAATGGCTATAGCTTGGTGGGGCCTGTATCTCGGCGGGCGCACCGGGCCTTCCACCTGTCCCGACTCCGTGCTCTCGATCTGTCGCATGCAAGCTGTCTCATGCAAGCCATCACGACACTATTTCCACTCTGGGCGCTGCTCGGCTCCTTGCTCGCCTACGTTCAGCCAGAGCCCTTCGTCGCCGCCAAGCCGGCGATCGTGCCGCTGCTCGGGCTGGTGATGTTCGGGATGGGGATGACCCTCACCTGGCGCAGCTTCGCGCAGGTGCTGCGGCGACCGGCTCGGGTCGGGCTCGGGATTGCGCTGCAGTACGGGGTGATGCCGCTGGCGGCCTTGCTGGTGGGGCTGACGCTCGGGCTGCCGCCGGCACTGCTCGCCGGGCTGGTGCTGGTCGGTGCGAGTCCGGGCGGGACCGCGTCGAACGTGGTCTGCTTCCTGGCACGCGGCGATGTGGCGCTGTCGATCACGCTGACGACGGTCTCGACCCTGCTCGCGATCGGCGCGACACCGCTGCTGACCTGGCTCTATGTCGGTGAGCGCGTGCCGGTGCCGGTCTGGTCGATGCTGCAGTCGATCTTCCAGGTCGTACTGTTACCGGTCGGACTCGGGGTGCTGGTCAACTCGCTCGCCCACCGCTGGCTGGTGCGGGTGCAGCCGCTATTTCCGGTGATCTCGGTATTGGCGATCGTCGTGATCATCGCGATCGTGGTCGCATTGAACCGCGACAATCTCGCGAGCCTGGGCTGGACGGTCGCGCTCGCGGTGATCGTCCATAACGCGATTGGGCTCAGTGCCGGCTATGGCATCGGCCGGCTCGCGACCGGCGACGAGCGTACCGCGCGCACCCTCGCAGTCGAGGTCGGGATGCAGAACTCCGGGCTCGCAGTGGCGCTCGCGGTCAAATACTTCGCGCCCGCCGCGGCATTGCCGGGGGCCCTGTTCTCGGTCTGGCACAACCTGTCCGGCTCACTGCTCGCGGCCTGGTGGTCAAGGCGGCCGGCATAGCCGGCCAGGCGGTGGCTTCGGTCCGTCTGGCTAACCGGCTAACGCCGGCGGACCGGAGCGGCTGCGCCACACCAGGCGCTCGAACCCGAGTGCGACCACCGCGTGGGTGTGCAAATGCAGGCGCTCGCCATAGGCCTGCTCCAGGCCGCGGCGGTGGCGGGCCAGCTGGGCCTCGGCCGCGTCCAGGCAGGCGGCCACCTTGGGCTGAGCGCTGAGCGCCTCGCGCGGCTGCGCGCGCAGGGCCTCTGCTGTCTCGCCGAGGTCCTGCAGGCTCAGGTATTTGAACGCGAACAGGTGATCGAGCAGGGCGAAGCGGCGCATCTCCTCGCGCACGATCAGCGAGAGATCGCCATGGCCCCGCGCGATGGCGGTCTCCGAGTCCATCACGTAGAAGATGTCGGCGAAGAGGGCGATGAGAAAGACGGTCTTGATGGTCAGCTCGTTGGACCAGCGATAGTCGCGGTTGTCGAACACGCGCAGGTGGTTGGCTTCGAGCACCTCGACCAAGGGGGCGAGCTCACCGCTGGTGTAAAGGCCTTCGGCCGCCGCGCGCAGGCGCTCACGCTCGGGGTAGTTGGGAAAGCGCTGGTCGCGGAACTTCTCGATGTAGAGTTTGCGAATGACCAAGTTGGGGATGCCCAGCATCAGACGCCCCATCGCGTCCTGGTCCCTGAGCGTGAGCGCGCCGAGAAAGTACAGCAAAGAGCCCAGATACGGCGCATCCCTGGGCGCACGCCGCAGGTCGTCAATACCAAAGCGGTGCGCCAGGCTGGCGATCACCGGCGGGTGCTCGGGATCGAGCGCGGCGCCGATCAGCGCCTCCCCATGCGGCTGGCCGGCGACGAAGTCGATGCGGTTGCGATCCATGGCGAGGTTGCTATCGAGCATCTCGCGCGGCGGCGCGCTGGTGGTCGCCAGGGCCTCGAAGAAGTACAGCGCCAGGGTCGGATTGTAGAGCCCCGGGCCGGGCTCATAGCCGAAGCGGTAGCCGTTGTACCAGACCCGCATGGTCTCGAGCATGCGCGCGGACCAGGCGGGCGCGTGCTGCTGCTCAGCGCCGAGCTGGTGCAGCACCGCAGCGATCTCGTCTTCGCTGAAGCCGCACAGGTCGACAAAGCGGGCATCGAGACTCAGGTCCTTGGCGACGTTGTAGCCACTGGAGATGTCGGCCAGCACCACTGGCGAGACCCCGGTGATGAACACCCGGTCGATGCCTTGGCCGGAGGCCAGGGATTTGACCGCCTTGAACAGGGTCTTGAGCAGGCCCTCGCCCGAGACCAGGGCGTCGTAATCGGCGCGGCGCCCATGCATCAGCTCGTTGGCGAAGTTGTCGTACTCGTCGATCAGCAGGTAGAGATCATGGCCCCGGGCGCGGGCGGCGCTGACCGCAGAGCGGAAGGAAACCAGGCCATCGTAGGGGTGATAGCGCAGCTCGCGACCAAGCTGATCGGCATAGCGCACCCCGAAGTCAGCGACTTGGGCATTGAGATGGTTGTGCAACGCCTGGCGAATCTCAGCCAGATTGCCGCTGGCATCGACCATCGAGAAGTCCCAGCGCAGCACGAAGTAGTGATTGCGCCGCGCGGTGGGCACCTGGCCGATGGCGAGCGAGCCGAACAGCGCGTCGAATTCCGCCGCGCGCGCCAGGTCGTAATAGTTCTCGAGCGTGGTCAGCCAGGCGGTCTTGCCGAAGCGGCGCGGGCGCAGAAACAGCAGCTGCTTGCCCGCTTCTTCCAGCGTACGGATACGCTCAGTGCGATCGGCGTAGTAGTAGCCTTCGCAGCGGATGGCGTGGAAATCAGCGGTGCCGTAGGGGAACTTCATGGCTGGTCAGCGAGCAGCGAGGACTGCGGGCAGTATAGGGCAGCAGTGCGGCATCCCCATTGTGCCCATGGCGCAGGGTTGGTTCCATGCTGAATGTGCTCGCGCGCAGCAGGGGCGTGGCTGCGATGTGGCAGAATCCTGTCTGAGTGCGCCGTGTTTCGGTGCATAATAGGCGGCGATTCTGCTGCTCTGCCTTGGCCCTGCCAGCCTGCGCGGCGCGTCTTGCTTTCCTCTCATCGCCCTCGTGTCGGCCAACGGCTGCATCCGCCGCTGGCCGCATTGGAGTATCTGTTTCTGTGACCGAGCAATTGCGCAACATCGCCATCATCGCCCATGTCGATCATGGCAAGACCAGCCTCGTCGACAAGCTGCTGGCCCAGTCCGGGACGCTCGGCGACCGCTTCGGCCCGGTCGAGCGGGTCATGGACTCGAACGACCTCGAACGCGAGCGCGGGATCACGATCCTGTCGAAGAACACCGCGATCGACTGGAACGGCTACCGCATCAATATCGTCGATACCCCGGGCCATGCCGACTTCGGCGGCGAGGTCGAGCGCGTGCTGTCGATGGTCGACTCGGTGCTGCTGCTGGTCGATGCCCAGGAGGGGCCGATGCCGCAGACCCGCTTCGTGACCAGCAAGGCGTTCCAGCATGGGCTGCGGCCGATCGTCGTCGTCAACAAGATCGATAAGCCCGGCGCCCGGCCGAGCTGGGTGGTCGATCAGGTGTTCGATCTGTTCGATCGGCTCGGCGCCAGTGACGAGCAGCTCGATTTCCCGATCATCTATGCCTCCGCGATCAACGGCTATGCCGGCCCGGACGAGGCCGTGCGCGACGGCGACATGACCCCGCTGTTCGAGGCGATCGTCGAGCATTGCCCGCCGCCCGAGGTGATCCCGGATGCGCCCTTCCAGATGCAGATCTCGACCCTCGACTATTCGAGCTTCGTCGGCGCGATCGCGCTCGGGCGCATCCGCCGCGGCACGGTCCGGCCGAACCAGCCGATCACCGTCATCAAGCGCGACGGCGATACCCACAAGGCCAAGGTCGGTCTGGTCTACGGTTACCTCGGGCTCGATCGCTACGAGGTCGCGAGCGCCCATGCCGGGGAGATCGTCGCGCTGACCGGGATCGACGCGCCGAACGTCTCCGATACCCTCTGCGACCCGGCCGCGGTCGAGCCGCTGCCGGCGCTCACGGTCGATGAGCCGACGGTCTCGATGACCTTCCAGGTCAACACCTCGCCGTTCGCGGGCAAGGACGGCAAGTACCTGACCAGTCGCCAGCTCAAGGACCGGCTCGAGCGCGAGCTGATCCACAACGTCGCGCTGCGGGTCGAGGAGGGCAATGATCCGGAGAAGTTCCGCGTCTCCGGCCGCGGCGAGCTGCACCTGTCGATCCTGCTCGAGAACATGCGCCGCGAGGGCTACGAGCTGGCCGTCTCGAGGCCCGAGGTGATCTTCCGCGAGATCGACGGCCAGATCTGCGAGCCCTATGAGCAGCTGACCGTCGATGTCGACGAGTCGAGCCAGGGCGCGATCATGCAAGCGCTCGGCGAGCGCCGCGCCGAGCTCAAGGACATGGTGCCGGACGGGCAGGGCCGGGTACGGCTCGACTACGAGGTCCCGTCGCGCGGGCTGATCGGGTTCCAGACCGAGTTCATGTCGCTGACCTCGGGTACCGGACTCAAATATCATGTGTTCGACCACTATGGCCCAGCGCACTCGGGCGGCATCGCTAAGCGCCGCAACGGGGCGATGATCGCCAACGCCCAGGGCAAGGTGCTCGGCTATGCGCTGTTCAATCTGCAGGAACGCGGCCGGATGCTGGTCGCGCCCGGTGACGAGGTCTACGAGGGGCAGGTGGTCGGCATCCACTCACGGGACAACGATCTGGTCGTCAATCCGCTCAAGGCCAAGCAGTTGACCAATATCCGTGCGGCCGGCTCCGATGAGAACATCCTGCTGACGCCGCCGGTGCGCTTCACGCTCGAGCAGGCGCTCGAGTTCATCGAGGACGACGAGCTGGTCGAGGTGACCCCGAGCGCGATCCGCATCCGCAAGCGTTTTCTGAAGGAGCATGAGCGCAAGCGGGCGGGGCGTGGTTGACGGGGCGGGTCGAAGCGATGACTGGTCGTTCTTCTTCGTACCGACCTCACATTGTTGAAATGGATGCTCGGGGCGGTGTTGGCCGGGATCATATCGTTGATCCTGCGGGCGCTGATCTAAGCTTAGCGCTTATTTAGGTGTCTGATTTTATGGATAGAAAGCTGTCTGTTGCACCGATGATGGAGTGGACTGATTCTCATTATCGGTACTTTGCGCGGCTGATCTCGCGCCATACCCTACTCTACACCGAGATGGTTACGACCGGCGCGCTGATCCATGGCGACCGGGAGCGCTTCCTAGGCTACGACCCGGCCGAGCACCCGGTCGCGCTGCAGCTCGGCGGCTCCGATCCGGCCGAGCTGGCTCAGTGCGCACGGATGGGCGCGGACTGGGGCTATGACGAGATCAACCTGAACGTCGGGTGTCCGTCGGACCGGGTCCAGAACGGGCGCTTCGGCGCTTGCCTGATGGCCGAGCCGGCGCTGGTCGCCGATTGCGTCGCGGCAATGAAGGCGGCGGTGACGATCCCGGTCACGGTCAAGAGCCGGATCGGGATCGATCACCAGGACAGCTATCCGGAGCTGGTCGCGTTCACCGAGGCGGTCGCCGCGGCTGGCTGCGACGCGCTGATCGTTCATGCCCGCAAGGCCTGGCTTTCGGGCCTGAGCCCGCGCGAGAACCGCGAGGTGCCGCCGCTGCGCTGGGATTGGGTGGTCGCGCTGAAGCAGAATTTCCCCAGATTGCCGATCGTGCTCAACGGCGGTGTCACGACGCTGACGCAGGTCGAGGAATGGCTCCCCTCGCTCAATGGCGTGATGATCGGGCGCGAGGCCTATCAGAACCCCTGGGTCCTGGCCGATGCCGATCGGCGCCTCTTCGGTGCGCCGAATCCGGTCTCGACGCCGGAATATCTGCTGAGCGCCTTCCGACCCTATGTGCAGCGCCAACTGGCCGCGGGCGTGCCGTTGGCCGCGATGACGCGGCACCTGCTCGGGCTCTTTCTTGGCCGCCCCGGTGCCAAGGCCTGGCGGCGGACGCTGAGCGAGCGGGCGCATCGGCCCGGGGCCGGGATCGAGGTGCTGGATGCGGCCGCGCAATGCGTCTTGACGCCGATCCCGGTGGCGATCCCAGCGCCGTCTCAGGCCTTGGAAAATGCTGCCTCGGAGGTGGAGGCTGAGGCGGATCGACGCGTTGCCATCGATTGATGCCGGAGCAGGCGCTTGCAGTCGGGCAGGGAGGGAGTCCGGCACTCACCGGGCGTGGCGTTGCTCGGCGGTCAGTGCGTTCGGGAGACGGTATTGATGTCTCTCGCGTTGGCGGGCATTGCCGCGGTCGATGACCGATGACCTGGCTGCCGCTCGCGTTGCTCTGCGCCCTGAGTGTGGCCTCGGCCGATGCGGCGACCAAGGCCTGGCTGCAGGGGTTCACGGCGCGCGAGCTGACCCTGATCCGTTTCACGCTGACTGGAGCGCTGTTGTCGCCGCTGCTGTTCTGGCTGCCTGACCTCGGCAGCTTGCCGGCGGCGTTCTGGGGCTGGCTGCTGGTGCTGGTGCCTCTGGAGATCGCGGCGATGCTGCTCTATATGGCGGCGATCCGGGATCATCCGCTGTCGCTGACATTGCCGTATCTGGCGTTCACGCCGGTGTTCTCGATGGCGATCGCTGCGGTTGTGCTGGGCGAGCGGGTGAGCCTGCTCGGGCTTGCGGGGGTCCTGCTGATCGTCGTCGGGGCCTGGCTGCTGAATCTGGAGCATGCGCGGCGCGATGATTGGCGCACCTGGCTGCGGCCGCTGGGCGCGATCCGCTGGGAGGCCGGGTCGCGCATGATGCTCGGGGTGGCACTGCTCTACGGCGTGACCTCGACGCTCGGCAAGGCGGCCTTGCTCTATCTGCCATCGGCCCCGTTTGGCGCCTTCTATTTCGCAATCATCGGCCTGCTCGCAATCCCGCTGCTGGTGCTTCTGCCAGTTGGCAGTACCCCGGTCTCGTGGCGGGCGTCCTGGCAGCGTTTGGCCAGCCGGCCCGCAGCGGTTCTCACGGTCGCCGCGCTCAATGGGGTCATGGTGGTGACGCACTTCCTTGCGCTTCGGCATATTGAGGTCGCCTATATGATTGCGGTGAAACGCAGCAGCCTGCTCTTTGGCATCCTCTATGGGGCCTGGCTGTTCCAGGAGGCCAATCTGCGGTCGCGTGCGCCGGGCGGATTGTTGATGCTGGCAGGCGTGTTCGTGATCGTGCTGGCGTAGCCTCGGCTGAGCTGTCTCCACGAGACGAGCTGCGGCCGCCCAATCGCAATCTCATCGGGCGGTCCAAAACTGTTCGCGCCGGGCCTGCCGAACGGTGTCGAGCCTGCTATAAGCCCGAAGGGACGGCCCGTCGATCGCAAGGGTCTGATCTTGGTTACTGGTTTTGATCTTGGGCAGAGAGGTTGAGAACGGATTGCTGTGAAACGCAAATGGGTCCTCAGATCGGGCGAGCTGAAGTGAGCTCGGCCCAGGACAGGCTGAAGGCAGCATTCCCACCGGTGGTTGGGGAGGGCGCGCGATTGTTGATCCTAGGCTCGATGCCCGGTGAGATGTCACTCTCTCAGGGGCAGTACTATGCCCATCCGCGCAACGGCTTTTGGCCGATCCTCTGCCAATTGCTCGGTGTCGCGCCGACTGCGAGCTATGCCGAGCGATGCGCCGCACTGGTCGCCCATCGGATCGCGCTCTGGGACGTGATCGCTTTCTGTGAACGGCCTGGTAGCCTCGATCAAGCGATTCGGCAGCAAAGCATCGTGGTCAATGACTTCGCGGCCTTTTTCGCGACCTATCCTGAGATCGATCGGCTAGTCTTTAACGGCGGCACCGCCGAGCGTGAATACCGACGGCGGGTGCGGCCGGCGTTACCGTTGAAACATCAGGGCATCCGGTGTCATCGTCTCCCGTCGACGAGTCCGGCCCATGCGACGCTGAGCCTTGATCAGAAGCTGGCCGCTTGGCGTGAGATCTTGCAGTGGCTCGGCGAACCTTCTATGAAGGCCGATCAAAACGGCCGTTCGAGTCGCGCAAGCGACTGATCTAACTGGCCGCAGGAGCCTTTCGGTGAGGGCTTCTTAATGAGGCGCCCCACTCGCGGTGCGTGCAATCAATCTGTTGGAGGGATGAGCGATGAGCGCGGTTTCCGGCAGCGAAAGGTCGATAACGGCCGCCAGTCAGACCGATACGGGCCGTGTTCGGGACCATAACGAGGACAGCTGTGCCGCCCATCCCGAGCTCGGTCTCTGGCTCGTCGCCGATGGCATGGGCGGGGCGAGCAGTGGAGAGGTTGCCAGCGCGCTCGTGGTGAAGACGGTCCGCGATGGGCTGAACGGTGGAGGCGAGCTCGTCGAAGCGATTGCCGAGGCCCATCGGACGATCCACGCCGGCGTCGCCGAAGGCCGCGGCGGGGCCGGTATGGGCTCGACCGTCGTAGCGCTGCGCATCGGAGGGGACCAGTACGAGATCGCTTGGGTTGGTGATAGCCGCGCCTACCGTTTCGATGGCGACGAGCTGCGGCAGCTCTCGCGAGACCACTCCTTTGTTCAAGCGCTGGTCGAGCAGGGGGCGATTGGCTCTGACGAAGCCGATCATCACCCAGCCCGACACATCCTGACCCGAGTGCTCGGCGGCGATGATCCAGGCCCGGTTGAGGTCGAGCGGATCACCGGCAGGCTGGCCGGCGCTGAGTGCTTCCTGCTCTGCAGCGACGGCCTGACCGATGAGCTGAGCGATGATGCAATCGCGGCTGTATTGCGTGAGCGACCGAAGCCGGATCAGGCGGCGCGAGCGCTCGTTGCGGCGGCGATCGAGCGCGGCGGCCACGACAATGTCACCGTAATGGTCGTCTGCGTCGCCTGACCGGCCCACCGCCGGCCGGTGGGCGCAGTGCATTCATGCCACCCGAGATGATCGGTGCGGCCGGGCGCATGCGCGATCTTGGCCTGAGCTCAGCTTCGCGTCAGCGCGTAAAGATGCTCGGTCATCCAGTCCAGCCCCCGCCGGCGCCAACCCGGCTCTTCGGCCAGGACATCGTGATCGCCGAGATGGGTGACCTGGAACGCCTGCCGATAGAGCTGGTGCACCTCAGCATCGCTTACCGCGAACGGCGGCCCTCTCATCCGGCGCGGGTCGTAGTCGATCGTGATCAGCAACGAGCGCGTGCCCGGAGCCAGCAGCCGAGCAAGCTTGCGGACATAGTTCGGTCGCTGGTGCGGGGGGAGTGCGATCAGTGAGGCGCGGTCGTAGACCGCTCCGACATCATCGAGCTGATGCGGTTGAAGGCTGAAGTAGTCACCGACAAGCAGGACGATGTCGCCGGCGTCGAGACGCTGAAACGCGCCGGTGTTGGAGCGCTGCGCATCGAGCCGGTTCTCGCGAATGAATGCCTCGGCGGCGAGATCACTGATCTCGACCCCGAGCACTCGGTGCCCCTGCGCGGCCAGCCAGAGCAGGTCGCGTGCCTTGCCGCACAGCGGCACGAAGACGCGCGTCGTCGCCGGGACCCCGAGCTGGGGCCAGTGCTCGGTAAGGTGGCGGTTGATCTCGTCCTGGTGCCAGCCGATCTCACCGCGTTGCCAACGGCGTTGCCAAAAGCTTGCGTCCATCACAGAATCTGATCAGCCTCGGCGAAACAACCGGGTTCAACGGAAGTCACTGAACGCGTTGCGGTTCCCCCATCGCCGGCAGAACCAGGTAACCGGTGTAGCCGAACCGGTCGCTTGGGTTCTTGAGCTGATCTCGGTCCGATTCGCCGTAGGGATGCTGAACGACCGATGTCAGGTAGGCAAAGCCATTGATGTTCGGATAGAAGTATGGCGATGTCGTCTCCGAGCCGTAAGGCGTTGTCTGAATGCGCGTCAGCTCGCGCGTTTCGGTGTTGAACGCCCAGATCATATCGTTCTGGTGGCCAGAGCTGGTGTCCTCGCCGATGATCAGCGTGCTGTATCCGGGCACATAGGTAATATTGTCCGGGTTGGCGATGCCATCGAGGTCGCATTTGTTGACACCCTCGAACTCGGGCGATTCGGCAGCGGCGCCATAGTCGACCGTTAACGGGGTACCGGTAATGACCGGGAACAGATCGAACGCGGTGTGATGGCCATCGAGGTGCAGCCCGTAGACGGCGCCACAGACATTTCCATTCTTCAACGTGATGTGGTTCGGGCCGCCGACGTCATACTTGGGATACGGCGACTCCTTGCCGGTGCGCGCGAAGTCGAGCATGCCGCGATCGACCTCGGACATGGCGATGAAGAGCTGATGATGGTCGGGGCTATAGGTGATCCCCTCCATCTTCCGGAACTCGGTCGTGCCGCCTTGCATCGCTGCCCAACGCCTCGTTTCTAGCCGTGAGGCGATTGCTTCATCGGTGTAGTTGATCACACCGTCCGCATTGACGTCGCGAAGCGCAAGGCATTGGTGGTCGCCATCGTCGTGGCCGGCATTGATCGAGGTGTAGCCTTCTGGGCAGGTGCCCAGGTCTTTGTCGTCTTCGGAGAGCGGTTCGGCCTCGTCGAAGATGTCGGCGAAGGTATAGCGGTTGATCCAGTCGCGAACCTGCCCATCAGTCGCCCAGCCGAGAGCGACCCAGTTCAGTGTTGCCACGCCGGCACCGTACGGGGTTTTCTGATTCCACTGTGCGACCCAGAGGCTGCCGGCATCGAGCTGGCCCGGTCGGTCCGCGACGAATCGGAACAGGCCGACGTTGGTGCCATCATCGGACAGGTAGACCGTCTTTTGATCGGGCATCACGTATCCGAGCTCGAGGGCAATCCGACCCATTGCGTAATGCTTAGCGATCTCGACGTTGTCGTAGTCCGATACATCGATCTCAATCGGGTACCCATAGTCATAGGGATTCATGACCGAACGAGCGTTCGACGGGTCAGCACCAAAATACTGTGCCATCGAGGCGTTGTAGTCGCTGATCTCGTCATCGCGCCACTGTTTTGCGTCCGGTTCGTATTCCTCTGACCCGAGGTGCGTGCCCCAGGGCGTGACGCTTCCGGCGCAGTGGACCCAGCCACCATTGAACCGCGAGAGGTCGAGCGGGCGCGTGCGCAAGGCCGTGAGCAGGCCGGTCTCGGAATCCTGGGCGAGCTCGGTCAGATAGACCGCGCCGGGCCTGGACTCGAAGTGAGAGACCATGTAGAGGTCACCGTCATTGCCTTCGAGGAACGAGGTGAAGTCGTTTCCGTTCGCGATCCGTGGTGATCCGTCTTCGCTCAGCAGAGGCGAGCCGCTGATGTCATAGAGCTGGCCGAACCGAAATCCGTTAGGATCATTCGCTCCTCTGTCTCCGGAACGGAGGATGCTGTGGTAGCTGATGGGGACTCGGGCACCATCGACGATGGCGTACTCCGAGGTCAGGATCGCGCGCTTCTGTGCGTCGGTCACTGGTATCGGTGCTTCAGCGAAGGCGATCTCTCCTGTATGAGCGGCCGTGCTGAGGCCAATCGTGAAGAGTGCCCCGATAGCAGCGTATGAAAGACGAGTGCGCATTGTCATCTCCGCGGGAGTGTCGAACAGAAGCCCTGGTCTGATCGCAGCGAAGACTCGCGATCACGATCGCTGAAGGCATTAACGTGGCATTGCAAGATGATGACCGCTCGGACGCTAGCGATGAGGACAAGAGGCGGCGATGCGGCAGCTATTCAGAGTCTGGTTGGGGCTGCCGGCTCAGGGGCGGCCATGACCGCTCTTCAAGTAGCCTCCTGGGTCGTCTGATAACCACATCGCGTGATCCCGCTGCCGGGTACTGGAGCCGCGCTGTTGTCGAGGGCGGTGCGCAGGCGCTCGCAGAGGGTTCGGAGCACCTTGATCCGCGCGAACGGCTTGTCGTCGCCTTCGACGAGCGTCCAGGGGGCGTACTCGGTACTGGTACGGGCGACCATCTCATTGACGGCGAGCTTGTAGAGCGGCCATTTCTCGCGATTGCGCCAGTCCTCATCGGTGATCTTGTACTGCTTGTAGGGGGTCTGCTCACGATCCTGGAAGCGCCGCAGCTGTTCGTCCTCGCTGACCTGAAGCCAGAACTTGAGTAGAACCGCTCCGTTCTCGACCAGCTGTTCTTCGAACTCGTTGATCTCGCTGTAGGCCCGCCGCCATTCGGTTTCGCTCGCGAAGCCCTCGACGCGCTCGACCAGCACACGGCCGTACCAGGAGCGGTCGTAGATGATCATGTGCCCAGCGCGCGGCAGGTGCCTCCAGAAGCGCCAGAGGTAATGATGGGCCTTCTCCTCGTCGGTGGGCGCGGCGATCGGGATGGTGCGGTAGAGGCGCGCATCGACGGCACTGGTGATGCGGCGGATCGCGCCGCCCTTGCCGCCGGCATCGGCGCCCTCGAAGACCAGCACGATCGAGCGCTTCTGGTTATAGGCCCGCCAGGCAAGATCGTTGACCTCACGCTGGTACTGCTTGAGCAACGTCTTGTACTCATCTCGTTCGAGTCTCTGTGACAGGTCGAGCTGGTCTAGCAGTGTGATCTGGGCGCTCGTCGATTCCGGCAGCTCGAGCGGATCGGCGGTCGCGGGCGGCTCGATCGGCAGCGGCTGCTTCAATCGGGCGCGGATCGCCTGCAGCAGGGTCTTACCGACCGTGAGATCACGGTAACGCTTGTCTTCGGCCTCGATCAGGTACCAGGGGGCGATGCCGCGATCCGTTTGGCGGATCACGCGCTCTGCGATGTACTCGAACAGCTGATACTGCTCGCTGAACTTCGATTTCTTTGGCAGCATCTTCCAGCGGCTGCGATCGTCGCGCGAGAGCTCCTTGAGCCGGGCCTTCTGATCGGGCTCGGACAAGTGGAACCAGAACTTTACGACCAGGTTGCCGTCTTGGGTGAGGGCGCGCTCGAAATCGACGATCCGCGCCAGCTCGGCATCCAGCGCTGCGTCGTCGCAATGGCCGGCGAAACGGTGCTCGATCGGGGCTAGGTACCAACCGCCGAACAGGATCGCGATCTCGCCGCGTGCCGGCAGTGTGCGCCAGAAGCGCCAGTATCGGGGGCGTTCGTTCTCCTCGTCGCTCTGGTCCCAGAACGCGAAGGTCTGCATGCCGCGGGTGTCGAGCCATTCGTTGAGGCGATTGACGACCTCGCCCTTGCCGGCGGCCTCGACCCCGGCCACGATCACGATCACCGGAATGCGGCTCTCGGTGAGCTCGCGCTGGGCCTCGAGCAACTGGGTCCGCAGCTCGTCGCGCTGGGCTTTGAAATCTTGCTTGCTGACCGAGCGGCCAACCTTCGCTGCTTCGAACATTGCTGCCTCTGACTTGAGCGTGTTGGCTGCCATCACAGAACAGCCTAATGCAATGCATGCTAGCCCATCCCCGGCGCATCGGCGAGCGGCGGCAGGGGCCGGCTCTTGCCGGCGGTGGCGACCAGCCGATCATTAGGCGCGCTCCGGCGTTAGACTGCTTTCATTCGCATCTTGTCCTGATACATCTCCTGGTCCGCGGCCTGCAGGATGCTCTGCTCGGTCTCGTCTTGCGACGAGCTGGGAAAGAGGGCGCGGCCGACGCTGATCGACAGTCTCAGCTCCGGATAGCCCTGCACGCGGCAGGCCGCGACCGCCTGCTTCCACTGGCCGATGATGGCGTCGGCCTGATGCGGGGTGGCGACGTTCGGCAGGAGCACGACGAATTCGTCGCCGCCGTAGCGGGCGACGGTGTCGCCCTTGCGTGAGCGGTCCATCAGGATGCGGGCGATCGCCTTGAGCGCCTCGTCGCCGGCGTGATGACCGAAGCGGTCGTTCACATGCTTGAAGTCGTTGAGGTCGACGAAGGCGAGACAATGTCGTGTTCCCTGGCGGACGCTGCGGCTGTAGAGGTTGGGGAACGCCTCCTCGAAAAACGCCCGGTTCAATGTTCGGGTGAGCGCATCGCGGCTCGCTTTGAGGTGGAGGTCATCCGCATACGTCTGAAGAGACTCCTTTTCCCTGATCTCGGTGAGGAGCCGGCGGTTCACCTGTTCCGACAGGGCTAGGGCCCTGCGCTGGCTCGAGACCGCGGCATTGGTGAAATAGGCGATCGACCCGACGGCGATCATGGCGACCTGGTACTCGGGGGCCTTGGCGAGCAAACCAAAGGCCGAGGCCGTATAGGCGAGCGCGAAGGTCGACACCGCCGGCACCACGTAGACGACCGGCGAGCGGGCCTTGTAGATGGTCCAGAGCAGGGAGATGACCATCGCATACACAGGGAGTGATAGCCCGAACTGCTCGGGGTAGGTGTAGGCCAGATACATGCCGATGGAAAAGAAGAGCAACGCCAACGGCACATAGAGGGCATCCCGGCTAGCGAGGCGTTTCGGGTGGACATCGTCGTCGTAGACGAACCGGTAGCCAAGGTCCGCGCCGATCAGCTCGAGCAACATCAGATGCAGGTAGACGAGGGCGAGACTGAGGCAGAGCGCCGCCACCATGTCGCCGATCCACCGCACCGCCACCATGTGCAGCATCAGGGTGTAGGGCGTGCCATCCAACAGATGTTGGAGGTAGGCCCCGAGGAACGCGGCGCCGCCCGCGGCGATCGGGATCACGAACAGGAAGCGCATGATTTGCCCGGGATTGCGCGGGTTGAACACGCCATGAGTCGCCCGGTGCAGCAGGGACACGCCGGCCCAGTAGGGGAGGGCGTGGGCAAGCGGATAGCCCAGGAGCCGAAGGACCGATTGGGCCGGGTCGACGCCTGGCCCGAGGGTCGGGTCGTTCAGCAGCGTCGTCGCCGCGACACAGCAGAGCACGATCGGAAAGGCGCGACCGCCCAGCAGCAGGAACAGGGCGACCGAGAGCCCCGCCGGCGCATACCAGAAGCTCGCGTGCGTATTGTAGGCGAGAAACGCCGACAGCTTGAACAGGATGAGCTGAAGCGCGACCGAAAAGACGAGCAGCGTTGCGTAGTGCAGTAGAGACCGTCTCGACGGGGCGGGTCTCCCGCCCCACAGTGCGCTGAGTCTCCAAAACCCGATGGGCTTCATGGCGCGGGTGCCTTACTGCAATCATCGCCCGCTGAGGTGGGCGTTCTCTCGTCGATTGGTATGGTGATCGAGGCGGCTGATCGCCACGCCACCCGTAGATGCTAGAGCGGCTCAGCGAGGGGGTCAATCGGCGCATCGGCGAGCGGCGGCAGGCGCCGGCTCTTGCCCTCGGCATCGACGGCGACGAAGACCAGACGGCCCTGGGCGACCTCTCGCGTCTGGCCGGGCTTGGAGGCGCGCCGGGCCCAGATGCTGACATCGACGGTCACCGAGCGCTTGCCGCTCGCCTGCAGCCGGGCGTAGAGATCGACGAGGTCGCCGACTTGCACCGGCGCCAGGAACTGAAACGATTGGATCGCCACGGTGGCGACCCGCCCCTGGGCCCGGGCGACGGCGACCGTGGCGGCGGCGATATCGGCCTGCGACAGCAGCCAGCCGCCAAAGATGTCGCCATAGGGATTGGTGTCGGCGGGCGCGGCGAACACACGCAGTGCAAGCTGCCACGCGTGCAGTTTCTCCGGCGACGCCGTGAGCGGCTGGTCGATGGGGCTTGGATGGTCGCTGGGCTGGTCACTGGGCTGAACAGTGGGCTGGTCAGTGGGGCGGTCGGACATCAGGATCTTCCCTGTCACAAGGGCTTAAGGTTCAGAGGGCTCAAGGGTCTCGTCGCAGCATCGACTGAAGCGCTTCGGGGGGCGTCGTCGAGAGAGTCTATCGGCGCAGCGGCCAAGCGCCGTTGCATATGAAGCCCGAACAGAAATGACTCCTACTGCGAGCGAATTCAGGCTGCGAGCGAATTCAGGAGCTTGCTCAAGTCAAACGGCCGTTTTGATCGGGGCTCTAGGTCAAAGCCCGCTTGGTGAGCGCGATCGCGCGCTCGAGATGTTGCTCGGGCGTATAGAAATGCGGTGAGAAGCGCAGGCCGCCGCCGCGGCTCGCGCACATCAGGCCTTGCGCCATCAGGCGCTGATAGAGGGCGGCCTGGTCGACATCCGGCACCCGAAAGGTGACGATACCGGCGCGCTGCTCGGTCTCGCGCGGCGATAGCAGCTCGAAGCCGGCCTGGTCGATCAGCTCGACCAACCGCGCGGTGCGTTCCTCGATCGCGCTGGCGATGGTCTCGAGGCCGACCTCTTCGAGCAGCGACAGGCTCGCCTCCAGGGCATGGATGCCGAGCATGTTGGGGCTGCCACACTCGAAGCGGCGCGCGCTCGGGGCCGGCTGCCAATCGGTGCGATCGAAGGCGCCCATGTCCTCGACCATGTGCCAACCGTGCTCGGTCAGCCTGAGCTGATCGCGCAGCTCGGGGCGGCACCAGAACAGCGCCAGGCCCTCGGGGCCGAGCAGCCACTTGTGGCCGTCGGCGACGACGAAGTCGACCGGACTGCGGGCGAGATCGAATGGTTGCGCGCCGAGCCCCTGGATCGCATCCAGACAGAGCAGGATGCCTTGCTCACGACAGCGATGCGCCAGCGACGCGATATCCAGGCGCCGTCCGCGCGCATACTGGACCCAGCTGATGGCGACGAGCCGTGTCTGGGCGTCGCAATGTGCGAGCAGGTCCGCCTCCGGTGCGCTGCTGGCGTCGAGGTCGAGCGTCCGCATCTCAACCCCTTGATCGGCGAGGGCCTCCCAGACGATGCGATTCGACGGGAACTCCTGCGCGATCGAGACGATGTTCTCGCCGGGCTGCCAGCTCAGCCCCTGAGCGATGAACGAGAGCCCTTCCGAGGTGCTCTTCAGCAGGGCGATCTCATCGGCGCAGTCCGCGCCGAGCAGGCGCGCCGCGCGCTCGCGCAGCCGCTGCTCGACCCGGAGCCAGTCCAGATAGCGCTTTGAACCGAGCTGCCCGCTCTCCGTGGCGAGCTGGGTCACGGCCTTGACCGTGCGTTGCGGCCAGGGCGCGATCGCAGCATGATTCAGATAGAGCAGGTTCGGGTCGAGCGCGAATTCGGGGTGCATTGCGGCAATGATTATTCGGTTAGGAGTGGCCGATCATGCTGCCAGCAATGCCGCGTCGGGGAAAGGCTGAGGTCGTCGCTGCGGTTGCTTGTCGCGCTGCGCTCGCTCAGCATAATGCGTGAGTTCGTTGGGCCAATCCCGTGCCAAGCCCGCACCAAGCCCGCACCAAGCCCGCACCAAACAGGAAGAGCTATGTCCGCAACCGAGATGGCGGCGACCAAGTCGCCCCAGGGTATCCTGTTCGTCGTGTCCGCGCCGTCAGGGGCCGGCAAGACCAGTCTGGTCCGAGCGCTGCTCGAGGGTGATGCGGACCTGCAGCTGTCGGTTTCCTACACGACGCGGGCACGTCGGTCCGGTGAGATCGACGGCCAGCATTACCACTTCGTCGACCAAGACACCTTCGAGCAGATGGTCGCTGCCGATGCCTTCGTCGAGTACGCGCGCGTGTTCGGCAATGCCTATGGTACCGCCGCCGCAACGCTGCGCGAGACCCTCGATGGCGGGCAGGACCTGCTGCTCGAGATCGATTGGCAGGGCGCGCGCCAGGTGCGGCAGCGCTTTCCCGAGTCGGTCTCAGTGTTCATCGTGCCGCCGTCATTGTCGGCGCTCGATGCACGCCTGCGCGGAAGAGGGCAAGACAGTGACGCCGTGATCCGCGAGCGGATGGACAAGGCCCGAGATGAGCTCTCGCATTGGAGCGAGTATCAGTATCTCGTCGTCAATGACCGGTTTGATCAGGCGCTCTCGGAGCTGCGCAGCATCGTGACGGCCGAGCGCCTGCGCACCGCCCAACAGGCAGCGCGCTTGCGCGAGCCATTGCGATCCATGCTCGAATCCTAACTGCGAGCCCCGAGCGTGAGAAGACCGGCGCCAATGCCTGTTTGTGTTCGGCGCCAAGCGGTGATTGTCAAGCTAGACGTGCTGTTCCGACGTATTTCTGGTAACGTTTTATGCCTCTGCTGTTGTCTTGAATCTGCCACCGCGCTGAACCGCGCTCACCCTCCGGCTGCCTTCCGCGGTCTTGACTCGGCGCGCTTGGGGCAACTTCGCATACGCAGCTTGGTCTCAGTTTGACGAAGTGCGCGCTGATCGGGTCGCGGCCGCGATTCGGCAGCGCGTCTTCCGGCATTGTTCTGGAGTATTTGCATGGCTCGGATTACTGTTGAGGACTGCCTCGAACACGTCGATAACCGCTTCGAGCTGGTCCTGGTCGCGACCAAACGCGCAAGGCAGCTCGCCAAGGGTGTCGAGCCCTTATTGCCTTGGGAAAACGATAAGCCGACCGTCATGGCGCTGCGCGAGGTCGCCGCGGGTCTGATCGAGCCGCAGACGCTCGAGGAGGGTGACCGGGCGGCGCAGGATGCGGCCGAGGCGCTTGAGCGTGCGCTGGCCGAGGAGCTTGCATCGCGGGATGCAGAAGACTGAGGCGCAACCCGATCCACCCGAATGGGGTGCCCCTGCGGTCGCGCTGCCGACGTCGCGCGCATTGCTGCATGAACGGGTGCCGAACCAGCGGGAAGTCGCGCAGCCGGATGACCAGCTTGGGTCCGGGGCCGGACGCTCTGACCTCGAGGTAGCGGCGGCTCCCTCAGGGCCGCGTTTTCTGATCAGCGATCTGCTCGCGGAGCTCGAGGCCTATCTCCCGCGCGATCAGGTCAGCGAGGTCTATCGCGCCTACCTGTTCGGCGCTGAGGCGCACCAGGGGCAGGCGCGCCAAAGCGGTGAGCCTTACATCTATCATCCGATTGCCGTCGCGCGCATCCTCGCCGAGATGCGCATGGATTACCAGGGTTTGATGGCGGCGATCCTGCACGATGTGATCGAAGATACCGCGACGGGCAAGGAACAGCTTGCCGATCGCTTCGGTGAGGCCGTCGCCGAGCTCGTCGATGGCGTCAGCAAGCTCACACAGATCGACTTTCCCTCGCGCGCCGAGGCGCAGGCCGCCAGCTTCCGCAAGATGATGCTCGCGATGACGCGCGACATTCGCGTCATCCTGATCAAGCTCGCTGACCGGCTGCACAATATGCGCACGCTGGATGCGATGATGCCGGCCAAGCGGCGGCGGATCTCGCGCGAGACCCTCGAGATCTACGCCCCGATCGCGAATCGGCTCGGCATCAACCGCATCCGTGTCGATCTCGAGGAGCTCGGGTTTCGACATCATTGGCCCTGGCGCCACGCCGTCCTGTCGCACACGATCAAGGCGAAGCGTCAAGGGCAGCGCGAGATGGTGAAGCGGGTCGAGCAGACGCTGCGGGCGCGTCTGGACGCCGAAGGCATCGAGGCCGAGGTCTCAGGCCGTGAGAAGCACCTCTACAGCATCTATCGGAAGATGCGCGAGAAGGGGCGGGCGTTCGATGAGCTGGTCGATGTGTTCGGGTTCCGTGTCGTGGTCGATCGGGTCGATACCTGTTACCGGGTGTTGGGTCAGGTTCACGATCTCTACAAGCCGGTGCCGGGTCGGTTCAAGGATTACATCGCCATCCCGAAGTCGAACGGCTATCAATCGCTGCATACCGGCCTGGTGGGTCCTCAGGGGGTCCCGATCGAGATCCAGATCCGCACCGCTGACATGCATCGGTTGGCCGAGTCCGGTATCGCGGCGCATTGGATGTACAAGAGCGCCGGTGAGGGCAGCGGTCCGCAGGCCGCCGCGAAGGATTGGCTGCAGGGGCTGATCGAGGTCCAGCGCGAATCGGGCGATTCCCAGGAGTTTCTCGAGCACGTCAAGGTCGACCTGTTCCCGGACGAGGTCTATGTCTTTACGCCGAAGGGTCGCATCATGGTCCTGCCGATGGGTGCGACCGTCGTCGACTTCGCCTATGCGATCCACTCCGATGTCGGCAATACCTGTGTCGCGGCCCGCATCGACCGTCGTCTCGCCTCGTTACGGACCGCGTTGCGCAGCGGACAGACCGTCGAGATCATTACCGCCCCAGGCGCCAAGCCCAATGCCGCCTGGCTGAACTTCGTCGTCACGGGCAAGGCGCGCGCGAGCATCCGCAGCTACCTCAAGAATCTTCAGAATCGCGAGGCCGAGGCGCTCGGGCAGCGCATGTTGAGTGCCGAGCTGGCGGCGCTCGGGGTGACGCTCGAGGACATCGGCGAGCCCCGCATCCTCGCCCATGCGCTCGAATGCGGTCTTGCCGATAGCGCCCGCCTGTTCTCGGAGATCGGGCTCGGCAACCGAATGCCGATGCTGATCGCGCGCCGCCTAGCAGGACCTTCCGAGACGGTGCCGGCCGCCGAGGCGGCCGGAGCGGAGACCGAGCCACAGCAGAGCGAGCCAACGGGCCGGGCACGTCGGTTGGCGATCCGCGGCACCGAAGGGATGGTGGTGCATTTCGCGCGCTGTTGTCGGCCGATTCCAGGCGATCCGATCGCTGGACTCTTTAATCCGGGCAAGGGCATCGTCATCCACCGCAGCGAATGCCGCAATCTCGGCGATTTCCATTCGAAACGCGATAAGTGGATCGATGTCGAGTGGTCCGAAGACCCGCAAGCCGAGTTTCCGACCGAGATCCGGGTCGATGTTGGGAACCGCCGGGGGGCGCTCGCGACCATTGCGACCGCGATCGCCGAGCAGGGGTCCAACATCGAGAACGTGCATTCACGCGACAAGGACGGGATGACGACGACCTTGGACTTCCTGATCAACGTGACCGGCCGCAGACATCTGGCCGAGATCATGCGCCGGCTGCGTCAAATCCCCAGTGTGACGCGGATCATTCGGCTGTCGAACGCGGGACGCCTCCGTGAGGGGATCAGTAAGCGCTGAGCCGATGCTCGCCTCAGCGGCGTCGCCGTTCGCGAAACGGTCGACGCCCGCGATAGGCCGTAATCTGCTGCACGATCACCTGGAAAGGGATCTCGTCGAGACTGCCGAAGCGCGCGACGGCGGCCTCGACGATCGCATCAACGTCATCGATCCTGATCGGCACCTCGTCATCGGGGTACAAGGCCGCATGGACCCCGCGTAATCCGCCCACCTGGACGCGCATCGCCTTGGCATGCGGGAGCGCCGACTGGCCATCGGTGGTCCGTAACGCGAAGCGTGCCTGCGCGCGCAGGAGTTCCAGCAACGTCGTGCAGCGCGTTTGGGCGGCATCGGCGTTGCATTGCACACCCTCGCGCTCGGCGATGCAGAAGCGTTCGGCGCGGCTGCAGGCGCATTGGTTGGTCAGGATGCTCTTCTCGAACGGGCAGAAACGCTCGTTGATGGTGTCATAGGTTTCACGGAAGACCTGATTATCCATAGACGCCCGCCCCGATCGTTGGTTGTGCCGTCCTCGTTGTCCAAGTCAGCGGCCGGTGAGCTCTTCGAGGCGCCGCCGATCGCGCTTGGTGGGTCGCCCCCGTTCCGAGCGCTTGATTGGAGCCTCGGCGCGCCGCTGTTGGACGATCTCCTGGCGCCGCAGTCGGCTGGCCTCGTCCTCGGTGAACAGCAGAGCCGCCTCGCTCGCCGGCCGACGCTGCTTCGAGACCGCCTTGACCTCAATCTCCCATTCGAGCTGACCCTTATGGATGGTCAGGCGCGTGCCTGGGCGCACGGTTCGGCCCGGCTTGACCCGTTGGCCGTCGACATGGACCTTGCCACCGTTGATCGCCTCGACCGCGAGCGGACGGGTCTTGAAGAAGCGAGCGGCCCAAAGCCATTTGTCCAGCCGCTGGCCCTCGCTGCCGGGCGCTGTCTGGTCCTTCGCCGTCATGGCTCTCTCAGCAGTGGATCGAGCTTGCCGGCCTGGTCCAGCTCGGCCATATCGTCATAACCGCCGATGTGCTGGTCGGCGATGAAGATCTGCGGCACCGTCGTGCGCTGACTGCGCTGAATCATGGCCCGCATCTCGCCTTGGTCCTGATCGACCCGAATCTCCTCGAACTCGACACCCTTGCGCTTGAGCAGCCTGCGCGCGCGCACGCAGTACGGACAGAATGCGGTCGCGTACATTTGCACGATGGGCATGATTGTGATGCTACCTCCTCTAATCTGGGCAGCTTGCGGCCCCTCTCAACTCCTCGGCCATCGATTCGGCCTGGATTTGGATGCACCTGGCCCCTGTATCCTGCCAGGCAGTCGCTGGCGGCGCAGGCTGCTTGAAATCGGCCCAACGCGGCCGGATCACCCAAGACTGTCATAATCGGACCAGAGCCGCCAAGGGCCTGCCGTTGGAGCCTACCTCGGTTCCGTTTCCCCATCCTAGCAGCCACCGAGCACGCCGATGTACCGCACTACGCCGCCTGTTACCCGCCTCAGCGATTACCAGCCACCGGAGTTCCTGATCGACGATGTGTCGCTGAGACTCGAGCTGGATGCCGAGCAGACCGCTGTCGACGCCGAGCTGAGTCTGCGCCGCAACCCGGCTGCGACGCGTGGCAACGGCGATCTCCGCCTCGATGGCGAGCACCTCGCGCTCGAGGCGATCAGCCTGAACGGCCGGGCGCTGACCCCGGCTGAGTATCAGCTCGAGGACGATCACCTGCTGGTGCACCGGGTCCCGGACCGGTGCCGATTGCAGACGCGGGTGCGGATCAACCCGGCCGAGAACACCGCCTTGGAGGGGCTCTATGTCTCCGGCGGGATGCTCTGCACCCAATGCGAGGCCGAGGGCTTTCGCCGTATCACCTATTTTCTCGATCGGCCGGACGTGATGGCCAGGTTTCGGGTCAGTCTGGTCGCCGATCCGGCGCGCTACCCGGTGCTGCTTTCCAACGGTAATCCGGCTGGCGAGGAAACGCTCGCGGACGGCCGCCGCTGTGTGCACTGGGAGGACCCGTTCCCGAAGCCGAGCTATCTGTTCGCGATCGTTGCCGGCGATCTGGTCGCGGTCGAGGACCGGTTCACGACCGCCTCGGGCCGCGCGATCCCGTTGTGCATCTATGTCGAGCCGGGCAACGAGGACAAGTGCGACCATGCAATGCGCTCGCTGATCAAGGCGATGCGCTGGGACGAGGAGCGCTACGGTCGCGAGTACGATCTCGACGTGTTCAATATCGTCGCCGTCAGTCATTTCAACATGGGCGCGATGGAGAACAAGGGGCTCAACGTCTTCAACGCCAAGTACATCCTCGCCCGGCCCGAGACCGCGACCGATGCCGATTTCGCCGGCATCGAGGGCGTGGTCGCCCACGAGTACTTCCACAACTGGACCGGCAACCGCATCACCTGCCGTGATTGGTTCCAGCTCAGCCTGAAGGAGGGGCTGACAGTCTATCGCGACCAGGAGTTCTCGGCCGATATGGGCTCGCGCGGGGTCAAGCGCATCGAGGACGTGCGCCTGCTGCGCGCGCGTCAGTTCCCGGAGGACTCGGGGCCGATGGCGCATCCGGTGCGTCCCGACTCCTACATCGAGATCAACAACTTCTACACCGCGACCGTCTACGAGAAGGGCGCCGAGGTGGTGCGGATGCAGGCCAACCTGCTCGGCCCGGAACGCTTCCGAAAGGCGACCGACCTCTATTTCGAGCGCTTCGACGGTCAGGCGGTGACGACCGACGATTTCGTCGCCTGCATGGAGGAGGGCGGCGGCATCGATCTGACCCAGTTCCGGCGCTGGTACAGCCAGGCCGGAACGCCGCAGCTCGACTGCGAGGATGACTACGATGCCGCGACCGGGACCTATCGGCTCGAGGTGCGTCAGCACACGCCCAGCACGCCAGGGCAGCCTGAAAAGCAGCCGCTGCACATCCCGTTGGCGTTAGGCTTGGTCGATGCCGAAGGCCGGGACATGCCCGTGCAGCTCGCGGGCGAATCCCAACCGCCGGCGCCTGGTACGCGCATCCTAGCACTGCGCCAGCCGGTCGAGCGCTTCGAGATCCTCGGTTGCGCCACGCGACCGGTCCCGTCGCTGCTTCGCGGTTTCTCGGCACCGGTCCAGCTGTGCTACCCCTACACCGAGGAGCAGCTCAGTTTCCTGATGGCGCACGACAGCGACGGTTTCAATCGTTGGGACGCCGCGCAGACGCTGGCGCAGCGGGTTCTACTGGCAATGGTCGATGATGCGACCACGGCGGTTCCAGCGTCTTTTCTGGACGCGTTCAGGGAGGCTCTACAGGATGAGACGGCCGATCCGGCGCTGCTCGCCGAGGTCTTGACGCTGCCGTCCGAGGGTTACCTCGGCGAGCAGATGACGGTGGTCGATGTCGACGGCATCCATCGTGTGCGCCAGGCGTTGGCGGCGGCGATCGGCTCCGGTCTGGCCGCTGAGCTGCAGGCCGTCTATGCGCGGACCCGCAGCGAAGAGGGCTTCGACCTGAGCCATGCCGCGATGGGTCGGCGCGCGCTGGGGAATCTCTGTCTCGCCTATCTGGTGCGGGCCGGCGATGCCCAAGGCCTGGAGCAGGCGCAGCGGCAGTTCGACGGACAAGCGAACATGACCGATGTGATCGCTGCGCTGCGAACACTGCTCGAGGCCCCTGATGCGGAGACCGCTGCCGCTGGCGAGCAGGCGTTGGCCGGGTTCTACGAGCGTTGGGCAGATGAACCGCTGGTCCTGGATAAGTGGTTTGCATTGCAGGCGCAGAGCAGCCGCCCGGATACCTTGGCGCGCGTCGAGCGACTGCTCGAGCATCCGGCGTTCTCGCTGACAAACCCGAATCGAGTGCGCGCACTGATCGGTGCCTTTGCATCCGGAAATCCAGTCCGTTTTCACGCGGCCGACGGTGGCGGCTATCGTTTCCTTGGTGACCGCATCCTCGAGTTGGACCCGCTCAATCCGCAGATCGCCTCACGGTTGCTGTATCCGATGACGCGCTGGCGGCGTTACGACGCGGGCCGCCAGCAGCAGATGCGCGCCCAGCTCGAGCGCATCCTCGAGGTCGAGGGCCTCTCCAACGACGTCTACGAGGTGGTCTCGAAGAGCCTCGAGTAAGGGGTTCGCTCAGGGGGTTCGATCAGGCGCTGAACGGCGGCGAGGCAGGGCAGACGCTCTCAGTCTCGCGGCTGCGGGTAGTAATGCTTGTCGAGCGCCTGCTCCGGGCCGTAGGGGCATCGTTCTGGAAAGCCGTCTGGCGCGAGTCCCGTTTCATCGCTGGCGAGCTCCACGGCGTCGGCTCGGTCATGGCTCATGCGTTCTCCCGGGTGATGTCGACCGCATCGATCGCGGTCTGTGGCGCACTCGCCGGCTCGCCGGCGTCCAGGTATTCGTAATGCTTGATCGACCGACGGATGTTGCGTTGGATGATCACGCCGAGCACCTTCCAGTCAAGCCCTGTCAGCTCGATTGAGGGGAAGCGCTCATCAAGCGGCAACAGCCATTCCCGGCCATCCGCGTTGCGCCGGTATTGGCGGAACCAGCGCACGCCCTCGACCTCGGCGAAGACATACATCCCGCTGCGGCATTGCTCGGTCGGCTCGATGATCACGACGCACTTGTCCGGGAACTCCGGCTCCATGTCCGGCCCGAGCACCTGTAGCGCGTAGGGCTCGTGCATACTGCAGCCGGTGCCTTCGAGCATGGGTTCTGACATCATTCGTCCTCACTTCTGGTTGCGGGATGGCTTGCGCCGCGCCCGCTGCATGGATCGTTTGCCACGCCCGAACGGCACGGACTCTGGCACCTACCAAGGTGGGATTGACGCCACTGACCTCAACGCAGACCTCAGCGCATCGGGTCAGACGGCCCTGACCCTGGCCCGTTAGCAGACCATGAGCCTATCCAACCGCCCCCGATCATGATTCGAATCCACGCTGCGACCGAGCGCGTCCACACCGATCGGCGCGACAGCCAGAATCTTCGCGGCATGTTGCCCTATCTCGCGGAGTTTCGCGGCAGGGCGTTGATGGCATTGGGCTGCCTGGTCCTGGCCAAGCTTGCCAATGTCGGCGTGCCGATGGTGCTCAAGGATATCGTCGACGCCTTCGAGCAGGCCAATGGGGCCGCGCTGGCGCTGCCGGTCGGTCTGCTCTTGGCCTACGGCGCGCTCAAGCTCGGCAACTCGCTGTTCAATGAGCTGCGCGATGTGGTCTTTGCGCGTGTGCGCTTCCGGGCGATGCGCCGACTCTCGACCCGGGTGCTGACGCACCTGCATCGGCTCTCGCTGAGCTATCACCTAGGCCGACAGAGCGGGGCCGTCAGTCGCGATCTGGAGCGGGGAACGCGCTCGATCGCGACGATCCTGAACTATCTCGTGTTCAGCGTGATCCCGGTGCTGGTCGAGTTCACACTGGTCGCCGCGGTACTGCTGACCAAGTACGACCTGATCTTCACGCTGGTCACCTTCGGTACCGTGGTGGTCTACATCGGCTTCACCTTCGCGATCACCGAATGGCGGATGGATTATCGACGCCAGATGAACGTGCTGGACTCGCAGGCGAATACCCGTGCGTTCGACAGCCTGCTGAACTACGAGACAGTCAAGTACTTCGGCAACGAGCGGCTCGAGCTCGATCGCTATGATGGGACCCTCGCCGAATGGGAAGACCTCGCGGTCAAGAGTCAGAGCTCGATGTCGCTGCTGAACTTTGGCCAGGGCAGCATCATCGCGCTCGGGGTCACCCTGATCATGTTCTATGCAGCGCAGGGTGTGGTCAGCGGCAGCATGAGCATCGGCGATCTGGTGCTCGTGAATGCCTTCATGCTGCAGCTGTTCATCCCGCTCGGCTTCCTTGGCATCGTCTATCGCCAGATCAAGTATGCAATGGCCGATATGGACCTGGTGTTCAAGCTGCTCGATCGCGAGCCCGAGGTCACCGATGCGCCGGATGCGCCGGCGCTGGCGCTCGATCAGGGTGCAGTGCGCTTCGAGCATGTCGGCTTCCGCTACCAGCCGGAGCGTCCGATCCTGCACGAGGTCGATTTCCGCATCGAGCCCGGGGAGACGGTTGCGGTGGTCGGGCACAGCGGCGCCGGCAAATCGACGCTCGCGCGCCTGTTGTTCCGCTTCTACGATCCGCAGCAGGGCTGCATCCTGATCGACGGCCAGGACATCCGCGCGGTCACCCAGGACAGCCTGCGGGCGGCGATCGGCGTGGTGCCGCAGGACACGGTGCTGTTCAACGAGACCATCCGCTACAACCTGGCCTACGGGCGACCGAGCGCGAGCGAGAAGGAGGTGAGGCACGCGGCCGAGCTGGCCCACATCGCCGAGTTCATCGAAGGGCTGCCGGACGGTTGGGAGACCGTGGTTGGTGAGCGGGGCCTGAAGCTCTCCGGTGGCGAGAAGCAACGGGTCGCGATCGCGCGTGCGATGCTCAAGCGCCCGCGCATCCTGATCTTCGACGAGGCGACCTCGTCGCTGGATAGCCGCACCGAGCAGGCGATCCAACAGACCCTGGCCGAGGTCGCCGAGAACCACACGACGCTCGTGATCGCGCACCGGCTCTCGACCGTGGTCGATGCCGACCGCATCCTGGTGATGGATCGCGGTCGGGTGATCGAGCAAGGCGGACATCGGGCGCTGCTTGAGCAGGGCGGTGCCTATGCGGCGATGTGGGAGCTGCAGCAGCGCGAGCGCGAGATCGAACCGGCAGAGAATGGCGCACCGCGCCGGCCGGGAGCCCGGCCATGACATTGCGGCTCGCATCGGCTATCCGTGCGAGGTCCCGCGTCGCGTCGCTGTCCGGTCACGCCGGCGCATCATCGGCAACGCGCACCGAGCGCAGCGGGCGTGCCGGCGCGGAAGCGAACAGCGGCCAGGCAGCCGGGGCTGGCCCGCGTGGACGCGTTTGGCAGATCCTCGTCGCCGCGCGGCTTGCCTGGCCGCTCGCGACGGTGGTACTAGCGTTGCTCGGCGCGCTGATGCTGCTGCTGGTCAATATCGCGCTGCCTGTCCAGAGCTGGCCGAAATGGCTATGCTTTGGTTTCCTGACGGCAGGGATCGCGGCCGTGATACTGGCCGGCATCCGGCTCAAGACCCAGCTTTTGGTTCCGCTGGTGAGCTTGGAGGACACCGTCGCGCGCGTCTGTCAGGGCGAACCGGGCGCGAGCCGGGCGCTGTCGAACGTCGGCGTGCTCGACGGTATGGCGCGCGATATCGGCACCCTGAACGCCGAGCTGACCGAGCTCTACGAGGACATGGACACCCGGGTCGCGCGCCAGACCATGCGGCTGGCGCAGAAGACCGCCTCGCTCAAGATCCTCTACGACGTCGCTGCCGAAATCGCCCAGGCCGAGAGCGTCGATGCGCTCCTGGTACGCTTCTTGCGCACGCTCAAGGAGATGGTCAATGGCCGCGCGGCGACGGTGCGGCTGGTGGCGCCCGATGGGAGTCCGCGCCTGGTCGGCTCGATCGGGCTCGATGACGATCTGGTCCGCGAGCAGGATATGGCGCCGGTCGATCTCTGTCTGTGCGGCACCGTGCTCTGCCCGGGCGAGATCGTCTGCGACAACGACCTGCGCTATTGCTCGCGGGTCTACGGTCGGCGCATGTTCGACAGCGATGAGCTCGAGGTCGTGACGGTGCCGCTCAAGCACCATGATGAGCTGCTCGGCGCCTACAGCATCTTCATCGAGCGCCCCGGCATCAGCCGCCGCGAGGACATCCTCGATCTGCTGGCGACCATCGGCCAGCATATCGGTGTGGCGATCGCCAAGTATCGCTCCGACCACGAGGCCCGTCGGCTGTCGATCCTTGAGGAGCGCAGCTCGCTCGCCCACGAGCTGCATGACTCGCTCGCGCAGACCCTCGCAAGCCTGCGCCTGCAGGTGCGCATGCTGGCCGAGGGGCTCGACGAGCAGACGCTCTCCGCCGAGGTACAGGCGGACCTGCGACGCATCCGCAACGGCATCGACGAGGCCCACGGCGAGCTGCGCGAGCTGCTGGCGAGCTTCCGGGCGCCATTGGATCGGCGCGGGCTGGTGCCAACCTTGGAAGAGATCACCCAACGCTTCGGCCAGCGCACCGGCGTGCATTGCGTGTTCCAGATGGGCTGCCGTCCGTTCGACCTCTCGGCGGCCGAGGAATTGCAGATCATGCGAATCGTCCAGGAAACGCTGACCAATGTGCGCAAACATGCGCAGGCGCAGACGGTACGGGTGCTGCTGACCCGCGAGTCCACCGGTGAGTACGTGCTGCTGATCGAGGACGATGGGGTCGGTTTCAGCACCCCGCGACGCAGCGGCCATCCCGGCGAGCACATCGGGCTGTCGATCCTGGAGGAACGGGCGCGGCGCATCGGTGCGGCGCTGCACATCGAGAGTGAGCCCGGCGAGGGCACCCGGGTCGAGCTCGTGTTCAATCCGAGCGCGCGCAGCGCCTCCGAGGAGCCGGTCAGCTGATGCGCGTGCTCTTGATCGACGACCATGCCCTGTTTCGGATCGGCCTGCTGGAGCTGTTGGAACGCCGCGGGATCGAGGTGATCGACGCGGTGGGTGAGAGCGATGTCGGCCTGCAGCTGGCTCGCGATTGCGCGCCTGATGTGGTGCTCATGGACCTGCGGATGCCCGGCGAGAGCGGGATCGATCTGGTGCGCAAGATGCGTCAGCAAGGGATTGACCGGCGGGTTGCGATGCTGACTACGAGCACCGATGAGCGTGATGTGATCGAGGCCCTGCAGGCCGGCGTGAGCGGTTACCTGCTCAAGGACATGGAACCGGACGACCTCGTGGCCGCACTGGAGGGCATCCTGGCCGGGCGGACGGTCGTCGCGCCGGAGCTGACCGGGGCCTTGGCGCGGGCGCTGCGGCAGGAGCCAGAGCAGGTCGTCGAGAAGCCGGTCGCCTTCTCCGATCTGACCCCGCGCGAGATGGAAATCCTCTGCCATCTGGCCGGTGGTCAGAGCAATAAGGTGATCGGCCACGAGCTCGGGATCTCGGAGGGCACCGTGAAGCTGCATGTGAAATCCATCCTGCGCAAGCTCGCCGTACGCTCGCGGGTCGAGGCCGCCGTGCTGGCCGTTGAGCAGGGGCTGTGCGAGCGCGAATGAGCCTGGAGCCCAGGTCGAGCCACACATCGGGCCGGGTGCCGACGGCAGTGCGGCCGACAGGGGTCAAAACCGAACAGCGGGCCCGGGGTGACGACCGCACCCTGGCCGATAGTCGTTAAGGAGTGAATCGATGAAGAATTTTCTTCAACTGATCAGTAATTGCTTGACCGACGTGGGCGAGATCATGCCTTGGGATCTCGTCGACCGGCTGGAGATGAACCCGGATCTCCTCATCGTGGACGTCCGCGAGCCGTACGAGTTCGAGGCGATGCATATCGCCGGTTCGATCAATGTGCCGCGCGGCATCCTCGAGAGCGCCTGCGAATGGGATTACGAAGAGACCGAGCCTGAGTTGGTCCAGGCGCGCGACCGCGAGGTGGTGGTGGTGTGTCGCTCCGGCCACCGCAGCATCCTGGCGGCGAGCTCGATGCAGGTGCTCGGCTACACCAACGTGGTCTCACTCAAGACCGGCGTGCGCGGTTGGAAGGACTTCGAGCAGCCATTGGTGGACGGGGCCGGCAACGATGTCGACCTCGACGAGGCCGATGTCTACTTCACGCCGAAGCTGCGCGCCGATCAGCACCGACCGGCGGCGGCTTGATCGAAGGAACGAGGCGCCGCTGCCCCGAAGCGGCGCTTCCCCATAGTGTAATCGAGCGTGCAGTCGTCTTGACCGTCGGGCGTCGTGCCCGGCGTCAGCTCTCGGCCAGATAGGCGAGGGAGGTCTGATCGAAGCGTCTTGGAGTGATGCCCAGCTGACCCAGCCCGTCGTCAGCGCAGGTATTGCCCGCGAGCAGCATGCGCAGCTGGTCCCGAGTGACGGGGAACCAGCTGAAGCGTCCGAGCACCGACGCGACCGGCTCGAGCACCATCGCTGGCGCCGGCACCATCAGCTTCGATTTCCCGGTCGCGGCCGCAATCGCCTTCAAGATCGCCTTCCAGCTCGCCGGGTCAGGGCCGCAGAGCTCGTAAGTCCGGCCAATCGTCTCGTCACGCTCGAGCGACAACGCGAAGGCTGCGGCGACATCCTCGACATGCACAGGTGCCAGCTCGAACTTGCCCGCATTAAAGGCCGACAGCCCGGCGAAGAACAGCGGCGCCGGTAGCGGACTGTCGATCAGCTCGGCCTTGAGCTGCGTGCAGAACTCCATCTTTCCGCGCGGCGGCCCGAAGATCACCGAAGGCCTGAAGATGGTCCATTGCAATGACGACGCCTTGAGCCGGTCTTCGGCTGCCAGCTTCGTGGTCTGGTAGGGGGTCTCGGCGGTCTCGATACCGTTCGCGCTCATCAGCAGGAAGCGCTCGACGCCGAGCGCTTCTGCGATCCCGATCGTGCGCTCCGCGCCGCGGCGCTGCAGGGCGTCGAAGGTGATGCCTTGCTGCGGCTGCTCGCGCAGGATGCCGATCAGATAGATCGCTGCGTCGGCGCCGTCCAGGCAGGCGCGGATCGCGCCTTCGTCTGAGACATCACCGTGGACGGCGGTGCAGCCCGGCTGGGCCTCGAGCTTATGCTCGCTTCCTGGTCGCGTGAGCACTTGGAGCTCATGGCCGCGCCCGGCGAGCGCGTCAACGATGTAACTGCCGACGAATCCAGTTCCGCCGATGATCCCGATCTTCATTAGTCATCTCCTCAGGGGGTTGTTGAATGTCGATTGCACAGCAGCTCGAGTTTGGTCGCGAGTGCATCGCGTCAGAAATGCCGAAGACCCTTTTCCTGCCAGCTGGCTCTCAGCGCTGTAGGCGCCCGCTTGCGGGCGAGCAGGCCGCGCTCACGGCGGCGAAGATCGCCCGCAAGCGGGCTCCTACCCCACGGCCATTGCCGGCAGCGACCATCGGTCTCGGGGTTTCCGCTGTTTTGCACGAGCCCTGCGGTTAGGACGAACCTGGGGATGGCGTGCGCAGCACAACAGGCCGGCATATGCCGCGGAGGCGATTTGGACCTAACCATCAGTAAACGCGCTGCTGTGACTAAAGGTTGTCTGACAGAGATGGGTACGAGGTCAGGCTTGTAAATGTTATGTCCAGAACAGAGTCTCGCTAGCTGCTGAATGCTTGTTCAATCACCGGAGGCCCCTGTGACCAACCATATCCTGATCGTCGGCGCGAGCTCGGGCGTCGGCGAAAGCTTGCTCAGGTCCCTAATCGAGCAGGGACATCAAGTGACCCATCTCTCGCGATCTGCGGATAAGGTGCCTGCAGTCAGCGGCGCTCGCGGCGTCGTCTGGGATGCGGTCAAGGAGCCGTTCCCGGCCGAGTGCTTGCCTGAGCGGCTCGACGGCCTGGTCTACTGCCCCGGCAGCATTCGGCTGAAGCCCTTCACCCGGCTGCGCGAACAGGAGCTGCGCGACGACCTTGATCTCAATCTGTTGGGTGCGGTGCGGACCTTGCAGGCCGTGTCTGAACCGCTCAAACGCAGCGATCGTGCGGCGGTCGTGCTGTTCAGCACCGTCGCGGTTGGGACCGGCATGCCGTTCCATGCATCTGTTGCCGCAGCGAAAGGGGCCGTAGAGGGTTTGACGCGATCGCTCGCCGCCGAATGGGCGCCGGCCATCCGGGTCAACGCGGTCGCACCAACAATCACCGACACCCCGCTTGCGGGAAGGCTGTTGAACAGCGATGAGAAGCGTCAGACGGCTGCAGACCGCCATCCGCTGAAGCGGATTGCGACGCCGGAGGACATTGCCGATGCGGTGCGTTGGCTGCTGACCGGGAACAGCCTCGTCACCGGACAGGTGCTGCAGCTCGATGCCGGTCTGTCGGAGCTGCGACTGCTTTAGGTGCTCGTGGCCGGGACGGTCGAGGCGACCGGAGGGGTCGTGTGCTGCTGAGGTCGCTTCAGGCCAAGGCGGCGCAGTTTCGATTTCAGGCTCGTGAAGGCCGATTTGATCGACTCATCGGCCTTCTTCTTTGCTTCTCTGACCATGATCTGTTGACGATCAGGGGAGATCGCGATCAGCTCAACGCGGACGCGGTGCCCGTTCAGCTGATCGAATTCTTCGGCGATGCGGGCTTGGATGTCGTAACGACGCCCCGGGAAACTGTCCTGAATCGCTTGGGCGTTTTGGTTGATCAGCTTCTTGATGCGCTGATCCAAGGCTAGAAAATCTCCAGAGATTCGCACGCTCATTCACTACCTCGTGGGATGGGGCGCTGCGCGGGGCACTAATCAATCGCCCGCAAGCCTGCAGCGCCTTGGCAGGGTTACGCAGGCGATAAGCCATCGAGATCGCCTCCGCGGACCGCAGCCAGGATGCCATCGGTGATCGGTCAGCTGCTGCCGGTCGCTAGGGATCATTCGACCCCATGATTGCAACCTGTCTGGTCTTGAGCCCACGACCTGCTACATCTCAGCAGACAGTTGCGGGGATTCGTCCACTGTCTACTGTGGGTGATGCCTTGGCGGCTGATCGTGGGGCAGTCATCAAGACTACTGTGTACATCCTGTTGTGCCGTCTTTGCCGGTTCAGCGGCCATTACAAGGCATTAGAGGTCTAGGCCGCGGCGTCGCTCGCCGGCCCATCCTCACTCCATTCGAGGGCAAGCATCGTCAAAGGGGTGGGGCTGCGGTGCCTGCCCGACTGTCCTGTCATCTTCGAGATTAGCACAAGAATCGCGATGAGACAGCAGGTTTTCAAGCATTGAGCCGGCTTCGGCTGTGCATCGTTGGGATGCAGTCCAAATCCTTACATTTCAGAGGCGTTCTTGCGGCCGGTTAGGCGAACTTTTGGTCGTCGGTGCCCTCGAACCGACTGAGCTTCGCAAGAAGCTCTCTGACTCCTTGTCGTGTTCCCCGCCTCCGGCGGGGATTTTTTTTGGCCGTCGGTCGGCCGATGGCGTCGACCCGTTCGATCCCTTAAGGAACTCATGATCGATGCCTGAGGGCGATACCATCACCAAGGTCGCGCGCTTTCTGGATTCGGCGCTCGCAGGCCGGCAGGTTGCACGCATCCTGCTGCATCCGGCACTTGGAGCATCGTCCGGGCCGGCCGAAATCGAACGGATCAGCGCACAGGGTAAGCACCTCTACGTGACGCTGGGGGATGGCCGGGTGTTGCGCAGCCACCTGGGTCTTTACGGCAGCTGGCATCGCTATCGGCCAGGCGAGCCCTGGCGGCGGCCGGCGCGGCAGGCCGCGATCCGTGTGCTTGCCGAGGACTGGGAGTACGTCTGTTTCAACGCAAAAGAGGTCGAGTGGCTAACGCAGCAGGGCTTCCGTCTCGCCGATCAGCGCGCGCGGCTCGGTCATGACCTGATCAGCGAATCGATCGAGCCGGCGCAGTTGGCTCAGCGTGCACGGCGGATGCTGGAACCCAAGACCCTTGTGGTCGATGTGCTACTGGATCAGCGTCTCGCCGCCGGGATCGGCAATGTCTACAAGTCCGAGGTCCTGTTCATCGAGCGCGTTTCGCCGCTCAGCTGCCTCGGCCAGTTGAGCGATGAACGGCTGCTCGGACTCTATCATCGAGCGGCCGTTCTGCTGGCAGCGAATCTCGGGGGCGGACCGCGGACCACCCGAACCGCGAGGGACCGCCGTGGACATCTCTGGGTCTATGGACGTTCCGGTCAGACTTGCTTGCGTTGCGGCGAGGAGCGCATTCAGCGCGGGATACTGGGTGCGCAGCCGCGCTCGACCTATTGGTGTGGAAGCTGCCAGCCTCCGTTCCCGCCGCGTCCAGCGACCGCGTCGGCGGGCTGAGACGGGCTTGCCACAGTGGGGGGCGATATGCCCAAAGCACATCAATGCTCGGCACGGCAGAGCGGAGGGTCGGGTGACGGTGAGCGGGGGTGATGAAGCCCGAACGCGAGACCAGTGACTGGCTCATGCTCGGCGCACTGACGCTGATGTGGGGCTCGTCGTTTCTGTTTACTAAGCTCGCGGTGGAAGGGCTGGCCTTCGCGCAGGTCGTCACGGCGCGTCTAGTGCTCGGGGCATCGGTGCTGGTGCCGATCGCAGTGGCAATGCGGCGTCCTGTGCCCCGTCAGCCGCGCGCCTGGCTCTTCTTCCTGCTGATCGCGGTGATCGGTAATCTGCTGCCATTCTCGTTAATCACCTGGGGGCAACGGTCGATCGACAGCGGTTTGGCCGGCATCCTGATGGCGGTGATGCCGCTAGCCACCCTGGGGCTGGCGCATCTCTTTGTGCCGGGCGAGCGCTTGACTCGCGGCCGGGTCGGCGGATTCCTGCTGGGGTTTGCCGGTGTTGTGATGCTGCTGGGACCGGAGGCGCTGTTGGCGATCGGCGGGGACCGCGGCTCGCTGCTGCCGATGCTGGCCGTTCTGGCCGGTGCGCTCTGCTACGGGGTTTCGGCGATCCTCTCGCGGCTGCGCCCGACAACCGATGCCCTGACCACTGCGGCCGCGGTGACGGCGTTCGCGGCATTGCTGTCGCTGCCGGGCGCCATCGCGTCGGGGCCTGCGCGACTCGACGCTGCGGCGTTCACTCCCTCGGTGATCGTGGCGGTGCTGTTCCTAGGGTTGTTCTCGACAGCGACGGCGATGCTGGTCTACTTCCGCTTGATCCAGACGGCCGGGCCGGGGTTCACCTCACAGTTGAACTATCTGATCCCGCTCTGGGCGGTCGCGATCGGCATCCTGTTTCTCGGCGAGGCGCTGGGTCTGGGCCATCTCATTGGACTGCTGCTGATCCTGGGCGGGGTGCTGATCGCCCGTCGCCGCGCGCCCGCCGCGCCGCGCGCCCGCGCCGCCCAGGGATCGGCTCAGCGGGCTGATCAGCCGGCTGGGTCCGAGCAGGGCTCGCGATCGGTGTGATGGCATGGCCAGGGATCATCCAGCCCTGGCTCATTCGAAGAGGTCTTGAAAGGCCTTTGCAAAGCGTTTGTAGGCGTCCCAACCGTCCTTATCCATCACCTGGTCGATCACCCACCGGTTCTCCTCCTCCTGGCCCATCAGTTGTTGGATCTCGAAGCCGAGGTGGCGCAGGAACGGGTAGGTCGGTCCTTCGTCGTCGAGCTGGAAATCGGCGTATTCCTCTGAGCGCGCGTTCAGCCGATCGAGGAACGGTGAGCCGTAATCGCCCGCGCCGAGCAGGTCCTGGCTGTTGTCCTGGACATGGACGACCAGCTTCTTCGCGAACGCGGTGATCAACGCCCGACGCTCGGCGTCGTCGAGCTGTTCGTGGCTGAGACGGTCCGCAATCTGGATCAAGAAGATCAGATACTCCTGGATCACGGTCAGCCGCTGGGCGTCATCGCGGTAGACGAAGCGCTCGCAATGCAGCGCAATCGCCTTGTCGACCGCGATACGCCAGGCGATGAAGGCGAGTGCGCCGCCGATCTCGTCGAGCGAGCGCTCGTGCTCGTCGTTCCACCAGTGGCTCTTGATACGTAACGCCATATCGGATTCCTCGTCGATGACTCCGGGCGTCGGCGGGATCGAGAGGGGCTCCCGTGCCCAGCCGACTTTATTTCTGAGTATTTTGCTGGGTAAACTCGATCCTTACCTAAGGGTCGACCCGGATCGGAGCAATGCTCCGCAGATGGGGCCGCCCCGTTCGCAGAACAGGTCACCGATCATGAAGTCTCATCAGGTCAAAGCGCTGACCGAGACCGTCCAGCGCAACTGTCACATCTCTGATGCCCGCCACGGCGGCGACTATTCGCTCTGCGTCTATCTGATGAAGATGCGGGAGTATTATCGCTGGGAGAAGCGTCTGCCCTTCGATGCCGTCCTTGAAAAGGATTCGGTCGGTAACTGGCTGGCCGAGCGCGAGGAGCTCTGGGAGTCCTTGGCCGAGGCCGATCTCTCCCCGCTCGAGATCGAGGGCGAGCGGTTCGACCCCTTCGATGCCGATGCGATCAATGCGCGCCTCGCTCCGGAGGGGCTGGTCTACAGCAGCGGGCTCGGCAATCAGGCCAAGCCACACTTCTTCCTCGGCGCCCTCGAGCGGCGCGCCGTCAACGGCGACTGCGCCGTCTACATCTCGGCGGGGGAGTATGCCCGGGATCTGACCGCGCCGCCGGCGATGTCACTCGGCAGCACGATCTTCCTGCGGCGGGAGTCGCTGCGCCGGATGCTCTGGGAAAAGCTCGAGAGCTGGCGTTGGAGCCGCCCGGACAACGCGCTGGGGCGGGCCTTCGCCTGCTACGACTTCGATGCCGATTTCGCCTCGGCGCTGGATGCGATGGCCGATCGCGAGATCGACAACGCGCTGTTGCATGAGCAGGGCGAGCATCAGGCGGGCGTTGCGCTCGGCGATGCAGACTGGAGTGAGATGCTGCTGGATCTGGCCCAGACCCCGGCCGAGCTGATGGCGCGGGCGGTCCGGGATCACCTCGCCGACTGCCTGGTGACCCTGCCGCGGCTGCTGGAGCGCGCGGATCTCGCGGCCCAGCCGGCGGCGTTGCATTTCTATCTCGGCAATCTGACCAACATGCGCAAGTCGATCTTCCCGGCCTTGGCCGATGCCTACGAGGCCTGGCGCGCCAACGGCGATCCGCGCGATCTCTGGCAGGTCGCTGAGCGTGGCCGGGATCATTGGCGCGAGCTCGGCGAGGCGATGCTCGCGCTGCATCGACAGCACGGGGCGAATGCGGTCGGGCCGATCCGGGACCTGGTCTCGGATCGGCATCTGTAACGGGATGAGCGAGCCGCGTTGATCGACTGCAAGGCGCCCGGGGTCCTTGAAAGGGCCGGTAGCGGCACGGCTGACCGATCGTCGGTCCACCACGTTGGCACCGACCTGGCGCAGGCGCTCGCCCTGGCCACCAAGCAGCCGCGGGCCAAACGGAGTGATGCCTGTCGCGCGCGGCGCTGGCCGCTTGCCATTGTCTGCTAGCCCCGCTGGCTTTTGATCCGGGCGGCGCGGCGGTACACTCGTCAGATTCGTTCAATGCTCCTACCCCGAGGTCTCCGTGGTCGCCCCGCAGCCGAGCTTTCGCCGCATCGAGCGGCTCCCGCCCTATGTCTTCAACATCGTCAACGAGCTGAAGGCGGCGGCGCGCGCGCGTGGCGAGGACATCATCGACTTCGGCATGGGCAATCCGGACCAGCCAACGCCGCAACATATCGTCGATAAGCTGGTCGAGGCCTCGCAGCGCCGCGACACCCATCGCTACTCGGTCTCGCGCGGCATCCCGCGTCTGCGCCGGGCGATCTCGCGCTGGTACCTGGATCGCTACGATGTCGAGCTCGACCCCGACAGCGAGGCGATCGTGACCATCGGCTCCAAGGAGGGCCTGGCCCATCTGGCGCTCGCGACCATGGGCGCCGGTGACACGGTGCTGGTGCCGAATCCGGCCTATCCGATCCACCCTTATGGTTTCATCATCGCCGGCGCCGATGTGCGCCATGTGCGGCTGACGCCGGAGGTCGATTTCTTCGAGGAGCTGCGCCGGGCGATCCTGGACTCCTGGCCGCGGCCGAAGATGCTGGTGCTGAACTTCCCGGGCAATCCGACCACCCAGTGCGTCGATCTGCCGTTCTTCGAGCAGGTGGTCGCGATCGCGCGCGAGCACGGCATCTGGGTGGTGCACGATATCGCCTATGCGGACATCGTCTTCGACGGCTACAAGGCGCCGTCGATCCTGCAGGTCGAGGGCGCGAAGGACATCGCGGTCGAGTTCTTCTCGATGTCGAAGAGCTACAACATGCCGGGCTGGCGCATCGGCTTCATGTGCGGGAATCCGCAGCTGATCGCGGCGCTGGCGCGGATCAAGTCCTATCTCGACTATGGCACCTTCACGCCGATCCAGGTCGCCGCGATCCATGCGCTCGAGTCGCCGCAGGACTGCGTGCGCGAGATCCGCGATATGTACCAGAGCCGGCGCGACTGCCTCTGCGATGGCCTCAACGATGCCGGTTGGCCGGTCGAGCGGCCAAAGGCGACCATGTTCGTCTGGGCGCGCATCCCCGAGGCCTATCGGGCGATGGGCTCGCTCGAGTTCTCGAAGAAGTTGCTGCGCGATGCCAAGGTCGCGGTCTCGCCAGGGGTCGGCTTCGGCGACTATGGCGATGATCATGTGCGCTTCAGCCTGATCGAGAACGAGCATCGTACCCGTCAGGCGGTGCGCGGCATCAAGCAGATGTTCCGTGAGGATGCGCGGGCGGGGTCGCCGTCCGAGGCTTAACTGCCGTAGCGCCAGTTGAACCGCCGCGGCGCCGGCTGAACCGCTGGGGCGCCAGCTGAACCGCCGCGGCGCCGGCTGAACCGCTGCGGCGCCAGTTGAACCGCCGCGGCGCCGGCCGGGTGCCCGCTGCTTGGGGACGCCGTGAACCCATCCATGGGGGCTTGGCGATCGCCGTCCGGGCGATCGACACCCCAAGCAGCGGACACCCGGCCGACACCGCTCGACACGGGCATCATTCATGCGCGGCCGCGTCGCCGTGATCAGCATTGAGAACTGAGGAGAGTCTATGGAACCGGTCAAGATCGGCCTGCTGGGATTGGGGACCGTTGGCGGTGGCAGCGTCACCGTGCTGACGCGCAACGCCCACGAGATCGCCCGCCGCGCCGGGCGCGGCATCCGCATCACCCATGCCGCGGCCCGCCAGTATGAGCCCGAGCGGATCGAGGGGATCGAGCAGATCGATCGCATCAGCGACGATGCGTTCGCGGTCGTCGATGATCCCGAGGTCGATATCGTCATCGAGCTGATCGGCGGCTATTCGCCGGCGCGCGAGCTGGTGCTGAAGGCGATCGAGAACGGCAAGCATGTGGTCACCGCCAACAAGGCGCTGATCGCGCTGCACGGCAACGCGATCTTCGCCGCCGCCCAGGCCAAGGGCGTGATGGTCGCGTTCGAGGCGGCGGTCGCCGGCGGTATCCCGATCATCAAGGCGGTGCGCGAAGGGCTGGCGGCGAACCGGATCGAGTGGATCGCCGGGATCATCAACGGCACCGGCAACTTCATCCTCAGCGAGATGCGCGACAAGGGGCGGGAGTTCGCCGATGTGCTGGCCGAGGCGCAGCGGCTCGGCTATGCCGAGGCCGATCCGACCTTTGATGTCGAGGGCACCGATGCCGCGCACAAGCTCACGATCCTCGGCTCGCTGGCGTTCGGCATCCCGCTGCAATTCGACAAGACCTTCACCGAGGGGATCTCGCGGATCGAGCCGCAGGATGTCGCCTTCGCCGCCGAGCTCGGCTACCGGATCAAGCACCTGGGCATCACCCGGCGCGCTGCCGACGGCATCGAGATGCGGGTGCACCCAACCCTGATCCCGCACCGGCGTCTGATCGCGAACGTCGATGGGGTGATGAATGCAGTCCTGGTCAAGGGCGATGCGGTCGGGCCGACGCTCTACTACGGCGCCGGCGCCGGTGCCTTGCCGACCGCCTCGGCGGTGGTGGCCGATGTGGTCGATGTGGTGCGCGCCCTCACGACCGACCCGACCAATCGGGTGCCGCATCTGGCGTTCCAGCCCGACGAGCTGACCGATACCCCGGTGCTGCCGATCGCGGCGGTCGAGACCGCCTACTATCTGCGCATCACCGCGCTCGACCGGCCCGGGGTGATGGCGAGCATTGCCGGCATCCTGAGCGAGGAGGGGATCAGCATCGAGGCGATCAAGCAGAAGGAGCCGGCCGCCGGCGAGATGACGGTGCCGCTGATCCTGCTGACGCATCGCGTGCGCGAGGCCGCGATGGATCGCGCCATCGCGCGCATCCAGGCCTCCGACGGCGTCAGCGGCGAGGTCGTGCGGCTGCGGATGGAGACCCTCGACGGCTAGGCCCGGCTCGGATTCGGCTGCGCGCAGGCGGGGCTATGATCGCCGCCGTGCCGCCCCGAGCGCCTTCGGCTGCCCGCCTGCGAGGCGGGCCTAGCGCGCTGCGTGCGGCCCCGAGCGGTCCCGAGCCGGTGCAGGCTGGTCGGTTTGGTGGGGCGTTCGGTGGGAAGGCCCGGCTCGCGGGTCTGGCAGCTCGGTCCTGAGCAGGTCCTGAGCAGGTCCTGAACAGGGGTTGGGGATCGACCAAACAGCCCAACATTGGCGGCAGTGAATGTTTCGGGCCGATCGCGCCCTCCAGACGACGAGTTGTCAGCATGATGCAAACAGAAGCAGTCGCACAGTTGATCCGGGCCGGGCTCCCCGACGCCGAGGTCGAGGTCACCGGTGACGGGAGCCACTTCGAGGCGGTGGTGGTCAGTGACGCCTTTGCCGGACTCACGCCGATCAAGAAGCAACGATTGGTGATGGACACGGTCAGGGAGCAGATCGCCTCCGGCGAGCTCCATGCCCTCTCGATCAAGACATTGACACCGGATCAGCGGCCGGCTTAGGCGATTGCCGGAAAAGCTCGTACCGAATTGCGCAGGATGTTCGTTTGCCTTCGAGGAGCGTCGCCGGGAGCATAGCCGGGCTATGTGACCGGCGGCGCGACGAAGAAGGCGAGCGAAAAGACCAGCAAGGCGGTATGAGCTTTGACAGAAATCGCCTTAGCAGGATGGCTCGACCTCGGCGCCGGTGCGTTCTGAGGCAATGATGGCGCTGCCGGGTGGGAAGTGACAGGTGAAGGTCGCGCCCTGCCCAGGCTCGCTGGCGACCGACAGCCGGGCATCGTGGCGGCTGAGGACGTGCTTGACGATCGCCAGGCCGAGCCCCGTCCCCCCCGACTCGCGCGAGCGCGCCTTGTCGACCCGATAGAAGCGCTCGGTCAGGCGGGGGATGTGCTCGGCCTCGACGCCGGGGCCGTCATCCTGGACAGTGAATACCGGGCCGTCCGTTGTTTGCGCCCATCTCAGCGCGATCCGCGTGGCCGCTGGCGTGTGCTTGACCGCGTTGAAGAGGATGTTCGAGAAGGCGCTGCGGAGCTCGGTATCCTTGCCGAGCAGGAACAGGTCGGGGTCCACATCGATCGTGAAACGATGGCGTCCACCGCTCAGCGCATAGGCATCGCCCACAATCTGCTCGAGCTCGCAGGGAACGTCCACCGGCGCGATATCGCTCGCATGCTCATCCATCTCGAGCCGCGATAGCGTCAGCAGGTCCTCGATGATGCGGCGCATCCGCTCGGCCTGATTCTGCATCAAATTGAGCGGTCGCCGATGCCCGGGCGCTGTCTGTGACGACTCGACCAAGGTCTCGAGGAAGCCGCTGATCACCGTCAGCGGTGTCCGCAGCTCATGTGAGGCATTGGCGACGAAATCGCGTCGGATCAGGTTCAGATGGAAGACCTTGGTGATATCGCGACCGACCACGAGGCGCTGCTTCTTGCGCTCGCCGAATGGGGCGACCCGGATGCTGAGCATGATCGACCGGTTGTGTGCGGGCGCTACCTCCAACGGCCGGACATACTCGCCGGCGCGGATGTAGTCCGCGAGCTCGGGGTGGGCGAACACCTCGGTGAAGGGCTTGCCGTCGTCGCGCGGCCAGTGCAGGTCCATCAGGATCTGGGCGGCGGGGTTGGCCCACTCGATGCGGCGGTTCTTATCCAGCACCACCAGCGCATCAGGGACCGAGTTCGCGGCCTCGCGGAAGCGCCGGAAGAAGCGCAGCTGGCGCTTGCGGCCCTTGCGGCCGCGCTGCTGGTATTGCCCGATCGCGCGATAGATGTCGCCCCAGACCCCGAACGGGAACGGCGGTACCAGGCGGTGCTGGCGCCGGATCAGCCGGGCGAGCCGGAACAGGTTCCAGGTGTGGCGGGCGACCACGGGGAGGAGCGCGAGCAGCAGCGCCTGGGAGCTGCTGAAGCCGGCCAGGACCAGCACCGCTGCCCCGATGCCGGCTGCGACGACGAGGAGTAGCTCGAATGGGATGCCGCGGGCCATCGCTTCAGTGGCGGGCGCGATGCCCGACAGCGGGGCCGACAGCAGACTGGGCGGGCAGGGGCGGCATCATTTGTCCGAGAAACGGTAACCCACCCCGCGCACCGTTTGCAGCAGGTTCTCGTGTCCGGTCTTCTCGAGTGCCTTGCGCAGTCGGCGCACATGGACGTCGACGGTGCGCTCCTCGACATAGACCTGATCGCCCCAGACCTGATCGAGCAGCTGCGAGCGGCTGAAGGCGCGATCGGCGTGGGTCATGAAGAAATGGAGCAGCCGGTACTCGGTCGGTGCGATATCGATCGCGATCCCGTTTGCGCTCACCCGGTGGCTGACATTGTCGATCGTCAGGCCGCCGATCTCGGTCTGGTCATTGATGTCATCGGGCCGGCTGCGGCGCAGGACCGCATTGACGCGGGCGACCATCTCGCGCGGCGAGAACGGCTTGGTGATGTAATCGTCGGCGCCTGTGTCCAGCCCCTTCACACGGTCTTCTTCTTCGCCGCGCGCGCTGACCATGATGATGGGCACATGGCGGGTCTTCGGGCTCTGTTTGAGCTGAGCCGCGAGCTCGAGCCCAGAGCGACCGGGCAGCATCCAGTCGAGCAGCACCAGGTCTGGGTGCTCGGGCAGCAGCTTGCGGGCCTCATCGGCATGGCCGGCCTCGAGGGTGCGAAACCCGCCTTCCTCGAGGGCGAAGCGCATCACTTCGCGGATATCGGGCTCGTCGTCGACGATCATTACGGTTGCCATAGTCGGATTCTCGCGCTGTCACTCCGGGCGATGCCGCGCATTCTATGTACGATCCGTTACAGCCAGATGACGCCCGTCATGACGCGTGTCATGACGGGTGTCATGACGGGTGTCATGACGGGCGTCGTAGTCGATCCCACGCTGCTCGAGCCAGGCGGTGAATCGAGCGATCTTGGTCTCGAGCGAGCAGGTCGGAGGCAGCTGGTCGAGCCACTGCCCATAGGCGACTTGCAGCCTGGTCTTTTCGTCGTTTTCGAGGCTGCTCCAAGGCCTCAGGTTGGGAAGTAAGGGCTCAGAGTGGTCCTCAGGCCTCTCGGATTGGCCGGGTTGGGTCTTCGATTCGTTTCGGGTCGCCATGATTTTGTCACCTCGCTTGGTTAGGATGAGGCGCTGAAACGGTTTCGACTGCAGTCGCCTTTGTTCGCTGGCCCGTGGACGCAGGGCTGGATCATCCTCAACCTTCCTGGACCGTCAATCATGTCAGACCTGGGCCTGCGCTTCCTGGGTGTCGGTAACGCTCAGGCGGTCTCGCTCGGCTCGTCCGCCGCGGTGTTCGAAGCGGGCGAGCGGCCGTCGCTGTTGATCGATTGTGGACCCCACACGATCGCGGCGTACCTCGAGCAATACGGCGCGCTGCCCTCGGCGCTGTTCATCACCCATGCCCATCTGGACCACATCGGCGGGTTGGAGGGCCTGTTCTATCGGCTCGCAACCGCAGCCCAGACGCCAACACCGGTGCGCTTGTTCGTGCCCGTGAGCTTGGTCTCGGTGCTCCAGCGCAGGCTCGCTGATTACCCGAGCCTCCTCGCAGAAGGCGGCTGCAACTTCTGGGATGTCTTTCAGTTGATCCCGGTCTCGGAGGCCTTCTGGCACCGCGGGCTGAGCTTCACCGTCTTCCCGGTCCGGCATCACGAGTATCTCGCGGCCTTCGGGCTCGCCCTCGAGGGTGTGTTCCTGTTCACCGGTGATACCTGCCCGATCCCGGAGGTGTTGAATCGTTTCGCGCGACGCGGCGAATGGGTCTTTCATGATTGCAGCACTGCCGCGAATCCGTCCCATACGGCGCTTGATGAGATCCGCATCGCCTATAATCTGGAACAGTGGCGGCGGATGGTCTTCTATCATTACGCCTCGGAGCGCGATGGCGAGCAGATCGAGCGGGCCGGTTTCAGGATCGCACGTCCGGGCGAGCGTTTTCCGCTGGAACGCCGTCCTGGTGGCGACAGCGTTGCCAGCGGGGACGGGCGCGTTCAACCTTTACCTGGAGCGGTTGGCTGGTAGTATGCTGTAGGCTTGGCCATCTTAAGCCAGGGAATCCGATATTGAGCCTAGACGAATCGACCGACATCGAGACTGATATCGCTGAACGGCCGGCATTTCACGGCAAGATTGTCGACGTTGGGGTAGAGCGCGTCCGCCTGCCCAACGGGCGCCAGGTCGATCTCGAGGTCATCCGACATCCCGGCGGTGCGGCAGCGGTTGCGCTGGACGAGCGCCGGCGGGTGTGCTTGCTGCGGCAGTACCGCCATGTTGCGGGCGGCTGGCTCTGGGAGCTCCCGGCCGGCAAGCTCGATCCGGGTGAGGGCCCTGCGGTGACAGCCGAGCGGGAGCTTGCCGAGGAGGCGGGTCTGGTTGCGGCCACCTGGGACTCGCTCGGGCAGATGCACAGCTCGCCCGGCGTCTTCGCCGAGGTCATCCACCTGTTCCTGGCGCGTGGGCTCAGCGAGGTCGACCTCGGGCATGGTGCAGACGAGGTGATCGAGGTGCACTGGGTCGCGCTCGACAAGGTCCTGCAGTGGTGTCTGAACGGCACCATCACCGACGCCAAGACCTTGGTCGGGCTCTACCGCGCTGCTGCGTTCCTGCGCCAAGGCAGCGAGAGCCTGGTCGACCATCAGTTGCTGACGGTTGCCGAATAGTCTGGCGCGCTGCGAGCCGATGCGGCCACAGCCAGGTTGCTCTAGAGGGACTGGCTCCCGATGACAGAGCGACCGCTCGCGTCAGCGTCGGCAAGCCCATGACGGACAGCTCCTGGTCGCGTCGTGCTGGAGCCTGTGCGGGGCTCGAGCCTACTCTGGTAACTGGGGGGTTGCCCGCATCGGCGCCGTCTGCGTCTCACTCGTCTGCATCTCAATGGCGATGCGGGAGATGGTGGCTGAAGCGCTCCATCAGGTAGCAGAGGCAATCTTGACGGATCACGGTGGCGTCAGCGGTCAGCATCGAGGGCATGGCTGGCTCGCGCAGCTTCAACTCGCCATCATCGACCGCGAAGAACCGGTCGGACACGTCACGTCCGTGCTCGTCGCGAACCACGACATGGCCACCGTCGCGGATGCGCGCGAATGAGGCTCCGGCTGGTAGCTCGCGAAAGTTGAAACGCTCCAGCTCCGGTGACAGGATGAGCTGGGCATCGTGTGGCGGAAAGCCGAAGCTGACATGCTCAGGGATGGTCACCTGGGCGACCGTATGGAAGAGGTCGACATCCTGAGGGGGCAGCGCCTGATCCGGAACCTCCGCGAGGTGGAGGCAGGCGTCGATGAACTCGCGCGCATGTTCCACGCCATGGCGATCGCCGACACGTCCGCATTCCAGCGTCGTCGCTGGGCACAGGCGAGACATGGCCTGGGATTGGACCCCTTTTGGGCGGACGAAGAAGACGACCGTGCGCGAGAACAATCGCGCCAAGTGGAGATATCGGTTGTCCACAAGGTTGACGCAGGCGTAATGCGGGTTGGTGCCGGTGTTGTTGTGCAGGTCGATGCTGGCGAAGACCTGACGTTGCGCCATGCGCTCGACCACTTGGGCCATCAGTGTGTGGGCCGGCGAAGCGGGGGTGTCGGCGCCGGGCCAGACGCGGTTGAAATCCGGCTGATCCGGAAGATGGCGCGCATTCGCCGCCGCGGCATGCACGTTGCCGATGAACAGGCTCATCGCCCGCGGCAGCCGCAGGTGGCCATGGCGCTCGATCGACTGGCGCAGCAACAGCCGTACAGCATCCCAGCCAACCGGCTCGTTGCCGTGGATCAGCACCGAAACAAACAGTGGCTGCTCGCGCTCGCCGGGTAGGTGGATCAGGGTCGGACCCTGGAGATGCGTCGCCAGTTCGGCGCTGTTGAGCTCGAGCAGTCCATCCGGGAGTCGATCCAGCTCGTGCAATCTCATCGAGTCTGCGGTCATGCGGGAAGGCTTCTCCTTAGGTGGCTCGGTGGCTCGGTGGGACCGGCAGTGGCGTCGGCAAGGCCCTTGATGGGGTACTCTAGCATCTGAAGCGGAATCAGCTCCCGCCATCTACCATCCGTATCCAACAATAACCTTCCTGCGGTGACCCGGGTCGACGCGCCCGACGCCGCTGGTGTAAGTCGACTTTGGGAGACGCCACGTTATGCTGCTCTTGATTGCTGGTCTCATTCTGTTCCTCGGTGTCCATTCGGTGGCCATCGTTGACGTTGCCTGGCGCGACCGGATGGTCGCACGCTTCGGGGAGCTGCCCTGGAAGGCCGTCTATGGGGTGATTGCGCTCATCGGGCTGGTACTGATCGTAAACGGCTACGCCGATGCGCGCCGCGCGGTCGATCCGATTCTGATCTACCAGGCGCCGCTCTGGCTGCGCCATGTGACACTGCTGCTGATGCTGCCGGTTTTCGTGCTGCTGCTCGCCGCCTATCTGCCGGGTCGGATCCAGACGGTGACGAAGCATCCGATGCTGCTCGCGGTCAAGGTCTGGGCGCTGGCACATCTACTCGCCAACGGGACCCTCGCTGATCTGCTGCTCTTCGGCAGCTTCTTGGCATGGGCGGTGACGGACCGGATCTCGCTGAAGCGGCGTGCACCGACGCCGGTGCCCGGCGCGCCAGCCGGTCGCTTCAATGATGCGATCGCGCTCGGCGGTGGCGTTCTGCTCTACCTGCTGTTCCTGTTCTGGTGGCACGAGGCGCTGTTCGGGGTCGCGCCTCTCGGCTGAACGGCCCCGCGCCCTCGTTCAGGGCGGTTCGAGCCGCTGGGTGCAGACAGACCGAGCGGCTCCCGATGCTCAATGCGCCCGGAGCTTGTCGAGCAGATGGAAGGCACTGAGGATCGGGTAGCGCAAGGTCATTCGCGGCCCAGCGTAGCGCATCACCTCGATGATGCGCGGGCGCAGCGTCTTGCTGTAGCAGTGGACACTGCACTGATTGCAGGGCTGCTTGAGCTCGCCAAAGGCGCAGTTGTCGAGCCGTTGATGGGCATATCGCAGTAGTGCGTCGCACTCAGCGCAGAGAGACCCTGGACGCCCGGCATGGTGATCTCGGCAGTAGATGCCGAGCATTGCGCTGATCGTGCGCTTCTCGCGGCGGATGCGGGGGCCCTGATTCGGCGGTCGCCGCGAGCGCTTCGCTTTGGGCTTGGCCGGCGGCGTGGGGTGTTGGACTGGCATCTGCATGGGGCTATTATCGGGAAACCGCACTAGAGCGGTTTGATAATTGTCAACCGAATCTGACGTTGAGCGAGGTTGACCGAACTGTCGCGGAGGTATTCCCCATGCAGGGGTTGCAATGGCTGGCGCCGCTCGGCTGCGCGCTGCTCCTGGGCTGCGCAGCACAGCCCTATCCGTCGCTTCCTCCGAGTGCGTCGATCCCGGCTGAGGCCAGCGTCTCCGCAGTGCCAAGCCCGTCTCTGTCGGGGGGCGATGCCGGGGCCGCGCCTGAGTCGGCCAATAAGGCGGAAACGATTGGCGATTCGTCCTTACCGCCGCCGGTCTCGCAGGAGGTGAATCCTCCGCCGCCTGATCCGGATGCGTTGCCGCCGGCCGAGAAACGACAGCTTGATATCCGCCTTGCCAAGCAGCGCTTTCACTACTTCGAGGACGGCGAGCTGGTCTGGACCGGCCCGATCTCGGCCGGGACACCGGAGCACCCGACGCCGAAAGGCGACTACCGCGTTCAGCGTAAGGATGTCGACAAGCGCTCTGGTAGCTACACCAACTTTTTCGAGCGGCCGACACCGATGCCGTACGCACTCCAGTTCCGCGGCCCCTACTGGGTCCATGAAGGCTATGTCACCGGAAAGCCGGAATCCCACGGCTGTGTCCGGCTGCGGCATGCCGATGCCAGGTTCGTGTTCGAGCGTATCCGGGTCGGTGACCGCATCGTCGTGGCGGACTGAATGGCGCCCGGGGGGAAGAGGGATGCAGGCGGACGAAGGGCTGGAAACGATCACGCGCTCCATAGCTGGCTAGGGTCTGGTCAGGATTCAGTACCTGCGCTGAGAGCCGTCCCGGCTGCACTGCCGCGGGTGCGGTCGCCGGATGCGACCAACCAATCGAGGTTTCGCCCTCCGCGCGGCGCGCCGCCCGGGATTCGGGCTACAATCTGGTCACTGATAATCGGCTGCGCTTTCGGTTAGTACAATGTTTTGGACCAATGTCTTTCTCGGTCTCGCTTTCTTGGCGATGGTTGGCGGCTTCGTCTGGTTGTTTCGCGATGGTGAGGGCCCGGCGCCGCGGCCTGCAATCGTGCGAAAACGTGAGCCGGCACCGGATGACGACTCGCAAGACGACGCGCGCTGAGCCGCCATTGCCCCAATAAGCCCTAACAGAATGCCCTCTGCGGCTTGAAAATTCAGCAGCTTGTGTAGGCTAAGCGGGCATTTTGATAGGGTGTCTAAGGCGGCTGCCGGACGAGCCCTCACCGGATTGCGTAAGCGTTTCGTTTGCGTCAGAGAAGCGTCGTCGGGAACCGGGCCGGGCTCCGTGACGGGCGGCGCGAGAAGAAGGCGGTTGAAAGGAGCAACAAGGCGGGATGAGCTTTGACAGAATCGCCTAAGCCGCAATGCCCTGCGTGAGGAAACGCCGCGCGTTCTCGGCTGCTAACCGGCTGTCTCAGGTTCAGGGGAGGCGCCACGCCAGGTGCTAGAGTCTCCCGCCCTGGTTTCCGGGCAGGCTGAGCCTATCGATGCTGACTGTTCCGGCGCCTTCTGTCCGGCGATCAGGCCGAATGGCTACAGCGCGGTCCCCTCTCGATGCCCGCGGTGGGCAGCGCTGTCTGGGCAGGCGAAGGCGACGAGGTGATCGGCCTCGAGCCGGATGCCGATCGTCTCGCCGACGGCGTGCCGGTGGTGGCTCGGCACCAGGCAGAGCACCTCGGCGCCGCTCTCAAGCTGAAGGGTGTACAAGAACTCCGCGCCCCGAAACGCGCGCTCGACGATGCTGGCTTGCCGCGGACTGGACTCGTCGTAGACCAGGTCGTCCGGGCGGATCAGCACCTCTGCCGCGCTGCCCGGCTCGAGGCCATGCGGCTGCGCGCCGCTGATGCGGCCAAGCTCGGTCCTGACCTGGGTCGCATTGAGCACATGCGCGGGCAGTAGGGCGCCCTGACCGATGAAGTCGGCGACGAAGCGGTCGGCCGGCTGATGATAGAGGCCGAAGCCGGTATCCCATTGGTGCACGCTGCCGGCGTTCATCACGCCGATCCTGTCGGCCATCGCGAAGGCCTCGAGCTGGTCATGGGTGACCAGGACCGCAGTGACGTCCTCGCGCTTGAGCACCGCGCGCACCTCGCGCGCCAACTGCTCGCGCAGCTCGGCATCCATACTCGAGAATGGCTCGTCGAGCAGCAGGATGTCCGGCTGCGGGGCCATCGCCCGGGCCAGCGCAACGCGCTGCTGCATCCCGCCGGAGAGCTCATGCGGATAGCGGCGCGCGGCCTGGCTCAGCCCGACCAGTTCCAGCAGCTCGTCGATACGACGCTGCCGTTCGCGCCGGCTCAGCGCGCGCAGGCCGAAGCCGACATTGCGCGCGACGGTGAGATGCGGGAACAGCGCGAAGTCCTGGAACACCATGCCGACCTGACGCTGCTCGGGCGCGAGCGTCCAGCCGGCGCGCGAGACGCGCTGACCGCGGATCAGGATCTGGCCGCGGCTGACCGGCTCGAAGCCAGCGATGGCCCGCAGCAGGGTGGTCTTGCCGCAGCCGCTCGGACCGAGCAGGCAGCCGATCGTGCCGCGCTCGAGCTCGAAGCGGACGTCCCGGACGACCGGCTGCTCGCCATAGGCAACATCGACGTCGCGCACGGCCAACCTGACCGCCGGGTGATCCTGAGACAGCGGCTGCGAGCCGCTTAGGCCCTGGGGTGGCGCGTCGCCATGATCGTTCAGGCCCTTTACCGAGGGGTCGAGGTTTGCTTCCATCTGCTCTCTGCTCTCTGCTCTCTGCTCTCTGCTCTCTGCTCTCTGCTCTCTGCTTAGGGGCTGGCTCAGAGGCTGGCGCGGGAACGGGTGATCGAGCGGCTCAGGATGATCACCGGGATCAGCCCGGCGGCGACGATCGTCAGCGCGGCCGGGGCCGAGTCCGCCAACCGTTCGTCGGAGGCCAGCTCGTAGGCGCGTACCGCCAGCGTGTTGAAGTTGAACGGGCGCAGGATCAGCGTCGCCGGCAGCTCCTTGAGCACATCGACGAACACCAGCAGCAGCGCGGTCAGCAGGCTGCCCTGGAGCATCGGCATGTGGATGCGCGCGAGCACCTGCCGCGGCCTGAGTCCCATCGCCCGCCCGGCCTCGTCCATCGACGGGCGGATCTTGCCGAGCCCAGACTCCACCGTTTGCAGCGAGACGGCCAGGAAGCGCACCAGATAGGCGAAGATCACGGCGACCAGGGTGCCGCTCAGCAGCAGGCCGGTGGAGACGCCGAAGGTCGCGCGCATCCAGGCATCGACGCTGTTGTCGAGCCAGGCGAACGGGATCATCACCCCGACCGCGATCACGGTCCCGGGCACCGCGTAGCCCAGGCCGGCGACGCGGACCGCCGCCTGCACCGGCTTGGTGGGGCGCAGCCGGTGACCATAGCCGAGCAGGAGCGCAAGCGCGAGCGCCAGGACCGCGGCACCAGCGGCCAGCGCGAGGCTATTGAGGGCGAGCGTCGCGAACTCGGCATCCAGGCGCTGATCGGCCACCGTCAGCCACCAGGCAGCGAGCTGGCCGGCGGGCAGCAGGAAGCCGAGGGTCAACGGCAGCGCGCAGAAGCCGAACGCGGCCGCCGCTTGCCTGCCGCGCAGGTGCAGCCGCCGAATCGACTGCTGCCGCTGGCTGGTGCTGTGATAGCGTGCCTGGCCGCGCGACCAGCGCTCGAGCAGGATGAGCGCGAACACGAACGCCAGCAGCAGCGCCGAGAGCTGTGCCGCCGCGGCCGGATTGCCGAGTCCGAACCAGGTCCGGAAGATGCCGGTGGTGAAGGTTGGCACCCCGAAGTACTGGACGGTCCCGTAGTCGGCCAGCGTCTCCATCAGCGCCAGTGACAGCCCGGCGACGATCGCCGGTCGGGCCAGCGGCAATGCCACGGTAAAGAAGGTCCGCCAGGGGCCGTTGCCGAGGGTGCGGCTGACATCCAGCACGCACAGGGATTGGCTCAGGAAGGCCGCGCGCGCGAGCAGATAGACATAGGGGTAGAGCACCAGCGACAGCATCAGCGCGGCGCCTGGCAATGAGCGGATCTGCGGGAACCAATAGTCGCCCCAGCCCCAGCCGGTCAGGTCGCGGATCAGCGTCTGCACCGGTCCGGCGAAATCGAGCATGCCGGTATAGGTGTAGGCGATGATGTAGGCCGGCATCGCCATCGGCAGCAGCAGCGCCCACTCGAACAGGGCGCGGCCCGGGAAGCGGCACATGCTCGTCAGCCAGGCGGTGCCGACGCCGCCGATCAGGGTCCCGAGGGCGACCCCAAGCATCAGCAGCAGCGAATTGCTCACGTAGTCGGGCAGCACCGTCTCGACCAGGTGCTGCCAGACCTCGCCGGCCGGGACGAAGACGAAGCCGACGACCACCGCGACCGGGAGCGCCAGCAGCAGTGCGATCGTGATCACGAGCGTCGGCCAGAGGTGCTGCCCGAAGCGCCGCCGGTCGACGGGGTCGTGCCGGGCAACGGCAGGAGCGGAGACAGCCATGTATGCGGAGGAGGATCGAGCCAGGGAGAAGACAAACGCGGGAGGGATGCATCTTATAGCGGTTCGCGATGCCCCCCAAGTCGCATGCGCGGATGGTGTCCGGGCTCGCTGAGCGATCTGCTCCAGGCTCAGGGGGCTCGCCGGCGCCGCGCGGCCCGAGCGTAACGGCGCCGGCAGATCGTCGCTACTTCCAGCCGGCGCGATCCATCAGCTTCACGGCAGCGGCGTTCAGCTCGCCGAGCTTCACCAGGTCAAGGCCGTCGGCCTTGAACTCGCCCCATTCGGCGAGGACCGGGCTGATCTCGACCCCTTCACGGACCGGATACTCACCGTTGACCTTCGCGTACCAGGCTTGCGATTCTGGACTGACCAGGAATTCGATCAGTTCGACCGCGGCGTCCGTGTTCTCCGACGCGGCGGTGACCGCGGCGCCGCTGACATTGACATGGGTGCCCCGTCCGTCACCGGAGCCGGGCTGGTTCGGCCAGAAGATGGCGACCTTCTCGGCCGGCTCCTTCTCGCCCGGATCATCGGACTTCAGCATTCCAGCGAGGTAGTAGGTGTTCGCGATTGCGATATCGCATTGACCAGCAGCGGCTGCCTTGATCTGGTCACGGTCGCCGCCCTTGGGCGGGCGTGCCATATTGGCGACGATCCCCTCTGCCCATTCTTCGGTCGTCTCGGTCCCGTCTGCGGCGATCAGCGAGGCGACCAAGGATTGGTTATAGACATTGCTCGAGGAGCGGATGCAGATGCGGCCCTTCCATTTAGGATCGGCCAGGGCCTCGTAGGTCGAGAGCTCAGAGGGGTCGACCTCGCCCTTCACATACATGATCGGGCGCGCCCGCAGCGAGAGGCCCGTCCAATGCCCTTCAGGATCGCGGTAGGTTTCCGGAACGGCCTCGGTGACGGTTTCCGATTCGAATGCCTGGGTCAGTCCGGCCGCTTTGGCACGGTGCAGGTTCCCGGCATCGACCGTGAGCAGCACGTCGGCTGGACTGTTGCGCCCCTCGTTCTTGAGCCGCTGCAGCAGTGCATCGGCCTTGCCGGTGACCAGGTTGACCTCGATCCCGGTCTCGTCAGTGAAGCGCTCCAGCAGGGGCTTGATCAGGGCCTCTTTGCGGGCGGAGTAGAGGTTGACCTCCTCGGTCTCGGCCAGCGCAGGCGGCGTGCCGAGTGCCAGGGCAAGTCCCAACAGCGGCAAGCCGGCCAAGAGCGAATGGTGATGGAAAGGTATCATGATAGGTTTTCGACTCCGTTGAGGTTGGTTGAAGTGGTCAAGCTGATCGATGCGCTAAACCCAGGGCGAGTTTGGGTGAACCCGAGACAAATAACAAGAGTGATGAGAACAGTTGCGATTAACGGCGGATCGATATCCGAGCCGGATGCTTGAAAGTTCGCGCACCGGCAATGATCTCTGCGCCAGCTAACAGCAACCCCTCAACCGGGGTGTCGATGATTGTGTTACGACGGGCCTTGAAACCGAGGATTTGCGTCGTACTATAAACCTAGTAATCTACTCAGGTATCGGAGCGGTTCCCATGAGCGCTATCCCTGCAGAGGCCACCACGGCCGAAGAGAAGGTCGAGACGACCGGCCAGTACGATGAGCTGGTGAACGCCGGCTATGAGCACGGTTTCATCACCGAGATCGAGTCGGAGACTTTGCCGCCCGGTCTAGACGAGGGCGTGATCCGGACCATCTCGGCGCGCAAGGGTGAGCCCGAGTGGATGACCGAGTGGCGTCTCGCCGCCTATCGGAAATGGCTGGAGATGCCGACCCCGAACTGGGCCTCGGTGCACTATCCGCCGATCGACTACCAGTCGATCTCGTACTTCTCGGCGCCGAAGAAGAAGGACGGGCCGAAGAGCCTGGATGAGGTCGATCCGGCGCTGCTCGAGACCTACGAGAAGCTCGGCATCCCGATCGAGGAGCAGAAGGCGCTCGCCGGCGTCGCCGTCGATGCGGTCTTCGACAGCGTCTCGGTCGCGACCACCTTCCGCGAGAAATTGCACGAGGCCGGGGTGATCTTCTGCTCGATCTCCGAGGCCCTACAGGAGTACCCGGAGCTGGTGCAGAAGTACATCGGCACCGTGGTGCCGCCGACCGACAACTTCTATGTCGGCCTCAACTCGGCGGTGTTCACCGACGGCACCTTCGTCTACGTGCCGAAGAACACGCGCTGCCCGATGGAGCTCAGCACCTATTTCCGCATCAACGAGGCCAAGACCGGCCAGTTCGAGCGTACCCTGATCGTCGCCGATGAGGGCAGCTATGTGAGCTATCTCGAGGGCTGCACGGCGCCGCAGCGCGACGAGAATCAGCTGCATGCGGCCGTGGTCGAGCTGATCGCGCTCGATGACGCCGAGATCAAGTACTCGACGGTTCAGAATTGGTATCCAGGCGACGAGAACGGCAAGGGCGGCATCTACAACTTCGTCACCAAGCGCGGCGATTGCCGCGGCGCGCGCTCGAAGATCAGCTGGACCCAGGTCGAGACCGGCTCGGCGATCACCTGGAAGTATCCGAGCTGCATCCTGCGCGGCGACGACTCGGTCGGCGAGTTCTACTCGGTCGCGGTGACCAAGGGGATGCAGCAGGCCGACACCGGCACCAAGATGATCCATCTGGGTAAGAACACCAGCTCGACGATCGTCAGTAAGGGCATCAGCGCCCAGCACGGCCAGCAGGCCTATCGCGGGTTGGTGCGCATCGCCGGCAAGGCCGAGGGCGCGCGCAACCATACCCAGTGCGATTCCTTGCTGATCGGCGACCAATCGGCCGCGCACACCTTCCCGTACATCGAGGTCAAGAACCCGAGTGCGAAGATGGAGCACGAGGCAACGACCTCTAAGATCAGCGAGGACCAGCTGTTCTACTGCCGCGCGCGCGGGCTGACGGAAGAGGATGCGGTCTCGATGATCGTCAACGGTTTCTGCAAAGAGGTCTTCAACGAGCTGCCGATGGAGTTCGCGGTCGAGGCCCAGAAGCTGTTGAGCATCAGCCTCGAAGGGGCGGTGGGCTGATACCGACCGACACATGGGGCGCCTGCCGCGTGCGATCCCATGCGTTATCCCATGCGTTGGCAATCCTGAATTCAACGAAGGCGCGGGCTTTGAGCGCGGCCGTTAAGGGTCGGCCGGCCCATACACGATTTGGAGTAGAACGATGTTGTCAGTAAAGGGCCTGAAGGCCAGCGTCGGAGACGAGCCGATCCTCAAGGGCCTCGACCTCGAGGTCAAGCCGGGCGAGGTCCATGCGATCATGGGGCCGAACGGCTCTGGAAAGAGCACCTTTGCCCATGTGCTCTCTGGCCGCGAGGGCTACGAGGTGACCGGCGGCAGCGCTGAGCTGGACGGTGAAGACCTGTTCGAGCTCGAGCCCGAGGAACGGGCGCGGCTTGGGCTGTTCTTGGCATTTCAGTATCCGGTCGAGCTGCCCGGCGTCAATAACATGTACTTCCTGAAGGCGGCGCTGAATGCGATCCGCAAGTCGCGTGGTGAGGAGGAATTGGATGCCGTTTCCTTCATGCGGCTGATGAAGGAGAAGCTGAAGATCCTTCATCTCGACGACAGCCTACTGAAGCGCCCGGTCAACTTCGGGTTCTCGGGCGGTGAGAAGAAGCGCAACGAGATCTTCCAGATGGCGTTGTTGGAGCCGAAGTTGGCGATCCTCGACGAGACCGACTCCGGTCTCGACATCGACGCCCTGCGCATCGTCGCCGATGGTGTCAATGCGTTGCGCAGCCCGGAGCGCTCGATGATCGTCGTGACCCATTACCAGCGGCTGCTCGACTACATCCAGCCCGACCACGTGCATGTGCTCGCCAAGGGTCGGATCATTCGCTCCGGCGGCAAAGAGCTTGCGCTCGAGCTCGAGGAGAAGGGCTATGGCTGGATCGTCGAGGGAGAAGCGGCATGAATGCGGCGGTCCATCAACGCACGGGCCAGGCCGATGCGGCAGAGGCCTTTGCCGGCTGGCTCCAGGGGCTCGGCGGCAACGGTGATCAGAATAGCGCGGGCGGCATCGATTGGCTCGAGTCGGAGCGGGAGCAGGCCGCAGCACGCGTGCGAACCCAGCTGGTGCCGACCAACAAGTCGGAGGGCTGGCGCTACACCGGGCTGCGTAAGCTGATCGAGCAGGGCTTCGTCAATGTCGATGAGCCGGTCACCGCGCTGACGCCGGACGATATCGGTGAGTTCCTGATCCCTGAGCTCGATGCGCATCGCGTCGTCCTGGTCAACGGCCGCTTCTCCGATGCCCTCTCAAGCCTTGGCGAGCTGCCCAAGGGGGTCCGGATCGGTAGCCTGCGCGATCTGCTCGAATCTGATCCGGCCTCGGTGAAGGGCGTCCTGACGCGGATCGCCGGTGAAGGGCGTCATGTCTTCGCCTCGCTGAACACCGCCGCGATCGACGACGGCCTAGTACTGCAGCTCGATCGCGGCGCCATCGCCGAACGGCCGATCGAGGTCATCCATCTATCGATCGGCATGGATGAGCCTCGGGTCGCGCAACCGCGTAACCTGCTGAGCCTCGGTGACGGCGCCCAGGCACAGGTCATCGAGCGCTATGTCAGCCTCGGCGACGCCCTCTACTGCACCAACTCGGTGCTCGAGATCGCGCTCGGCCGGGATGCGGTGCTCAAGCATACGCGTATCCAGCAGGAGAGCCGCAATGCGTTCCACATTACCGGTCTGTACCTCAGCCAGGAGGCCAATTGCCGTTATGCCGGGACCAACATCGGCCTCGGTGGGACCTGGGCGCGGACCGATCTAGTCACCCGCTTCGCAGGCGAGCATGCCGAGTGCGATCTGAAGGGGCTGTATCTGGCCGGCGATCAACAGTTGATCGACTATCACATGGATGTCCGCCACGCATTGCCGAACTGCGCTAGCCGCGAGACCTTCAAAGGGATTCTCTACGGCAAGGGACGCGCGGTGTTCGATGGGCTGGTCTATGTCGCGCGCGATGCGCAGAAGACCGATGCTGAGATGTCGAACCGCAATCTGATCCTGTCACCGAACGCCGAGGTGGATACCAAGCCCCAGCTCGAGATCTACGCCGACGACGTCAAGTGCAGCCATGGCACGACGGTCGGTCAGATCGAGCCGGAGATGCTGTTCTACCTGCGTTCGCGCGGAATCGCGGCGTCACTCGCCCGGCGGATGCTCTGTCTCGGTTTCGCCGGCGAGATTATCGACGCCCTCGGACCCGAGTCGTTGCGTGACTATGTCGCTGAACAGGTTGGTCAGCGGCTTGAACAGGCCCCGCTCGAGTGAGCCCGATCATCGATCCTCTTATGCAGCCGAGGTGATGCGCTGATGAACCGACTAGCCAGATTTGCCGGCTTTGGCCTGGGTGACCGGGCACAGGTCGACCGCGATGACCTGCCCGGGGAAGGGGCGTTGACTGCAGAGGCCGAGGACAGCGGCCCTGAAGGTGCGTTGGATGACCCGGAAGCGTTGCGGGAGCCGATCATTGCGGCGCTGCGTAATGTCCATGATCCGGAGATTCCGGTCAATATCTACGATCTCGGTCTGATCTACCGGATCGACATCGCCGACAACGGCGATGTTGATGTCGATATGACCCTGACCGCACCGGCCTGTCCGGTCGCGGGTATGATGCCCGTGATGGTCAAGGATGCGGTCAAGACCGTCGACGGCGTGGGCGAGGTCGAGGTCGAGCTGGTTTGGGACCCGCCATGGAGCCCCGAGACGATGTCCGACGAGGCGAAGCTGACGCTCGGAATGCTCTAAGGCGATTGCCGGAAAAGCTCGTACCGAATGGCGCAGGATTGTCGTTTGCCTTCGAGGAGCGTCGCCGGGAGCATAGCCGGGCTATGTAACCGGCGGCGCGACGAAGAAGGCGAGCGAAAAGACCAGCAAGGCGGTATGAGCTTTGACAGAAATCGCCTAAACGCACCATGATCGTCGCACTGGCGCGTTGCGACGATCAGGCCAGGGTGGAGTTGGTGATTGGAAACTGCCGAAGCGCGTGGTCGTTCAACTGCTGCTTCTCGGTGCTTCGTCGGTATCCGGCGAGGGGTCGGTTTCGTCGTCGGTGAAGATGACGGCCTGCTCCTCGTCGCTCTCGTTCGGCGATTGATGGGCTGCTGCGGGCGCTGTCTCGCCCTCGGCCTCATCGCTGTCCGCGTTCACGGCTGGTAACAGGTCCTTGAATGCCTCGCCGTAGATCTCCCAGATCGTGATGAATAGGGACGCGATGACGGGGCCGATAAGCAGGCCAGCCATCCCGAACATGAATAGCCCGCCCAGGGTTCCGAAGAAGATCATCAGCTCGTGCATGTCGGTATGCTTTCCGACCAGAATCGGACGCAGCACGTTGTCGATGCTGCCGACCACCAATGCGCAGAAGGCGAAGAGTCCGATACCAGCGCCGATGTTCCCTTGCACGAGCAGGATCACCGAGGCCGGGGCCCAAACCAGCGCTGACCCGATCCCCGGAATGATCGAGAGCACCGCCATCACGGTACCCCAGAAGACCGCGTTCGGAAGGCCGGCGATGGCGAAGGCGATACCGGCGAGCGCGCCCTGCAAGACGCCGATCAACAGCGTGCCGGTCACCATCGCCTGGGTCACCGAGGTGAACTTGTTCAGCATCACCCGCTCGTCCCGGTCCTCAAGCGGCAGGTAATAGCGAATCGCCTCGACCACCTCCTTGCCGTCGATCAGGAAGAAGAACAGGGTGTAGAAGAAGACGACCGTCACGAACAGGAAGTTGACGGTCCCTAGCGCGATCGAGGACAGACCACCGACGAGCATCTTGCCGAGCGCCTCGACCGAGGCGGCGACCTTGGAGGTGAGCTCGTCCTCGTACGGCAGCAATTCCTCATAGAACGGGATTCGCTGCAGGAATTCGGCGAAGCTGCCCGGCTCTTTCAGAAAGTCGACCACGATTGGCGTCAGTGATTGGCCGACATTGACGGCTTGTCCGACGAAGACCGCGCTCAGCACGACCACCGGGATCAGCACGGTGAACAACAGCAACAGCAATGTCACAATCGAGGCGAGATAGTGGCGTCCGCCAAACCACTCGCTCAGCTTGAGATAGATCGGGTGCGTCATCGCCGCGAACACGGCAGCCATGAAGATCGCGACCAGGAATTGCTGGATCATGGTCAGGAACAGCAGTGAGATCACTGCGACCAAGATCAGCAAGACCACTTTGTTGATTACATCCTGTCGCATCAGCTCGACCTCGAGACCGCTTCCGCGCGGGTGGCGTGACCTAGCGTCGTTCGAACGGGTTGGTCAGTGCCCTGCTTGTCGTTCTGAGGTGGCCGGTCGGACAGCCTCATCTGCTCGGTGTTGCAGCACATTGTTGACCATTTTCATGGAGTTCTCGGTTCGGTAAGGCGATGATCAATGGCAAATCGCACTCAAGCGGTGCTGAGCCCCTGAGCTGGGCCCCTGAGCTGAGCCCCTGAGCTGAGTGATCAATCTCAATGCCAAGCTCCAGCGCCAAAGCTGAGTGCTGAACCTTAGAGAGGCAAATCGAATGGATAAGTTTACGCGCAACTACAGCATCGTTCTCGGCGTCGTCGTGATCGCGCTGGTCGCCTGGTGGATTTCGTCGATCTGGCAGCCCCGCGTATGGGAGATCAACGACATGTTGGAGGCGGATGCAAAGCTCGCCGAGTATCCGTACCAATTCCGGATGGTGTCCTTGGACAACGGTGTCGCAACGCTCTCCTCGCCGCGCAACTTTAAGGTCCCGGCCATCCGTTTTCTGGAGATCATCCATCCTGAGCTCGCTGGCCTGGCTCAGGATGATCCCAAGGTCATTGCAGCCCAACAAGACCTGATCGATCACCAGAAACGCGCCCAAGGTCTGGTGCTGGGCCAGCCGGATGTCGAGCGGGTCACCTGGCAGCTCGATGTGCAGTGGCTTGCTGACCATGGTGTCCAGGTACCAAACGCCAGCTAACGTGCGCTGGGCTTTGTATTGTGGGCGCTGCCGACGTCAGCGCGTCTCAGGGGTCCGTCGGCCGGCCCAATCGCGCGCGAATTGCCAGGCGGTGCGGCCGCTGCGCGAGCCGCGACGCAGGGCCCATTGCAGGGCCGCGTGCTCGGTCGCGGCGGGATCGGGGTCGCGGATACCGAGCCGTTCGAGCCAGTGCCGGACGACGGTTAGATACTGCTCCTGGCTGAATGGATAGAATGACAGCCAGAGCCCGAAGCGGTCCGAGAGCGAGATCTTCTCCTCGACCCCTTCGCCCTGATGGATCTCGCCGTCGACCATGCGCGCGTCTCGATTCTCGGACTGATACTCGGGCAGCAGGTGGCGCCGGTTCGAGGTCGCGTAGATCAGCAGGTTCTCGGGCGGGGCGCTGAGTGAGCCGTCGAGCGCCGCCTTCAGCGCCTTGTAGGCCGACTCCGAGGCCTCGAACGAGAGATCGTCGCAGTAGAGGATGAAGCGTTCGGGGCGGCCGTCGATCTCGGCCATGATCCCGGGCAGATCGATCAGGTCATCCTTGTCGACCTCGATCAGACGCAGTCCTTGATCCTGATAGGTGCTGAGCAGGGCCTTGATCAGCGACGACTTGCCGGTCCCGCGCGAGCCTGAGAGCAGCACATTGTTGGCGCCGCCGCCGGCGAGGAACTGGCGCGTGTTGCGGTCGATCTCGTCGCGCTGGCGCTCGATGCAGCAGAGGTCATCGAGCGCGAGCTGATGCGGTCGGCGGATCGCTTCGAGATGGCCGCTCCGACCCTCCTTGCGCCAGCGCCAGGCGACTGCGTTCCAGTCGGTCGCGCGCGGCGCCGGCAGCCAAGGCTCGACGCGGTCGAGCAGGGTATCGAGGCGCCCGATCAGGCGTGTCAGCTCATCCATCAGCGAATCCTCGCCGCGAGGCGCTCGGACGATGGCGCGGCTGTTCACAGTGGGACCGTTCAAACCGCGTCCGTCTGCGCGGGATGCGTTCGCGCTGGGCCCAGGCGAGCCGGGCTCGCTCGGGCCGCGTTTGCGCGATCGGGGCTGGGCGAGACATCGACCTCACGCCGACGCTCAGCCGGTCAGCGGCCGGTAGCGGATACGGTGCGGCTGATCGGCCTCGTCGCCGAGGCGGCGATGGCGATCGGCCTCATAATCGGCATAGTTGCCCTCGAACCAGGTCACCTGTGACTCGCCCTCGAAGGCGAGGATGTGGGTCGCGATCCGATCGAGGAACCAGCGATCATGGCTGATCACGACCACGCAGCCGGGGAAGTTGAGCACGGCCTCCTCGAGCGCGCGCAAGGTCTCGACATCGAGGTCGTTGGTCGGCTCGTCGAGCAGCAAGAGATTGCCGCCGCTCTTGAGCAGTTTGGCCAGATGGACGCGGTTGCGCTCGCCGCCCGAGAGGTCGCCGATGCGCTTCTGCTGATCGGCGCCCTTAAAGTTGAAGCGGCTCACATAGGCGCGCGAGGGCATCTCGTACTTGCCGACAATGATATTGTCGGCGCCGTCCGAGACCTCCTCCCAGACCGTCTTCTTGTCATCGAGCGCGTCGCGGCTCTGATCGACATAGGCGATCTCGACCGTCTCGCCGACCCGCAGCTCGCCGGCGTCGGGCGCCTCCTGCCCGGTGATGATCCGAAACAGCGTGGTCTTGCCGGCGCCGTTCGGGCCGATCACGCCGACGATGCCGCCCTTGGGCAGGTTGAACGAGAGGTCGTCGTAGAGCAGCCGATCGCCGTAGGCCTTGCGCAGCCCGTTGGCCTCGATCACCAGATCGCCGAGGCGCGGACCGGGCGGGATATAGATCTCGTTGGTCTCGTTGCGGGCCTGATACTCCTGCGATTGCAGCTCCTCAAAGCGGGCCAGGCGCGCCTTGCTCTTCGACTGGCGTCCCTTGGGGTTGGTGCGCACCCATTCGAGCTCGTGCTTCATCGCCTTGATGCGCGCCTGCTCGGCCTTCTCTTCCTGCTCCAGGCGCTTCTCCTTCTGCTCCAGCCAGCTCGAGTAGTTGCCCTGCCAAGGGATGCCGTGGCCGCGGTCGAGCTCCAGGATCCAGCCGGCAACGTTGTCGAGGAAGTAGCGATCATGGGTCACCGCGACCACGGTGCCGGTGTAGTCCTTGAGGAAGCGCTCGAGCCAGGCGACCGATTCGGCATCGAGGTGGTTGGTCGGCTCGTCGAGCAGCAGCATGTCCGGCTTCGACAGCAGCAGTCGGCACAGCGCGACGCGCCGGCGCTCACCGCCGGAGAGCTTTGAAACCTGCGCCTCCCAGGGCGGTAGCCGCAGCGCGTCGGCGGCTAGGTCGAGCGTTCGATCCAGATTGTGCCCGTCGGTCGCTTCGATCAGGTCCTCGAGCTCGGCCTGCTCCTTGGCTAAGGCATCGAAGTCGGCGTCCTCCTCGGCATAGGCGGCATAGACCTGGTCCAGGCGCTCGAGCGCCTGCTTGATCGGTGCGACCGCCTCCTCGACATTGCCGCGCACGTCCTTGGTCTCGTCGAGCTGCGGCTCCTGCGGCAGAAAGCCGACGTTGATCCCGGGCTGCGGCCGCGCCTCGCCCTCGATCTCGGTGTCGAGTCCGGCCATGATCCGCAGCAGCGACGACTTGCCGGCGCCGTTGAGCCCGAGCACGCCGATCTTGGCGCCCGGGTAGAACGACAACGAGATGTCGCGCAGGATCACGCGTTTGGGCGGCACGACCTTGCCGACCCGGTTCATGGTGTAGATGTATTGCGCCATCTCGATCCAACCTGGCTAGTATTGACCAACAGCGACGAGCAATGCGGCCCGGCCCGCTCTAAACCGGGTCTCAGGCGTTGCTCTTTGCTCCAAGGCTTCGTGATTCGCCCGGTGCCCCCTCAGTGGTGCCCCCCTGACGCCTCCACTCACGCCCCCACTGGCACCCCATTGGCGCCCAGCCACGAAGAGGCGCCCAGCCACGAAGGAAGGAACCGCGCGATCAGTGGCTCAAGCGCCAGCCGAGCGCAGCTGATGCGCTTGCCCAGGCGCACAGGGTGGCCGCGCAGGGTGGCAGAAACTGGGTGCCGGAAGCCGGGGTCCCGCTGCAGCGCGCCGCGGCACGAACCCTTCATTTTGCGCCTGTTCGGATGGGGGATTCAAGACGGCGGTTGGTGGTGACCGACAATCTCGAGGCGTCAGTGACCGCAGGACCCGGGGCACGGCGCTTCGTCGAGCTGAACCGGTATGCGCTGCTCGCGCTGCGATGGCGCTGCGCACGGCCACGGCGCTGCGAAGGACTTGGGGGCGTTGGCTGCCAGCGTCAGAAGCCCTGACAGAATGCCCCCTTTTAGCCTGATTGATCAGGAGGTTGCGCGAGTCAAGCGGCTGCCTCGATCGGGCCTCTAAGGCGATTGCCGGAAAAGCTCGTACCGAATTGCGCAGGATGTTCGTTTGCCTTCGAGGAGCGTCGCCGGGAGCATAGCCGGGCTATGTGACCGGCGGCGCGACGAAGAAGGCGAGCGAAAAGACCAGCAAGGCGGTATGAGCTTTGACAGAAATCGCCTAAGGCCGCGCTGCCGTCAGCCGAGGCCGAGAAGGGACTTGACCGCGTCCTTGAGGAGATCGATGAAGGCGGGGCCGAAGAGTGCGATGCCGACGAGCAACAGGGCGATCCAGGCGACCCCGATGGCGAGGCCGGCGAGCACCAGCAGGCCGTCGCGGGTGATGAGGCCGATGGAGGCGATCGCGATACCGATGCCGGGCAGGGTGTTGGTGGCTGGCAGGGGAATCAGGATGCTGGCGAGGAAGACAACGAACACGGCGCCCACCAGCCGCTCCGCGGTCGGCCCGGACAACAGCAGCAGACGCGGTCGCGCCAGGCGCTCGATCCAGCCGAAATAGTTGCCGGCGCCCGCAGCCATCTGCTGCAGACCGGCCTTGCCGAGCATCCGCTCGCCAAAGCGTTGCGGCATCCAGGGCTCCGCACGACCGAGGGCCATCTGGATTGCGACGGCCATCATCGGTAGCGAGACGATCTGCGGGATGCCGTAGAGCAGCGGAATGCAGACCGGGATCGACAGCGCGAACAGCATTAGACCGAAGGCCCGCTCGCCGAGCGCGTGGGTGAAATCGTGCAGGGTCATGCCCTCCGCCGGGGCCTCGGCGGCGATGACCTGGAGGGCCGCGATCAGGCCGCCGCGCGGGACGACCTCGTCAGTTGCTGTGTCGACAGGGTTGTCGTTCATGAAGGATGACCTTGGAGATGTCTGGTTCGGCGGTTGCGCGACCCGCTGGAGCCGGCGTGGATGGTACAGCGCCGAACGCGACGATGCCGCCCTTTTTTTGCCTTCGCCTTTACCCACCCCCGGATGCACCGCCGAACTGTTTTGCCGCGGCCGTTCTCGCGCCCGGGGAGGGTATCGCCAAGCCCCTGCTTCGCCATTGCAGCAAGGCGCCCAGAGGGCCCTGACGTCAGCGCCCTGACGTCAGGGCCCAGACATCGACCGTCTTCTTTCGGATAGACTGTTCGGGACGAGGCTTCGCGGTGACGGGCGATCGCTCGGCTCGCTGCATGCTGCTCTCGCCTCGTCCGTGAGGCAGCGCGCGATTCGGGCTCCTAGCCGCCTCCTAACCGCTTTGCTTGAGGGCTCCCCGGATGGATGCACCACCGATTCCTGCCATCGGGTTCGTGGCGCCGAGCGGCAGCGGCAAGACGACGCTGCTGCGCAAGCTGGTGCCACTACTGCGTCAGCGCGGTCTGCGGATCGGCTATTTGAAGCATGCCCATCATGGCTTCGCGCTGGACCGGCCCGGCAAGGACAGCTATGAGGTCGCGGCGGCCGGCGCGCGGCAGGTCATGCTGGTCTCGGGCGAGCACTGGGCGCTGCTCAGCCGCAGCAACCAGCGCGCCGAGGATCATCCGGCTGGGCTGGATGCCTTGCGGGCGCGCTTCGATGCGGACAGTCTCGATCTCCTGTTGATCGAGGGCTTCCGCGGCGCAGCCGTGCCGAAGATCGAGGTGTTCCGGGCGGCGGTCGCCAAGGCGCCGCTCTATCCGCAGGACGATGGGGTCATCGCGGTGGCGAGCGATGATCCGCTGGCGGTGCGGCCGCACCCGCCGGTGGTTCCGCTCAGCGACCCGGAGGCGTTGGCGGACCTGATCGCCGAGCAGGTGCGCCGGCAGGCCACGCCGGCCCGTGCCCGGAGTGATGATCCGCGCGAGGCGCTGATCGGCCATCTCGCGCGCCTGCGCCTGACCGGCAGCAACGAAGCCGAATTCGGTAGCGCCTCGGTGCGCCGGGGTGAGCATGTCTGGATCACGCCGAGCGCGGGGCTGTCGGATGCGATGAGCGTTGCGGACCTGATCGCCTGTTCGCTCGACGGTGCTTGGCCCAACGGGGTAGCGGTGGATGCGCCAATCCATCGCGCCGTCTATCGTCAGTCTCCCGAGACCGCTGCGATCCTGCATTCTCGTGGGCCGCACTCGGTTGCGGCGAGCTTTGCCGGGCGCGATTTCGAGCCGCCCGATCTTGAGGGCATGCGTCTGCTTGGGTCGGTTCCAGTGCTGGATGTCAGGTCAGACGCCATGCTGGATGAGGCGCCGAGCAAGGTGGCGCAAGCCCTTGCTTCTTCCCCGGTCTGCCTCATTGCCCGACAGGGTGTCTATGCGTGCGGCAAGACCGTTCGCAACGCCGCCCATGCCGCTGCGACGCTCGAGCTCTCGGCGCGTATCCACTTCTTGGAAACGTCGGGCCGCGCTGACTAATATCAGGGCACTAACCGCATCGATCCATTGCTATGTCAGCTGCAGCCGCCGAAGCCGAACCTGCCGAACACGCGATGACGGCGTCCTGTCCGGTGAAGTCGGCATCATCACCGGCCGGGCGCCCGACACCGTGAGAGTAGCGAAGGGCTCGCGAGACTTGACGCTCGCGTCCGAGCAAGGGATCGTATATTACCAAGTACTCACTGAGTGCCCCGTTCTCTCAGGGTCATGTTCATGCCCCCCTTGGCGGGCGTTGGCGAGAACGCGCGTCTGAATCTTGCAACCTAAGCAACGGCTCTCCGATCTCAGTGGCAGTCTTCCAATCGCTCACAGCCAATCGCTCGGCGCAGCAGTCGACAACGCGGCGCTTCAAGCTCAAGCGTGGCCTCGATATCCCGCTCAGCGGCGAGCCGAGCCCGGTGATCGATGCCGGCCCGGCGATGCGCCACGTTGCCCACAACGGCTACGACTGCGTCGGGGTCAAGCGCTTGCCGTCGCTGGAGATCGAGGTGGGTGATCGCGTGCGGCTCGGCCAGCCGATCACGCGCCGCAAGGCCTATCGCGAGGTCGCCGCGACGGCCCCGGGCAGTGGGGTGGTCGAGGCCATCCACCGCGGTCCGCGCCGGGCGCTCGAGACCATCGTGATCCGGCTCGACGAGGCCCGGGACGGTGAGGCGGCCGAGCCTGATCAAGAGACCTTCAATCGGTACGCGGCCGACGAGCTCGAGGGCTTGACCCGTGAGCAGGTGACCGAGAATCTGCTCGCCGCTGGCGCCTGGCTGGCGTTCCGGACGCGTCCGTTCAGCATGATCCCGCCGCCGGACAGCAACCCGGCGGCCTTGTTCGTCACCGCGATCGACACGCACCCGCTTGCGCCCGATCCCGGTCTCGTCATCGGCGAGGCCGGGGAGGCCTTCGCGGACGGGCTGCGGGTGATCGCGAAGCTCACCGACGGCCCGCGCTTTTGCGTCCAGGCCACGGGCGCGGCCGCGCCGGTGCCGGCGTCGTCGGGCTTCGAGACGGTCGAGTTCGCCGGCCCCCATCCGGCCGGGCTGGTCGGCACCCACATCCACTTCCTCTATCCGGCCTCGCTGCAGCGCAGCGTCTGGCACATCGGCTATCAGGACGTCATTGCGATCGGCCGGCTCTTCCGCACCGGGCGTATCGATCCGACCCGGATCATCTCGCTGGCCGGCCCGATGGTGGCCAAGCCGCGTTTGATCCGCACCCGCGTCGGCGCCAGCACCAATGATCTGATCAGCGGCGAGCTGCAGGGCCGGCATGAGGCGCGGGTGATCTCGGGCTCGGTGCTCAGCGGGCGCCATGCGGTCGGCACCAGCGCCTATCTCGGGCGCTTCCACAACCAGATCACGGTGCTGGCCGAGGACCGCGAGCGCGAGTGGTTCGGCTGGCTCAAGCCCGGCAAAGGGCGCTACTCGTCGCTGAACGTGTTCTGGTCCGGGCTGCAGCCCGGGGGGCGTTTGGCGCTCGGCACCTCTCAGCACGGCAGCCCGCGCGCGATGGTGCCGATCGGTGCCTATGAGCGGGTGATGCCGCTCGACCTGCTGCCGACGCAGCTGCTGCGCGCGCTCCTGGTCGACGACCTCGAAACCGCCGAGAAGCTCGGTGCGCTCGAGCTCGACGAGGAGGACCTGGCCTTGTGCAGCTTCGTCGACTGCGGCAAGCACGACTTCGCGCCGGCGCTGCGGCGCAACCTCGAGAAGATCTGGCACGAGAATCACTGACGCAATGATCGGCTCTTCGCTCCGCGACGAACACCTGAGCAGCGCCCGAGGTTCGGATGATTAAGGCCCTGCGCAAGTATCTCGATCGGCAGGAACGGCATTTCCTCCCCGGCGGCCGTTACGAGCGCTTCGGGGCGCTGTTCGAGCTGGTCGACACCTTCCTCTACACGCCGTCGACGGTGACCGCCGGCACGCCGCATGTGCGCGATGGCATCGACCTGAAACGGGTGATGATCTTCGTCTGGATCGCGGTGCTGCCGGCGGCGCTGTTCGGGATGATCAACATCGGCCTTCAGGCGAACAGCGCGATGGCCGCGATGGGCATCGAGCAGGTCGAGGGCTGGCGCGGCGGCCTGCTGTGGCTACTCGGTGCCGGCGGCAATGATCCCGGCAGCCTCTGGGACAACTTCTGGCATGGTGCGGTCTACTTCCTGCCGATCTACATCGTGACCCTGGCCGCGGGCGGCTTCTGGGAGGTGCTGTTCGCGCTGGTGCGCAACCACGAGGTCAACGAGGGCTTCTTCGTCACCTCGATCCTGTTCGCGCTGACCCTGCCGCCCGATATCCCACTGTGGCAGGTCGCGCTCGGGATCTCGTTCGGGATCGTGATCGGCAAGGAGGTCTTCGGCGGCACCGGCAAGAACTTCCTGAACCCGGCCCTGACCGGGCGTGCCTTCCTGTTCTTCGCCTATCCGAGCGAGATCTCCGGTGACGCCGTCTGGACCGCGGTCGATGGCTTCAGCGGGGCGACGCCGCTGATGCTTGCCGCCGAGGGCGGGGTGTCGGCGATCCAGGCCGCCGGGATCAGCTGGTGGCAGGCCTTCTTCGGCACCATCCAGGGCTCGATCGGCTCGACCTCGACGCTGATGATCATCATCGGCGCGCTCTTCCTGCTCTACACCGGCGTCGCCTCCTGGCGCATCATGGCCGGCGTGCTGCTCGGGGTCGTCGCCGGCGCCCTGCTATTCAACGCGCTCGGGAGCGAGACCAATCCTGCCTTTGCCGTGCCCTGGCACTGGCACCTCGTGCTCGGTGGGCTCGCCTTCGGGCTGGTCTTCATGGCCACCGATCCGGTCTCGGCGTCGATGACCGAGGCCGGCAAATGGATCTATGGGGCGCTGATCGGCTTCATGACGGTGATGATCCGGGTCTTGAATCCGGCCTATCCAGAGGGCGTGATGCTCGCGATCCTGTTCGCTAACCTGTTCGCGCCGTTGATCGACTGGTTCGTGGTGCAGGCCAACATCCGGCGGAGGGCGAAGCGTCATGCGGGCTGATGCGCCGATCCGCGACAACGCCCGGGCTGGACGCCTCGGGCCCCTATTGGCGGTGTTCCGGCTCCCGAACGATGATCCGCGCAAGACCCTGGCCGTTGCGTTGGCGCTCTGCCTGGCCTGCTCGGTGGTGGTCTCGGCCACCGCCGTGGCGCTGCGGCCGCTGCAGGAGCGCAACGCGGCGCTGGCGCTGAAGGAGGAGATCGTCAACGTGGCCGGGCTGTCGACGGGCGGGCGCTCGCTCGACGAGGCCTTCGGCCAGATCGAGACCCAGCTGGTCGACCTCGACAGTGGCGAGTTCGTCGAGGGCGCCGATCCGCTGACCTATTCCTATCGCGAGGCCGCCCAGGACCCGTCTGCCAGCACGGCGCTCGGTGACAGCGACCCGGCCGATATCGATCGCCGCCCGGATCGGATGCCGGTCTACCTGGTGCGCCGCAACGGCGAGCTCGAGACCCTGATCCTGCCGGTCTATGGGGCCGGACTCTGGTCGACGATGCATGGACTGGTCGCGCTGGCACCCGATGGGCGCACCGCCAAGGCCTTCACGATCTACGAGCAGCGCGAGACCGCCGGCCTCGGCAGCGAGGTCGCAAGCGAGCAATGGCTGTCCGCGTGGTCGGGCAAGGTGCTGATCGAGGACGGCGAGCCGGTGATCGAGGTGGTCAAGGGCGGGGTCGATCCGTCCTCGCCCAACGCCGAGCACCGGGTCGATGGGCTCTCCGGCGCCACGCTGACCAGCAACGGCGTCGCCAACCTGATGCGGTTCTGGCTCGGCGAGCGCGGCTACGGCCCGTTCCTGGACCGCATCCGATCCGATCGCGGCTGAGGCCGTCGCTGAGCCAAGGGGCGACGACAGAAGGGGGCGATACGCAATGGAGAAGACATTCGGGCGGCTCGTGCTCGAGCCGATCGTCGACAACAACCCGATCACGCTGCAGATCCTGGGCATCTGCTCGGCGCTGGCGGTCACCACCAAGCTGGCGCCGGCGATCACGATGAGCATCGCGCTGACCGCGGTGATCGTCAGCGCCAGCGTCCTGATCAGCCTGATCCGGCACCATATGCCGAGTAGCATCCGGATCATCATCCAGATGACCATCATCGCCTCGCTGGTGATCATCGTCGACGAGGTGCTCAAGGCCTTTGCCTACGAGCTCTCGAAGCAGCTCTCGGTGTTCGTCGGCCTGATCATCACCAACTGCATCGTGCTCGGCCGGGCCGAGGCGTTCGCGTCGAAGAACCCGCCCTGGCCGACCTTCCTCGATGCGCTCGGTCACGGGATCGGCTATAGCGTCATCCTGATCAGCGTCGCGGCGATCCGCGAGCTCTTCGGCTCGGGCAGCCTGCTCGGCGCGCAGGTGCTGCCCCTGGTCAAGGAGGGCGGCTGGTACGAGCCGAACGGGCTGATGCTGCTCGCCCCGGGCGCCTTCTTCATCATCGGACTGATGATCTGGGCGATCCGCACCTGGAAGCCGGCCCAGGTCGAGAAGCCCGAATACCGTATCAACATCGTGCATCGCACGGAGGGCAGCTGATGGCCGCGGCGCGAGTCTGTTGTGCGACGCCGGCGCGCGCCTGGGCCGCGGTGCTCCGCTTCGGCCCGAGCGGTGGTGCGCGCCCGCGCCTGGCTGGAGATCACTGATGGAGCATTATCTGTCGCTGCTGTTCAAGGCGGTCTTCGTCGAGAACCTGGCGCTGGCGTTCTTTCTCGGCATGTGCACCTTCCTGGCGGTCTCCAAGCGCATCGAGACCGCGCTCGGGCTGGGGGTCGCGGTGATCGTCGTGCAGACCATCACCGTGCCGGTCAACAGCCTGATCCATCAGTATCTGCTGCAGGAAGGCGCCTTGGCCTGGGCGGGCCTGCCCGAGCTCGATCTGTCGTTCCTGGGGCTGATCACCTATATCGGCGTGATCGCGGCGATGGTCCAGATCCTGGAGATGTCGCTCGATCGCTACTTCCCGGCGCTGTATCAGGCGCTCGGCATCTTCCTGCCGCTGATCACCGTCAACTGCGCCATCCTCGGCGGCTCGCTGTTCATGGTCGAGCGCGGCTACAACCTGCCCGAGAGCACCGTCTACGGCTTCGGCAGCGGGCTCGGCTGGGCGCTGGCGCTGGTGCTGCTGGCCGGTATCCGCGAGAAGCTCAAGTACAGCGATGTGCCCGATGGGCTGCAGGGACTCGGCATCACCTTCATCACCACCGGCCTGATGGCGATGGCCTTCATGTCGTTCTCGGGTATCCAGCTGTGAGCGCGCCCATGCGGTACTTGGAGGTCGCCCCATGCTCTCTCTGACCCTCGGCATCCTGATCTTCACCGCGGTCGTGCTCGCGCTCGTGGTGCTGATCCTCGGCGCGCGCCGGGTCCTGGTGCCGACCGGCGATGTCCACATCGACATCAACGAGGAGCGCGACATCGTCACCAGCGCCGGCCGCAAGCTGCTCGGTGCGCTCGCCGATGCGGGTCTCTATGTGCCCTCGGCCTGCGGCGGCGGCGGCACCTGCGGGCAATGCCGCGTGCGCGTGCTGGAGGGCGGTGGCACGCTGCTGCCGACCGAGTCCAGCCTGATCAACCGGCGCGAGGCCAACGAGGGCTATCGGCTCGCCTGCCAGGTCGCGGTCAAGGACGACCTGCGCATCGAGCTGCCGCGCGAGGTCTTCGGGGTGCGCCGCTGGACTTGCCGGGTGCGCTCCAACCGCAGCGTCTCGACCTTCATCAAAGAGCTGATCCTGGAGCTACCACCGGGCGAGGAGGTTGCCTTCCGTGCCGGCGGTTATATCCAGATCGAATGTCCGCCGTATCATCTTTCATACAAGGACTTCGACATCCCCGAGCACCTGCGCGAGGACTGGGATCGCTATGATCTCTGGGAGCTCGAGGCGGGCACCAAGCATCCGGTGACGCGCGCCTATTCGATGGCCAACTACCCGGACGAGGCGGGCATCATCATGCTCAATGTCCGCATCGCGACCCCGCCGCCGGATCACCCGGACGTCCCGCCCGGGATCATGTCGAGCTACATCTTCGGGCTCAAACCGGGCGACGAGGTGACCATCTCCGGGCCCTTCGGCGAGTTCTTCGCCAAGGACACCGAGGCCGAGATGATCTTCGTCGGCGGCGGCGCCGGCATGGCACCGATGCGCAGCCACATCTTCGATCAGCTCAAGCGCTTGAAAAGCCAGCGCACGATCTCCTTTTGGTACGGTGCGCGCAGCAAGCGCGAGATCTTCTACCAAGAGGATTTCGACGCCCTGGCCCGCGAGCACGACAACTTCAGTTGGCATATCGCGCTCTCGTCGCCGCAACCAGAGGACAACTGGCAGGGCGAGACCGGCTTCATCCACACGGTGCTCTACGAACGCTATCTGAAGGACCACCCGGCACCGGAGGATTGCGAGTACTACATGTGCGGCCCACCGATGATGACCGCCTCGGTGATCGGCATGCTCCACAGTCTCGGCGTCGAGAACGACAACATCCTGCTCGATGACTTCGGTGGCTGATGTCGCGATACGTGTCGTTACCGTGAATCACGCGCCATTCATCGTCCGGGGTGGCGCGCGGTGCCATGAACGTTAGCCAGTGTTTAGCCAGTGTTTACGGTTTTGATCGCGATGCTCGAGTTCCTGTTCGCCCTGCTGTTCTTCTCGCTGGCCTTTGCCGGGCTGGCCGCCGGTGTGCTTGCCGGTCGCGGCGCTGTCACCGGCAGCTGCGGTGGGCTGAATCAGATTCCTGGGCTAAGCTCAGATTGTGGCGGCGCCTGTCGCAGTGGTCGGGTGTGTCCGAATCGCTCGCAAGGACCCGCGGCCCAGACGCCGGAGCCTGACTGATTCCGAACCTTGCCCGCTGGGAGAGGACGCGCGCAGATGATAGAGACCAAGACGGCCAAACAGGCGATGTCGCGCGGACTGGTGACGTTGCGACCGGAGATGGACGTGCTCGAGGCGCTGCGCATCCTGATCGAGCAGCGCCTGTCCGGTGCGCCGGTGACCGACCAGGTCGGTAATCTGGTCGGCATCCTCACCGAGCGCGACTGCATGCAGATCGCGCTCGGCGCTGGCTACTACAGCGAAGACGGCGGCCATGTCGCCAACTTCATGAGCCCGGACGTGGTCACCGTGGATGCGAACACGCCGGTGACCGAGGTCGCCGAGCGCTTCGCGAGCAGCAACTTCCGGCGGCTCCCAGTGATGGAGCAGGGGCGGCTGATCGGGATCATCAGCCGCCGCGACGTGCTCAAGCAGCTCGAGGTCGCCTGGCAGCCGGATCGGCATCGCATCTGAGCCGTCACCACTGCAGCGCGTCCGCCATCCCCGAACAATTGTTGTTTCACGCGAGGGCGAATCGTTCGGGCTCCGCCCTGTTCCAGATCCCGGAGGTCTGGCTCATCGACCTGCAAGGCGGTCATCTGGATGTTCATCGTGCCCCCGATGGGGGGCGCTACAGCGCTCGGTTCCGTGTAACGGATCGATCCCATGTCGAGGTCGCCAGCGTGCCGGATCTGGTCCTCGATTGTCGGGATCTGTTCTGACCCCATCTCCTGAACGGGCGCGGCAATCCCAGCAATTCCCGCCGCAAAAATATCTGCTTTAGAAACAATAAGTTGGCTTTGAGCCGAAAAAAATCTTTCGTAAACTTTTGAAGCCGAATCAGTATACTGCCACGACCTTCTCAAGCTGCGAGGCAGGTATTGATGAGTGGTCCGTTCTCACGCCAGCACCTCAGCGTCGCGGGACTGCTGCGCG
>NZ_NRSJ01000020.1 GCF_016584085.1 Halochromatium glycolicum | reverse complement strand
CGGTGCTCGCCGGCCGCAGCCGCCGCGGCCTCGAGCGCGGTCGCCGCCTCGCGCAACGTGAGCACCGCCTCGGCGCCGGCGCGCAGCCGTTCGACCGCGGCTGGCTCGCCCTCGATCTCGAGCTCGCGCATCCCGGCGCCAAGCTCGGCGGCCAAGCTAGCCCGCTCGGCTTCCAGCGCGGCGCGCTCGTTGCGCCATTCGCGCTGCACCGCGAGCTGCTCGTGCAGCGCCTCGATCTCGCCGGCGCGCGCCAGCAGACGCTGATCGGGCTGGTTCTCGTCGACGCGATGCGCCAGCCGATCAATGCTGCGTTGCAGCTCCGTGAGCCGGACGCGCGCCGCATCGCGGCGGCCCAGGGCCTGTTCGGTTTGCTCGACGAAGCCGGGCCCGAGGTCCGGCAGCGGCGGGAGCCCGGCGCGCAGGCGCTCCTGCTCGGCCAGCGCGCCGATCACCGGCAAGGCGTCGAGACAGCGCTGCACCCAGTCGCGGCGAGTGTTGCGCTGCGCGACCTCGTCACCGAGCCGGGTGCAGGCCGCCTGCGCCTCGGCGACCGCCGCGAGCGCCTGTTCCCAGGCGTCGGGGCGCACCATCGCCGCCCGGCTGGCATCCTGGCTCGCCTTGTGCTCGGCGAGCAACGGCCGGATGCTGACCCCTTTGGTCTTGCGGCCGTCGAACAGGGTCTTGGCCTCGTCCTCGAGCGCCTTCAAGATGCGGTGCACCGGGGTGCCGGCGAGGCTGGCCGAGAACAGCGCCTCGCCGAGGTCGCCGCGGCCGTGCAGCAGCGACGCGGCACCTTCGCGCAGACGGTCCGAGTCCAGCGCGAACACGGTGGTGAAGAAGTCCCGGTCGACGACCCCGAGCAGACCGCTCAGTGCGTCGTCTGGCAGCGGCGCCCCGTCGCCGTCGAGCAGGGTGTGCTTGTTGCCCTTGCGCCGTTGGATCGCCAGCCGGCGGCCGTCGCGATCCTCCAGGGTCGCGGCGATGCGCAGCTCGCGGTAGCCGTGCACGAAGCCGTCCGGCGTCTGGCCGGGGATGCCATAGAGTAGGTCGCCGATGGCGCGCAGCAGCGAGCTCTTGCCGGCCTCGTTGGGACCGAAGATCAGGTGGAGGTCGGCACCGCCGGCGGAGAGATCGAGCGCAAAATCGGTGAACGGCCCGAACGCCGGCGCGGCGAGGCGGGCGAATCTCAAGGCTCACCCCCGCTGTCAATCCCGCTGTCACCCCCGTTATCTCCCCCGTTGTCTCCCCCCGAATGGCGCAGCGATTCGAGCAGCAGGGCGCGCACCTCGTCGAGCAGCCCCGGGCGCTGCTCGGCGGTCAGCGCGTCCTCGAGCTCGGTGCGGATCTCGGCCGGGAGGATGCCGAGCAGGTCGCGGACCTCGGGCGGCGCCTCGGCGGTTGGCCCAGTTCCCGGCCCGGAGGCTGGCGCAGCGGCTGACCCAGCGGCTGGCTCGGACGTCGGGCACTCGGCCGCGGCGAGGCCCGCGAGCAGGATCCGGGTCAGGTCGTCGCGCTCGGCGAGCCGTTGCAGGTCATAGACCGGCGCGGTGGCGAGCTCGAGATCCTCGATCCAGACCCGATCGCCGCCGGTGATCTGCGCGCGCGCCTGGCACTGGGCCCGCCAGGCCGGCAGACTCCGAACCAGCCCGCCATGCAAGGGCGTGTTGCCGGCGAGCACCAGCCGTACCGCCAGTAGTCGCCCATCGGCCTCGCCCAGGGCGGCGGTCAGCGTCTCATCGATACGCTCCAGCGCCAAGCCCTGCTCGTCGATCCCGGTCAGATCGATCTCCAGCCGTGCCCAGCGCACCACATCGAGCGGGCGATGCACCGCCTCGACGACCTGCAGCGCCTCGTCGACCGCCACCAACTGACAGCCGCGCGCGCCGGTCTCACGCACATGCCGACCCTGGAGGTTGCCTGGAAAGATCACCCAAGGCGCGCGCGCGAGCACCTGCGGCTGATGCACATGCCCCAATGCCCAGTAGTCGTAACCCTTGGCGGCCAGATCGGCCAGCGTGCAGGGCGCGTAGGTCGCATGGCCCGGCGCGCCCGCCAGGCTGGTGTGCAGCAGGCCGATATTGAAGCGGCCCGGGCGCGGCAGCGGAAAGTCTGGGACCAGGTTCTCCGGCACCTGCCGGTTCGGGAAGCCGCGCCCGTGGATCGCCACAGGCAGCTGTTCCAGCTCCCGGGTCTCGGGCTGGCGGGTCGAGAAGAAATGGACATTATCAGGCGGGTCCAGCCGCCGCGTCAGCACCGAGGCCGCATCGTGGTTGCCGGCGATCACGTAGACCGGGATCGCCGCCGCGCGCAGGCGCGCCATCTGGCGGGTGAAGAAGAGCCCGGTGCTGAAATCGCGCCAGTCGCCGTCGTAGAGGTCACCGGCGATCAGGACGAAATCGACCGCCTCCTCGAGCGCCAGCTCGACCAGATTCTCGAAGGCCCGCCGGGTCGCGCCGCGCAGCAGTTCCACCGGGGCGCCCTCATAGGTATCGAGCCCGACCAGCGGGCTATCGATATGGGTATCGGCGGCGTGGATGAAGCGAAACATGCAGGCAGCAAGTCAGAGAACGGAGATTCGCAGCGTCGCGGGTGCGTCATCCTGAAACGGGAGCCGGCATCTGTCCACCAGCGCGGATCGGGGCTCCAGCCCGAGCGCTCGCCGCGCGTCGAGGCCCAGTCGAATCCGCCGGAGCATCACCGATCGCAGGCCGCTCGCTCGGTGCGGACGCGCGCTATCGAGGCCCCCCGAGCCGGGCCGCAATCGCCTCGGCCAGACTCGGCGCATCGAACACCTGCGGCTGGATAGCGACCTCGAGCCCGAGCTGCTCGATTGCTGCAGCGGTGGTCGTGCCGATCGCGGCGATCAGCACGCCGGCCGGCAGCTCGGTGCCGCCCATCGCCTTGAAGAAGTTCTCAACCGTCGACGGGCTGGTGAACGAGAGGCAGTCGAGCTGGCCAGCGTGCAGCAGCCGCTTGATCCGCGTTGCTTCTTCCAGCGCCGGCGGCTGATTCTCGTAGACGGTCAGCGCCGTGCAGCGCCCGCCCTGCTCAGCGATCACCGCCGGGATGGTGCCCAACGACAGGGAGCCGCGTAGAAACAGAAACGACTGGCCGGCGATCGCGGCCGGGTCGATGGCCGCCATCAGATGCACCGCATCGGCGCGCTTTGGCAGCGGCTCGGTCTCGATACCATACTGCGCGAGCGCCGACGCGGTCGCAGGACCGACCGCCCAGACCCGGCTTCGGCGCAGACCGGCGAGGGGCTCGGGGGCCTCTCTGCCGAGTCGCCCGCAGAAGCAGTGCACCGCATTGGCGCTGGTGAAGAAGACCCCGGCAAAGCGGTCCGGATCGGGCAAGGCCCAGTCATCAAGGCAGCGGATCGCGATGGTCGGGAACAGCAGGGGGCGCAATCCGGCCTGCTGCAGCGCATCGGCGAAGGGCTTGGCCTGCTCGCGCGGGCGGGTGACGAGGACGGTCTTCATCTCGAGTTATTCATCTGGGGGCCGTTCATCTGGGGGCCGTTCATCTGGGGGCCGTTCATCTGGGGCCGTTCATCTGGGGGCCGTTGAGCTGAATCAGGCATAAGCTGAATCAGAGGATACATCGGCGATCGAACCGAAGAAGATAGAGGATCATGCTGTAAAGCGCAGCGACCGACCTGTTCCCAGAGGCACTCGCAGAGCGCGCCACCGCAAGAACAGCTTTCTCGATGGCCCAGATCATCTACCTGCACGGCTTCGCCAGCGGCCCGAAGCCGCAGAGTCCCAAGGTCGCCCTGCTGCGCACGCTGGGCCATGCCGTGCACTGCTTGGACACCCAAGGCGGCTACCGGCCCGAGGACTATCAGCGCGCCGCCGCGGCGCTGCATCTTGCCCATTCGTCGCCCACTTCATCACCCGATCCATCGACTGGCTCAGCGCCTGATTCGCCGACGCATTCGTTGCCGGACCTTCTGGTCGGCAGCAGCCTTGGCGGGTTCTGGGCACGCCGGCTCGGCCTGCGGCTCGGCCTGCCTTGGATCGGGCTCAATCCGGCCCTGCGCCCATCGGCCACGCTGGCGCGCTATGGCGGCAGGCTGCAGCGCTTCGACGTCGATGCCCACTTCAGCTGGCGCGCCGAGGATGCCCTGGCCTACCGCCCGCTCGAGGCAGAGACGCTGAGCGGGACAGCACCTGGCCTGATCCTGGTCGCTGAGGATGATGATGTGGTCGATGCCCAGGAGACCTTGGCGCTGGCCGGGGACTGTGAGCGCTTGGTGCTTCCGCGCGGCGGGCATGAGCTGGCCAACACCGCTGATTATGCCGATACCTTGGCGCGATTCATCGAACGGATCACGGTCGCAGCGCCCTGAGCAGCGCCCTGAGCAGCGCCCTGAGCAGCACCCTGAGCAGATCCCATAAGCCTGGCCGATAGGCGGCGCGATAACGCCGTCCCATCTGATCCGTTCCGCCTGACCGCCCGGACAGGAGCCGGCACAGGGCTCGTCACCGTTCAGCCTCCGCCAGACTCTCCGTAGGCGGATGCAGCAACAGCCATCTCAGTCGAATGGCCTTCCAGCGGATTCCTGACAGCCGTGCTGTCCGCAGCAGCACTGCCGGAAGGCTTCGATGTTACTGAGACGTTATACTGGTGGCCTGTCGAATCTGGAGTCCATTCTGCGATCACAAGATGAAGAAACGCATTCTCACAACGATGATCTTGATCCTTGCAGCGGCCGCCATTGGGGCCTGTTCCTGGGCCGGCAAGACGACAGGCAAGGCGGTCAACGCCGTCGAGAAAGGCGCCGGCGAGTTCGAGGAGGCCTATAAGCAGGAGCGCTCGGCAGAGGACGCAACGCCGCAAGCCGAATGAAGATCTACAACCTATTCCCACTCTTGGCCGGGCCGTTCGACCAATGGGACCCGCATCTGGATCGCGCGGCGCAGATGGGCTTCGACTGGGTCTTCGTCAACCCGATCCAGCAGCTCGGCCGCTCCGGCAGCCTGTACTCGATCGCCGACTACTTCGCCATCAATCCGGCCTTGGTCTCGGCCGACTCCGAGCTCGAGCCCGACGCCCAGGTCCAGGCGATGGCCGAGCACGCCGGCGAGCGGGACCTGTCCCTGATGATCGATCTGGTCATCAACCACTGCGCCGAGGACAGCCCGCTGGTGCGCGAGCATCCAGAATGGTTCGTGCGTCAGCACGGGCGCATCCAGCACCCGTTCTGCATCGAGGACAACGGCAACAAGGTGGTCTGGCGCGACCTGGCCCAGTTCGACCATCAGCGCGCATTGCAGCAGGCCGATGATCCGGACGGCCTGCTCGCCTACTTCGTCAAGATCGTCGAGCACCTGATCACACTCGGCTTCCGCGGTTTCCGCTGCGATGCGGCCTATCAGCTCCCGGCCGAGCTCTGGCAGCGCCTGATCACGGCGGTCCGCGACAACCATCCAGAAACGGTCTTCGTCGCCGAGACCCTTGGCTGCACGCCGGAGCAGACCCGGACGACCGCCGAGGCCGGCTTCGACGCCATCTTCAATAGCGCCAAGTGGTGGGACCTGCACGGCAACTGGCTGCTGGAGCAGTACGAGCTGACGCGCCAGATCGCGCCCTCGATCGGCTTCCCGGAGAGCCACGACACCCGGCGCATGTACGAGGAGTTCGACAGCAACGTCGATGCACTACGCCAGCGCTATCTGTTCACGGCCCTGTTCGCGAGCGGCGTGATGATCCCGATCGGCTTCGAGTACGGCTTCCGCAAACGCCTCGATGTGGTCGAGACCACGCCGGACGACTGGGAGGAGCCGCATGTCGACCTCACCGGCTTCATCAGACAGGTCAACGCGATCAAGGACGAGGTACCGCTTCTTGACAGCGAGGGCCGAATCGAGCGGCTCGATCACCCGGACCCGGCGATCCTGGTGCTGCGCAAGCATGCGACCAACGGTCCTGGTCAGGCCCTGTTGGTGATCAACAAGGACCCCTGGGTGCGCCAGCGCTTCTATGTCGAGGACCTGCGCCATCTTCTCCAATCACCCGGACCGATCCGCGACCTGTCGCCGGACTGGCCAATGGATGAGCTGCCGGCCCCGTTCGAGTTCTGGCTCGGACCGGGGATGGCGCGGGTGCTGGTCTCGTCGGACGCCTAGGCCGACGCCCCGCCACGCTGACGGCGCTGGTCCAGCGATGCCCGGGCGGTCTGCCAGGCTCAATCAGTGGAGCTGCGCCCGCTCATCGAGGGCAGCCAGTACGGTGCCTTACAACCATGCCGACCAACCGCGTCACCTTCAGCTTTTTCCAATACCCGCGTAGCTATAGCCCGGCCGCGTTCATGTTCATGGGCTTTCGTCGCCTGTTCATCGGCGATGACGTCCCGGAAGGCGATGTGCGTCTGATGGGGTGTGGCGGCGGCGATGGGTTCTCGATCTGGCCCGATCCGCGCACCTATTGCCTGATGAGCGCGCTGCCTGACCCGGCCGACGACCGCCGCCTGCGTCATAGCCGCTTCTACCAGCGGATCGCTGGCCCGAGTCGCAAGCAGTTACACATCGAGCTGGAGCCGATCTCCGGGCACGGACGCTGGGACGGCGAAGAGCCCTTCCAGTACACCGGGAATCAACCGGACGACGGCTCGATCGTCGTACTGACCCATGCTCGGGTTCACCGCCGCTGCATGCGTGCCTTTTGGCGCAGCGTGCCGGCGATCCGCAATCATCTGCGAACGGCTGCAGGCTGCCGGTTCCACATCGGTTTCGGCGAGCACCCGCTGCTGACGCTGGCGACCTTCAGTCTCTGGGACAACATTGAGCGTGTCCGCGAGTTCGCCTACCACCAAAGCCCCCATCACCAGACGCTGCGCGCGGCCCGACGCGAAGGCTGGCTGTCCGAGTCGATCTTCGTGCGCTTTCGCGTCTTGGGCATCGACGGCGACCTCGACGCCTGGCCACAGCGACTGCTGCAATAGGCCTGTCTCATGCAGCCATCGGCACAACGCGACGCCTTCGCATTCCAGCCCGGACAGAACTGTTGGCGGGTCGAAACGACCGAGCGCTTCGGCGTCTGCGTGGATGGGGAATGCTACTTCGCGATGCTGCGCGCCAGCCTGATCGCGGCGCGCCGGTGCATCGCGATCGCAGCCTGGGACATCCATAGCCGGGTGGAGCTGGTCCGTCCCGACCCGGGCGACGGCTGGCCGACCGCACTCGGCGACCTGTTCGTGCGGCTGCTCGAGACCCGCCCCGAGCTCGAGGTCTTCATCCTGCTATGGGACTATGCCCCGATCTATCTGCTCGAGCGCGAGCCGCTGTTCTTCGGCGAGGCCCCCTGGGGCAAGGATTCCAGCAAGCGCCATCCGCGCCTGCATTTCATCAAGGACGGCCACCATCCGCTGATGGCGAGCCAGCACCAGAAGCTGGTCGTCATCGATGGTGCACTGGCCTACTGCGGCGGATTCGATCTCAGCAAATGGCGTTGGGACACCAACGCGCACCAGGCCGATGAGCCGCGCCGCTGCGACCCGGATGGCGACCCCTATCCGCCGTTCCACGATCTCCAGGTACTGGTCGACGGCGCCGCCGCCATCGCGCTCGGTGAGCTCTTCGCCGACCGTTGGGAGCGCGCCGGCGGTGGTCGTCCGCCCGTGCTCCAGCAGGCCGATACGTCCGCGCCTGCCCAACAGCGCCTGCATGACCCTTGGCCGACCGGGTTGGAGCCGCTATTGGAAGCGATGCCGGTCGGCATCGCGCGCACGCTACCTGCCTTCGATGGGCAGCCCGAGGCCCGGGAGTCCGAGCAGCTCTACCTGGACATGATCCGCTCCGCCGAGAAGCTGCTCTATATCGAGAACCAATACCTGACCTCACGCCGGATCGCCGAAGCGTTGGGGGAGTCCCTCGAACAGCCGCAAGGCCCCGAGATCATCCTGATACTGCCCCGCGAGACCGGTCACTGGCTGGAGCAGCACACGATGGACCTGATCAGGGCACGGCTGCTCAAGGGCCTGCGCCAAGCGGACCGATACCAGCGCCTGCAGGTGCTCTACCCGGCAGTCGACGGCCTTGGCGACGCTAGCATGATGGTCCATGCCAAGCTGATGATCGCCGACGACCGCATCCTGCGCATCGGCTCGTCTAACCTGAGCAACCGCTCGATGGGCCTCGACAGTGAATGCGATCTCTGCATCGTCGCCGACAGCGAGGCGGCGCACAACGCGGTCCGGCAGCTGCGCCAGCAGCTGCTGGCGATGTTCCTCGCCGTCGAGCCGGACCTGATGGCGCAACTGGAGGTCGAATCCGGCGCCACGGCGCGCGCGATCGCCCGGATTCAAGACCGCAAGCAGAGCCGCGAGACCGAGGCCGGTAGCGAGGCGGCACATCCGGACGCCGCCCATAGCCTGGAGCCACTCGGCGACGAGCTCGATCCCGAATGGGATCGCCAGCTCCCGGATGAGCGCTTGATCGACCCGGATCAGCCGCTCTCGCCCCAGCTGGTCAGTGAGGTGGTGGTCGGTGAGGAGCACGAGCCTCACGCACGCTGGCGGACCTGGGTCGGCATCGCTGCGCTACTGGTCTTCATCGCGCTAGCCGCAGCATGGCGCTGGACCCCGATCGGTGAGTGGCTGCAGCCGGCGATCCTTGCCGAAGCGGCGCGCGCACTGAGCGATTCGATCTGGGGCGCGCCGCTCGCGGTGGCCCTGTTCGTGCTCGCCAGCCTGGCGGCGGTACCGGTCACCCTGCTGATCCTCGTCACGACACTGGTGTTCGAGCCGGTGAGCGGGGCGCTGGTCGCCCTTGTCAGCGCAACCCTCTCAGCGATCGCCGGCTATGGGATCGGCGGCTATACCGGCGCGCGCGCCGTCGAGAAACGTCTTGGGGGCCGTCTCGCCGATCTACGCCAACGCCTGACCCAACGCGGTATCCTGGCGGTCGTCACCCTGCGCATCGTGCCGGTCGCCCCCTTCGTGGTGCTCAACCTCGTTGCGGGCGCGATGCGCGTGCGCTTCCGCGATTATGTTCTCGGCACGGTGCTCGGCATGAGCCCCGCGGTCATCGCGATGGCCTTCTTCGCCGAAGGACTGCTGACCCTGCTCGGCCGCAGCGATATGCGCTCACTGGCGCTGATCGTCGCGATGCTGCTCGCGCTCGTCGGCGTCGTCTGGCTTGGCCGCTGGCTCGCAGGCGCTGATGACTGATGGCGCTCGGCCCGCGCAGCAGCCCGATCCAACGCAGCATGCAGGCGCCGATCATCGTCGCGACCTACAACATCCATCGCGCCGTCGGCGGCGACAGGCGTCAGGACCCGCTGCGCATCGCCGAGACCATCGCCGCGCTGGACGCTGACATCGTCGCCCTGCAAGAGGTCGAGACGCCGGCGCGCCCGGAGCCGCTCATCCTGCTGCAGCGTCTGCTCGAGCACGGCTACGAGGCGCTGCTCGGGCATACGATGCGCCGCGGCCCGCACCACTATGGCAACGTGCTGTTGAGCCGGCTCCCGATCACCGGCCACCGGCTGATCGATCTGAGCCAGCCGGGCCGTGAGCCGCGCGGACTGATCGACGCGCGGCTGCGCCTCGGCCCCGACTCGACGGCGCCGGTGCTGCGCTGTCTGGCGACCCACCTGGGTCTGCGGCCCTGGGAGCGACGGCGCCAGATCGCCCAGGTCAGCGCTGCTCTGGACGCACGCGCACCAGCCAGCGCCGCAGCTGAGCTCGCTCGGACGGTGCTACTCGGGGATTTCAATGAATGGCGCCGTGGCCATTCCCGCCTCGCTCCACTCACACGACTGCTCTCGCCGGTCCCGAACCGCGCCAGTTTTCCCTCGATCTTGCCCCTACTCGCGCTGGATCGGATCTGGCACGGGAGCGGACTGAGCCTGGAGCATCTCGAGGCCGTGCGCACCGCGAGCACCCGAGCCGCCTCGGACCACCTGCCGGTGCGGGCGCGGCTGCGGCTGCGGCTGACCGGCTGAATGGCCTCTGCCTATGACACCGCAACGCAGCTGCGCGCGCCCGGGGCCTGTATCAGCCGCTCTATCAGCCGCTCTATCAGCCGCTCTATCAGCCGCTCTATCAGCCCCGATATCGGCTCATCCGGTTCGGTTGATCTCGTCCCTCGCGCGGCGCCCCATCGGGGTGATTGACCCGCTATGATCGGCCGGGCTGGCGCCTTCGGTCAGGGCCCCGCCCGTGATCACCGAGCGCAGGGCCTGCTCGGCACCCACCGCCAGCGGGCGCACCCGACCGCGCTCGAGGTAGAGGGTATACCCGCCGATCTGATAGCTCATCGGCAAGTAGACGGCGACCAGATCCTGCTGCTCGCCGTCCTCCTCCGACAGCGGCAGATCGGCATGCTCCTGCATCATGAAGCCCACCATTGCGATCGATGCATCGCCAACCGGCAGGGTGACCACGACGGGGCGCCCCAGGTCTTGATCGCCGGTGCGCGCAAAGAAGCGGGCGACATCCTTGAGGCCCTGGAACAGACTCTTGACCAGCGGGATGCGATCCAGCACGCGCTCGGCCAGCTCGACCAGCCAACGCACCAGAAACAGGTTCGCGAGCAGACCGGCCGCCAGCGTCACGAGCAGCCCGACGACGAGCCCCATGCCGGGCACGTACCAGGCATCCGGCAGCAGATGCCGCAGCAATCCGCCGACAAACACCTCGACCGACTGCCCGAGCCAAATCAGCAGCGCGAGGGTGATGATCAACGGCGCCAGCAGGGCGATGCCTTGCAGGAACCAGGTCCGTAGTCTGTTCAGTAACGAGGAGTCTTGCATTGGTTAGCTCCATGAGCGCCCTGCTCGAGCGCTATAACGGTTTCCTGCTGGACGCCTTCGGCGTCTTGCTGGACAAGCATCAAGCCTTGCCCGGTGCAGTCGAGCTGATCGAGACGCTGAAGCGCGAGGGCCTGCCCTGGCTGGTGGTGACCAACTCAGCAAGCCGCTTACCAGAGACGCTGAGCGCCGAGCTCGACGCGCTCGGCCTGAGGGTGCCGCCCGAGCACATCCTCACGTCCGGATCGCTGCTGGCCGATCCCGAGCATGCCGGCCCGCTCACCGGACGACGGGCCGTCGTCCTCGGTCCCCGCGAATCCGCGGTCTACGCCGAGCGCGCCGGGGCCGTCGTGGTCGCGCTCACCGACGATGTCGACGCCGAGGCGATCATTATCGCCGACCAGAAGGACCTGCGCTGGCCCGAGCAGATGGATCAGCTCCTGAGCCTGCTCCTGCGCCGGCTCGATACCGGGCGGCCGCTGCAACTGCTGCTCTGCAACCCGGACCTGATCTATCCGGTGCGCCCCGGGCGGGTCGCGCTCACGGCCGGCGCCTTGGCGGCGATGGTCGAGGCCGTCCTGCACGAGCGCTGGCCGCAGGCCGGGCTCGGATTCGTGCGCCTCGGCAAACCGAGCCCGGCGATCTTCGAGGCCGCCCAGCGCCGACTCGGTGCCGATCGACCCGTGATGCTCGGCGATCAGCTCGCCACCGACATCGCCGGCGCCGCCGCTGCCGGGATCGATTCGGTCCTGGTCGGCACTGGCCTCGCGCCCGCTCAAGGCCAGGTGACGGCCGGTGCCCAGCCCACCTGGCTGCTGCCGAGTCTGGCGCACTGAGGAGCCTCATCAGAACGGCCGCTTGATTCGTGCACGCTCCTGATGCAATACGCCCCAGCAGCCATTCTGGGTGGGGCTTCTGCGCGATGAATGAGAGGGATGCGGGATTAGGAATGCGGGATGAGGGAAAGCGGGATGCAGGGCGCATCGGTCGAGGCCGTCCTGCGCACCCGTACTGAAGCCGGGTGCGCAGGCATTGGCCTAGGTCAAACCGGGCAGATCAGCTGGTGCCGGCAGTCTCGGGGGTCGTTGCGCTGTTGCCCTGCACAACGGTCTCGACGGCCTCGTGCAGCTTGTGCTCATCCTCGGCATCACTCACGGCCTTCTTGACCGCGGTCTCAACATAGAGCTCCTGGTTGAGCCCGATGTAGAGGGAGTAGACACCCACCAGCAGGACCAGCGCGAAAGGCAGTCCGGTGGTCACCGAAGCGGTCTGCAGCGTCGTGAGACCGCCGCCGATGAGCAGCACCGCGGCGACGACACCCTCCATCACGGCCCAGAACACCCGCTGCGTCGTCGGCGAGTCGAGCTTGCCGCCGGAGGTGAGATGGTCGACCACCAGCGAGCCCGAATCCGACGAGGTGACGAAGAAGATGGTCACCAGGATGACGGCGATGCCGGAGAGGACCTCCGCGATCGGGAAGTTGTCCAGCATCGCGAACATGGCCTTGGCCACATCATCATTGACCGCGGCGGCGATGTCGGCGACGCCGTCCACCTGCAGGTTCAGCGCTGCACCGCCAAAGACGGACATCCACAGGAAGGACAGGAGCGTCGGGATCAGGATCACGCCGAAGATGAACTCGCGCACGGTGCGGCCCTTCGAGATACGGGCGATGAACATGCCGACGAAGGGCGACCAGGAGATCCACCAGGCCCAGTAGAACACCGTCCAGGAGCCCTGCCAATTGCTGTCGCGGAAGGTCTCGGTCCAGAGACTCATCTCCGGCAGGATCGTCAGGTAGAAGCCCAGGTTCTGCGTGAAGCCGCTCAGCAGGTAGACCGTCGGACCCACGAACAGCAGGAAGAGCATGAAGATGGCCGCCATGGCCATATTGGCTTCACTGAGGCGCTTGACACCCGCATCCAGTCCCGCGAACACCGACAGGGTTGCAAAGCCTGTGATCACGGCGATCAGGATCACCTGCATTTGGGTGCTGATGCCGATGCCGAACAGGTGATCGAGACCGGCGTTGACCTGCTGCACGCCGAGGCCAAGGGATGTCGCCAGGCCCACCAGGGTCGCCAGCACCGACAGGATGTCGATCACATTCCCCCAGAAACCGTAGATCTTGTCGCCCAGCAGCGGATAGAACACCGAGCGGATGGTCAGCGGCAGCCCCCGGTTATAGGCAAAGAATGCCAATCCAAGCGCGACGATGGCGTAGATGGCCCAGGGGTGGATGCCCCAATGGAAGTAGGTCACGCCCATCGCGGCCTGCGCGGCCTCGGGCGTCCCCGGCTCGATGCCATTGAAGATCGGGGATGGCGTCTGGAAGTGGAACATGGGCTCACCAACGCTCCAGAACATCAGCCCGATGCCCATGCCGGCACTGAGCAGCATCGCATACCAGCCCAACGTCGAGAACTCGGGCTGGGCCTCGACGCCGCCGATACGGATGTGGCCAAACTTGCTGAGCGCGAAGTAGAGCGCCGCGATAATGAAGAGATTCGACACCAGGATCAGGAACCAGCCCAGGTTCCCGGTGATCAGGGAGAGAGCGTCGTTAAAGAAGCTTGCGGACTCGGCCTCGAACATCAGCGTTAGCACGATGAACACGACGAGCACGAAGCTCGATATGAAGGTCACGTGCGGATGCAGGTCGAACCCAAAGCCGCTCCAGTTGTCATCCCCGGGCTCTCGCCGGGGCGCATCGTCCTCGTAGGAGGCCGATGGCGAGATCTGCAGGCCCTTGAACTGGTCCCGCTCCCGAATCGCCTTCTTGCGGGCTTTCCGCTCCACCTCCTTGAGTTTCTTAGCTAGCGCGTGCTTCTCCTTCGCCGTGCGCTCGTCGATGTAGTGGGTCATGAGCTGTTCTCACTCAGTTTTCGATGAAGACGCAGTCCTCCCCGTCCACAGAGCCTGGCAACGCGGACAGGGGTTCCTAGCCCATCTACCTTGCCACGAAATTTGCTTTCGACCCAAACGATCAAACCGCAATGCCTAAGTGGTTTTGGCCAGACTTGGCAGTCTGCATCGCGTTTGCCAGCGGTTCGAGTTGGTCACCGACGAACCTCCTGACCCGTCTGCTCGGAGCGCTCCAAGGCACCCAAAAGGGGATAAACTGCGGGCGGCCAAGGTGCGGGCGGCCAGCGGTGCGGAACGGCGTGAATAGCGCGATAGCAGTACGACAACGAAGCGACGCGCCAGAGGGGTCTTCACGACAGCGCTAACGGGCCCGCCACCAGCGCATCGCTTGCCGAAATGCGACAACCCCATTAAGCTCAGCCAGCGTAAGGGTTTATGGCGCTACAGGCCGTTTCGCAGCCGTTCGCCGAGCATCGCCTTCGCTATTCTCACTGCTGCCCCCATGCCGCTCCCATCCATCCTCGCTGCCCTGATCCTCTTTTCTGTAACCGCGGCAGCGACCGAGAAGCCCGCGCTGGGCGAAGCCGTTCGGGATGACGGCCTGCGCGAGGCGGGCTGGCTGCAGAGCATCCGGCTGGAGCCGCACCGGGTGCGGATCACCGCGAAGCTCGACACCGGCGCCAAGTCCAGCGCCATCCACGCGGCCGAGCTGGAGCGCTTCGAGCGCAATGGGGTCGAGCGGGTGCGGTTCTCGCTCTACAAGGATCACACGGAACAAGACGGTCCGAAGCTAACCTACGATCTGCCCATCGAAGACAGGGTGCGCATCAAGCACCGGGATGGCAGCGCATTGGAGGAACGGGTGACCGTCAGGCTCAGCTTCTGCATCGACGGCGAGCTCATGGAGGCAGAGTTCGGCCTCGACGACCGCACCCACTTCAACTATCCGGTGCTGTTGGGGCGGGACTTCCTGCGCAAGCGCTTCGTCATCGATCCGGCGAGGACGTTCGTGTTCCGCTACGACTGTCCGTCCGGTCAGAACGCGGACTGATGGCCGCACCCGTGTTCGCGCGCCTGTCGCCGCTGGCGATCATCGCCCTGCTGCTGGCGGGCCTCGGTCTCGGCGTGACCCTGCTGAAGGCGGTGCGCGATCAGGTCCCGCTGTTGCCGGAGCTGACCACCTCGGTGTGGACGGTCGAGGCCCGCATCGGCTTCGAGGGCACCGGTGGCTCGTCCAAGGTAGAGTTCCTGCTGCCGCCGCCGGTATCGATGACGCGCGCGATCGACGAGCACTTCGTCTCCCGGGGCTATGGGCTCTCGATCCTCGAGGCCGATGGACGTCCGCGCAAGGCCACCTGGACCCTCCGCCGCACGCCCAGGAGCCAGCAGGGGCTCTACTATCAGGTCAAGGTGGTCGATGACGAGGTGGCCACACTGGCCTCGGTGCCGCCCTTTCCACCAGTGCCGGACTACCAGGAACCGCTCGGTTCCGCGATCCAGTCAGTATTGAGCCGGGCGCGCGCCCAGTCTGCCGATGTCTTCTCGTTCACCGAGCAGACCCTTTTGATCCTGGCCGATGGTGACGACGAGAACGTCAAGGTCATCCGCAACCAGGATGGCCGCCCGAGCTGGGAGCACAGGGTGGCCGAGATCCTGGCCGGCGCCCGGATTCCGACGCGGATCGCTTACGGGCTGCCGCTGGACCGCCCGCAGGTCGATGCCCGGCTGATCCCCTGGCTCGAGGTCCACAACGGCGAGAGCTGGCAAGGCTACGACGCCGCCACCGGCACGCCGGGCTATCCGCCGGGCTTCTTCATCTGGCGCTACGACAGCCCGGACCTGCTGAGCGCGCGCGGCGTCCGCAATGTCCAGCTCGGGTTTTCGACGACCCAGACGCGGGTACCGCAGATGGACGTGACCGAGCTCACCGGCGCCGCCTTCCGGACGCAGCCCCTCGGCCTGGACCTCACCCGGCTGCCGGTGTCGGTGCAGAACCTCTATCAGGTCGCGCTGATGCTGCCGCTGGGGGCGCTGGTGGTAGCCTTCATGCGGGTCGTGGTCGGCGTACCGACCTTCGGCACCTTCATGCCGATCCTGATCGCGCTGGCCTTTCGGGAAACCCAGCTCGCATGGGGGCTGGCGCTGTTCCTGACCCTCGTGCTCGTCGGCCTGTCGCTGCGCTTGATGCTGACCCAGCTGCGGCTACTGCTCGTGCCGCGGTTGGCGGCGATCCTGGTGGTGGTGGTCTGCCTGATGCTCGCGATCACGGTACTGAGCGATCGGCTCGGCCTGGAGCAGGGACTGTCCATCGCGCTGTTCCCGATGGTGATCCTGACCATGACCATCGAGCGCATGTCCATCGTCTGGGATGAGCGTGGCTTCGGCGCGACCTTCAAGGAGACCCTGGGCTCGCTGGTCGTGGCCATCTGCGGCTATTTCGTGATGAAGGAACCGCACCTGAGCCACCTGATGTTCTACTTCCCGGAGCTGCTGCTCGTGGTGCTGGCGGTCACCCTGATGCTGGGTGCCTACAGCGGCTATCGGCTCACCGAGCTCGTGCGCTTCAGCGCCCTGGCCAGGGCGCGCTGAGCCATGGCAAGCAACTGGCTGGGACGGTGGTCCGCGCTCAGGCGCGGCGGGGTGCTCGGCATCAACGCCCGCAACCGCAACTTCGTGATGCGCTACAACCCGCGCAGCAAGTATCCGCTGGTGGACGACAAGCTCACCACCAAGCGCCTGGCGATCGAGGCCGGTCTCGCGGTGCCGGAGCTCTATGGCGTCGTGCGCTTCCAGGGCGAGCTGACCCATCTGGACCGGCTGCTGAACGGCCGCGACTCCTTCGTGATCAAACCGGCCCACGGCAGCGGCGGCGACGGCGTGCTGGTCATCACCGATCGCCGCCGCGGGCTCTTCGTCAAGGGCGATGGCCGGGCGCTCACGCTGCGCGAGATCGAGTACTTCGTCTCCAATATCCTCAGCGGCGTCCATTCCCTGGGCGGCATCCCCGATGCGGCCATGATCGAGTATCGGGTGCGGCCGAGCCGACTGTTCGAATCGATTAGCTACCGCGGGGTGCCGGATATCCGGCTGTTGATCTTCCGCGGCATCCCGGTCATGGCCATGGTGCGCCTGCCGACCCGCGCCTCCGACGGCAAGGCGAACCTGCACCAGGGGGCGGTCGGGGTCGGCATCGCACTCGCCACCGGCATCACCCACCATGGCGTGGTGCGGGACGCCAAGATCGATGATCACCCCGACTTCGGCACCCCGCTGACCGGCCACCTGATCCCCGACTGGGAGGCGCTCCTCGCCGTCGGCGCGCGCTGCGCCGACCTGACCGGGCTCGGCTACTGCGGTGTGGACCTGGTGATCGACGAGGACCTCGGACCGATGATGCTGGAGGTCAATGCCCGACCGGGGCTCGCGATCCAGATCGCCAACCAGTATGGGCTCGAGCAAAGACTCAGGGGCATCGAGGCCATGACCCAACTGCCCAGAGACATCCGCGAGCGCATCGCGCTGGCAGAGGAGCTGGATGCCGCCAGCCAGCCCGCCCCAGCCGCTTTACTGCCTGGCGGTGCCGGGGTGGCACCGCGCCATGAGCGTTAGCCCCGACTGTCGTCGAGGCCTGTCGCCAAGGTCAGTGAGCACTCCGATCATAGTGCGCCGCATCGACCTCCTGGTCGCGATAGTGCGGATCGGTCCAGGCGCGCGGCAGCGCCTCTCCAGACGGGAAGCGCAGGTCCTGCTTCGCCACGGCCTCAGGGTCCTGTTCCTCCTCGCCGTAGTCCAGTCGCATCGCAACCTGCTCATGCATCGGATTCATCAGGTCTTGCAGCTCAACGACCTGCATCAGCTTTCCGGTTGAGTGGTGCTTGAGAATCATGGGTCCTCCAGGATCGGCTGTTGGCGGGGTTCCGATCGCGACCTTTGGGTCGAGACCGGACGCCGCGGTCTTTGAGAATCCGCCCGGGATCACCGGCTGCCATCGGCGCTGGCCAGTCCCTGCGCGGCCTGCCAATACCGCTGCATTCGGCGGTCCAGGTGCTTCGGCTTCTCGGCATACAAACGCCGGCCCAGCCAGTAGGCCTCGTCGCGAAGCTGCGTGCTGCGCTGGGCAGCGAGTGCTAACAGGATCTGCTCTGGATCATTGGCCGGGCTCAATGCCTCGGCCTCGTGCAGCACCTGCTCGAGCACCGCCAGGTCGTGATCATCGCCGAGCCAGTCGCCGAGGCGCTTGACCTGCTGATGCAGCGGCTTGAGCAGCGGCGGCCAGGCTGGACGCAGAAGCCTGAGCTGATAGCGCAGATACTTGGCGCGTTTGCGCCATTCGTGGAAGACAGCGACACCGGGCTCGGCATAGGCCTGCTGCATCGCTCGACGCCCCCGCCGATAGGTCTTGCGCAGGCCAGGTCCGAGCAAGGACCAGCCCGCCTTATCGGCCGCCTCGGCCGGAAGCTCCCAGTCCGGGACCCGCTCGCGCGCCGCCCACAGCAGGCTGCGCGTCTCGCCGAGTTGCTCGGTCAGATCGCGTCCGGCCGCGGCCGTTGCCGCCTTGTGCGCTTCGAGCCCCTCGCGCAGCGGAAGGAGGGGTTCGGGCTCGAGATTCGCTTGGAAATGCTCGATCAAGGCATCGTAGGTCTCGAGCGCTGCTTCGGCGTCGCGCAGCACCGAGAGCGCGGCGGCGGCCTCGCGGAACGCCGCATTCTCGCGCTTGTAGAGCGCCGGTGCGGCCGGCCGCAACAATCGCAGCAGGCCGCGCAGCTTCTTGCAGTCCTTGCGGACCTCATGGACGGCCTCATCGGCAGCCCCACCGGCCCCATCGATCTGCGCGATCGCATGATCGATCAGGGTCAGCGCGATACGGCGCGTTTCGGCATCGAGCGGTTGCGTTGGATCGAGCTCGTAGGCCATCGCACTCAGGTGCTCTGCTTGCTGCCGGAGGCTTCCGGCTGTTCCGGATCGCCCGCGGCACCCTGTGCCTTCGGCGTTGATTCTGGGCTGTCGTTCACGACCGGCCCCTCATCGGTCTCGGTGAGCGTGACCTCCTCGAAATGATCGGCCAGCATGACCTTCAGATTCTTGTGGCCGACCTGCTCATGGCACTCGATGCAGCCCTCTCCGACGTCACCGCCGAAATAGGCCTTGTGCGCCGCGAGCGCGGCCGGATCATCGCTGGTGGCGTCCTTCAGCGCCGCATGACAGCTCAGGCAGCCGGAGTCGTAGACATACTCGCCGCGCTCCTCGAGCTGGGCGATCCAGTCGGGCTTGTGGAACGGATAGATCGCCTGGGCAATCGCATCGCGCATCCCGGTCGTGCCCTTCGCCACCAGGTGGTTCACGGCGTTGTCATGCGGTAAGTGACAGTCGGTGCAATGCGCGACGACGCCGCCGGGATTGTTGCCGCCATGGACATCCTGCGCATGTGAGGTCGCAAAGGGGTCCATCGTGTGGCAACTGGTGCAGAATTCGGCGTCCGAGGTCTCCTCGATCATGGTCTCGGTGCCGACCCAGCCGGCCGCCATCACCGCCGGCACCACAACCGCGATGACAATCAAAAATAGGATCAGGCGTCGAAGCCAACGCTTGTTCATGGATCGCTCCTCAACTCGATTCGTGGGTCTGTACAGCTATCAGTGCGGTTGACTGTAGGGGTTCAGCGGGGGGCTCAGCCCCCTGGCTGCGGGCGCCCGTAGACGTCGTACAGCACGGTCTCGAGCCGCTCATTGATCGGCTCGTTCGGATCGAACGGCGGCGCCTCCTCGATGCGGTCGGCCGGGACATCGGCGACCACCTGGCGTTCTACCCAATCGATCTCGGCAACCGCGTCGACCGGCAGCAGAACCTTCTTCGAGAGCGGGAGCCGGGAGGTGTCGACGACGAATGCTCGCAGCGCCCAGCTGTCGTCATTGACGATCAGGTCGACGACTCGGCCGACCTTCTCGACACCGGCGCCTTCGTCCTCGGTGCTTGCACCGACGACGCTGTAACCGGTGACCTCGCGGACCGAGCGCAGATGGATGTCGTCACCCGCCGCGAGCCCGGTCTCGTCGAGGGTCGCGCCGCTCGTCGTCGGCTCCGGCTCGATGCGCACGTCTTGCGTGCTCGTCAGGCTCGCCGGGATCGGAAAGTCGCCCCAGAGCCCGCTGCCAAGCCAATAGCTCGGCAGCGCATGGACCTCGTTGTAGAGCTGCTCGTAGCGGCGTGAGACGGGCGCGTCGACATCCAACGGCGGGCTTTGCTCGATCTGGGCCTTGGTCAAATCGACGGGCATCCGCTTGCGCTCCCAATCCGGCGCCTTAAGCTGCACCGGCGAGAGCAGCACCTTGCGCCCGGACAACCAGCCGCCGGTATCGGCCACCATGTAGCGCAACGTCCAGAGCTCGTCGTCGAAGAGGAAGTCGTGGCAATGGCCGATGTCGCCATCGAGCGCTTCGAGCCGGTAGCCCTCGGGTTCGGCAAGGCTTCTGAGCATGGGGTCCTCCGCTAGTTGATATCGGCGCAGCGCTGCCAAAGGCCGCCGCACCGCTGCCTTGCGAACGGAGAGCAGAAATCGGACCAGGTCAGTCCCAGGGCGGCCCGCAGGCGGCCAGAGGGCAGCCCAGAATCGCCGCAGACCTCGGCCTCGCTCGCGCAACAGGACGGCCCTGAGGATTTCGGTCGCCGAGATAGGCGGCGCCCTGATCGTTGCACACGAATGGCTGTGCCGATGGGCGCAGTGGCCCGGAGCGCGCTCGCCGGACTGGGTCATAGCCCCCAGGCGCGCGGCATTTGCACCACTGCCCTCGGCAGATTCCGCGATACTGACCGGCTGAGCAGGCGGAAGCGATCCCTTCGCACGGGCGGCCCGAATCCTGCGTACACGATCGAATCGTCGTCTGGCGTCAGCCGACTACAACCCGATCCCCCAGGAGACCCAATGTCCAGTGTCGAACGAAAGCCCGGGCAGAAACGCCGACTCAGCAAGCGCCTCGAGGCGCTGCGCCCGGCCACCGAGAGCCCGCCCGGAGCCGGCAGCGGCCCGCCTTGGAAGAATGCGATCTATGCGCTGATCGCGATCTTCGCGCTCTCGACCGCCCTGAGTCTGCTCCGCTCGCCGGGGCCCGAGGAACTCTCCTATACCGAGCTGAAGCAGGCCGTGCGCGACGGCCGCGTCGCCCAGGTCACCTTCAAGGGTGAGCAGCTGAGCGGCCGCTTCACCGCGCCCAAAGACGCCGCTTCCAAAGAAGACGCGTCCGCAGGCGACGACGACGCACAGGATCAGAAAGAGGCTGGGACCGCCGGCGAGACCGCCGATGACGGCGCGGCCAACGCTGAAGGCGGCGGCGATGCGGCAGGGAACGCCAGCAGCGCATCCGGGACCGACGGCGGCACAGACCAGGCGCTCGGGGACGCGTTCACCAGCACCCTGCCGCAGGTTCAGGACCCCGAGCTTCTGGATCTGCTCGAGCAGCATCAGGTCGAGATCCGGGCCGAGCCCACCGAGACCGGCTTCTTCGGCCGCATGCTGATCACGCTGCTGCCCTGGCTGTTGATCCTGGGGCTCTTCTTGTATCTCAGCAACCGGATGCAGCGGCGCATGATGGGCGGCGGCGACGACGGCCAGGGCGGCGGCCTGTTCGGCATCGGCAAGTCCAAGGCCAAGCGGGTCCAGGCCGAGGAGGTCGAGACCAGTCTCGACGAGGTCGCCGGGCTCGAGAACGCCAAGGCCGACCTGCAAGAGATCATCGATCATCTCTCGGACCCGCAGCGCTTCCGCGCCCTCGGCGCCAAGCTACCCAAGGGTGTGCTGCTGGTCGGCCCCCCGGGCACCGGTAAGACGCTGCTCGCGCGCGCCGTGGCCGGCGAGGCCGGGGTGCCCTTCTTCAGCATCAGCGGCTCGGAGTTCGTCGAGATGTTCGTCGGCGTCGGCGCCTCGCGCGTGCGCGACCTCTTCAATGATGCGAAGAAGCAGAGCCCCTGTGTGCTGTTCATCGACGAGATCGACGCCATCGGACGCGCCCGCGGCGGCGGCATCGCGAGCGGAGGCGGCGGCAACGATGAGCGCGAGCAGACGCTCAACCAGATCCTCAACGAGATGGACGGCTTCTCGCCGCACGAGGACGTGGTGGTACTCGGCGCGACCAATCGTCCCGAGGTCCTCGATAACGCCCTGCTGCGCCCCGGACGGTTCGACCGCAAGGTCTATCTGGAGCTGCCCGACCGCGACGCCCGCGAGGCGATCCTGAAGGTCCATGCCGCCAAGATCGCCCTCGGCGAGGATGTCGATCTCCGCCGGGTCGCCGAGCGCACCGTCGGCTTCTCCGGCGCCGATCTCGAGAACCTCGTCAACGAGGCCGCGCTGCTCGCCGGCCGCGCCAAGCAGGACGCCGTCGACATGGCGCTGTTCTCGACCGCGCGGGACAAGATCGTGCTCGGTGCCGAGCGCGAGCAGGGCATCGGCGACGCCGAGCGCGAGCTGGTCGCCTATCACGAATCCGGCCATGCGCTCCTGGCCTGGCTGCTGCCGAACGCCGATCAGCTCGACAAGGTCACCATCATCCCGCGCGGCCGTGCGTTGGGCGCGACCGAGCAGGTCCCGCCCGAGCAGCGCCACACCTATCGCGAGCGCTACCTGCGCGATCGCATCGCGGTGATGCTGGGCGGGCGCATCGCCGAGCAGGTCATCTTCGAGGAGGTCACCACCGGCGCCGAGGCCGATCTCGACCAGGCGACCGAGCTGGCCCGGCGCATGGTCAGCCGCTGGGGCATGAGCGCGGCGATCGGGCCGGTCTCGCTCAAGTACCCTGAGGATCAAGGCGCACCAGCGCTGGCGATGGGAGAGGCGCGCAAGTTCAGCGATGCGACCGCCGAGCGGATCGACACCGAGACCAAGACCCTGCTCGAATCGATCGAGGAAGACTGCCGGCGGCTCATGCAGGACAATCGGGACCGGCTCGAGCGCTTGGCCAAGCGCCTGCTCGAGCGCGAGACCCTGAGCCGCGAGCAGATCGACGAGGTCCTGAATCCGGCGGGGTGAAAACCGGGCTGGCCGGCGCCTTGACCGCTCGCCGATTGACGGGCGCCGAGAACCGGTGCTTAGGCGATTTCTGTCAAAGCTCATACCGCCTTGCTGGTCTTTTCGCTCGCCTTCTTCGTCGCGCCGCCGGTCACATAGCCCGGCTATGCTCCCGGCGAGGCTCCTCGAAGGCAAACGAAAATCCTGCGCAATTCGGTACGAGCCTTTCCGGCAATCGCCTTAAACGAACGTGCAATATCGATGAGGAGTGACACCTTGAGCTCAACCAGATTGTTCGCTGTCCTTTCCATCCTGCTTGGGGTCGCGGCAATCGCCCTTCCCTACTTCTTCGGCACATTGGCGGTGCTCGCGCTTGGCGCCGTCATACTGGCCAGTGGCATCGTCTCCTTGCTCTTCGTCTTGAACGTCCGCAAGCAAGGGGTCCCGGCAAGCGTCCTGGGTCCCTCGGCGCAGATGATCGTCGGGCTCGTGATCCTGATCTGGCCCGAGCTCGCCCTCTGGCTAGCGGCGGTGTTGCTCGGCGCGGGCCTGATATTGAACGGTATCACCGGCTTGACGGCACTGCGCGACGCGGGAGTCGTCAACCCCCCGCTGATGCGCAAGATCGGCCTATGGGGGAGCATCCTGCTCGGCGCGCTGCTCATCGTGATGGGTGCGTTTGGCTCGGCGATCCTGATCGGCCTGATCCTGGGTATCGCCCTGATCGCTTCCGGTCTCCAGCAGTGGCGCGAGGCGGATTTGGTGCTCTGATGCCGATCTGAGCTCCGACTGGCGTCTTGATCATCGCCTCCTCCAAGACCGAATGGCACGGTCAACGCCATTCGGTCAATGGCCTCTTCGCTTTCGCTCGATCAGCATGCAGCTTGGCCGCCCTGGAGTCAGCGCGGCGAGTCCTGGATTGGCTTGATAACCGATGCCCGGAGACGCTTTAATCGCCTTCCGTCTTCAAGCTATCCCGCAACGACTCGAGCTCATTCGTATAAGCCTCTGCATCGCCGTAGTCGACGAAATAGGGTGTCCGCTGGTGTGCATCAGGGCTGCGGCGAGCATGCTTGATCGGACACCAAAACTGCTCGGTTCGGCTCGCGATCTCGCGCGCGTACTCGAGCAACTGGTTCGCGTATGCGCAGTAGACGCAATTGAGCTTCTCGATCTGATTCAAATAGCTGAGCCGATGTCGATCGATCACCAGGTAATCGCGACGACGCACGAGCGGGATGCCGTAGACACGGAAACAGATCTGCTGAAATCCCATCAGCGCCAGATCGAGGAGCACCATCGGCACCGCCAGGCCATAGATCACGGGCGCCGTGAGGATGAAGGCGAGCGGCGTGCTCCTGAGATAACGCCAGAGCCCGGTCCGCTGCTGCAGGTGCAGGCTGCGCATCCCCTGCTCGAAGACCACGCGACCACGCTGAACGGTATAGCGAAAGCGCCTCTGCCCCTCGGCGAGGATACGGTCCAGCTCAGCGTCGAACTCTCGCTGCAGTAACCGCAACTGCCGTAGAGCATCATCAAAAGGCGTGTTTTGCATGGAATCCCCATTACCCGGCGAGTCGGGCATTGTGTGTCGGTCCGATAGGACTGGGGACACATGCCTCACCAGTCATGACGATGAGCTTGTCGATGCGGTCTTGCATCGAACGCATGAGCTAACGGGGTCTTGCCCCTCCATTAGCAGGAACGCCCCGCGAGAGACGTCGGCGATCCACTCTAAGCCGTAAATTCCAGGCCCAGAATAGGGCCATCGGTTTTCGGATCGATTCTTACGACAGGGTAAACATCCGGTAAGCAGCAGAGCATAGAGGATACGCTGTGCTGTTGCCATCTCTATTTGCCTCGTATGAGAACCAATCCGTGCCGGCCGCAGCTGGTTGAAATGACCCGGCACCCAGTTGAAAACAACCAAGCCTGACCGTTTGCGGCCATTACAACCACCGCAGCAGCGCTTGCCGAGGGCCGGAGGGACCCGGGCATTGCCTTTGCAACCCCTGAGGAGCGCCATAACGCGGGAGCCGCTGATCAGCAGCGGCAGCGAATGGCGTGCAAGCCTGAAATTTGATCACTAACCAAGGAGCCGAATCCCGATGGCTGATTCCTCCCAAGGCCTCCATGAAGAAGCGGCCGAGCTCAGCGCCCTGACGCGTGATGTGCATCGTGCGCTGGTGTCGCTCCAAGAGGAGCTCGAAGCAGTGGACTGGTATCGCCAGCGTGCTGAGGCCTGTCGCGACGGCGAGCTGCGCGAGGTGCTCTTGCACAACATGCGCGAAGAGATCGAACACGGCGCGATGGTGCTGGAATGGCTGCGCCGCCGCGATGCCTCCTTCGATGAGCATCTGCGCACCTATCTCTTTACCGAGGTCCCCATTACCGAAGCCGAGGAAGCGGCCACCAGCGGCAACGGCGAGAGCAGCCCCGAGGCGGCAGCCGCCCAGCCTGCCGCAGCGACGGCTCCAGAGCCAAAGGGGCTCACACTTGGCAGCCTGAAGCAACAGGACCCGGAGGTAGAATGATGAGCTATTTGAATCGCGACGCTGCAGGTCTGCCGGAGTCCGTTTGGGACCGCATCGACGCCAGCGCACTCGAGGCCGCAAGCGAGGTGCTGACCGGCCGCCGCTTCCTCGACCTCGACGGGCCCTATGGCCTGGGGCTGACCAGCCTCGAGGTCGGTCCCGAGACCACCGCTGAGGACAGCGGCGACGAGCTCGCGGCGACCATCGGCAGCCGTGCCCTGCCGGTCCCATTGCTGCAGCGCTCGTTCAGCCTGAGCCGCCGGCGCGTCGAGGGCCATCTCGGGCTCGGGCTACCGCTCGACCTGCGTGCCGCCGAGGATGCGGCCGAGGCCGTCGCCCGGCGCGAGGAGCAGGTCATCTATAACGGTGTGCCCGAACTCGGCCTGGAAGGCCTGCTGACCGCCGAGGGCCGCGCAACCTCGCCTGCTGGCGATTGGAACCAGGTCGAGCAGGCGCTCGATGACGTGCTGAACGCGGTCAATAAGCTGGATGCGAATGGCTTCAGCGGCCCCTACGCCCTGGTGCTCTCGCCAGCGCGCTACAACGCCCTCTTTCGCCGCTATCAATGCGGCGACATGCTCCAGGTCGATCATCTGCGGCGGCTCTGCGAGGCCGGCGTCTTCAAGGCTGGGATCGAGGGGGCCGTGCTGGTCGACCCGCGCGTCGGCGAACTCAAGATCGGCCAAGACCTGCGCGTGGGTTTTGCATCGAGCGATGGTATCCACCTGAGGCTGTTCCTCTCGGAAAGCCTGGTCTTCCTGCTCGATGATCCCGGCGCGATCTGCACCCTGGAACACAACGGCTAATCGCGCGCTCGCGGCCGCTGTTTCACGGCAATCCCCGAGAGAGCACCCGATGAGCAGGCATGAGCACGGGCAACACAAGGACGAGCAGCAGGAGCGGGCTCAGCAGGATCACGACCGATCCGGTGGCGAAGAGCACGCGCACGACGATGGGCACGATGGGCACCAGGGGCATCATGAACACGGGGCCATGATCGCCGACTTTCGCCGGCGGTTCTGGGTCTCGGTCCTGCTGACGGTGCCGATCCTGCTGCTCTCGCCGCTGATCCAGTCGTTCCTGGGGCTGACCGAGGTGCTCGGCTTTGCGGGCGACGAGTATGCGCTGCTCGCCCTCTCCACCGCTGTCTTCCTCTATGGAGGCTGGCCGTTCCTGACCGGGCTGCTGTCCGAGCTGCGCGCCGGCGCACCCGGCATGATGACCCTGATCGCGCTGGCGATCACCGTCGCCTATGGCTATTCGGCGGCGGTCGTGCTCGGGCTCGAAGGCAAGGTCTTCTTCTGGGAGCTCGCCACCCTGGTCGACGTGATGCTGCTCGGCCACTGGGTCGAGATGAAGTCGATCATGGGGGCCTCGAGCGCGCTCGAGAGCCTGGTCCAGATGATGCCGGACCGGGCGCTGCGTCTCGACGCCAGCGGTGAGACCGAGGAGGTGCCGATCAGCGCGCTGCGCAGCGGCGATCGCGTGCGGGTCCGTCCGGGCGAGAAGGTGCCGGTCGACGGCGCCATCGTCGAGGGCAAGACCAGCCTGAACGAGTCGATGCTCACCGGCGAGTCCCGGCCGGTCGAGAAGGGCGAGGGCGATGAGGCCGTCGGCGGTGCCGTCAACGGCGAGGGCAGCATCACGCTCGAGGTCCGGAAGACCGGTGCCGATACCTACCTGTCGCAGGTGATCGAGACGGTGCGCCAGGCGCAGGCATCGCGCTCGCGAACCCAGGACCTCGCCGATCGTGCCGCCGCCTGGCTGACCTACATTGCCCTCTCGGCCGGTGTGATCACGCTGGCCAGCTGGCTCGTCGTCGGCTACGCCTTCGACTTTGCGTTGGAGCGGATGGTCACCGTGATGGTCGTCACCTGCCCGCACGCGCTCGGCCTTGCGGTGCCGCTGGTGGTCGCGGTCAGCACCAGCCTCGCCGCCGGCCGCGGCCTGCTGATCCGCGACCGCGCCGGTTTCGAGCGCGCGCGCAAGCTTGAGGCCGTCGTCTTCGACAAGACCGGCACGCTGACCGCCGGGCGCTTCGGCGTCCGCGGGATCGTCAGCCTCGGGGAGCTGGATGAGGACGAGCTCCTGCGTCTGGCCGCCGGCCTCGAGGCGCGCTCGGAACACCCGATCGCCCAGGGGATCGTCGAGGCGGCCAAGAACAAGCAGCTCCAGGTGCCCGAGGCTGCCGAGTTCGAGAACCTCGCCGGCCGCGGCGCCCAAGCCCAGATCGAGGGTCGCCTGATCCGCGCGGTCAGCCCCGGTTATCTCCAGGAGCAGGCGATCACGGTAGACGATGACGCCCTGGCCGAACTGCGCGAGGGCGGCAAGACCCTGGTCTATCTGCTGGACGGCGAGCGTCCGCTCGGCGCCATCGCACTGGCGGACCTGGTTCGGGATGAATCGCGTGAGGCGATCGCCCGTCTCAAAGGGATGGGGATCGACTGCCTGATGCTCACGGGCGATGCCGAGGCCGTGGCCAAGTCGGTCGCTGACGCGCTCGGCCTCGATGACTACTTCGCCGAGGTAGTGCCGGACGAGAAGGCCAAGCGCATCGAAGCGGTGCAGCGCGGCGGGCGTATCGTCGCGATGGTCGGCGATGGCGTCAACGACGCCCCGGCCCTGGTGCAGTCCGATCTCGGGATCGCCATCGGCGCCGGCACCGATGTCGCGGTCGAATCGGCCGATATCGTGCTCGTCGAATCCGACCCCCGCAGCGTCGCCGACGTGATCGCGCTCTCGCGGGCCACCTACGGCAAGATGGTCCAGAACCTGTTCTGGGCCACCGGCTACAACGCCGTCGCCATCCCGCTCGCAGGCGGCGTCGCCTACGGCGCGGGCATCCTGCTCAGCCCTGCAGTCGGCGCCGCATTGATGTCGCTCTCGACCGTGATCGTCGCGATCAACGCCAAGCTGCTCGGGCGCTGACGACGGCTATCTGCTGGCCATCGCCGCGGCCAACGGCATCGAGCCGAAGGCGGTCATGCGGCTAGCGCCTTCAGCAAGGCATCCCGCGCATCCTGATAGAACTGCGTATCGACCTTGGTCGCCATGTCGTCCGAGAGGTCGAAGAGCTGGCGGCGGCTCGACACCGGCATCAGCACCGCCTGCGCCCCCTTCTCGATGGCCATCTCGACCAGGGTGACGGCGTTGTAGATGGGCTCGATGGAGCCGCCCAGGTTGATCTCGCCGATGACGACCAGCCCGCCGCGCAGGGGCTTCCTGAGCAGGCTGCTACAGAGGGCAAGCAGTGCCGCGACGCCGACCTGGCTGCCGGTCTTCGCGGCGTCAAAGCTGCGGAGCTGGACCGAGAACTCATGTGCGCGCGGGTCGCGGTCGCCGACGAGCTGTGCGGCACGGGCATAGAGGTTCTGCTGCGCGTAGCGCACCGACTCCTGGAACGGCGGCGGCGTTGGGTTGTTCAGGATGCGCAGCCCACTACCGGGGCCCTCGTTGACCTCGATCCGATACAGACCGGGGTGCTCGTCCATCCCGCCGGGGCGCTCTCCCATCCCACCGGGGCGCTTTCCCATCCCGCCGGGGCTAAGGGTCCAGACCTGGCCCGGCTCGAGCGGGTCGGCGCCGATGCTGTTCTCGCTCGAGAGCTCCGGCGTCGCGACGAACGTCTCGACTCCCTCCTCACCGATCAGATAGCTGAAATGGGTGTTGCGGAACTCCGCCGAGCCGATGCGCTTCTGCTGCTCCTTCACACGGCGGCGAACCTCGAGGGCCAGCCTGATCGCCCACGCGATGTCCTCGTCGGAGACCTCCGTCTCGGCCGACGGGTAGAGCAGCTTCAACAACCCGCTCGCGGTCTTGTTGGTCGCGTTGATGTCGCGCCCGCTGAGCGCCCCGCCGAGGTGGACACGACCCTGGAGCTGCGGCAGCCGGCTCTCCATGCGCAAGCGGCTGAAGCACTCGGACAGGAAGTCGCTCACCAGTCCGAAGTGGTCGGTGAACAGCCTCGGCTGCATCTTCGGGACATCCCAGCCCGGCAGAAAGGCGTGGATGCGGTCCATGAACGCGGTGTCATTGCGCATCTCCGGCGGCAGCGGCCCGAACAGATGTCCGATGCGCTGCTGGTGCTCGACATCGACGTCGAAGTTGCCGACCAGCACGATGGAGCCATCGGCGCGGATGTTCTCCTTGCCGCGGCTGAACTCGCCCGACTCCATGTAGCCCTTCATGATGTTGACGCCGTCCTTCTGGTCGAAGGACACGCCCGAGACCTCGTCGAAACAGACCACGTCGTACTGGCAGACCAGCCCGCGCTGGCCGGTCGCGTTGTTGACGAACATCTTGGCCATCGTCGCCTTGCCGCCCGAGATCAGGTGGGCATAGGGCGAGACCTGCTGGAACAGGTGGCTCTTGCCGGTGCCGCGCGGCCCCAGCTCCACCAGGTTGTAGTTGCGCTCGACGAACGGGACCATGCGCAGCAGCAGCGCGTCCCTGGCCCGCTCGCCGAACTGATCCGGCTCCAGCCCGACGCTGCGCAGCAGGAACGCCTTCCACTCGGTGCTGCTCAGCCCCTCCCGCGCCTGGGCCAGCACGTCCAGCACGTCGCGCCTGGAGAGCTGGATCGCTCGCAGCGCGTCGACACCGAACGGCCGTCCGTGGGCCTCCTGGGCGATGGCGGAGTCGTAGCTCAGCGTGACCTCGGCGTAGAAGCCGCCGGTGAGCAATCGCTCATGCTCGCGCACCATCTCCGGGCCGATGCGCACATCCTTGAGCTGCAGGCTCGGCAGGTTGGCCAGATAAGAATCGGTGCGGGTATCCAGCCGCGCACTGACCAGGTCGATCAGCTTGACCGTCCCTTCCTCGCGGGCACGCGCCTTGAACAGCTCCTCCTCGCCGGCGTTGACCGTGCGTGAGGCGAGCTGGCGCTGGACGATCTCCAGGCCCTCGTTGATCTCGTCCTCGTCGATGGTCGCGCAGTAGCGCCCGAGCAGGAACTCCACCACGTAGGTCGGCACCGGGAACTGGCGGCTGAACTGGCGCACCAGGTCCTTGCGGACCACGTAGCCCTCGAAGTGCTCGGCGGCCTTCTGGTCCAGTTCGTCGAGTTGCATCGTCTAAGCTCCGCCGATCTCCGTTGCGACCTTGGCAACCGCCTGGCCGGCAGCATCGAGCACCACCAGCGAGATCGCCTCACCTTCAAGGTCGTCGTCCTCCACCACCAGCGACGCCTTCCCATCCTTCAGGGGCTTGCCGCCGCCAGCCTTGCTGGTGCTCGGATCGTTCGCCTTCTGTCGCAGATCGGCCCTGTAGCCTGCCGGTGCGCCCTCGACCGTGACGCGGCAGCGCAGCCCGGTCCATTTGATCCCCTTCACGGTCACCGACACCGCATCCGAGACGCCTGCCTGCCGGGTCACCTCGACCACCGGGACGAGGCTCTCCTGCAGGCTCAGGCCGCCGTGCCCGTACTCCTGGCCGGCGATGAAGCTGCTGATCCCCGGCGCCATCGCGATGCGAACGTTGGCGCACCAGCTCCAGGTCAGGGTCAGCTCGGTCGGCTTCGCGGTGTCCGCGAGCGCGGCACAACGGCCCCAGCGCGTGGCGGTGAGGAACTTGGCCAGCTCCGTCTTCGGCATGCCGCCTGGCACCAGCAGCCAGCCATGGTCGGTGACGATGCGGATCGTCTTCCAGCCCGCATCCACCAGGAATCGGATCTGCTCGACGACGGCCTCCAGGATCACCGGCACCTCCCGCGCGAGGCGCAGCCCGTGCTCGTGTCCGTAATGGTCCAGGTCGCCCATCTCGGTCCAGGCGCGGCCGGACGGATCGCCCGCGTCGCTGCCGGCGAGCACCTGCCAGCCGGCGTCCTTGAGTACCTTCCTCAGCAGGGCCGTGTTCAGCGGCTTGTCGAGCGTGCCGTGGCTCGGCACGAAGTCCTGGTCCGAGCTACGGCCCTGGGCGAGATGGGCGACCGGCGAGCAGGCGACCTTGCCGGAGGCGGTCACCGACGGCACCGGCGCCCAGTCGGACGCGATGGCCGCCTCCAGTCCGTCCGCCTTCAGCGCCAAACCCAGGTCCTGGGCCACATCGAAGCGCAGCCCGTCGACGAACAGCCAGCACTCGCCACCGGCCTGGTAGGTCCCGCTCGGTTCCTGCACCACCGTGGAGCCGGGGTAGCCACCCTCGCGCACCAGCGCCTGAAAACGGCGGTTCGTCGCATCCAGCCAGGGGACGTAGATGGCCGCGAGCGCGGTGGTGACGGCCTCGGTATCCGCCTTGGCTCGCACGGCCGCAAGGGCCGCACGCGCTGCGGCATCGACCTGCCAGAAGGCATCGCGGTAGGCGCCCGCCATGTCCTCCAGATGCTGCCCGCCGAACGGTTGATCGATCAGCGTCACCAACCGCGACAGCGGCTCCAGGGCCCGCGCGAGCGGCGCCTGGCCCATCTCCGCCCACAGCCACTGGCGGCGCGTCCCGTGCGCTTGTTCGAGCGCCTTGAGCTTGGATGCGGCCGCGCCCGGTTCGAGACCCGCCAGTGCAGTCAGCCCGGACCGAAGCCTGTCCTCCGCCTCGTCGTTGCTCTGGGGGTAGCGGCTGAAGTCCGTGAACAGATCCCGATGGGCCGGCAGCGACGCCCGCTTCAGTCGCGCCCTCACCTTTGGGAACGCACGCCAGCCCACTCGGTAACGCTCCCAGACCGCCGCCCACTCCGGACGCCCCGCGCAGATTCGCTCAGCCGCCACCAGCACGCCGTCGGCGTCGGGATCGAGCTTGAAGTCCGCCTTGCAGCGGCTGCGAAACGCATCCCAGCGCGCGCCTTGCCAGTCCGAGGTCGTGGCCTCGGGGTCGTTCAACCAGGTCAGCAGATCGCGCACCGGGTCGGCACTCAGCAAGGCATCGAAATCCGTCGCCTCCAGCCGTCGACCCTTCAGCTTCTCGACCGGGGTGTCGAGCAGCACGTCGAGCGCCCGGTGCAGCGCGTGCCGCGTCGCCTGGTCGGCGGACAGGTCCAGGTTGAGTCCGCCGCGGCTGCTGGACAGGAAGGCGTTGACCGTCCAATCCTTGCCGTTGAGCTGGCTCCAGAACACACCCCGGTACTGCAGCTCCGCCAGCGGCTGCAGCTCCCGCGGGCAGGACTCGATGGCGCGCAGATCAGCACGAGAGACGCCAGGGAGATAGATGATCGGCACAGCGCCGGCGGGCCACTCGGCCTCGTCCAGCGTCCGCGCCAGCATGCACTTGATCCAGATCGCCGGCCCGCGACGCGCTTCCGGGTCATGATCGCCGAGGACCAACAGCTCCGGGAGCATCTCGCGCAGGCGTTCGGCCAGCGCCTGCCACTGGCGCTCATGATCGGTCCAGAGCACCGCCGCCGGGCGCACCTGATCGACGCGGCTGATGTTCGCGGCGCTCCGCAGGGAGTCGAGCACGCGGTCGAGAACGGTCTCGGTCACGAGCAAGGGCGACCACCAAGTCAGTCGTGATAACGGCAGGAAAGAATGGTCACCTGTTCGGCATCGACGGCGTAGACCAGACGATTCGCCTGGTCGATGCGACGCGACCAGAAGCCGCTCAGGTTCTCCCGCAGGGGCTCCGGTTTGCCGATACCTTCGAACGGCGTCCGCAGTGTATCGGCGATCAGCGCGTTGATCCGTTTCAGGGTCTTGCGATCTTGGGTTTGCCAGTAAACGTAGTCTGCCCAGGGCTCTTGGGTCCAGGCCAGTGTTCTAATCATGCTGCAATGGCTGCTCGGCGGTCTGTCCCTGCCGGTATTGGGCAATGGAGCGAGCGAGATGCTCGGCGTTGGCCGGAGAGCGGAGCAGGTAGACCGTCTCCATCAGGCTGTTGAAGCTATCGAGCGACATCACCACCGCGTCTGCAGCGTCACGCCGGGTGATGACCGTGTAGTCCGCATCGGCCGCCACGCGATCGAGCACTTGCTTCAGTTGATTGCGAGCATCGGAAAAGGTGATGGTTTGCATAGCGTCCGTCCGACTTGTTCGATATATCGTACAAGTATGCTGCGCGATCTGGTCTCAGTCAATCACGATCCTGTGAGCGGCGCTCATCGGGAAGGCTCTGGCTGGGTGGCCGTTGCTGCCCGCTACCCGGCCAAGCACATCAAAACCAAACCGCCACTGAGCTCATGCGGCCTCGCGGTCACGCGGCAAGGGTTCAATCGCGCTGAGCACCTCGGCCATGCTGTCCTTGGCCAGGGCAATGTCATAGTCGGCCTGCAGGCGCAACCACCAGCCCTCCGATAGACCGAAGAAGCGACACAGACGCAGATCGGTATCCGCCGTCACCGCCCGCTTGCCATGCACGATCTCGTTGATCCGCCGCGGAGGCACATGCACCGCCCGCGCCAGTGCATATTGTGATAGCTCCAAGGGCTTCAGGAACTCCTCCATCAGCATCTCGCCGGGGGAAACCGGCGCCAGCTCCCGAGTCATCTGTTTCACCTCTCAGTGGTAGTCGACGATCTCGACATCCAGGGCGTCGCCGTCCAGAAAGCGGAAGCACAGCCGCCACTGGGCATTGATCCGAACGCTCCACTGTCCGGCGCGATCACCGTTCTATCAGACCTACCCAAACCTATCTGGATATACCTAAACAGGTTCAGTGCTGATTTCCTGCTTCACCGAGGCCGGTTTCACCGTGCTTTTGCAAGCAACGGCCAGCGCCTTCCTCTCCACAGGCTGACACCGTGGAACTCACGGCGTATGTGGCCAGATTTCTGGCCGCATTTAGATCCCGGTCGTGGGTTGTTCTGCAATCCGGGCACGTCCATTGCCGCATGGATAGCGGCATTTCTTTCTGCACCGAGCCGCAGGCCGAGCATGTCTTGCTGCTCGGATACCAACGATCGGCCACAACCACCAACCCGCCCCGTTGCGCTGCCTTGTAGTCCAACTGCCGCCGGAACTCGAAGAAGCCCATGTCAGCAATAGAGCGGGCCAGATGCCGATTGCTCATCATGCCGCGCACGTTCAGATCCTCGATGCCGATGGTATGAAACCGTCGTGTCACATCGGAGGTCAGTTTGTGCAAGGTATTGGCCCGGATATTGGCAATACGGGCATGAAGCCTTGCCAGCTTCGCGTTGGTTTTGCGCCAGTTGGCCGAGCCTTTCTGCTTGCGGCTCAGGCTGCGGCTCAATCGCTTGAGCCGCTTGAGCAGGGCCGTATGCGCCTTGGGGCCGGGGATGGTTTCTCCCGTCGAGAGCGTTGCCAGTGCCGAGACACCCAAATCCACACCCACCGCGCCTTGGTTTTCGGCTTTGGGAAGGTGCGAATCGTCTTGGGTGTCCACGGTGATACTGACAAACCAACGATCGGCCACACGAGAGACCGTGGCCGATAGAATCTTGCCCGTAAAGCGCAACGACTCCCGCATCCGTACCCAGCCGAGATTGGGGATGCGGATGCGGGAGCCTTCGACGCGAAACTGATCATTGGTGAGGCTGAAACGGTCACGCACGCCCTTCTTGCGAAAGGTCGGATACTTGGCGCGTCCGGCAAAGAAGTTCTTGAAGGCTTCGCCCAACTGCATGATCGCCATTTGCGGGGCGCACTTGGTGACCTCCAGCATCCAAGGGAACTGCTCGCGCTTGATGGCATTCAGTTGTCGGCGCAAAGCGTCCTGCGACGGCCTGGGCAGGCTGTTATCCTCCTTCCATGCTTGATACTGGCGCTGCCACTCGGCCAAAGCCCAGTTATAGGCGAAGCGTGCTGTGCCAGCGGCCTTGGCGAAATGGGTCGCCTGTTTATTGTTGGGCGCAAGCGCAATCTTGTGGGCGATGATCATGTCGCGTCCTCCACGGCTTTTTTCACGCCATCGATCAACTTCTGATTCTTGCGCGAACGACTGCCGTAAAGCCGAGCGCTGAACACGGTGATAATCTCTAGTACATCCTTTGCCAAATCCTCCTCGAACGTGGTGTCCTTGCCCTGGTTGAGGATCAAGACCTCCACATCTTTCGCCTCGCAAATGGCAAACACCAATTCTGCGCCGAAGCGCAAGAGCCGATCCTTGTGGGTAAGGACCAGTCGCCCAACCTGACCGTCAATAACGGCATCAAGCAGCTTCTTCAAACCTTTCTTGTGGTAGTTCATCCCCGACCCAAGATCGGAAATGACCTCAAATGTCCATCCCTGCTGCGCGCAGTAGCGTTCCAGAACCTGCTTCTGGCGTTCCAGATCATCCTTCTGGTCGTGACTAGAAACACGGGCGTAGGCCACGGTACGTCGCGCAGCGTCTTCTTCGCCCCGAAACATCTCGGGTCGAAGTTTCGCCAGGTCGTAACGGCGATGACCGCCCGCTGTGTGCTCCGGTACCAGCTTGCCAGATGCTTCCCAGCGGCGCAGGGTCGTAATGGACACGCCCAACGCCTTGGCGGCATCACCTATGCTAACGTATCTATCCATATTGAAAAGAATAGCGTAGCTTTGGCGGGGTTTCAGGCTAGCTGTTAACACCCTGAACCCGTCAGGCCAAGATGGTCTGACTACGTAGCAGGCGCGCTGCCGGCATGGGAGGAGAACAGCGTCAGCTTCACTGCACCGCCCATGTTGACCAGCTCCGGGCGGCGGCCGGACAGCGCCATGCTGGTACGAACCAGCGTCAAGAACCCTTCACCGCGCGCCTCCATATAGCGGCGTCCGGTAGCCGGGCTCTCGTAGTCGCGCAGAAAGCCGCAAAGGATCTGATTGCGCCGCACCGGCTGACAGCCCGCGTAGAGGTTGTCCTCAGTCAGCGTGTTGTGCAGACCGCCGGGGTTGCGGATCTCGATGCGGTCCGGGAAGACGGTGACGATGACCTGCGCGCCCGCGATCGCGTAGTCGCGATGGGCCAGCGCATTGACCACCGACTCCTGCACCGCGAAGTCGCTGTACGCGGGCCGATCCACTCTCCCCAGGCCGTCCTTGACGGAGACCGTGTTGAGCAATGGACTGTTGCGCAGATAGGTCAGCACCCACTCGATCTGCTCCACCACGGTGCCCGTGACCCGTTTCGCGTCCAGCGTGTTGCCGTCGGCATCGGCATGGTCGTAGACGGCCAGGTCCACGTAGGCGCCGGACACGTGTAGGTCTGGTCGGGCGGAGAACAGCAGCACGCCCACATTGGTCGGGTGCCAATCGCCGTCGTCACCCTGCACGGCCAGCTTCAGGTTGCCCAGCAAGCGCTCGTAGCTCAGCGCCGGGTCCGCGATGGGCTCATGAAAGCGGCGTCGGTAGTAGGTCTCGAACCGGGTGCTATCGAGCGCGTCCAGGCCCGCGCCGAGGACGGGCCGCTCCTCGAACGGCAACATGAGCTGTCGGCTCGCGAGCAGCCGCCCCAGTTGCTCGGCCGGAATCGGTGTGCGATGGCTGCCGACACGCCTCAGGAAGCGCCCGTCGCTGGTCTGATGCACGTAGTAGCGCGCCCGCGGAACATAGACCCGCAGACACAGCCGGCGCTCGCCGTTGGCGTCGGGCAGCAGCAGCCAATCCAGGTGGGGCTCGATGGGCGGTACGCAGTGATCGAGGGCGCACTGGACCACGAACTGCTCGAGCTTGTCGCGCTTGTCGGCGTTGATGCCGAGGACCTTGCCATCTTCGCTGACGCCAAAGACCACCAGTCCGCCTTCGGTGTTCGCCATGGAGACGAAGGCCTCGGCGATGACCTCGTCGGCTCTGCCCTCATCGCTCGCGAAGCGCACCTGATCTCCCTTACACACGACCTCCATACAATCAAGGAACGTGTCCTCGCCCGCGGCGATCTCCGACAGCAGGTCGGCTTCATCATCGTAAAGGCTTTGAGTTCCGCCAATCATTCACGGAACTCAATCATTCCCATCTCGAACAAGAAGCGTGACGGCTCCTTTGACCATCCGTTGTACCTCTTGCCAAAGCTCATCGTCAGCGTTTCGAGAGTGCGGGTTATCGCGACGAAGCAGTTCCGGCGTTCTTCCTGCATCTCTCGGCTATCATCCCCGGATTTCTTGCTCTGAAACGACGGCAACTGATCCTCCGCCATGCCGATCAGGTAGACATGCGGAAATTCCAATCCCTTTGAGCCGTGAATCGTAAGACACCGTACCGAGCCTGAAGGCGCCTCCGGGGTCTTATTGGCCAGCGCAAGCTCTTGAAGAAATTGCCCGAGTGGAAGTGCATAAGCTTCCTCCTCACCCCCGATCTCGCGCACGATGCTGTCCCATACTTTGCGTTCCGTTGCGTACTCTGCATACTGCTCTTTCCCGCCCTCCTCGGCTGTACGCTCGACCGTGTCGAAGTGATCCAACGCAATGGCTGCAAACTCGGCGTATCGACCGCTGACCAGCGCATGGACCGCTTGCGTCAGCCCCCCGGGTACTGCCGCACCTTCAGCGACCAGAGCACCGAGCGCTTCCAATTGGTCCCCGTTCAGTCCCGCCGCGAACCTCGCGAGATCCTCGCCACTGACGTCCTGGTCGACACAATCCGACAGCGCCTTTGTGACCGTTGAGGCCAGCTCGTCGTCCGAACGTACCAGGGCTAGTTTCAAGGCCGATGTCACAAACCGCATCGGTGGACTCTCGAACCGGGACTTTCGCCGCTGTATGTGGTTAGGCACCGACAGCGCGCCAAACGCGTCCTGCACCCGCTCCAAGAGCCTGGTAGAACGCGCCAAGACGGCAATGTCCGAAGCTTCTGCGCCATCGCTCAGCCGTGTCGCCACGTGTTCCGCAATACCTTCCGCTTCCTTCCAGTCGTCTTCGAACCCAAGAAGCTCGACGGCGTTTGCGCCGGACCCTGCCTTCATGGAAAGCAAAGGCCTCTTATGCTGCGAACGGTCGCTGTTGTGGACGATCAGCGCATTCGCCAATTCCACCACCTGCGGCGGGCATCTGTAGTTCTCCGGCAGTTGGATGGTCGTCAACGCATAATCCTGTTCTAGCTGCCTCACCCGCGCCGGGCTCGCCCCGTTCCACTGATAAATGATCTGGTCGTCGTCCCCAACGATAAAGAGGTTGGCGTCCGCGTCTGGCACGAGAACCCGAAGCAATCGATACTGCACGAGGTTCGTGTCCTGGAACTCGTCCACGCACACGTATCGGTAGACCGTCCGTAGCTGTTTGCTGACGCGTGGCCGCACGCGAAGCAACTCCTCGCAAAAATAGAGGATGGACCCGTAGTCGAGGCAGTTTTGCTCTTTCAAAACGTCCTTGTAGCGCACAAAGAGGGTTTGAAGCTGCCTTCCCGCCTCAGCGTCCTTGACCAATGTCGGGACGTCCGCGTCGGGTGTGACGTTTCTCAGCAGAAAGTCGATGGCCTTCAGGGCCTTTTCAGCCGATACCACCTTGGTGAGTTCGTCAGCTTTTTCGTCAAGCACCGACTTGAGGATGTCGACACGCTCGCCCTCCTCGAGTATTGCGAAATCCGGACTCAAACCGAAATGGCTACCGTGCTGCCGCAGGATGTCGGTCGCGAACGAGTGGAAAGTTGTCAGAAGCACTCTATCTCGCGCTTCCGGCACCAGTTTCAGCAGGCGCTCCCGCATTTCGGCTGCCGCCTTCCTTGTGAAGGTGAGGCAGAGTATGCGGAAGGACTCGTCGCGTCCCTGCTCGACCAGCCGGCCAACCCGCGCGGTAAGCGTCGCTGTCTTCCCGGAGCCAGGTCCCGCCAAGACAAGAAGCGGCCCCGTATTCCATTGCGCCGCCGCGAGCTGGTTCGGGTTCAAGTGTTCAAGAATACTCATGCTTTATCCCCTGCAAGCGCGATGGCCTTTGACAAGCACTCGGCGATCTCCCGAGGGACGGAGCCGGCGCCGCGGGAAATCATCTCTGCAACGACGGCGTGGGCCGCAGCGGGCTTACCATTGTTCGGCAGACATCGACATAGTTGACCAGCGTACGCCTCATCGCTCTCACCAACTGTGATGTATCGCGGTCGGTTCTGGTCGCTCGCGTGATCCTCATAGACGTCGATGAAACCATTTCGACATAGGTATGGTTCTATAGGGTCGCCATCCGGAAGCAACGTCAAGTGCGATGCTTCCGGCCGTGACCCCAACACATCACGAGCCTTTTTAATGTTTTTCGCTCCAGCCGAGTCACCGTCTGAGAAGACGTGCCATTCGATACCAAGGGAATCCGCCGCGGCGATGAAAAGCGAGAGGTCGCTCTGTGCATAGTCGACAATTCGGATAGCGGCCTGTTCGAGCTCGATTCTAAGCACTCGGGCTGCGCCGCTGAGAAGAATTACGTCGGTTTCTCCTTCAACCAAGATCCACACCCTAGCAAAGAAAAGCTCGCCACGCGTCCGTCTAACAAAGTAGTCGAACTTCTGAAGCTGCCGCGCATTGAGAAGGTCCGATGGTATCGCGCCAACCTTGACCGCTCCGTCCCTTTTGTACAACCGTCGGATGGAGTAGATATCCACTTCGGACAGCAAATCGCCCGAATGTGTCGCGACCAGTACTTGCCCGTCAATGTCTTGGATTACCTTCCAAAGTGCGCGGACGGCATTCGGATGCAAGTGGGCTTCGGGCTCTTCCAGCGCGACAATGGGCTTCGATTCCAGAACCCGCTGCTTCCTGGCCAACTCGGATTTCAGAAACGCGTCAAAAAGCATCAACACGGCGAGACTCTGTGTTCCCTCTCCATGCCGCCCAATTGGCAGCCGCGCGCCCGTAGCGGAAGCGATGTTGACCTGAGTGCGGTTCAGCATATCGAAGACCCGTGCGGGTATAGCATCCACGCTGACGACGTCCTCGGCGCCGACGCCAAGTGCGACCAACTGCTGCACCTTGCCGAGGTGGTCCCGAACACCTTTGAAGGTTCCGTGAGCCTCGATAATCTGTGCGTTGATATCCTCCAGCTTCGCTTCGATGGTCGCCTTCGTCGTATCGTCGATCTGGGAGTTCTTGACGAAGGGGGACCAGAACTGGGAGGTACGCGAGAACTCCCTCCCGGCATCACGCAGTGCCGAGAGGTAGAACAGAGGGCGCAACTGTTGAAGGTTGCTCAGGCGGGCTCGGTTCTTCGCTGGCAACGGGTTTCCGGCAGCGTCGAGAAACTCGAATGTGGTGTCGATCTCCTGAGTGACATTCGAGTACTCGGCGCTGACACGCAGCTGAATCCGGCTGCGGTCATCGGGCGGCACAAGGGCGATAACCCCAGCGTCCCCTCCAAGGCGTTGTTCGATCTCCTCTGACCACTCGCCAGGCGTTTCCTCCTCGAACGTGAGCGTGATGACGATCAACGGTGCCGTCGTCGGGTCCGCAGCACGACTGTCGAAGTGAAGGTCGAACTCGTCGAACGGCGCCGCGCGACCGCCGGACCGTAGTGTGTGTAAGCATGCGCGTAGCGCGTGCAGGACGCTGGTCTTGCCGCAATTGTTCTCGCCGACCAGCACCGTCGTGGACCCGAGCGCAAGCTCCAGCGTCTTGATGCCGCGGTAGTTTTCGATCTTCAAATTGGTCAGCAGCATCACGCACCCCCTCGCGCCGCGCGCTTCTCGGCCAGGGTCAGGTGGTGGTCGTTGATGCGCTCACCCTGGAAGACGGGGTACCAGGGGGCGCTTTCGACGTCCTTGCCGCGGTCCTTCTTCCAGTGGATGTTGGGCTTGGCGCGCAGCACACCGGCGCCCTTCTTGCCCACGTCGCCGGCGAGCATGAAGGGGCGGATGTTGAGGCGTACGCCGTCGTTGAGGTCCGGCTCCCAGCCGATGGGCTGCTGCTCGACGGGCTTCCAGCGCACGAAGATGTCGAGCGGGGCCTCACCTTCCAGGATGGCTTCCAGCTTGGTCTTGAGGGCCTTGGCGGCGGCCAGGCGCTCGTCGGCGCCCTGCTGGCCGTCGGCGGCGGCGCGCTCCTGCATCCGAATCCAGTCGCCCAGGTAGGTATAGATCAGCCGCTCCAGGTTGGCGCGGTCGAGCCTGTGGTAGTTGACCAGGGCCGCGAAGCCGTCCTTGAGCCCGTCCCAGATGTGCCAGATGAAGGGGCGGTGATGGAACAGCTTGCAGTGCTGCTGGAAGAAGGCGTCGCGCAGCCAGACGTCCAGGCCCTTGCCCTGGGCGCCCGACTCGGCCAGAAGCTTGCCCAGGGTGCCGGCGGTCCAGTCGTCACCGTAGGCCGCCTCCAGCAGGCCCAGCAGGCGCTCGTGGGCCGCGGGCTCGCCGCGGATGGCGGGCAGGCAGCAGATGCCGTCGTCGTCGCTGAAGGGGTCGAGCTTGCGGGTCTCGGCGACCAGGGCGCGGGATTCGTCCGAGAGTGCCATCACGCAATCTTTCTCGGCCGGCCAGCGGAAACCAATTAACCGTCCTACGGCAACGTGCAGCGGGTGCCGCGATCGATAAGGATGTCCGTGGAAAATCCACTGAAAAGGATCGGGTGAGAATGTGCGCGGAAAGCTGAGTCCTTCATTTGCCCTGACCGCATCGACCCAATAATCACGATCAAACGAAACCTTCAGCAGCGCCGCATTCGTGATATACAAACCTCTGTTAACTTCTTTTACGCTTTCTCTGTACTGCTCCGAAGAAAGGAAGGCCCAAATAGCATCGAGGTCCCTTGTTTCTTTTGGAACGACTACTGCAACGGGGTTATCAAATTTCGCGCCAAGATACACTGTTGCTCTTAAAGTCATTTGACCCACTGCAATCCCACATCTACCCCAAGCGCGATTCCCGCTTTCATGCATATCATGCAGCCGATACCGAGTAGCTGCTGCATACTCGTGCAACTGCCCTGCCCCGCCCTGCCAGAATATGGCTCCTGTGTAACCTGAGATCGAACCAGCATCGTCGGTGCTTGACGTCTGAAAGAAATCCCATTCACCTGAACCGAATGGAATTTCCCACCAGTTTGCAACGAATCGGTTCGCGTCTCCGGTGCGGAGTCCCTGATAGCATTCAGCGTGTTCAGCCAGAAGAGCTCCTTTCTCGATTACAGAAGTACTACCGAAAACGGAATCCGGGTTAAGACACATAGCATTCTGTTTGAGAATGGTAGCGCTACCATCGCTGAGGTGGCGCGCCTTTTCGTGCGCATCCGAATCACGCGGCACATCGATGCATGTTATCATTTGCTCCGAGATTGGAGTTGATGCGGTCATTATGAACAAGCCGACGTTCACCACCTCGCCGGATATAGCTTCGAATGCGCCCGTCCCCAGCCTTGCAACGAGTTCCCACGTTGCGCTTTCAAGCAGGCAAACCCTGAAGCTCTTATAGCGCGCCATGTACAGTACATTCTGCGGCATCACCGCCGCTACAGGGCACCTCTCCGGAAGCTGGTCTAGAAACCTGGAGAGAAACACATACCCAAGCTCGTTCTTGCTCTTCGCGAAACGACCATCGAAATAGTCCATCAATTTCTTGGATTGCCTCTGCCGCGTCAAATACGGCACGTTAGTGACAACACAGTGGTAGCGGTCCGCGAGCAATCGAGCCGCCTGCGCCAACCCAGCCGCAAGCACTCCTAGCTCCTGCTGCTGCGCATCCTCCGACCCCAGCGCCCGCTCCAAGAGCGGCTCGACCCGAACCCAGCTCAACTGTAGAAGGTCGTCCCCCAACGCCCGCCGAGGATCGATCAGGCTGCCGAGAGTCGGTGCGTCCTTGAACAGGTCGTACAGCCGCTCCAGTGCGTGCTCCAGGTCGACGTCACCCTCGGCGAGCCGCAGCCAGTCGGCCTTCGGGGCGTGGATGCCGAGCCCGGAGCAGGCGAGATTCAGCGCCGGCAGTGGCCGATAACCGCCAGCATCGGGCCAGCGCCAGGCGGTCAGGGCCAGCGCGAAGGCGGCGATCTCGACGCACCGCTGGTCCAGCTCCAGGCCGTGCAGGTTATCGCGCAGTACCGCATCGACGGCGGTGCGGGCGTCGAGCCCTTCGAGCGCCTTGCGCATCGGCACCAGCATCTGCAACGCGGCCACGAGGAAGTGCCCGGAGCCGCAGCAGGGGTCCATGACCTTCAGCTCGCCGAGATGCTCGGGCCAGGCGTCGAAGGTGCCGGCGGCGGGCGTCCAGGCGTCGTCCTCTTCCTTCACGAAGCGCAGATACTCCAGCGGCACGCCGGGGATCGCGGCCTTGCGGCGCAGCGCCTCCTCGCTCTCGGCGCTGCGCAGGTCGTCCGCGTTCAGCCGCCGGGCGGCCCACCAGGCGCCGAGGCTGTTGTCGAGCAAGAAGGCGACCATGTAGGGCTCGGTGAAGAGCTGGGTGACGGCGGGCAGCTCGTCGGCGCCGATCTTGACCTCGGAGCGGTTGACGGCGTCTTTGCGCTTGGTCTGCCAGAACTGGTAGACCCAGCCGAGGCTGTCGGCGGCCTGGAAGGTGTCCGGGTGCAGACCGGCCAGCCGATGCTCCAGGGCGCGCTGGTGCTCAGGGGCGAGCTTCAGCGCCAGCACCGGACTGTCCGGGCGGAAGATCTGCGGCAGCATGCGGGAGGCATAGCGCCCGGCCAGCTCCCAGCCGTCCGCGGCGCCCTCGTCCCGGGCCAGCTCGTTGCACTCGTCCAGGGTCAGCGCGACGCCGTCGGGGTGCATCAACAGGCCGTTCTCGGCCAGGAAGCGGGCAAAGAGCATGCGGTGCCAGTGCTCGTAGGCGGTCTCCTGCACCAGCTTGTCGATAGCCTGATGCGCGTCGGGACGGCGCTGATCCCCGAGCTGGCGGCCGTGGGCGCGCAGGCGGCGGCGCAGGGCGCGCTCGGCGTCGGTCAGATGCTTGGGCGCGTCCGCGTCGCCGACACCGAGGTGCATCAGCGCGGCGCGGGCGGCCTCTTCCGCCGTGTCCCGGGCGTCGACGACGGCCTCTTCCAGTTGCCTGCGCAGCGGTTTGGCGAGGGGGTCCATGAGGAAAGCTCCTTGGTGATGGATCGAGCTGGGCTTGCGCGGGCGCGCGTCAGGCTCCAGTCGGGAGCCCCTGCGCGGTGTCAGGAAATGCCTTGCGTAGACCGCTGTCGGCCGTGAACAGAGGGGTGCCGAGATGCTGGCCGACCAGACTCGATCGCGGCGCGGATCGCGTCGAGGTCGAGGGGCGGCAGGTCCAGCTCGCGGCGCAAGGCGCGGATCTGGGCGAGCTGCTGCTCGGGATCGGTCCGTTGCACGCACAGTGCCCGCTCGAGGGTCGCGATCAGCTCGCCGTTGATGCTGCGATGATGCGCCTGGGCGTTGGTCTTGAGGCGCTGGTAGAGATCGTCCGGAAGGTTCTTGACAGTCACGGCCGGCATGATGGCAACCAGAATGCAGGTGTTTTACTGTCAATCATCCGGCGGTAGGTCAATTACCGTCAATCCTATCGGTCAGATCATCACCGGCCCGTCGCTGAGCTTGCCCCGGATGCGCTCCTCGGCCTCCTTGAGCCAGGCGGCCAGCTCCGCCTCGTCCCGCAGCGTGCGGCGGGGGAGATCCACGCGCTGCACCTTGGGCTCCAATAGCTTGGCGACTTCGAGGCGCACCTGCTCGAACCGGCTCTTGAGCGCCCGGGTGCGGTCGGCCCACTGGGAGAGCGAGCAGTGCTCCAGCTCCTCGAGGATGCTCTCGGCGGTGGCGGCATCCACCGAAACGGTCTGGTCGAGGCCGTGCTTGACCAGAATCGCGGTGCGCTGATCGGGTGAAAGCTGCTGCCAATCGCTGTCGTGATCCAGTGCCGCCATCTCCGCGTCGTAGGTCTTCCGATACGCCTCGACGTGGTGGTTGAGACTGCTGCGCAGCAGGTCCACCGTGTTGTCGAGCAGGGCCTGAGCCGGGTCGTGGTCGGCGAGCAGTGCCCGCTGTTGCTCGATCTCCCTGGCCTCGGCCTGCAGCTCCTCGGATGGACCCAGGTCCTTGGCGTGGTTCAAGAGGTCGTGCACGAGGGTCCAGGTCGGCCAGCGTTTGGCGATCTGTTCGCCGGTGGCTGTCCAGTCCTTGCTGTGCTGGATCAGGGTATCGCGCTGGCTGTATAGCTCAGCGAGCAGGGCGTTGCCGGCGAGCGCCCCCAGGTCGTCGAGCCGCTTTTGGTCCGGCAGCGCCGGTTTCGGCGCCTCGCCGCCGGCTTTGCTGGCCAGGTCTCGCAGGGTACGCAGCAGCGCCGGCGCCTTGTCGACCTCCTGGCCCGGCTGGCAGCCGACACCGGCGGCCTGGAAGACCTTGCGGATCTGGATCTTCTGCACCGGGCTGATGGTGACGGTCTCGGGCTTGAAGCTGCTCTGGGTGATCTGTTTGCGCTCCAGGCCCTTAGCGTCCACCGCTTTGCCGAGGTTGTTCAGCGCCAGCACGTGGCCGCTGGCGAGCAGGGCATAGAGGGCACCGTCGATGGCATCCTGGGGCCAGCCGTGCGGCGGTGCCTTGAAGTGCTCGCGCACGTCGCTGCCCTTCTTGCCGGCACCCAGGTGCTTGAGGATGGCGGCGCAGACCGGGTGCTGGTCCGTGTCGGCGCTGTGCTTGATGGGCTGCAGGGGCTGGGTCTCGCCTTTGCGCGAGCGCTCGATGACCTTGTCCCAGCCCACCTGGTCGGCGGTGTCGAAGTCGCCGTAGAGGCGCACGACGGACGCAGCGCCAGCGGCCTGCAGTTTGTCGCTCAGGTCGGTGCCATCCACGACCGAGCCGCCGCCTTGATAGACCTGCGCGCCGCCGACGACGGTCTTGACGATCTGGGCAATACGGCGGTCCGCGTCGTTGCGGCGGGTCTCCATGGCGGAGCGGGCATCCTGGCCCTCGGGCGTCGCCGGCACGCCGCGGGTGTCCAACGTGAGCCGGGCGGCCTTGTGCTCGATGATGGCCGCGCGCAGCTCGTTGCGGCTCTGGGCCGGCAGGAAGACGAAGATGGTCGGGCTGGTGGGGCCGGCGTTGCGCGCATCGCCTTTGATCTCGGTCTCGGAGCTGCTCCAGCCGTCGCGGAACCAGGCGACGATCTGCTTGTCGGCGTCCGCCGGCAGGCTGTCGTCGTAGCAGGGGGTGAGGGTCCGCACCTCCTTGGTCTGCCCTTGGGTCAGGTGCACGCCCTTGAGCGCCTCCCGGTAGGCGGTCTTGAAGAGATCGATACGCTCCATCTCGAGGCGCTGGGTATTCGACGACAGCTCGGAGACCTGCTTGCGATATTCGTCGTGCCAGGCGCTGCTCTCGGCGGTCTGCAGGCGGTATTCGGTGCCCGAGGCGGTGGCGATGGCCATCACCAGCCCGTCGGTGTTGTGCAGCTCATCCAGCAGGCCGGGGATGCGCTTGCGCAGGGCACTGGAGCCGCCCGCCAGCTCGGTGACCAGCAGGTCCGCCAGGCTGTCCTCGGTGGCACGCAGACCGATGTCCGCCATCGGGTCGGTGGGCAGCTTGCCGATCAGGTAGATGAGCTTGAGCAGACTGGCCTTGAGCTGCGCGTCGGCGTCGCCGGCGGCGAGCTTGCCGATGCGGTCGTAGACCTCTCGTGAGAGCAGCCCGGTCTGCAGCAGGTCCGTGCTGAGCTGGTCGTAGATGAAGTCGCCGGAGACCACCTGGCCGAGGGGCTGCTCGGCGGTGGCGCAGGCGGCCTCGTGGACGATGCGGAGCTGGTTGCGGAGCTGGGAGATGGTGCCGGACTCGTCGAGCTTGTGCAGGACCTTCTCCCAGAATCGGCGGCGCACCGGCAGCAGCGGGTAGTCCGCGACCATGATGGGCTCGTCCTGCGTGGTGTGCTCCAGCTTGGTGCCGCGCAGGTGGCGGGAGATCTCGCCGAGGTTGTCGGTCAGGGTCGTCTGGATCGCGGGGATCGCGCCCTGCGTTTTCTGCAGGATGATCTTGCGGATGACGGCCTCGACGTCCGTGTCGGAGAGCTGCACCGGCACCGTGAAGCGGCCCTTGATCTTCTGCAGTGACGGGGTGCCGGACATGGCGGTCTGCCCGGTGCCGACGAACAGCAGGCGCCCGCCGAAGTGCTTGCTGCAGGACTCGACCACCTCCTGGATGCTGTAGGCGCGGTCGCCGCTGTTGCCGATGAACTGCTGGACTTCATCGAGCACGATGAGGGTCAGCGGGAAGCCGTTATCATTCGTGAGCGCATCCTTGACAGCGCGGATCATCTCGTCGTTCGAGACATCCTGTACCTCCGGATACTGGGCGATCAGGCGGTCGCCCACGCTCATGGCGTCCGGGGCCAGCTCGGGCTTGGCGGCGAGCAGGGCCGAATGGAGGTCGTCGGAGACGAACAGATCCGGGAGCTCCTGCTCCAGGCTGGTGCCCTTGCTCGCCAGGGCGTCTTCGACCCTGTCGAGGATGCCTTCACGCCGCAGCCACATCATCAGGCGCGCCTGGTTGTACTTCTCGGGCAGGCCGGCGGACCTAAAGACGATCCCGAGCAGGGCGAGACGCACGTTGTTGCCGGCACCGGAGCCGAGCTTGCCGGAGGCGGCGTGCAGGCCGCCGTAGCGTTTCGATTGGGTGTTCAGCTCCCGGAGATGGTCCTTGATCTCGGTCGGGAGCCGGGCAACGCTGCGGGCCGTGGCGCCGTCGTCGAACGGGAGATCGACCCAGAGGGCGCGAAGCATCTTGGCCAGATGCGACTTACCGCTGCCGTAGAAGCCGCTGATCCAGACGCCGGGCTGTTCGGGGGCGCTGCCGAGGTTGCCGAGGTAGGTTTCGAGGATCTTCTGCAGGCCCTTTTCGTATTCGCCGTCGCAGACGAAGGTGTCCAGCTCGTAGCGGAGGATCGCCAATGCGGCCTTGGAGCGGTCTTCCGAGACCTCGGCCACGCCGTTGTTGATCAGTCGGTTGGCCAGAGGATCCTTGCTATAGATCGCCCGATTCTTCATGGTCAACTCCTTATTCAGTCCGCGGTGATCGCATGCGCCATGTAGTCCCAGCCATCGCGGGCATCGAGCAAGCGGTAGATGTTGCCGTCCTTCTCACCGGGAAAGAAGACGACGAGGCGCCCATTGATGGCAGACGCGGCGCCGTTCACGACCTCGGAGACGCTGGAGACCCCGAACAGGGTGCCGACCCCGGCAAGGGCGACCACCTCGTCGGCCGGCGCCGCGGCGACCTGCGCGCGGGTCTGCTTGACGAGGTGCGCCGTGAACTCGGCCAGGCGGCCTTCGGGGTACCCCGCGAGCAGCGTGGGACGGCGAAAATACTTCTCGCGGTAGCGGTGGGCGGCCATCCACTGCGGGAAGGCTCCGGTCAGGTCGAGCAGCCTCCAGCCATGGCCGGCGTCGCGGGTGCGTAGCTCGAACTCGTCGATGTAGATGCGTAAGCGCAATTCATCGGCGGGCGGGTAGACGACGAAGATCACGCGCTCGATGCCCGATAGTCCGGCCGGCCACGGGGTGGCGATGTGATCGGCGTAGCGTTCGACGAGACGGTCAAGCCTGCTCATTGAGCCACTCCCGTTCCTGCTCGGTCAGATAGTTCGGGAAGCGGACCTCCATCACGGCGCCGGTGCGGCGGAACACCAGCAGCCCGCACAGCGCCGCCGCCTGGGTCAGCTCGATCAGCCGTTCCTCGGGAAGATCGAGCACACGCACCCAGTCGCTGGTCAAGAGGCGCTGGGCGAGACGCCCCTCAAGATAGGCCAGGAACAGGGCGAACGCGACGTTCACCGGCGTGATCTCGGGCTGTGTGCGGACCTTCTTGACGCGCCCGGTCAGATAGCCGGCCCGGGTCCAGGTGCCGTTCACGCGCTGAGCGATGGCCTCGACCGAGGTGGCGCTGAAGCGGCCCTCGCCCCAGGTGGCGAACCGTTCAGCCATCTGGTCCCGGGATACGCGGACGCCGGGCCGGGCCTCGAGGATGAGCGGGGCGCTGAGTCGAAGCAACGCATCCCGCGCCAGCGCCATCGACAGCGCCAGCACCGGCTGACTCGGCGCATCGCTGTGCCACAAGCGCCGCAGGACCCGGAACAGACAGACGTTGGGATCGAGGGCATAGAGGCCGCACAAATGCTCAAAGCCGAGCTTGCGGGCCTTCAGTGACGGCTTGTCGAGCAGGTTGGTGTCAACCACCGCGGCCCGGTAGTCGGCCTGTTCGGCATCCTCGGGTAGCGCGTCCAGTAGGCGCTGCAGCTCCGGGAGCATCATCGTCCGTGCCGCGTGGACACCGCCTCGACCGAACTTGAAGCCGAACCGGAGCAGCGCCTCGGTCTGTTCAGTCGCGAACACTGTTGCACATCTCCGTTGCGGATCGCCAGGAGGCGCTACGGTTTCGCGACTATGATCGGCACAGCGCCGGCGCGTCTGGAAGGCGGCGACCAGAAAATGCCCGGAACCGCAGCAGGGGGCCGTCGGCTTCAGCTCGCCGAGGTGCTCGGGCCAGTCGTCGAAGGTGTCGGCGGCGCGGGGGTTTGGCGAGGGGGTCCATGGGGGTGGCTCCTTGGTGCTTTGATTGGGCGTTCAATCTGGCCGTTGGATCAGTCAAAGTGGCCAAACCTGTTGTAGCCCAGTATCTCATCGTCGCTGCGAGTGTCGAGGACGGGCAGGGACCAGACTGCACGACGGAGCCAGTCGAGCGCTTCGTCGATCTGGGGCTCGGAGCCGCCAAGCTGTGCCAATTGGCGCGCAGTCTCTCGCTCAAGCAGCGCCTTGAGTGCCTCATGCACCAAGGCCGTTGGTTCTTTGATGCCGCTGAGTGCTTGGGCACGCTGCAGCAGGTCGTCATCGATATCGACTGTCACGCGCATGTCTGTTACTTCGCAATGCCCAAGAACACGGCGAGGGCGCGCTCGATCTCGACCAGCTTGTCGAGATCGATGCGCCCGAAGACGGGGCCGATCTTGTCGCGTTTCACCGTCATCGCTTTATCGACCATGACCTGAGAGGGCTGCTTCAGGCCATTATCCGCGCTGGGCTCGAGCGTGATGCGAAACAGCGGCGCCGCGACCAGTGTGCTGGTCACCGGCAGTACCGTCCGGGTGGCATGCTCCTGGAATTGATCGGCCTGGATCACCAACGCCGGACGCGGCTTGCCGAAGTCACCGGACAGGGCGATGGTCACCAGGTCGCCGCGCGTCATGCGGTCCAGCCCTCCAGATCGGTGAGGGCTTCGTCCAGCCAATGCTGCATGTCGCTATCTGCGGCATCCGCTTGGGCCGCAAGGCGAGACTGTCGGCGACATTCCTCCGCGAAGCCTGCCCGGCGCGTATCAGGCACCCAAATCTGTACCGGACGCAGCCCCGCCCGGCGCAGCGCCTCGCGGTGCCTTTGGACGCGTGCGTTGACCTCTGTGGATGCCATCGCTCCCTCCGTCGTGTTTGCGTTACATGAAACAGCTTAGAGGGTCGATGCGTTACATGCAACGCCGCGCTTCAGGTGGCGGGCGCCATCGCACGAAGCGCCTCCATCAGGCCTCTGAGGCTGATGGCCTCCAACTGCGCTGAGACCGGATACTGATCCTCGCCGGCATGCACCAGAAAGGCTCGCTGTGGCTTGATGTCTTCACAGGCCTGATGAAAACCGCGCTCAACCTTGGCCGCGAGGCTCCGTTTCACCTCGATGGCCCAGCGCGTCCCGTCATTGTGCTCCAGCAACAGATCGATCTCGGCGCCGCGGCTGGTTCGATAGAAGAAAGCGGATGAGCGCCAGGGCAAGACCGAGAGCAGGTTTTCCAGCACATAGCCCTCCCAGCTGTAGCCGACGACCGGATGTCCGGCGAGCTGCTCCAGAGTTTCGAGCCCGAGCAGCGCATGCACCAGCCCGCTGTCGCGGACATAGACCTTCGGCGATTTCACCAGGCGCTTGCCGATGTTGGCATGAAAGGGTCGCAGTCGCCTGACCAGCAAGAGATCGCAAAGCAGATCGATATAGCGCGTGACGGACTGGGTGCTCACCTCCAGCGCCCGCGCCAGCTCGGAGGCGTTCAGCAGTGTTCCCTGGCGATGGGCGAGCATGGTCCAGAGTCGCTCCAGGGTGGTCGCGGGAATGCGCGGCCCGAACATCGGCACGTCGCGCTCGAGATAGGTGCGAATGAAGTCCCTGCGCAGCGCCAGGCTCTCGCCGTCGCTCGCGGCCAGGTAGCTGTCTGGGAAGCCCCCGCGCAGCCAGAGGCGCTCGCGCGCCGCGCGCGTATCCTCGATCTCCAGCGCGGAGAACGGATCGAGATGGATATAGGCGATGCGTCCCGCCAGTGTCTCGCCCGACTGTCGCAGCAGGTCGAGCGAAGCCGAGCCGAGGATGAGGAACCGCCCCTTGCCTTTGCCCTTACGGCGCCCCTTGTCGATGATGCCGCGCAGGCCCTGAAACAGCTCGGGCATGCGGTGGATCTCGTCCAGGATCACCAGTCGGTCCTCGACGTTGTCGAGAAACAGTGTCGGACTCGACAAGCGGGAGCGGTCGTCTGGGTCTTCCAGGTCCAGATAGAGCGCGTTGCTTGCCTCGCCGATTGCCAGCGCGAGCGTCGTCTTGCCGACCTGGCGCGGCCCGATCAGCGCGACCGCTGCCTGACGGCTCAGTGCCGCGGCAACCTCATCGGTGACAAGTCGAGAGAGCATCGGCGCAAATTATCCATCGCGTGGAAAGATTGCAACAATAACCTGCTAGACCATCACCGGCCTATCCGCGAGCTTGGCGCGGATGCGCACCTCGGCCTCGGCGAGCCAGTCGGCGAGCTCGGCCTCGTCGGTGAGGGTGCGGCGCGGGAGGTCGACGCGCTGCACCTTGGGCTCCAGCAGCCGGGCGGCGTCCATGCGCGCTTGCTCGAAGCAGCGTTTGCAGCTGGGTCCAGTTCAGCCAACACTGGCTGATCTGCTCGCCGGTGGCTTGCCAGTCCTGGAGGCTCTGAATCAGGGTGTCGCGCTGGCTGTAAAGCTCGGCCAGCAGGGCATTGCCGGTCGGGAAGGCCGGCGGACCTGAAGACGATGCCGAGCAGGGCGAGACGCACGTTGTTGCCGGCGCCGGCGCCGGAGCAGGAACAGGGCGAACGCGACGTTCACTGGCGTGATCTCAGGCTGTGTGCGGATTGGTCCGCCAGCCGCAGGCCAGGCCCCGGGCGCCAGCAATGCCGGCAAGTTGGAAGAGCAGGCGACGCAGAACGGCGCTTGTGGCCAGCCATGAGAGCCGCCTTCCTTAACGGCCTCAGCCTTGGCCGCGCTCAGCGTTGGCCGCGTCGCCCTTGTTCACATAGTCGACCGCGGGCGACTCGTCCCGGCGACCTTCGCGCCCGAATGCGCGATAGGCGAGCACCAGGTAGGTGATCACCATGACCGCTGAGATCAGGATCAGGATCAGGCCGACAGTCCACATGTCGGGGTCCAGATAGAAGGCCCCGAGCAGGAACAGCAGCCCGACGAAGGCGAACATCAGACTGTAGAAGAGTGTCGGCTGGGAGCAGCAGACCGCCGCCTTTTGCCACCAAGGCATCTGACCCCAGTGCTTGCGCGTCTTATGAGCCATGATCAACCTCCTGCTGCGGCACTATCGAGATCATTCCCCATAGCCGGTCTTGGCGCGCGCTTCCATGTCGGCCATGTAGACCTTCGCCTCTTCGCCGGGATTGGGTAAGCCGGCGACGGTCCAGGCCTCGACCGGCCCTCCGAACCAGGCCAGCAGGCAGTCCGACTCCAGCTCGAGCTCGCGGCAGAGCGTACGCTGCACCGGCAAGGTCCCGGCCTGATTGAAATGCGCACGCAGCCGATCGATGATCCGCCAATGGGCGTCGTCGAGCTCACCGATATCGACACGCCAGGCAAGCTGTTTGGCCACCTCTGGGTTCCACTGCGCCGGGTCAGCGAGAAAGCCGTCCTGATCCAGTAGGGCATCAATGTTGTTCGGATCGCTCATCGGACACCTCCTGCGATGGGAAAGATTGACACTCGACGATCAGCCGTCTCCGGGCCAGCCGTAGCGGACCCCTCCTTGGCCATGCCGGCTCCCTCCTTGGCCATGCCGGCTCGCTCGCGGTCGCCGCGCGCCGTTCGCTGAACCCCGGGCTCGCCGAAGGCGATCTCGAGCGGGATCAGGCTGTTGGGGATCAGACTGCCGGGGATCGGGCTGTTGCGGATCAGGCCGGCTCGTAGACGCGCACTTGCGAGCGCGCATCGGAGGCCACCGGACTCGGCACCGCCGGCGCTGTGCGCAGCTCCTGCGCCCAGACCGCAAGATGCAGGGTCTCCCCGCTGTGGTTGAGCCAGTCGATCCACTGACGCGAAACCAGGCACGGCTGTTCGCTGCCGCGACCAGAGCCGCCAGAACCTTCAGCGACGGCGCTCGGATCGCCGATCCCGACGTCGAGGTAGGCCAAGGCCCAGTCACGGTCGTCGACGACGAGATCGTTGATGGTCAAGTTCACACCGTCAGCGGTCTCGGCAGTCCAGCCCATCAGGGTTTCGGCGCGCAGTAGATCGTCCGCTGACAGATCGGTCTCGATGCCGAGGTCCGCTGGAACCTCGGTATCCAGCTCCTCGGTCGGCGCTGGAGGCGGATCGACGCCGTCTTCAGGATCGATCTCGGCCCGCCAATGCGCGTCCCAAGCCGGTGGCAGCGCCTCTTCGTCACCGAATCCGGCGATCCCGTCCTCGGTCGCCAGCGTCGGGCTCGATCGCAGGGTTTCGGCATCGGCGTCCAGATCGAGCTCGGCGCGGGCCTCGTCGTAACCGGTCACCATCCGCGGGGCGAGCAGCAGCTCGCGCTCCGGCGCCCAACCCTCGGCCTCGGCCGATAGCAGGCTCAGCGTCCAGTTGTCGGTATCGAGCAAGACATCGCGCAGACCCGCCGTCATGCCGTCACGGGTGCGCAACCTCCACCCGAGGAGCGTATTCACTGAGAGAAAGCTTTGGTTCATATCGGTCTCCGATCAGTCTTCGCGCCCGCTGCGCTGCCGATGGCGCGAGATCAGGGGCTCGGCCTGTTCTTCACGCCAGAGTGCATGGCACGCGGGGGAGCAGAAGGCCAGCGTGTAGTCCTGACCTTCGGGATGCAGCGCCTCATCGGGCGGGACCTCGCGCTGACACTGCTCGCAGCGCAGCGGCGTCGGCCATTCGCCTCCCTGATCTGCTTTGTCTTCGTCGGTCACCATCAAAACCCTCGCTTGCAATAATCTGACTGCCAAGATGCCCTGTCACAATGCCCGCCCAGCCTAGACAAACTGCTGAATTTTCAAGCCGCAGAGGTCATTCTGTTCGGGCTTCTCTAGTCACTCGCCCTGGTTTCCGGACAAGCTGAGCCCATCGGTGCTGACTGTTCTGGCGCTTTCTGTCCGGCGATCAGGCGGAATGGCTATCAAGCTTCGCGGGCTTGACACAGCTTCTCGTCAGGGCGTGGTCTTGAAGCCCTCGGCCTCCCAGCCGGTCATGCCGCCGAGCACGTTGTAGACCTCCCGATGACCCTGCGCCTTGAGTACGCTGGCCGCGACCGATGAACGATAGCCACTGCCGCAGATCGAGGCGATCGGCCGGTCCTTGGGCAGCTCGTCGACACGCGCGGCGATCTCGGCGCCGGTGATGTGGCGGGCCTCCGGGATGTGCCCGGCGCTCCACTCCGCTGGCTGACGCACATCGAGCACGAGCAGATCGCGGTCCTTGTCGAGCGCCTGCCGGAGCTCGCGCACGGTCCACTGCGGCAGCACGTCGATCGGCTTGCCGGCCGTGCGCCAGGCCAGCATGCCGCCGCCGAGCCAGCCGCGCGGCAGCGGATAGCCGATCCGCAACAGCTGCCAGCAGACCTCCCAGAGGTCCTCGGCGCGGTCGAGCACCAGGACCAGGTCACGCTCGGGCGGCAGCACGCTGCCGGCCCAGGTCGCGAAGCTGTTGCCGATGCCGACATTGATCGCGCCCGGGATGTGGGCCGAGAACGCCTCGGGGGGCCGGCAGTCGACGACGAGCGCACCCTGCTCACGCGCCGATTCAAACTCCTCGATGCCGAGCGGCGGCGGATCGGCGAGCACGCCGAGCCGCGGCGGCCCCTCGGTGTTGAGCTGGCGCATCCGTGGCCAGTACGGCGGCACCGCGGGCAGGTCGGTCAGGTCCATGCACTGGCGCACGAACTCGTCGCTGGACGAGAGGCTGCTCAGGAGCTGGTTCATGCGGCGCTCGTAGCCGATGGTCGTCGACAGCCGACTGCCGATGTTGCCGCCGCAGAGCGAGCCGGCCACATGGGTCGGGAAGACCTCGACGAAGTCCGGCAACGGCAGGATCTTGTGCTGCAGGGTCGCGCAGAAGGATTCGGCGCCGCGCCGCGTTTCCTCTTCCCCGCCCAACAGGTCCGGCCGCGCCAGATCGCCGACCAGGAGCGCCCCGCCCGAGAACAGGATCGCCGGCTCGTCGCCGCGGGAGCGATCGGTGACCAGCAGGCTGATGTGCTCCGGCGTATGCCCTGGGGTGTGCATCAGCTCGAAGCGCACCTCGCCCATCTCGAGGGTCTCGCCGTCGTCCATCGCGCGAACCGGGTAGCCGACCTCGGCACGCGCGCCGGCCAGCAGCTGCACGTCGCCGCGCTCGGGCAGCTCGCAGATCCCGCTCAGGTAGTCGTTGTGCTGATGGGTATCGCAGGCATAGCGGATACGCATCCCCTGCTCTCGCGCCTCAGCGAAGTAGGTCTCGACATCCCGGCGCACATCGAGCACCAGGGCCTCTCCCGATTCTTCCGAGCCCACCAGGTAGGAGGCGTGGCCGAGACTCGGGAGGTAAAACTGTTTGAAGAACATCGAAGCCCTCCGCTGGAGTGGCATATTGAAATGGTCGTTCTCTCGTGCAAACGCCGCGCCCGCCCCCCCAATTCGGTGAGCAGCTCGGTCTCCAGCTCGGTCTCCAGGTCGGTGTCCAGCTTGGTCTCCAAGTCGGTGTCCAGCTCGGTCGCCATTCGGTCCCAGTTCGTTCCCACCCCCTCCCAGATCCAGTCCAGAGCAGACCACCCGAGTCTAGATGCAACCCGGGCGGCGCCGCCGATCCGCAGGCGCTCAAGGCCCCGCTGCATCGGCGCCAACCCGCCTCGGAGAGGCACATTGGGCAACAGCGCACTGGGCGAAGCACATGGGGCAACAGCGCACTGGGCAAACAGACCGCCCAAGCGGTTTCTATGAACCAGCGACCGGGCCAAATCCCCCGAGTGCTGCCCCTGGTGCCTCGCGTCAGACAGACCCGAGACCCTGTCCCTGCCATCTGGCCCTCACCGCTGTAGGAGCCCGCTTGCGGGCGACCAGGCCGCGCTCGCGACGGCGAAGATCGCCCGCAAGCGGGCTCCTGCCGCACGACCCTTGCGGGCAGCGACAATCGGTCTCGGGATTTCCACTGTCTTGCACGAGAAACAGATCGAGGCATCCCCAAGACGCCATAGAGCGAGCTGGAGCATCCTGGAGGGCGTTCCGGAGCACTCTGCACCCGGCACCCAGCACCCAGCACCCAGCACCCAGCACCCGGCACCCTGCACCCGGCACCCGTGAGAGCGTTCTGGAGCACCCTGGCATGGTCGCTGCATGAGTCTGGCCACTCCCACCCAGAGCGATGTGTCCGGCGCTTCCAGCTGGGCGGTCCCAGCTCCCAGGCGAGCTACCCCAGCTCTCGGGCGCGCCGGTTTGGCACTCATCCAACCATCAAGCAAGAGGATTCAGGCGATGACTGATCAGCAACCCACCTTCCTGACCCAGCAACGTTGGACGATCATCTTTGCGCTCGTGATCGGCCTTGGCCCGCTCACCGCGTTGACCTTCGGCAGCAAGTACGCGGACGAGGAGACCTTGGCGCGCGCCGAGGCCGGTGACCGGAACTATGAGGCCCCGGGTCCGTTCGCCTCTTACGACCCGCCGAAGACGGTCGGCTCGGCCGCCGACAGCACGGTTCTCGACATCACTCAGGACGCCGCGCTGTTCAGCGACTTCGAGCAGGCCGTCGAGCAGGCCGGCATGCTCGAGGTCCTGAAGGAAGACGGTCCCTTCACGCTCTTCGTGCCGACCAATTCGGCCTTCGATGCGTTGCCCGAAGAGAAGCGCCAGGCGCTCATGCAGGATCAGCAAGCACTGATCGACCTGGTCAGCAATCACGTCGTGCGGGCCCGGCTCGGTATCACGGACCTGCTGCAAGCCGACCAGACCGAGAGCCTGTCCGGCAAGGCACTGCAGCTCAGTGCCCCCGGTGCGCAGCTGAGCGTCGGCGGTGCTGAGATCGTCCAGAGCAATCTGGTCGCCGGCAACGGCATCGTGCACGTGATCGACCGTGTAATCCTGTAAGCGATGACCGGGGGGCGCTCCGGCGCCCCTCGCAGCTCCCTCAGCGCCCCAGCGCGTCCCACAGCCGGTCCGCTCGACCCGAGTGTTCCCAACGTGTCTAGACTCTCCCCCATCCTGGCAGCCGTTCAGCCGCGCCTGTCGAGCCTGTTGTCGACGATGCAGCCGACCGTCTTCCTCGGCTCGGCCGCTGTCGTCATCGGCTTCGTCGCACTCGGCGTGGGCTGGCCGGATGCTGCACAGCAGGTCTTCGGTGCGATCCAGTCCGCAATCCTGACCCACTTCGGCTGGTTCTATGTCCTGGGCGCCACCAGTCTGCTGCTGTTCGTGCTCTGGCTGTTGGTCAGTCCTTATCGGAATATCCGCCTCGGCGGCGAGGACAGCGAGCCCGAGCTCGGTTATCTGTCCTGGTTCGCGATGATGTTCAGCGCCGGCATGGGCACGGGCCTGGTCTTCTGGGGCGTGGCCGAACCGGTGATGCACTGGAGCGATCCACCGTTTTCCGCCGCCGCCGAGGGCGGCCCGGTCCGTGAGGCCCTAAGACTGAGCTTCTTCCATTGGGGCCTGCACCCCTGGGCCGTCTACATCGTCTTCGGGCTCTCGATCGCCTATTTCCATTTCCGCCATGAGCTGCCGCTGGCGCCGCGTTCGTTGCTGTATCCGCTGATCGGCAAGCGCATCCATGGGCCGATCGGCCATGCGGTCGATATCCTGGCCACGGTCGGCACCCTGTTCGGCGTTGCGACCTCGCTCGGCCTGGGCGCGATCCAGATCAACGCCGGCTTGACCCGTCTCTCGGGCCTGCCTCAGGCCGAGATGGTGCAGGTGGTGATCATCGCGGTGATCACCGCCGTCGCGACGGTCTCGGTCGTCACCGGCGTGCATCGCGGCATCCGTCTGCTCTCGCGGTTCAATATCGGACTCGCCGGGGTGCTGATGCTGTTCGTGTTCCTGGCTGGCCCGACGGTCTATCTGATCAAGCTCTTCATCTCGTCCACGGGCGCCTATCTGCAGCATTTCGTCAGCCAGAGCCTCTGGCTGGACCTCAGGCCCGGAAGCGAATGGCAGTTCGATTGGACGCTGTTCTACTGGAGCTGGTGGATCTCTTGGTCGCCGTTCGTCGGTGTCTTCGTCGCCCGCATCTCGCGCGGCCGAACGGTCGGAGAATTCATCCTGGCGGTGCTATTGGTGCCGGTCCTACTCACCTTCCTGTGGCTGACCGTGTTCGGCGGAACCGCGCTGCACAGCGTCATCTTCGCTGAGAGCGGCATCGAGGCCGTGGTGCAGGACAACGCCAGTGCCGGCCTCTACGCGATGCTCGACCAGCTCCCTTGGCAGGCGCTGACCTCGGTGCTGGCGACCCTGATGGTGGTGGTGTTCTTCGTTACCTCGTCCGATTCCGGCTCGCTGGTCGACGATATGGTCACCTCCGGCGGCCATCCGCATCCGCCCAAGGCGCAACGGATCTTCTGGGCCGTCGCCGAGGGCACGGTCGCGGCAACATTGCTCCTCTCAGGAGGGCTGCAGGCGCTGCGCACGGCATCACTGACCTCCGGGCTACCGATGACCGCCTTCCTGCTGATCGCGAGCTGGGGCCTGCTGAAGGCACTCCGGGCCGATGAGCAGGTCGCCGGTATCCCATCACGCAAGGCCTTGCGCGATTGAGCGCGCCTGGTATTGCACCACTGAACCCGCCGCACGGCGGAACCAGTCACTGCCCGATCCCCGGCGCAAGCGAGCGCAGACCCCCGCTCCGGCATAGCCTTTGCACCGATGAGATCGAGTTGGGCGAACCGCCCAACAGCAGACCAAGAGGAGGCATCGCATGACGTCCTATAAGGCAGTTAAACCACTGGTACTTTCTCTCGTCGCCATCGCGCTCATCTTCGCGGCGCTGCTGCTCGTCGGCGCTGGCGACGCAGACCCTGCGGCCGAGGATGACGCCATCCTCACCGAGGGCCGCGGCGCGCACACACTGCCAGGCGGCGAGAAACGACCGTCGAATCAACCGTCGACGGGTGCTATGCCCCAGCAGGAATCCCCCCTCACCGGGGTCGCTCCACTCGATGATGTGGCAGACCCGATCCGACCGTTCAGCGATCTCGATCTGGATCAAGACGGTGTGTTAACACCGAACGAGGCCCATGCCAGCCCGCGGATCGGCGACGACTGGCGCCGGCTCGATACCAATAACGACGGCGTCATCGACCGCTCCGAGATGAACCTGATCGTGGAGCAGCCGCCGGAGACCGCCGAGGAGGCCAATCGCTAGAGGCTCATCACCAGGGGCCTTGCACCACGGGCCTTGAACGCCCGCCCGCAGCTCGCGAGCCCCTGCACAAGACCACCGGAGGCATCCAGATGAACACCTATGTCCTATCCACCAGCCAGATCCCGCGACGCAACTTCGCGATCCCGCACCTGCCGTCGAATCGGCCGATCTCTTGGCTGCGCAGCGGCTTCGATGACCTGATGGCCGCACCGATCACCGGCCTGCTCTACGGAGCCGCCGTCGCAGCGCTGGCGTTTCTGCTGGTCTCGCTGACGGTCGCCATCAATCGCTTCTTCTTCGTGCCGTTCATCTTTGGTGGCTTCCTGACCATCGGCCCGATCCTCTCGGTCGGGCTGATGGCGATGGCGAAGCGCCGGGAGAAGCACCCGGATCGGCACCCGGATGAGCACTCGGATGAGCACCCGGATAGGCAACGGGAACAGCAGGGCGCGAAGGAGCCAGCCGACACCGTTCGACGCATCCTCGCGGTCAATACCTCGAGCCTCTCGCTCATGGGCCTGTTCCTGCTGCTGGTCTTCATCAACTGGATCATGCTCTCGAACCTGCTCTTCGGCGGGGTCTTCCACGAGCTGATGCCGACCTACGCCGAGGTGCGGCCGCTGCCGGTGCTATTCGGTCAGAGCTGGCCGTTCGCGCTGGTGTACGGCGGCGTGGCGCTGGTGATGGCGGTGCTGGTGTTCCGGCTCACCGCGCTCTCGCTACCGATGTTGGTCGATCAGCGGGTCGATGCCTTCAACGCGGCCTTCGCGAGCTGGCGGGCCGTCGGCGAGAACTGGCGGCCGATGAGCCTTTGGGCGCTGTTGATCGCAGCGCTGACGACGGTCGGCATCCTGACCTACTTCGTCGGCCTGATCATCGTCACCCCCATCCTGGGCTATGCCAGCTGGCATGCCTACCGGGAGACCCTGATCCCGGAAGGGCAGACGTCTGAACGATGAAGGCATGGCGGGCCTGATCGCGGGCGATGAGCAGCGCATCCTGCTCGATCTCGCGGTCGCGCTCGCGATCGGCCTGCTGTTCGGGCTCGAGCGCGGCTGGCACGGCCATGGTGCGCAGCAGCCCGGCGAAACCAAGAAACCGGCCGGGGTCCGCACCTTCGGCCTGATCGGGCTGCTCGGCGGCGCCGGCGGCGTGATCGCGCAGACGCTCTCACCGCTCGTCCTCGGCCTGATGTTCGTGGCGCTCGCCGCGATCGCGCTCGGCAGTTTCCTCTTCCATGTCCGCGAAACCGGCGAGACCGGCAGCACAACCCTGGTCGCCGAGCTGCTCGCGTTCGCCCTGGCCGCGCTGTCGGCGCTCGGTCACCAAGCCGAGGCGGCATCGGCTGCGGTCGTCTCGACCCTGCTGCTCGGTTTCAAGCCACAATTGCATCGCTGGCTGGCGCGCATCGATCAGGCGGAGCTACAGGCAACGCTCAAGCTGCTGCTGATCACGGTGGTGCTGCTGCCGGTGCTGCCGGACCGAGGCTATGGGCCGGCCGAGGCGCTGAACCCCTATGAGCTCTGGTGGTTGGTCGTGCTGATCGCCGCGATCTCGTACGTCGGCTATTTCGCGGTCAGGATGCTGGGGGCCAATGCCGGGATCGCCCTGACCGGGCTCCTCGCCGGCCTCGCCTCCTCGACCGCGCTGACGCTGCAGCTGGCGCGCATCGGGCGCGCGCAGCGCGGGCGCGCCAACCTGCTCACCGCCGGCATCCTGATCGCCAATACGACCCTGTTTCCGCGGGTGCTGATCATCGTCGCGTTGCTGGAGCCCGAGCTCGCGCTGGCACTGACCCCGCCGCTGACCGGCATGACGCTGCTGACCCTGCTGCCAACCGCGTTGTTTTGGGTGCGCCGCGGCGCGCCGCTCGACGCCAACGCGCTGCAGGTCAGCAATCCGCTCGCGTTGGGGCAGGCACTGCGCTTCGGGCTGCTGCTGGCGGTCGTGATGCTGATCGCACGGGTCAGCGCCGATCTGTTCGGCAGCGTCGGGCTGCTTGGCGTCGCTGCGATCTCCGGCATCGCCGATCTGAACGCGATCACGCTCTCGATCGCACGCATGGACCTGACCAGGCTCGGGGAGCACACCGCGGTGAGCGCGATCCTGCTCGCGCTCGCGACCAATGCCCTGTTCAAGACCTCGCTCTGCGGGCTGATCGCCGGCCCGAGGCTGGCTTGGCGTGTCGGTCTGCCGCTCCTCACCGCCCTCTCAGCCGGTTTCGTGATGGGCCTATCGGATATCGACTGGCAGCATTGGTCGGCGCTTTGGCTCGACTGGCTTGAGGTGCCGACCGCGGTACCAGCGGTGGATGACGATCAATAAGTAGTCTCGGGCCTCGAGCCCGTTATACCCATCGCAAACCGATTTTCGGTTTTCCTCGACCGCTCCGGGTCGCGTCACGGCGCTGGGGCAGTGATGGGGGCAGTGATGGGGGGACGCCGTGAATCCCTCCCTGGCGGCTTGACGACGGCTTCCATGCCGTCGACACCCCCGCTCGCCGTCACCCGACCCTCCGCTCTGCCCTGCCCTGCCCTGCCCTGCCGAGCATTGACGTGCTTTGGGTATATCTGCCGCCACCTCCGCTCTGCGCTGATCTTGTTGCCGGTGCTTTCGCCGCCTATCGCAGGCCGTGGCTGGGCATGAGCGACCAAGACCCGGTCGCTGTTAGAGTGCGAGACCGAGATGAGGCGCAACCGTCCTTACATCGGGCTCTTGCTCGGGTTACTTGGCTAGCGAGCACGATGGGAAACGCGCGCCTTTCAATCAATCTCGAGCCAGCTCGGTTACTCAAGGTGGCCGATCACGGAGGCCGTTATGACCACTTGGATATCGCAATTCCATTTTCATCATGCTGTTTTGGCAGCGCTGCTCGTCGCCGCGGCACCGCTGCTGTCTCCGAGCGCTGCGGCCAGCGACTCGGGACCTCAATCGATCCTGATCCTGGACGGGTCCGGAAGCATGTGGGGCCAGATCGACGGCGTTGCCAAGATCGAGATCGCACGCGATGCGATCGATCGCATGCTCGCCGACTGGCCGGCCGGGCGGGAGCTTGGCCTGATGGCGTACGGGCACCGTCGCGAGGGCGACTGCTCGGACATTGAGGTACTCGCCAAGCCCGCGGCCGTGGATCGGGCCGCCTTCAACGCGATGACCGAAGCCGTGACGCCGCGCGGCAAGACACCGATCGGCGCCGCCGTCGAACGCGCCGCGCAAACCCTTGCTGCCGATGACCGCCCGGCGACAGTCATCGTCGTCACCGATGGGCGTGAGACCTGCCAGGCCGACCTGTGCGCGCTGGGTGCAACCCTAGAGCGAAGTGGCGCCGCCTTCACCGCCCATGTGATCGGCTTCGATGTCGACGATGAGAGCGGCGAGCTCGCCTGCCTTGCGAGCGAGACCGGTGGACGCTTCATTGCAGCGTCCGATGCGGACAGCCTCGCGAACGCACTACAGGTCGCGCGCGAGGAGACCGAGCCCGAGATGAGCCCGGCCCAGGTCGATGACTTTGAGCGCGATACGCTAGGCTCGGGCTGGCAGGTCGTGAGGCCGGAGCCATCCGCATTCCTGCTCGAGAAGGGCGAGCTGCTGACGATGACGGTCGAACCGGGGGCGATGGGCAGCGATGAGGCCGCCAACGTCTTCCGCTGGGTCGGTGCCGAGTTGCCCGACGGCGACTTCGCGATCGCGGCCGACTTCACCGCTCGCATGGGCGAGGTCCAGACGCTCGGCGGTCGCCGCGCAGTGGTCCAGGTCGGCCGCTACCAGGACGCCGAGAACTACATCGCGGTGGAGATCGCGCGGCAGGGCAATTCGAACGACGACATGTGGCTACGGCTGCGCGTGGTGACCGGCGGCAGCACAACCGTCGAAGAGGTCGAGATCGCCGGCGATGTGCGCGGCTATGATCTGGCCCAGATCCTCGACGACTTCGAGAACAAGGGGGCACGCCTGACGCTTGTCAAACGCGGGCGGGACTATATCGGCCGGCTGGAAACCCCGGGCTGGACCCTGCAGCCGGATGGGCCGGACAGCATCGAGACCGAGCCCGTGACCGTGCTGCGCAGCCAGGGCGCCCCGGCGCTGTTCGCGGGCACGCGCGGTCCGGAGCAGACACTAGTGATGTTCGATCGCATCGAGCTGGCGCAGACCACGTCAGCGGCCGAATAGGGCGATTACGGGTGCCAATGTCGTTGATGAACAGCGGCTCGCCCTTCTTCGGCCCCTTGGGCGGCCTCGCCGGCACCGGCGTTAAGGCCGGTGTCGGCGGAGCGCGCGATAGACCTCGAGGGCTTTCAGGAAGCGGCCGACTGATCTGGCGTTCACGCGCCGACGTTCTTGTTCTCGATCCCGGGAGGTCCCGATGCTTCGTTTCTCGACCCATGCCGCCTCATCGGCCCTGCTGGCCGCCATCATGGGGGGCGCACCGTTGCTGGCCTTGGCCGATGGCACCGTCCACTATGAGGCCGACGCCGGCCAGATGGGCCGCATGTCCATAACCGATCGCTGGCAGGGCGACGCCCTGCGCGTCGATATCGAGGGCATGGACGCCTTTATGCTGTTGAAGGATGACAGCGTCTATTCGATCACCGCCGCCGGCGGGCAGGTCATGGTCATCCCGATCAGCGATCTGGCCGGCATGCCTGGCGCCGCCGGGGCGAACGCCTCGGCGCCCAAGGCGGGGCCCGCGTTCCCGACCGAGATCGACGGCATGGAGCCCACTGGCGAGACCCGCTCGATCGCCGGCATCGAAGGCGAGGTCTATGCGATCCAATGGGTGGACAATCAGGGCACGGCCCACACCAGCACCGCCGTGCTGACCGATGATCCGCGCTTGCTGGAGCACCAGGCTGTCAAGATGCGCTTTTCGCAGGCCGTCGCCGGGGAGGAGCCCAACCCCTTGATGGTCGAACTAGACCGCCGCAGTCTGGCGCCGCTGACCTTCGGCGACCGCTTCACCGTGGTCGAGGTCCGGAGCGACGCCGGGCCGGACGGCGATTTTGTGCTGCCGGCCAAGCCGATGGACCTAAAGGGCATGATGCACGGCTTCGGCGCGCCATGAGGGAGACCGGCCGCGCAGCAAGCCTCGGGCTTGCTCTGACGGTGTTGGGCACGATCTCGTCGGCCGTGCGCACGGCCGAGCCCGACACCTGCCCGGCCACGCGGCCCCAGGCGGCCCCAGGCGGCGCAGGTGTGCGCAGAATTTTCCGGTCCAGGACGTCAGCCTGAGCGATATGGGTGAGTTCAGCGCCAGCCCCGATCTGCATGAAGAGCTTGCCGACGACATGCCAACGCTAGAGGCGAGCGATTTACCGGATTTCTTGCGCGGGGCGGACGGTTCGCTGTGTCCGGAAAAGAGCTGGACGGAAGAGCAGCTCTTCACGTTCAACCTGGTCTTCGACGAAGGCCGCGAGGTCGTGCGCGAGACGCTCTTGAAGGCCTGCGGGTCGATCCCGACAGGGCCGGCGCCCTCAACAAGTCCGCCGAGGAGGGCAACGCCGAGCATCCCCGCGCCCTGCTGCCGCTGATGTATCCGCGCGGCCGGCCCAAGGACGAACAGTTCATCAGGCGCGACCATTATCAGTTCCTGCTGGAGACCATGGGGCCGATGGGAGCCGTCCAGCGCTGACCGCTGCCGCTTCCGGTGAAGGCCAAGGTGCCCTATCCCATGCGGCGGTGTCATGGCGGCACCATCGCCGAGGGGCGAGCCTGCACGTCTTCGGTTTCGGCGTCGGCGTCGGCCTCATCTCCGGGTTTATCCCCGGGTTCGTCTCCGGGTTCGGCGGGGTCAAAATACCGCGTCATGTTGGTTTCCGGCGGACGGCATAGATTGGTAGAGCAACCGGAAGCAAGGTTCACCAGAAGACCAGCGTCGTCATCCCGGCCAGGTAGAACAACAGCACGGCAGCGCTCTCGAAGCCGATGTTCGCGACACCACGGCGCTCGCGCCGAATCAGACCCAACAGGAGGAACGCAGTGAGCAGGATGGTGAGGCTGATCGTGAACAGGGGCTGGTCGCTGATCGCGTGATAGATCGAGCCGTCGCGATAGGCGACATCGGCGAACACCAGGAAGAGCACGTCGAAGGTATTGCCGCCGATGATGCCGCCGACGGCCAGGGTCAAGGCCCCTTGGCGCACTGCGGCGACCGCGGTCACGAGCTCCGGCAACGAGGTGGCCACTGCAGTGAACAGGCTGCCGATCAGGGTCTCGGACAGGCCGGTGTGGCGCACCAGCGCGATCCCGGAGAGGCCGACCGCCCAGCCGGCGACGCCGACGGTTGCCGCCAGGCCCAGGAACGTCAACCAGATCCGCCAGGCGCCGCGGGCACTGGTCGGGGCCTCGTCCGGTGCATCCTCCCGCGTCTGGGCGGTCCGCACCGGCATCCATCCCGGGGCCTCCTTGGTCGCCGACGCGAGCTTCAGCCCGAACACATAGACCACCAGCACGACCACCGAGGCCGGATGCACGCCCCAGAGCGCGATCGCCGGACCGGTTGCGGCCAGCAGCGGCAGCGCCAGCAGCGCGCAGAGCAGCGCGCCGTTGATCAGGTTGGTGACCGAGGCCGCCGCATGCTCGAGGTTCGCGTGCCGGTAGACGCTGTCGGCGATGACCAGGAAGGCGGTCTGCGCCGCAATGCCGCCGACCGCGTTGCCGACCGCAAGGTCGGCCCGGCCGGCGAGCGCCGTAGTGATCGACGCGACCGCGCCCGGCAGTGAGGTCGTCGCGCCGAGCAGGACCGCACCGAATACCGCTTCGCCGAGGCCGGTCAGGTCCGACAGCCGATCGGCGATCCAGGTCAGCCGCGAGCCGGCCACAGCGATGACCAGTGTGCCGACACCGAACAGCAGCAGCGTCAGCGACAGTGGCAGCTGTTCAGGGCTCACTGGCTCCTCGTCTGGGACGGCCGCAGGCGCGATGCGCTGCCGCATCGCCGCCCAAGCCCATTCGGGTTGGCGGCGACGATTCGACAGCGTCGCAGGCTGAAACGCGATTGCACCGACGCGCGACGGCGCCCGATGCGCGACGACGCTGAAGCCGACGCGGTGGTGCTGGCAGTGATCGCATCAGGGCGCAGAGACCTCGAGATTGCTCTTGACCCGCTCGACGCCGTAGAGCGACTTGGCAACACGCTTCGCCCGCATCTCGAATGCAGCGTCACTTATGGTACCGTCGAGGCGGACGATGCCATCGTCGACCTCGACCTGAATGGTCTCATCGGCGAGATCGGCGTCATGGGCCAGAGCGACCTGCAGGCGCTCCTCGAGCGTCTGATCATCCGGTGGCGCCGGCGCGTGGCCCTCGTCGAACGGGGCTAAGGCCGGGTCGATATAGAGCGCATTGACGACGCCGCCAACGCCGGCGGTGTCGTTCGCGATGCGCCGCGCCCGATGGCTCTCGGCCATCGTCGAGACCGACCCCGAGAGGTTCACGATCCCGTTATTGACCTGAACCTCGAGGTCATAGGGCGCGAGCTTCACGTCCCAGGCCAGACGACGTCCGATGCGCTGCGCGAGGCGGCGATCCTCTTCGACTCCAGAGAGCGCCGCCTGCGCTGCCGAGCCCGCGCTTGCTGCGGCGCGCGCTGGGGCATTGGTCTCCGCCGCTGTCTGGGCTGCCTCGCCCGCCAGCGCTGTGACAGGTGTCGCAGCGGCGAGCGAAGCGCCCAGGACCCACGGTATTGGCCGTCTCATTGGGAAACCTCCCAGCGTTGGTCTTCGTGAATACAACAGCTGCTGCGGCTGGACACCGCCTCAGCTGATAAGACCATCGAGCAAACAATGCGCCAGGATAGATAAGGGGCACATCAAAAGGCGTAGCACTGGTCGCAGCATCGGGCATGGGCGCTGTGCGCGCGCCGGCATCCCAACGCCGGAGCCCGATTTGAGTGGGTCAAATAACCCGCCGTTCTGGCAAAAGCACCGCTCCGCCAGGCTCTGGGACAGCATCGAACACCAATCCCATCAATCTCGTTACGCTGGCATCCTTGGTTATCCGAGCACGCTCGGCGAGCCGGTGGCTCGCCCAGCCAAGAGATCGGGCACCTCCGTCTGATGCAATGCCCGGTTTGGTATATAACCTGCGTCCTAGACGGTTTCGCGAGAACCGTTCGTCGGCCCAGCGCGTTCTGTTCCCCACTGGCTGGGATCGCCGACGGACCGACAGGCTCGCTGACCACAAATGGAGACCGCAACATGTCCCGAAGCATACTGATTGCTGCAACCGCCCTGACTGGCACCCTGTCCCATGCCGGAACCGCCGTCCCGGACGACTGCCGGTTCGAGCAGGGCGAGGTGCCCGGCGCATCCGCGACCATGGCCTGTTATGAGGCGCTGGACCAGAACGGCGATGGCGCCCTGGCAAACGGTGAGGCGGCTGCGCTGCCGCGTCTCGAGAACCGCCTCGACGGGCTTGACCGCGATGGCAACGGCACCCTCAGTCCGGACGAGTTTCAGGCCGGGATGACAACGCCGGCGCAGCGTGCTGGCGGCAAAGGTGTGTAGGAAGCGAAGCCGTTCAGCAGGCAGGTCTAGGACGCAGAACGATAAGCGACGAAACGAATGGAGGCTCTAAGAGCGCCGCTGCGGCGTCTGCTACGGCAGGCCCGATCGACCACCGGCCGCGTCGGCGCCTACGCCGGCCGCGGCACGCGCGGGCTGCATTATCTCTGGCACCTGTTGATCTGGTCGCGGATCTCGGCCGGACGCTCGGGGCTGCTCCCGATCGAGCTGCCAGCCGAGGTGCTGCGCCGCAAGGGTGTGACGACAGCGCCGCCGCACCTTCGGATCGCTGGGCATCCAGAGGCGATCGCCTTCGGGCGCGGCTTCGCCGAGGTCTATGCGCTGCTGTTCGCCAACCTGCAGCAGGCGGACCTGCTCTCACCGACCCGGCACGCGATCCCCGGCCCGGCCTTTCGCGGTGTCTACCTCTGGGATTCGGCGTTCATCGCGCAGGTCTGGCGCTGGTGGGATGCCAATGTCGCCGCTGAGGTACTGAGGGCCGTCATCGATCTGCGCGACGGCGACCGGCTCCAGCACGTAGTCACCGAGTTCCATCAGTCACGCTATACCCAACCGCCGCTGATCGCCTGGGCTGCCCTCCCGGTCGTCAACGCGCTGCCAGAGGAGCAGCGCAGCGCGCTACTCGCGGAGATCTACGAGCCGTTGCGGCGGTATCAGGCCTGGCTCGACTCACACCGCCGGCGCGCCGATGGGCTCTACTTCTGGGAGCACCCCTACGAGTCCGGGGTCGAGAACGCACCGCGCTTCAGCAATACCGACGAGAGCGCGCTGCGCGACACCCGCGCCATCGGCGCAACTGATCTCAGTAGCTATGTCGTACTGCAGCTCGAGGCCCTCGCGCAGATGGCACAGCGCCTCGACCGCGAGTCGGATGCCGAGGTCTTTCGAGCCGAGGCGGCATGCCTGCGCCAACGGATCAACGAGTTGCTCTGGGATGAGCAGTCCGGTCTCTATCTGGACCGCGACGGCGCAGGCACCCCGATCCGGGTCGCCACGATCGCGTCATTGATGCCGTTATGGGCCGGGGTTCCGGAGCAGGCACAGGCGACCCGGCTGGCGCGGCAGCTGACCGATCCCGAGCGCTTCGGGACCCTCGTCCCGCTGCCCTCGGTCGCGCGTGACGAGCCGAGCTTCGAGAAGGACATGTGGCGCGGCCCGGTCTGGCTCAACACCGCCTATGCCGCGGTCCAGGGACTGCTGCGCTACGATCTGCAGCGCGAGGCGGGCGAGCTCGCCTTTCGGCTCTGCCAGGCGGTCTATGGCGTGTTCGAGCGCGAGCAGCGCATCTACGAGTTCTATGACCCCGATAGCCTGGATACCCAAGCGCTGCGCCGCAAGAACGGCAACTGGTGGAAAGCGCTGACCCTCGGCCGTGGACCGCAGCGCGATTTCGTCGGCTGGACCGGACTGGTCAACAATCTGTTGCTCGAGGTGCTCATCGGGCTCGAGCCGGGACCGAAACCGGCGCAATGGCGTCTCTGTCCGCGGCTGCCTCCGGCCGGCCTCGGGATGCAGCTCGACCTCGACCTGCCAGTGGCTTGCACTCCCGCCACCGGAGACTCGACCGGCCGCCTGCCCACGGACCGGCTGCACATCCAGCTGCGAATGCTGGATGACGATCGCTTCGAGGGCTCGCTCAGGCAGCAGGGAAAGAGCGCCCATTTCCACACGGGATTCGCCGAGCGCGTCCTGATCGACCCATCACTCGAGAAGGCCCAGCCATGCGCTACTGCGACCTAACCCTCGCCTATACCGAGACCAGCGGCGGCATCCGCACCTACATCGACCAGAAGCGCCGCTGGATCAGCGAGCACAGCGACGACGAGCATGTGCTGATCATCCCCGGCGAGCAGGACCGCGCGTCGCAAACCGGAAGGCTACACACGATCGAGCTGCACAGCCCGATGATCCCCGGCTGCGAGCCGTATCGGTTCTTCTGGCGGCCGGCGAAGGTCCGCCACGCGCTCGAGCACAGCGCCCCGGACGTCGTCGAGCTCGGGAGCTTCTTCGTCGAGCCCTGGGCTGCCTTCCGCTACCGCGACGACTGCCGACAGCATGCCGCACGCTGCCTGGTCTCGGCCTATTTCCACACCGATATCGCCCACGCCTATGTCGGCGCACCCTTGCGGCGTTTTCTCGTCGACGGGGTCGAGGAGATCAGCGAGACCCTCGCTGGCTGGGGGCACCGCGTCAGCGAGGTCGTCGAGGACGGCGCCGAGGCGACCTTCGGGCAGATCTTCCGCCGCTGCGACCTGACGCTCGCGGCGACGGCGGCGCAGGCCGCGCGCATCGCCGAATACGGGGTCAGCGGCACCGAGGTCGTCCCGCTCGGCGTCGACCTGTCCCAGTTCTCGCCCGAGCGGCGCAGCATCGATTGGCGGCGGCAGCAGGGGATTGGCGATGAGGACGTCTTGCTTCTCTTTTGCGGACGGCTCGATAGCGAGAAGGCGGTCAGCTTGCTCGTCGACGCCTTCGAGCGACTGCCGGATCAGCCGGTCTTTCACCTGATCCTGATGGGCGACGGGCCATTGCGCGAACAGCTCGAAGCGCGGGCCAAGCGGCTGCCGCGGCTGCGTGTGCTGCACTACGAGCGTGACCGCGCGGCCTATGCTCGGGTCATGGCCTCGGCCGATGTCTATGTGACGGCCGGCCCTTACGAGACCTTTGGCCTGGCAGTGGTCGAGGCCCAGGCCTCGGGGCTGCCGGTAGTCGGTGTCGATTCCGGCGCACTGCGCGAGCGGGTGGCGCCGGATCGCGGTCGGCTCGGGCCGGTCGGCGATGCCGAGGCGATGGCCGCCAATATCGTCGCCGTCACCTCAGAGCGCGAAACGCTCGGCGCGGCCGCACGGCAGCACGTGCTCGAGGCGGGCTATGGCTGGGACGCCACCTTCCAGCGCCTGTTCAGGCTCTATCAACGCGCGATGGATCAGGCTATCAGCCAACAAGAGGCCGGATCGGCGCACCCATCCGGCCTGGCGCAGCACTGATCCCTGCTCCGGAACCGAGCGCGGGTGATAGCAATGACGAGTGAGTGCGAGGGGAGTGGCGCCGCACTGATCCCTGCTCCGGGACGGAGCGCAAAGGGCCTGATACGGTCCGGCTGCAGCGCGGTGGACGCGGCTGCAGCGCAACGCCCTTGCCGCGGGCCGATCGAGTCAAGGCCGAGTCAACGCAAACGGCCGCCGCCGCTGGCAAGGCAACGACGGCGGCCAGTCAGGCGCGTCTACACTGCGTCCAGTTTGAGATGTGCAATTTTGACCGCGCCTGCTGCGGAAAAATGACGTTTCTGTCTCTGGACGCGGTTGAGTGCATCGCGTCAGAAATGCCGAGACCCTTTTCCTGCCATTCGGCCTCTCGCCGCGGATCGGCGATCGTCCAGTGCGCCTTGCCGGCCTGCTGGCGCTTGACTTGGTGCGCCTCGATTTCACCGTCGGAACGACACAGGCGAAACTCGATTCGCTCGCCCTCTTCTCCAACTGGCTCCAGTTCTATCCAAACGGCATCGTCGGTCAGCAGCCGGATGAACTGACGGACGGTCCACCGCAGCTCGTAGCGGTTGCCGGCCTTGTCCGCGTCGCCGCCTGGGAGTGGCATAGAGTCAGAAGCAACTATCGAGAGGAGCGGGACAAGTCTGCCGTGGCAGACGAGGACAAAGCGCGGTGCCGCTATCCGCCGATTCCGTGCGTCTAGGCTGCATAGGGCTCAACCTCGGTCTCGATGGCTCGGCCCACCGTTCGCTTCGCGACCTCTAGCTCGTAGTTCTTCTGCAGGTTCAGCCAGGACTGGGGGGTGGTCTTGAAGTACCTAGCTAGCCGCAGCGCGGTGTCGGCGGTGATTGAGCGAGTACCATTCAGGATGGCGGTGATCCGGTTCGGTGGAACGTGCAACGCCTTGGCCAGGGCATTCGCCGACAGGCCGAGGGGCTCCATGAAGTCCGTGCGCAGGATCTCGCCGGGGGTGACCGGTGGCATCAGGTCGGCGCCCTCGGCTACGTCGGAGAAGTCGATCTGGTCGAGGTGCTGTCGTTGGATAGTCATGGGTCTTTCATTGCGCTTCATGTTTAGGGGTACAACGACCTCAGTGGTAGTCGGTTACCTCAACGTCGTATGCATCGCGATCTTCCCAGCGGAAACAGATGCGCCATTGGTCGTTGATGCGAATGCTCCACTGGCCCTCGCGGTCGCCGCGAAGCTGTTCCAGGCGGTTGGAGGGCGGCACGCGCAGGAAATCGAGGTTGTCCGCCGCATCCAAGGCTTGGAGCTTGGCGTAGGCGCGGCGATGGATGTCCGGCGGAAGACTCCGCACGCGGCGACCCGAGAAAACGGCTGCGGTGGCCTTGTCGGCGAAGCTCTTGATCACGAGCGGAGGATAGTACGTGTTACGTGTGGCGTAAAGGAGTTTGCAACACTGCTTGCGCCTATGCCATCGGCGTTTCCGGAGGCTGCCGGGTCAGAAACGCTGTTCGGAGTCCGGTTAACGTCCGCCTGCGGAAGCTCTTGCCAGGATAGCGTCAGAAACCGACGTGGCATCATCCCCTCGGCATGCGTTGGCGATCGATGTTGGCAAGCAGCCCGAAGGCGTCTGGGTTGCAGCGCAGGACGGTGTCCGCTTTCCGGACTCTTTGCCGGATCCTTGCCACCGCAGCCAGTGACCGCATAGCGACAAGACCGGCCTCTCATGGGTCCGGCCACCACCGGCAGCAATCAGCGTCCTCCCGTCATTGCAGATCGGAACTCGGGGATCGGAGGGGATAGAGCCAGGCAAGTAATGGCGACTTCAATGTCTGTCGCCTTGGCGCAACAACAACCACGGGCGAGTTCACCTGCCAATGTCTGTTCAGGCCGGTTGCTGCCGTTAGGGTCGCCTGAACCGACCCAAGACCAGCTGGACGGCAGGCAGCCGCAAAAGCGGTGCACGAATCCGGTAGGGTCAGCGCAGATTACTCTGAGGAATTCTCGTGGAATAAGGTGACCGACAACACCAGGCCGCGCTCACGGCTGCGAAAATCGCCCGCAAGCGGGCTCCTACCCCACGACCATTGGCGGCAGCGACCATCGGTCTCGGGATTTCCGCTGTCTTGCACTAGTCAGGCTCGCCTAGTCAGGCTGCTCGGCGGCTGACGGAGAGCTGTAGAAGCCCCTCTCGGTCGCTCGGACCAGGCACTGTCAGTACCTCGGACCAGGCACTGTCAGTACCTCGGTCCAGATGCTGTCAGTAGCTCGGTCCAGGCGTCGCCTCCGCTACCCCGGCCTTCGTCCAGCCGTTGAAGATCACGGTCTCCATTCCCGCGGAGGGTACGTCGACCTGCTGGACAAAGGTCTTCTCGAAACCATTCACTGAGACCTCGTAGCGCCCCGCCGGCAGCTTGGTCATCAGCCAAGGGCCAGTCGAGAAGGCCCGCAGAACCGGCGTCCCATCAGGCGTGGTGATGTTCACCGCGACATCGGCGAGGTAATTGCCGTCGGCGACGGCGAACTCGAGCTTCAGGTTGTAGTCATCGTATTCCTCCATCAGCTCCTCGCGAGCCGACTCGCCGACGCCACCGCTCACCCAAGGTGTGCCGAGATAGGTCCCTTGGTCGCTCGGGTCCTCTTTCTCGGTCATCGTAGCCTCCGCAGCCTGCGCGAGGCCGGCACCGCCGAAGGACATGACGATGGCGAGTACTGCAATGCGTCGGAATTGTTTGGTCATGCTTCGTTTGGTCATGCTCTAGCTCCTCTGTTGATGAAGTGGCTGCTCGAAAAGGATGTCGGATATCGCTGACCGGACTCGCGACCCGATGGCCGCCTGCGAGCCTGAGACCGCCCCGAATCGCAAACGGGCTCTGGCTCCAACGGTGGCCAGCGTCTCGAGTGAGGGGATAGCAACAACCATGCCTTGGCACGGCGCAACGCGCTTTTTAGGGGCGGATTCCCTGGCCTGACCCGACTGCGGCATGCACTGACCTCAGTGGCCTTGGGGCTTTTGAGCCGAGACTGGCTGATTTGCAGCGATCGTCCGCCGACAGGCGGTTTCGTCGGCTCCTGCGGCGCAGCCGGAGCAGAGATGCTCGTGTTGGCACGTGATCTGCTCGTATCACCAGCAACGTATCGCCCGCAGATCAGCTTCTCAGAGAGGCTCTTGCTCCAGCTCTTGCTCTAGACAGGCGCTGCTCCAGCACCGTCACGATTGTGCGGGTATCCGATCACAGCCCCGGATCACGAAGGCCACCGATGCAACAGCGCACCAATGACGCGTCCGATGCGATGCCTCTCAACGACGACGCCCGCCACGGGTCGGTCGCCCCGGTCGAAAAGGCCGCGGCGCGGCGAAGGCTTCGCCGCCTCTCGCACAGCCTGGATTCAGCCATCGCGCTGCCCGGCGGTTATCGCGTGGGCTGGGACGGCGCGATCGGACTGATCCCCGGCATAGGCGATCTCGTGGGCGCTGCGCTTTCGTCCTATATCGTCCTCGAGGCCCGCCGGCTCGGCGTTCCCCTGGTCGTCCTGCTGCACATGAGCATCAACGTGCTGATCGAGACCGCCGTTGGCGTGATCCCGGTGGTCGGCGACCTATTTGATTTCATCTGGAAGGCGAACCGTCGCAACGTTCAGCTGCTGGAGAGCCATCTCGATGATCCGGGGCGAGCTCGAGGGCGGAGCAGTCTGGTCGTCGCTGTGATGATCGCCCTGATGGGGCTCGTCATCGCCGCACTGATCGCGCTGGCACTTTGGCTGTTGGGCCTCTTGGCTTCGGTGCTGTAACGGCCGGCTCAAATCCTTCCCCACCCACCGCTATCGACAATGGAGACGCAGAATGAATCGACCGACCCCCGTCCTTGCCATCGCAACGCTCTTGGTCTGGCTGGCTATCGCGCTGGCACTCAGCGGCTGCAATACCGTCGCCGGCTTCGGCGAGGACCTCGAGACCGCAGGCGACAGCCTGGAAGAGACTGCTGAAGAAGAGAAATCCTACTGATGCGGTTCTGCTGAGCCGGTAAGGCTCGCCGTGACGAGCCTTATCAGATGCCTCAGCGCAGGGGCATTTCGAACAGTCGCTGGGGCAAATGCCCCCGCACGCCCTCGGCGTCGTAGCGGGTCAGGTCCTTGTCCACCTCGAGCACGACGCTACGGGCGGTCTCGTCCGGCAGGCTCTTGCGCAGCAGGCCGAGGAAGGCCGGCGGCGCTACCAGTCCAAGCATCTCGAAGCGGTTCTCCTTCCTCGCTTGATCCAGGGTCTCGGCCAGCCATTTTGCGAAGCGCTGGGCCTCGACCTCGCCCGGATCGGTGCTCGGCTCGAGCGCGTGGCGCCCCTCCCCGCCTGAGTCGAACGCGCGTCCCGGCGCATCGGTGACCAGATCCTGCTCCAGCAGCCGGTTCTCAGCATCGATGAAGTCGCGTTGCTCGGTCAGCGGCCCGGCTGGGCTGTCCGCGGTATAGAGCGCTGCACGCGCCTCATCGGCAACGACCAACCAGAGTTTTGAATGCGGCATCAGGAGCCTCCTGTCACGTCAAGCATGAGTCCGTACCTGAAGCAGAAAGCAGGCCAACACCAAGCGACGTAGCCGTCGAGGCTCGTAGATGATCGACCGTGCTCAGACATGCCTTCACGACTGGGACCACAGGAGCGCCTGAGCGAGGAGCAGGGTGACCCGCTGCTCTCGGCGCTGCGCGTGCGTCTGCGGAATCAGGATCACATCCAGCAATTCCCGCCATCCTCGGAGATGGCAGCTGACAAGACACGGAGACCGGCATTGAAGATCTCTGGACGCATGGACGCCTCGCTGCAGAGCAACGCTTTGATGAAGCTGGCTTGTTCTCCCCTCA
>NZ_NRSJ01000019.1 GCF_016584085.1 Halochromatium glycolicum | reverse complement strand
CGCGCAGCAGTCCCGCGACGCTGAGGTGCTGGCGTGAGAACGGACCACTCATCAATACCTGCCTCGCAGCTTGAGAAGGTCGTGGCAGTATACTGATTCGGCTTCAAAAGTTTACGAAAGATTTTTTTCGGCTCAAAGCCAACTTATTGTTTCTAAAGCAGATATTTTTGCGGCGGGAATTGCTGGATCACATCGGGTGCGCGGCTGGCCCGACTTCGACCACGGAGTCATCAGCCCGAATTCGCCTGCTCTCGCGGCTCAGACGCACGAATGAGGCCAGCCACTTCCCAGTCGGCGCCTGGCTCCGGTGGGTCGATTCCACCGAATGGAAAGACGCGGCCCTGCGGGTCGACCGCGAATAAGGGGGTCACCCGGTCGCCATGTTCCTCGAGGTAGTCTTCCCAGGCGAAGGCCGCGGTCAGCCCGGTGATGCGGATCTCGGCACCCTGTCCAAGCAGACTCGCGAGCTTGGCATAGGTGACCTTTTCGCCAAAGAGTGTCTGGTCGCGTCGGTGACGGCGGCGGATCTCGGCGGGCAAGCGCAAGTCGCGCTCGCCGGGCGGCAGCCGAAAGACCTTGTTGCGGCCGAAGACCTTGCCGAACTCGAGGCTGGTCAGGGTATTCAGATCCGTTCTCGGCGAGAGGGCGAACAAGAGCCCAAGGCCGGTGAGCTCGAGGTGATGCTCGGCATGCTCGGAGCTCGGGTTGCCGTAATAGGTCGGCAGGCCCTGCAGCCGTGCCTCGGCGACGTGATCCCAGTTGGGATCGGCGAGCAGCACCGGGAGCTCCAGCCGCTGCAAGGCAGCGCCGATGGCGCGGGCGACCGGGTTGGCGCCGACGATCAACACGCCGCGCGGCGGTGGCTCGCTGACGCCAAGCGCATTGGCGAGCGGCTTGGCAGTCGCGCTCTGCAGGATCACGGTGAACAGGATCACCAGAAAGGTCAGCGGTACCAGGGCCTCAGCGCCGGGATAGCCGGCCTCCTCGAGGCGCAGTGCAAACAGGGCGGAGACCGCGGCCGCAACGATCCCGCGCGGAGCGATCCAGCCGAGCAGCGCACGCTCGGACCAGGACAGCGATGTGCCCAGGGTGCTGGCAAGCACCGCCAACGGCCGGCCGAGCAGCTGCATCCCGAGTAGCAGTGCCAGGACGCCCCAGCCGAGCGCCGGGATCGCTGCGGGCTCCAGACGCGCCGCCAGCAGCACGAACACCCCGGAGATCAGCATCAGACTGAGGTTCTCCTTGAACGGCAGGATGTCGTCCAAGGGCACCCGTTTCATGTTTGCCAGCCAGATCCCCATCACCGTGACCGCGAGCAGGCCGGATTCGGCATGGATCTGGTTCGCGAGATGAAACACGGTAATCGCCGCGACCAGCGTGCCCAGGCTGTGCAGGTAAGCGGGCAGCCAATAGCGGCGCAGAACCACCCCGGTCATCCAACCGGCGGCGGCACCAATGACGGTGCCTTCAACGAGCAGCAACGTGAAGGTCAGCAGGGAGGCGCTCAGGCTGGCGCCTTCTCCGGTACTGAGCAGGAACTCAAAGACCAGGACCGCGATCAGCGCCCCGATTGGATCGATCACAATCCCTTCCCAGCGCAGCACACGCGCTACGCGCTGGTTGGGTCGCACGCTGCGCAGCAGCGGGCCGATCACGGTGGGTCCGGTGACGACGGTGATGGCGCCCAAGAGCACGGCGAGCTCGAGCGAGAGATCGATGAAGAACCAGGCGAGGGCCGTGGTGCTGGCCCAGGTGATCATCACCCCGAGCGTCAACAACCGTCGCACCGGCGCTTCCAGCCCGCGCACCTCGCGCAGGCGCAGGGTCAGCCCGCCCTCGAACAGGATGATCGCGACCGCCAGCGAGACGATCGGAAACAGGAGATCGCCGAATAAGGCATCCGGGTGCAGCCAATCGGTGAGCGGGCCGGCGACGATGCCGGCGGCGAGCAGGAAGACGATGGCCGGCAGGCGCACGCGCCAGGCCAGCCAGTGCGCCGCCAGCGACAGCACACCGATGCCGACCAACAGATTGGCCGCTTGATGCGACACGAAGGGTGCTCCGCGCTTCCTTTCGCTCAGGCGCTGGTCGCGCGGTCACCGGGAACGTAGGTCCAGTTCTTGACGCTCATTGGCGGTCAATCTTCATTGTGATTCAGTAGACCGAGCCATGCGGCAACGCTCCGGCGCGTCGATCGAGGTCGCATTGGGAAACATGCTCAACCAAGGGATGCGAAGGCCATAGCCATTGAGATCGACGGCCTCTTGGGGGCAGTTTTCACTCACTCTGCGGGCAATGGATTGCAGCCGAGCAGCATCGAACTTGAAATAAGGCGGCATGAAGCCGGCGTCCTCGTTCCTGAAGATCAAGGTGTCTGACGTGCCGGCCTTGACCGTTTCGATGCGGTATTGGACATCGCGGCCATCGCCGGTCGCGCCGGTAATCTGCACCTCCCAGGATTTCGGGCCCCAGCGCAGATACAAAAAGCCGAGAACCAGCACGATGAGGATCACGAGGCCGAGTTTCAGATTCCGTTTCATGAGGGGCAGTACCTGCTGAGTCGGGGGGTGTTGGAGAAGCGATTCGCAAGAGCCGTTGGCATTGATCGGCGGCCGGGCCCCGCAATGTGCGGGGCGAGTGCTTCCCGGCCGGGGAGCCGGGGACGATGACTACTCAGGAGCGTTCGTGTCGGATGAACCGCTAGACTCCCAAGCCTTAACGACCTCCTCGTAGGCCGCCACGAAACCGGCCTTGAGCTCATCCCAGGCGCTGTCCATACCCGACTCAAGCGCGCCATAGCGCTCGCCAAGTGCGTTGCGCGTGGCCCGTAATTGAGCCAGCGAGGCCTTTGCTTGCTCGCGCGCGCTCGTGCTCATCTCGGCCCACTGCTCGCGCAGCGTCTCCTCGCGCGCATCGATCTCCTGATCGAGGTGCGCCATCGCTTCCCGTGCCGCGCTCAGGGCCTGGTCGCGCTCCTGCGCCGAATACTCGGCGAGCGCTTGCATCGCCTCTGTGGCCTCCTTTTGGACCTGATCCGCGCTCATGCTCGCGGCGTCACCCTCGTTCGCCGCGAAGGCGAACGCCGGAGCGACGAGACCGCCCGCCAGTAACATCGCAAACAGCTGGTGTTTCAGTGACATCGTTAGGGTCCTTATTGATTGTTGTGCTGAGTGTCGTGCTGGGGTGATCGTGCGAACGTTACTTGAAGCGGGCAACGGCGTCGCTGACCGAGGCAGAGAGCTTGTTCCAGGCGTCCTCGGCACTGGCCTTCATGTCCTCCCAGGCATCATCACCGGCTGACTGAAGCTCCTCGAGCTTCTGCTTTGCCTCGTCTTGACGCGACTGTAGCTCGTCAATGGTCTCTTGATACTGGATCTTGGCATCCGCGCTGGCCTCGTTCGCCTTCGCGCGGAGCTTGTCAATCTCGGAATCCCATTGGTCGAGCTGGGCCTTGAGCTTGTCGATGTAGGCGTCTTTATCATTCATTGTTGGTTGTTCCTGATGGAGTGGTTGAGCCTTCATACTCAGCAGGTTCACGGTCCCTGCGTGATGAGCCGTTTTGCTGGCCTCAGCAGCAGAGCTGCAGAGGCGATTCAGCCCGGTGAATATAGCGTCATCTGCAGAACCGAGCTATTACATTTGATCGCCTCGGCGAAGAGAGCGCCGAGCGTTGGGCTCATCGCGCCAGCGCCTGGCTGATCGGCGTCGGCAGGGCGTTTTGCTCCAGATAGCTGGCGTCAAAGCCGGCTCGCTGCGAGAGTGCGTTGGTGTCGAGCAGTTGAATCCGGCCGCCGCGACGCGCCACCAGGCCATCCTGTACCAGCTGCCGGAAGCTGCGATTCGCATGCACCTGGCTCATCCCCAACATATCGGCGAGGATCGCCTGGGTGAGCGGAAATTGGCGTGTCTGTTCGGCCATCAGTCCGACTCGCTGCAGCCGATGGTTCAGCTCGACAAAGAGGTGCGCCATACGCTCCGTCGCATGGCGCCGACCGACTCGCACAATCTGCTCATCGAGCTGGCGCTCGCCCTGACCGGCGAGCCAACTCAACGCGACGGCCAAGCGTGGTGCCTGGCGGAACGCCTCGAAAGCGGGTTCGGGCGAGAAGCAGTGCACGCCGAGCGGTGTCACAGGCTCCACCGCATACTCCGCCGTTTTGAACAGTAGCGCAAAGAACCCGACCACATCGCCGGGCAATAAGACATTCAGGATCTGCCGGCGGCCATCGTCGAGCAGCTTGAACCGGATCGCCCAGCCCCGCGAGATCACCGACACCTTGCCAACGGTGTCTCCCTCAACGATCCAACTGGCGCCTTTGTCGAGTTCTTCCTCGTCGCACAGCAGCTTGTCGAGGAGGGTGAGCTCTAAGCTTCTCAAGCAGGTGAGAGACGTTAACTGTCGATGCAAAAAAGGATTCTTCATACAGCGAATCTGTGCGATGAACGCTACCAACGACCGAAGCTGTTTTGCTCAGGCATCGCGCAGCAGTTCGAAAGTCGACCCCGGCTGTTTCACGACTGGCCAATGATTTCGTGCCGGATGGCGTTTTGACGAGGGCGTTGCGCTAACTATGGATGATGGTATGAACGAGCTGCAGCTTATCCTGGATCACCGGGGTGACAACAAAGGGGTAGGCATCTGCCTGCCCCATACTGCGGTTGAGACTGTTGAGCGCGATCGTTAACGGAAACCAAGCCGCAGTGAGGCTGTGGAAATTTTTGGCCGTATAGGGATCAAACGAGGATTTCGTGGCGAGGTCCTCCGCCTGATCGACCCGCGGGGCCAGGCGTAAACCGAATTGCCAGGCGGTCTCGAGCGTGTCGACCATGTGCAGGTAGTGGGCCCAAGTCTCGGCCCAATCCTCCCAGGGGTGGGCGGCGGCATAGCTGCTGACGTAGTCTTGCATCCAGTCCGTTGGCGGACCCTCGGCGTAGTGTTTTTGCAGCGCTGCGTCGTAGTCGATGCGCTCATCGCCGAAGCAGTCGCGAAAATCGGCCAGCGTGCTCGAGTCCCGCACCAAGCGATCCCAGTAGTAATGGCCCGACTCATGACGGAAGTGGCCAAGGATCGTGCGGTAGGGCTCGGCCATCTCTTGGCGCACCTTCTCGCGCACGGCGTCATCGGCCTCGGCGATGTCGATGGTGATGAGGCCTTGCGCATGGCCGGTCATGACGCTGCTGTCTTCGTGAAACCGAGGGTTCGGGTCACCGAGAAAATCGAATGCAAGCCCATGCTCGGGCGACTGCTGTTTGCTCACGGGCGCCAGGCCGAGGCGCAGCAGGCTATACACGAGGCGGTGCTTCTCCGTCTGCAGGCGCTGCCAGAGCAGCAGATTCCCAGGCACCGAGAGATCCGGGATTGTCCGGTTCAAGCGACACGCTGGACAGAACCCATCCGTTTGCGTCGCTGGCACCACCCAATTGCAGGCAGCATGCTCGGCGTAGTTCGCGCAGGGGCGGAAGCCTGGGTTCGTGCTCCTGGCCTTGATGGGCTGCCAGTCACCGTTCGCGGCCAAATCAAAGGCGATGAGATCGAGCCTCGTCGGATCGAAGCCCAAGCGGTGGCCGCAAGAAGTGCACTCGACATTGTCGAAATAGAGGGTGTGCCCGCAGGCGTCACAGGAAAACAGTTTCATCAGGTCTCTCTTGCAACCGACCGGGGCATCGAGTGTTGAATCGGGCGTGCGCTAATCCGTCGTTTGCGCGCGAGCAAGCTCGATGCGGTCACGGCCGGCCTGTTTCGCGCGGTACAGCGCGCTATCGGCACGCCCGATGGCCTCCTCGAGCGGGTCGTCGGCGGCGACCTCGACAGCACCGATGGAGACCGTCTGGATGATCTGGTGTTCAGCGTCACCCATCTCGTGCGAGCCGGCTTGGACGCGCAGCCGCTCAAGCACGGGGGCGGCGGCATCGAGCGGCGTTTCGGGCAGCAGTACCAGGAATTCTTCGCCGCCATAGCGATAGACGGCATCGCGCGGACGCAGACTCGCGATCAAGCGCTCGGCCAGGGTCTCGAGCACGCGATCACCGAACGCGTGCCCGTAGGTATCGTTGACCGGTTTGAAGTGATCGGCATCGATCATGGCGATGGTGAAACTGCGCCCTGTTCGCCGGGCCTGGGCCTGCTCGCGCTCGAGATCGCGCTCCATGGCGACCCGGTTCAGCAGTCCAGTGAGCTCATCGACGTCGGTGAGGGACGCCGTGATGCCTGCCGCGAGGCGGTCCGCCACCAGATCGAAGTTGTGCATCTCACGCAGCAGTTGCGCGACTTGCTCGGCCGATGGTGCCTGGTCACCAGCTGCCCTCAAAGCCTCTTGGGCGCGCTTACTTAGCCGATCTTGCGCCCGCAGGAGCTTGTGGTAGGCAACGTGCGAGGCGATCAGTTCAGGCGGCCGGCTAGACAAGAAGGCCCGGAAATCAAGCTCCTCGGCGTCCTCGGAATCATGGAACGGCTCGATCTCGGAGGTTGGAAACTGCAGGCGAAAGAGCAGCTGAAGCCGTGCCTTGTGCTGCATCAGCAAGGCGAGCCGCAGATTGGCGTGGAACTGTTGCAGCGCGTCGCTTTCAAGATCATCGGCGATGGGTTTGGTCATCTGGGCTTCTTGCTTGCAGCTCCAATCACTGAGTGGTCGCGGTGGCCTGCCTAGAGGCATGCAGTGGCTCGAGTCGAGAGCAGATCATCGCCCTTGTTGACCATCACCTGGATGCGGGTGTCGCCCTGGCGGCCGAGCGGGGCGGGCTTGCGACCGAGCACGAGGTCCACAACCACCGACAGGTGCGAGACGCCATGGACCTTTAGGAATCGGTCAGGTCCACATCCGGGTGATCGCCCATCTCGGCCAGCGTCAGGGCCGGACGCAAGTCGAACCCGGCCGCTTGCGGCAGGGTCGCCAGCATCTGCTGATTGAACTCGTCGAGGCCGACGACGAAGACTGGGCCTTTCTCGGTCATGACATGACCCTTGGCGGTGGTCAATTCGCCTCCAGCGCTCCCGATGTGCCTTGTCCGCGCGTTCGCGTCTGGGTTCGGCTCATGGTGCCACGATGGTCCTACGCCGGCGGCGCCTGATTGGCGCGAGATTGAGGCAGGCACAGGCGCTACATTCTACTATGTGCCTAGCCGCTGCAGTCCATCAGGTATCAGGGCGCCACGCCGCGGGTGAGTGTCGCATGGCCGCTGCTCGCGCCAAAGCCCAGTCGGGGCGCATCTTCGACCATGAACCGCCTCTCGCAAACTATCGCGGCGGGCAGTGATGGCTTAGGCTTGCGTCTTCGCTAGCAGTTGTTGAAGAGGCCATGAACGATTACGAAGGCAACCCCGATCCTGAAGCGGTCGGTTTTCGCTATGAGGGCTATTCCTCGAGCGCGCGCTATGTCTTGGACCAAGGCCCGTATCAGGCGATTGTCCACACCGCTTGGGATGGCGGTTGGGGTTATACGATCTGGCGCGGCAACCACTGCGTGCTCGGCCGCTGCTCGGGGGCCTGGACGGCGGAGAAGGCCGCGCAGGCGGGCGCGAGCATGCTCGCGGCGCTGAACGCGAGCGAGCCCGAGTAAATGAATCTGGCACTGCATGACCTCGCGGATCACCTCAGCGCCTCCAAAGAGGAAATCGTCGATCGCTGGCGACAAGTCTGTGAGCGCGACGCCGAATTGGTGCTGGTCAGCCGGCTGACCCGCGAGCAGTTTCGCAATAACATCCCATCTGCGATCGATGAGGTTTGCCGCGCTCTGCTCGCCGACGGCGCCCCGCCCTCCACCGCGGCGATTGAGCAAGAGGTGGCCCGGCACGGGCACCACCGATGGAAACAGGGGTTCAATCTCCATCAGCTGATCCGCGACTGGGGACACTTCAACCAGGTCATGGTCGAGCGCATCGATGCGTTCTTCTGCGGGCGGGGTCCGGAGGACGCTCCGCAACGTTCCTTGGCGTTGCGGTGCCTTTCCGATTACATGCTCGAGGCGGCTAGCAGCAGTGTGCGACGGTTCGAAGAACTGCGGCAGGCGCAGGCGGCAAGCACAGCCGAGGATCTGAGAAACCTCCGCCAAGAGTTCGAGCAGCTGACCACGGCGCGAGGGCGGATGCTGCGTGAGGCAGCTCATGACCTTCGCGGGGGCCTCTCCGCTGTCGTTTCCGCCTCTGATGTCCTGAAGCTCTCGACCGAGGGCGACCAGTCGCTGAGTGATGTGCTGGAGACGATGGATCGCGGGATTCGCTCGGTCAGCGAGATGTTGGAATCACTGCTAGACCTGTCGCGACTGGAGGCCGGGGCCGACCCGCCGGAGCGCCGATCAGTGGATATTGCCGAGGTGCTAGCGGAATTGGTGCGGCAGCATCGCACCAGCGCCAACGAGAAGGGCCTGACGCTGCGTTGGGACGGTCCCGATAGCCTGTGGGTGTGCACCGACCCAGGTAAGGTGCGCCGGATCGCGCAGAACCTGCTGGTCAACGCCTTGCAGCATACCCGTCACGGCGAGGTTCGCCTGTCGTGCGCGCGAGGCAAGGACCATTGGGTCCTTGAGGTCGCTGATACCGGGCCCGGCATCCAGGATGTGAGCGGCTCGGCGGTGGCGCGAGAGCTTGACCGGCCGGAGCGAGGCCAGAGTCTACCCCAGCCGAAGACCACCCTGTCCTATACCGGGGAAGGGATCGGCCTGACCATCGTCAAACGCCTCTGCGAGATCCTGGATGCGGAGATCTCGCTGTCATCCAGGCCTGCAAAGGGCTCCACCTTCCGCGTCGAACTGCCACTCGATGAAGCCGGCAGCCAAGGCATTTAGCCAATGCGGGGCAATGATTGGCGGTCTATATTGAGGTGAGCTCAATAACGGTAAACGGATTCCTCGTGTCATCCGACGCTATCTTTACCGGTTCTACTTCGGGCGCGCGGGAGTATCGGCGACGTCTCAACGCCCGGTTGAGGGCAGCACCGATTTTAACGCCTCGCGACCGGCCGGCTTCAGCAGATGATCGTCGAATAGGCCGGCATCCTCGCCCAGCGAGCTGGCCGCATAACCTGAGACCGCGACCAGCTTCAGCGCGGCGCGCTCGGGCATCGCGGCGAGCCGCCGAGCGACCTCGATCCCGTCCATCTCAGGCAGGCCGATATCGAGCAGCACCAGGTCCGGCGGCGCCTCATGGATCGCGGCCAGCGCCGCTTCACCTGTGCTCACGCCGGAGGCCTCGTAGCCCATCGCGTTGAGCAGCATGATCGCCGAGTCCAGGACCTCGGTATTGTCATCGACGACCAGCACCCGATGCCCTTGCGCGGCGCCCTCGTCCGTCGGCGCACCGCCGCTCGACCGCTGCCCACGGCACTGATTGCCGTGCCGTACATCGGCTCGCGTCTCGTCCGTCGGCGCACCAGCGCTCGACCGCTGCTCGGGCTCCGCCCGCTCGTGCAGCTTGCTCGCATCGATATCAGCCAGCGGCAGATAGACCCGGAAGGTGCTGCCCCGTTGCAACCCGTCGCTGTGCGCCTCGACGCTGCCGCCATGCAGCTCGACCAGCTGCTTCACGAGGGTCAGACCGAGCCCCAAGCCGCCGTCGGCACGATCCAGCGAGCGCGGCCCCTGGCTGAAGGCATCGAACAGCCATTGCACCGCCTCGGGCTCCATCCCGCGACCATCGTCCTGGATGCACACCTGGGCGGACCGCTGGTCGGTCCCGAGCCGGACCAGGATATGCCCCCCGTCATCGGTGTACTTGGCCGCGTTGTGCAGCAGATTACTGAACACCTGAACCAGCCGCGTCTCATCGGCATCCACTGGCACCGGCGCATCGGGAAGCTCGGCCTCGAGCCGGTGCCGACGCTCCCGGATGTTCGCATCCATCGCCTGCAACGATTCCTGCAGCAGCTCACGCAGGTCCCTCGGTGCCCTGATCAGCTCGATCGCACCGCGGTTGATCCGGGCGACATCGAGCAGATCATGGACCAGCCGCTCGATATGGCGAACCTGCCGGTCGATCAGCTCCAGCGCTGTGCGCTGGGCGGTCACATCGGCCTCTGCCAGCGCAAGCCGGTCCAGCGCATTGCGCACCGGCGCCAGCGGATTGCGCAGCTCGTGGCCGAGCATCGAGAGGAACTCGTTCTTGCGTCGGTCAAGCTCCTCGAGGCGTTGCGCCTGGTCGAGCAGATCGGCCTCGAGCTTCTGGTGCTCGGTGACGTCCAGCGCCAACGAGAGCACCGACACCAGATGGCCATCCGGATCGCGCAGCGCCGAGTTGCACCATTCGCACCAGCGCTCGCCGCCGCCCTTGACTCGGTTCTGATAGAGGCCGCGGTTGCGCTCGGTCTCGCGGGTGAACAGCCGAGATAGCATCGACACCACCTCAGCCCGGTCATCGTCCATGAACAGGCCCAGCTCGTCGAGCGAGCGGGACATGGCCTCGGCCTCGGTCCAGCCGAATAGGCGCTCGGCCGCCGGCGACCAGCGCAGGATACGTTGCCGATCGTCCCATTCCAGCGCGGCCACCGGCGAATTCTCGATGTGCGTCTTGAGCCGCTCCAGGGTCTGCCGGTAGCGGCGCTCGGCCGCCTTCAACGAGCTCACATCGGTCAGGATGCCAATCGCGCCGGAGACGGCGCCCGCTTCGTCGAACAAGGGCGCGGCCGCCCCGACCACCTCCTTGATCGCGCCGTCATCCAGCAGGATCTCGATCTCGATCCCGTTCACCGGCTCGCCGGTCCGTGCGGCCACCTGCATCGGCAGCTCATCGGCCGCGAGCGCTTGCCCCCGCTGCCGCACACGATCGGTCAGCGCCGACGCATCAGCGCGCGAGAGTGATGGATTCGCATGCTGCGGCAGGCCGAGTAGGTGTGCCGCGGCATCGTTCATCGCAATGGACTCGCATGCCGGGTCCCGCGCGACGAAGATGCCGGCCGGGGCGGCATCGAACAGGGCCTGCAGCTCGTTCGCACGGGCGCGATTCTCGGCATTGAGGCGCTCGATTGCCTGCTGATTACGATGCCGCTCGGTCAGATCACTGACCAGGACGAACACCCCGATGATCTCGCCGTTCTCGCGTCGATCAGGGATATAGATCACATGGCAGTAGCGTTGCCCGGCCTCCCGATAGGGCAGCCAGCTATCGAACCGGACCGTCTCACCAGCCAGCGCCCGCTGCAGCTCGCCGCGAACGATACCGAAGGTCTCGTCACCGACGAGATCAGCGACCGCGGTGCCCACGAGCGACTCCGGCGAGACCCCGAACCAGTCCGCGTAGGCGGCGTTATTGAAGGTGTAGCGCAGCTCGGGATTGACTCGGGCAATCAGCGCCGGCATCGCATCGGCGATGCGCCGCAGCGCGGCCTCACTCTCGGCCAACGCGAGCTCGGCCTGCTTGCGCGCGGTCATCTCGGTAAAGGTCACCACGACGCCGCTGATCGGCACCCGCTCGGTCCGATACGGATGCAGCCGCCGTAGATACCATTCACCGGAGTCGCTCCGGATCTCACGCGCCGGCCGCTCCTCGCCAGCGAGCACCGCCTGCGCATCATCGATCAGATCGGGGTCATCGATGCTTCGAACGATATCGGTGATCGGTCGGCCGATATCGGAGGGGATCAACCGCATCAGCTGGGTCGCGACCGGGGTATAGCGGCGCACCCGCAGCCCCTGGTCGAGGAACAGGGTTGCGATATTGGTGCTGAACAGGAGGTTCGTGACGTCGTCGTTGGTCTGCTCCAGCTCCTGGATCTTGACCTCGAGCTGATTGTTCAGCGTGGTCAGCTCTTGGTTCAGGGACTGCAGCTCTTCCTTGGAGGTCTCCAGCTCTTGATTGCTCGATTGGAGCTCCTCGTTCATCGACATGACCTCCTCATTGGAGGCCTTGAGCTCCTCGTTGACGGCCTCCGACTCCTGGATGGTGGTCGTCAGCTCATGCCGGGTCGATTCGAGCTCCTGCGCCAGGACGTCCACCTGGCTGCGCTCCCTAGCAGCCACCTCGGGACGGAACCCAGCACGCAGCGGCACCGTCTCGAAGGTGATCAGCCGCTGGGCGCGGTTCGTCTCAGGCTCGGTGAGCGGCGTCACCGTGATCCGCACCGGCTCCCAAACCTCGTCCTGGCCGACGACCTGCGCATCCTCGGCAACCACCGGCCCACCGCTCGCCGCCGCATCACGCAGCGCACCGCGCAGCTTTGAGCGCAGCCCCTCATCCACGAGCCTGAGCACCTCATTGCTCGGGTCGCCAGTGCGCGGCCCTAGGTAGCGGCGGACGTCGCCGTGGTAGTAGAGGACCTCACCCTGATCGTCGACCAGCACCGCCGGCGGTGTAAACCGTTCCAGCAGCACCTGCTCGGTCCAGGGTCCATAACCACTCTTGTGACGGCGTGCGCTGGAGCCTGCACCGAGCCCGCGCGAGAGCGGGTGTCGGCCCGCATCGGAGAACGCCAGGGCAGAACGCAGATCGACATCGCGGCGCCGATAGATCCGCCATTTGCTCGAGAGCGTCGTGAACAGGCGCTCCTGACCGGCGAGATTCTCAGCGCTCCCCAGGAATAGGAAGCCCCCATCGACGAGCGCGAAATGGAACAACCGGATCAAACGCAGTTGATAGTCGCCGTCGACATAGATCAGCAGATTGCGGCAGCTGACCAGATCGATATTCGAGAACGGAGGATCAGCCAGCAGGTCTTGCGGCGCGATGATCACACGCTCACGCACGAACTTCTTGACCCGGTAGTGATCGCCCTCACGCACGAAGAAGCGCTCCAGACGCACCGGATCGACATCGGCGACCAAGCTCTCCGGATAACGTCCGGCACGTGCAACCTCGAGCGCGTCACGATCCACATCGGTCGCGAAGACCAGTACCTGATTCACGCGGCCGTCGGCCTCCAGCGCTTCGATCAAGAGCATCGCCAGGCTGTAGGCCTCTTCCCCTGTCGCACAACCCGGCACCCAGGCGCGCAGCGGTTCATCCGGACCGCGCTGCTCCAGCAACTCTGGAAGCGCGTTCGCGGCAAGCTCGTCCCATGCCTCGGCATCCCGAAAGAAGGCGGTGACGCTGATCAACAGGTCCTTGGTCAGCGCCAGCAGCTCGGCATCATCCTCGTTCAGCAGGCGCACGTACTCATCGAGCGAGTTGATCTGCTTCAGCGCCATCCTGCGCAACAACCGGCGGCGCAGCGTACTCGGCTTGTACCAGCTCAGGTCATGTCCCTGACGCGCCCGAATCAGGCCAATGATGTGCTGGGTCGCGGGCTCGTTCGCCGCATCGCGCGGCAGCCCGATGCCTCCCCCGCGCAGGTGCTCGAGATAGGCGGCCAAGGTGGCCGGCATCTTGGCAACCGGCAGCACATAGTCGACCTGACCGGTGGCGATGGCACTGCGCGGCATTCCGTCATATGCCGCATCACTCGGTTCCTGAACCATCAGCATGCCGCCGCGGATCTTGAGCAGGCCAACCCCGGCGGTGCCATCGCTGCCGGTGCCCGAAAGCAGGATGCCGATCGCCCACTCCTGCTGATCCTCGGCCAGCGAGCTGAAGAAATCATCGACTGGCATCCGCAGTCCACGCCGCGCGCGCGGCGCGGTCAGGCGCAGCATGCCCTCATCAATCGTCAGCGCCGTATTGGGCGGGATCACATGCAGCCGATCGGGCAGCACCGGCATCTCGTCCTCGACCTGCACCACGGGCAGCGCGGTCGAGCGCGCGACCAGATCGCTCATCATGCTCTCATGCTCAGGATGCAGATGCTGCACGAGTACGTAACCGGCCCCAAGATCAGCCGGCATCGCCTCGAACAACGACCGCACGGCCTCCAGGCCGCCGGCCGAGGCGCCAATCCCGACGATCGGGAAGCGCTGTGGATTCGTCGCGGTATCGGCGTTCACGCGTTCCTCCAACCCGGTCCGTTTGATCCAGCCCAGCTTGGCATAGTCGCGCGGTCAACGAGGCCGAGGCAAGTTCGGCTGCACAGGCAGAAGCGGCAAGCAGTAGCCCTGACAGCGGGCGGACGGGGCAGCCGGCGGAGCGGGCAGTTGGCGTCGACACATCACCGAACCGAACCGAACCGAATCAGCGCGCTCGCGGGGAACCGGCGCCTGCCCGAACAGCAGCGGCCCTCAGTGGGCGCCGAGGCCCTCCCGGATCAGGCGCCGTGAACGTTCAAGCCACCGGAAATGAGGCCCCGGAACGCAACCTGCATGATCGCGAAGACGTCGTTGGCAGCCGCGCCGGCCTTGATCATCGCGTGGCCCACCTGCTGCAACTGGAACCAACGCAGCAAGGTAAAAGCATGATTATACAGCCTTAATTGTGTCACTATTGGCTGCGACGCCAGGTATTGGACCAGGCGATGATCGAGGCCGCCACTCCGATGCGGTTCATGCGACAGCGTCCAGCGAGCGCGCCCGAGCAGTCGGTGACGCGCGTCACATCATGCCCGAACAGTATTCCACTACCCGGATTATGGAGATTACCATAGCCGCCTGATCGAGCCAATCATGGAGAGACAAGAGCTCATTCATCACCACGATCCTTAGCAGGCCGCTCCAATCTAGTAGAAAAAATGAACGATTGGAGCCTAATGCTCTTGCCACCACTACGAGGTGTCTTAATGCGTTCTCTAAGCATGAAAATGCAGCTTTTAATGGCAGGAATAGGTGTTGCCGTCATACCGCTCACAATCGTTGCGGCATTCCTCTATTTCCAGTCCAACAGCATCTCGAATCTGGCCAAGGAGGCCCTGATCGAGGAAGGCTACCAGCAGATGGAGAACGAGGTTCAGGGCATCCTCGATACGGTCAAGATCACCCAGCAGCTGCTCAAGGATCAGGTCAGCAAGGTGCTCACCATGGCCGTGGACAGATTGGAGCAACGCGGCGGCATCGCGTTCTCGAGCAGTGAACAGGTCGAATGGACGGCGACGAATCAATATACCGGTGCCAGGCAGAGGCTTTCGCTGCCCGCGGTATTGCTTGGCGATTCGACGCGCATCGAGCGACAGGAGTCCTTCGACAAAGTCGTTCCGTTGATCGACACCCTTGGTGAGCTGACCGGCGATACCCTGACCCTGTTCCAGCGGATGAATCCGGCTGGAGACATGCTGCGTGTCGCGACCAATGTCGAGAAGAATGGCAAGCGTGCGGTCGGCACCTATATCCCTGCCACCAACCCGGACGGCAAGCCGAACCCGGTCCTGGCCGAGGTGCTGGAGGGGCGCACCTACGTCGGCCGAGCCTATGTGGTGGATCGCTGGTATGTAACGGCCTACAAGCCCCTGTTGGACGATGCCGGCGAGGTGGTCGGCATCCTCTATGTCGGCACGCCGGAGGCAACCGCGACACAGCCCTTATTGGATCAGCTCGCTGAACGACAGATCGGCGAGACCGGTTATGTCTTCGTGCTCAACACCAAGGGCGACGAGGCTGGAAACTATGTGTTATCAGATGACCGGGCACGCGACGGCGAGAGTGTGTTGGAGAGCCGGGATGCCGAAGGCGGTTACTTCATCCAAGAGATGATTGAGACCGCCCAGCAGCTTGACCCCGGCGAAACGGCCTCGATGCAGTATTCATGGAAGAATCCCGGTGAGCGAACCGCCCGAGAGAAGACCGCGGTCTATGCCTATTTTCCGGATTGGGACTGGCTGATCGCAGCAAGCGCCTATGACAGCGAATTCTATGCGGCGGCAGAAGGCGTCGAGCACTCGATCAACAGCTTGACGAACTGGGTCTTCATCTTGACCCTGACGATGGCCGTTATCGCCGGCCTGGTCTTCTACTTCTTGGCGCGCGGCATCGCCGGGCCATTGGGGCGCATCGCCGATGAGCTGCACTCCGGCAGCCTGGAGACCGAGAAGGCATCGGAGCAGGTTTCGGCCTCGAGTCAATCGCTTGCCCAGGGTGCAAACGAGCAAGCGGCCTCCCTGGAGCAGTCGACGGCCAGCATGGAGAACATCAGTGATCTGGTCAGCCAGAACAGGGCGCTGACGCGGCAGACGAGCGAGAGCTCCCAACAGGCAAAGGATGCCGCCAAGAATGGCGTCGACTCGATGCATCAGTTGAGCACGGCAGTCGGCCAGGTCGGGAGCTCTGTCGGGGAGCTGAATCAGGCGATCAACGAGATCAATGATTCCAGTGCCGCCATCTCCAAGATCATCGGCACCATCGACGCGATCGCGTTCCAGACCAATATCCTTGCATTGAACGCCTCGGTCGAGGCGGCGCGGGCCGGCGAGGCCGGAGCCGGTTTTGCGGTGGTCGCAGAAGAGGTGCGGAATCTCGCGACACGGACCACCAATGCCGCGAAGGAGACGGAATCGCTGATCAAGGGCTCCGTCGAATCCAGCGAGAAGGGCGTTGCGATGAACGCTACCGTCGTTTCACTCCTCGAGGAGGTCAAACAGCGAGCGGCCCAGGTGGATGACGCGCTTGGTCATATCGACGGGAGCGTCGACCGGGTCTACGAGGCGATGCAGCAGATGGACGCAGGCGCCGCGGAGCAGAACGAGGGGATCGATCAGATCAAGATCGCGCTGCAACAGGTCAGCGAGGTCACGCAACAGACCGCATCGAATGCGGAGCAAGCAGCCGCTGCATCGGGAGAGCTCAACGATCAGGCCAATCTGCTGCGGGCGCTGGTCGATCGGCTGAACCAGATCATCACCGGCCAGAGCGCCGCAGCGGGCGGCGCCGAGCCGATCACATAGGCTGCTCTCGTCACTCGCCCTGGTTTCCGGGCGAGCTGAGCCCATCGGTGCTGACTGTTCCGGCGCTTTCTGTCCGGACTGTTCCGGCGCTTTCTGTCCGGCGATCAGGCGGAATCGCGATACGATTGCGCTGCAGCAGTGAGCTTGACCGAAGCTGACGACCATCGGCGCAGCGACAAGCTGCCCGAAGGCCGCGCTGGCTGATCCTTCAGGTCAGATAAGCGGGCACCGCTCCGGGTGCCCACCAGAGGTCGATCAGCTCGCGCCGGACAGGGTCACGACCGAGTCAGCGACCAGCTCCCGACCCTCGAACAGATCATCGTCCATCTGGCCGGTGACGCTCACACGGTCGCCAATCTCGATCTTCTGGTAGCCCTTGTCATCGAGCGGGTTATAGCTCATCTCGTCGACCTCGACGCGCACGCTGCGCAGACCGGTATCGACGGTGAATTCCTCGGAGTTGACGTCGGTCACGACCCCTTGCACCGTTGTCGCCGAGATCACGATCGGCGTGTCGACGTCGACGAGCACCTCGTTGACATCCTCTTCATCGACGGCTGACGCGTAGAAATAGGTGCCGATGTTCTCGACGTAGACACTGCTCGCCTCGATGGTGCGGGTCTCGAAGAGGTCATCGTCGATCCGGCCACTGACGGTGACCTTATCGCCGCTGACGAGCTTGTAGCCGTCGGCATCGCGGTCGCCGTCATCCATCTCGACCGTCATCATCCCTTCACCGTAGTCGAGCACGAACGAGTCGTTGCTGACGGTCTCGACCGTCCCGCTGACGCTGATCCAACTGTCATCAGGCTCAGCCAGCGGGTCCGCGGCCCAGACAGCCGTAGCGCCGGTCAGCGTCAGTGCCAGCGCCGACTTGGTCATCATCTTTGCATTGAATCGCATTCTGTCCTCCGTTTGTCGAAGCAGTCAAAAGGGTTCGAGGGCGGGAGCGCCTGCCTCAGCGCCCTCGCCGGCCCGTCGTACAGGTCTGAGCGCCCGAGCCGAGCTCGGGCCACTCACCCTGCGTTGCTGCAACGGCGATGCCAGGACAATGGCGAGACCAGCGCAAGGGCGACGCCGGGCCCAGGCCAAAAGGCGATACGGCGAGACGCTGTCGGTTTCTCACCAAGCCCTGACACCAAACGCTCACACCAGGCACTGAGCAATCGCTGCGACGCCCCTCTCTAACGTTCATGGCACGGCGTGCCATCCCGGACGATGAATGCCGCGTGATTCAGGGTAAGCGACCTCGTGCAAGCCAGCGGAAACCCCGAGGCCGATTGTCGCTGTCCCCAATGGTCGTGGGATAGGAGCCCGCTTGCGGGCGATTTTCGCAGCCGTGAGCGCGACCTGGTCGCCCGCAAGCGGGTTTCTATTGTTCCGCCAGCACTAATCCAGACGGCAGATGCCCTTGTTATCAGTATCCGGAGGCATCTTGATGTCCGGATCACACAAGTCAGGACAATAAAGCGCTGAGCCTGGTCGCCCGCAAGCGGGCTCCTACAGCGCTGAGTGCCAGGTGGCAGGAAAAGGGGCTCGGCATGTCTGACGCGATGCACTAGGAGACCGTCGGCGGCAACGCCGGCTCGAAACGAGCCATTCCCGGGTCGAGCCTCGCGATTTCACCCGCTAATGGGTTATTTGCCCCAGCCATCGCCGGTAAGCAGCCCCCTCGCGGCCCGATCTGGAGCCTGCGTAGCAGCGGGCCGTCGGCAGCATCCGGAATGCACTGTGCTTGTCATGACGATGTGCTGGCCCAATCAGCGCACTCCAAACCGAACCGACGGAGCCCCTAATGATGAATCGAACTGAACAGGTCGAGGCCGTTCGCAGGGCCTGGCAGGCCGACCCGGACATCGGCGAGCTGGCTGACCGACTGCATCTGATGCCGCAAGAGGGCGAGCAGAGCAGCCAATGGCGCGTCGTTGGCGATGTCCCCTCGATTGCGGCGCGGCGCAAGGCCACGACGCTCGCGCGCGACGCACTGGCGACCGCGGAGGTCGAGGACGACGTCGCGCTGGAACCGGCAATCCGGGAGTCCGATGAGGCCCTCGCTGCCGAGGTGGAGCGCACGCTGCGGGCTGAGCCGGCCCTAGAGCAGGTGCGCATCATCGAGCCCGGCGAGCGCCCGCCCGCGCTCGAGCAGCCGTGGATCGGGGTCATCGCCTGTGATGGCATCATCCATCTCGGCGGTTGGGTGCCGGACCTGTCGTTCGCAGCACTGGCCGAAGGCGTGGCCTGGGAAACCGGCGCCTGCCGAGACGTCCGAAACCTGATCAGCTACCAGCCATTGAAGGAGGACCAGGATCAAGCCGTCGCCGAGGCCGCGACGACGCTGATGCGCGAGCATCCGCGTCTTGCCGACCAGCCGATCCGAGTCGAGGTCCGACTCGGTGAGGCCGCCCTCATCGGCACTGTGAGCGATCCCGAGAAGCGGCGGCTCGCCGAATCGCTGTGCTGGTTCGCCCCCCATATCAAGGCGGTCTACAATCGGCTCGAGATCGGGGGCGAGCTGACCTGAGGCCGATCGGGCCTCAGGCCGATCGCGCCTCAGGTCGCTCGGGCCGCCCGCACCGCTGCAATGCCGCTACTGCTTTACGCCGTCACGATTGCGCTGGCGACCGCCCTCGTCTGGCACGCGAGCGGCTGGCTTGAGACGAGCTCGGTCCGGCTCGCCAGCCATTATCGGCTCCCGCCGGTGGTCCAGGGCGGCGTGATCGCCGCTGTCGGCTCGAGCTTCCCGGAGCTCTCCAGCACCGTGCTCTCGACACTCGTGCACGGCGAGTTCGAGCTCGGGGTCGGCGTCATCGTCGGCTCGGCGATCTTCAACATCCTGGTCATCCCCGGCGTCTCCGGGCTCGTCGGTGGTCAGCTCGAGCCGGATTGGAAGCTGGTCTACAAGGACGCCCAGTTCTACATCACCTCGGTCGCGGTGCTCTTGCTCACCTTCTCGCTGGCAGTGATCTACCGGCCGGTGGACGGTGCAGCATTGACCGGCGAGCTCACCCAAGCCATGGCACTGATCCCGATCGCGGTCTATGGGCTGTACCTGTTCCTGATGCAACAGGATGCCGCCGACCACCGGCTGGAACACAATGCGCCGCCGGCGAGCGGGCTCCGGCCGCAACGCGAATGGCTGCGGCTGGCGCTCAGCCTGGTGTTGATCCTCGTGGGCGTCGAGGCATTGGTGCGGGCGGTCATCGGCCTCGGTGACGCCTTCGACACGCCGAGCTTCCTTTGGGGGCTGACCGTGCTCGCCGCCGCGACCAGCATCCCGGACCTCTTCGTCAGCGTGCGCGCTGCACGCAAGTCCGAAGGCACGGTGAGCCTCGCCAACGTGCTCGGCAGCAACATCTTCGACCTGCTGGTCGCGGTCCCGATCGGTGTGCTGATCGCCGGCAGCACGACGATCGACTACGCCGCCGCCGCGCCGATGATGGCGGCGCTGACGCTGGCGACCATCGTGCTATTCGCGATGCTGCGCACTGGGATGACCCTGACCCGCAGCGAATGCTGGCTACTGCTCGCGCTCTACCTCGTCTTCGTGCTCTGGATCGGGCTCGAGACCGCCGGGGTCAGCTCGGCCTTGCATTAGCTCCGTGCTGCATCGAGCCCCCTCAGCGCCGATGCGGCCAGGCACGGAATCTGCTGTACGCTCTTGGCCCCAATGGCTCTAGCGGCCCCAGTGGCCCCAAGACGCGAGACCCAAGCTGTTCAGACCATGGCGCTGCAGGGCGCCGAGGAGAGAGACCGGATGAACTGGTTCCGCACCGCCTGGCTCGGGCGCCTGCCCCTGTGGCTGACCTACTGGGTCCTCGGGGTCGGCGGTAACATGAGCTTCGTTGCGCTCTTGTTGGCGACCTATGCAGTTGCCGGCGCCGGCGCTCAGCCGTTGCTCTGGGGCCTCTATCTGGCCTCGCTGATCTGGTTTGTCTTCATCTTCGGGGCGATCTGGCGCGCAGCGGGGGTCTATCCAGGTCGGCGCATCTGGCCGCTGCTCGCCAGGCTCGGGGTCTTGATCGGCATCGCTCGGATGAGTGCCGAGGCGCTGCTGATCGTGAATCTGCCAGGTATCACCCAGCATCTGGCTGCCCGCTGGGTCTGAGCATCGCGCCCCGCGGCAAACGGCGCCCGCAACGCGCGCAAGGCGGTTCACCGAGCCCCGATCAACAAGCCATTCAATCCAATCGGCTCAACTCCGCCAGTTCAATTCCAATCGGCTCAACTCCAGCCAGTTCAACTCCCAAACGGCTCAACTCCCAAACGGCTCAACTCCAGCCAGCTCAACTCAACCGGCTTCAGTCAGTCTACCCAAACCCCGGAGGAACCACCGATGTCCTACGATGCAACCCTATTGATGCGCGAGTTCGTCACCCATGATGTCCAGCGCCTGATCCTGACGCGCCCCCAGGGGCTCGCCTGGCAGCCCGGCCAGGGGATCGAGGTCGCAATCGACAGTGACGATTGGCGCGACCAAGGCCGCCCGTTCACCCCGACCTCCCGGACCAAGGATCAGGTGCTGGAATTCTCGATCAAGCGTTACGACGAGGATGATGCCGTCACCGTCGCCCTGCATGAACTGGAACCGGGCGCGACGCTCACGCTCAGCGACCCGTTCGGCACCATCACTTACCAAGGCCCCGGCACCTTCATTGGCGCCGGCACCGGGGTGACGCCCTTCCTTGCGATCCTGCGCCAGCTCGCGACCGACAACCGGCTCGACGGTCACCGGCTCCTGCTCAGCAACAAGGGCGAGCAGGACGTCATCTGCGAGAAGGAGCTCAAGCATTATCTCGGCGACGACTGCGTCCTGACCTTCACGCGCGAGCACCAGGCCGCCCAAGAAGGACGCCATATCGACGCCACCTTCCTGCAGGCCGAGATCGGCGACCATTCCGGCTACTTCTACGTCTGTGGGCCGGACGCCTTCGTCGCATCAGTCAACGACCACCTGCTGAGCCTCGGCATCCATCCCGAGCAGCTGGTCTACGAGCGCTGAGGGGTATTGAACATGGAACTACGACAGGTCTCCGGTCTCGCGCGGCCCATCGATCTGGACCATCCAACCAATCGTTGGATCGGCGCGCTCACCCTCGTCATCTTGATCAGCGGCACACTCATCGCTGCCCTCGCCGGCCAGGGCTGGCTGGCGGCAATCGGTTGGTCTGCGCTGGCCGCCCTCGCCTTCTTCCTGGCCTGGGCGCTGGCACGCGAGCTCGATCCGGACGCCGAGCTGGCCGCCTTCGTCGCCGCCGGCTTCACCCTGCCGGCGTTGGCCGCAGCCGGGCTGGGCTGGCTGCCCCTGCCCGATCTCGCGGCGCTGTTCCTGATCCTGCTCGCGCTCAGGGTCGTGAACCGCACGACCGGCCTCGCCGCGACCTTGCCGGACACCGTCGGTGTGCTGGGCCTGGGGCTCTGGCTGGGCTACGAGGCCAACCCGATCTATCTGGCGTTGGCCGTCGCGGCGCTGTTGATCGACGGGCTGCTCGGCCGCCCCGACATCCGCCGTCTGCTGCTCGCAGGCGGCGCTGCGCTGGTCGGTGTCCTGCTGCTGAGCTTCACCGACGCGCCGCTGTCCGACTCGCTCTTGGCGCGCGCGCTGGCGCCGGTCGCCCTGCTCGCGGGCCTCTTGATCGCTGCACTCTTCGCAACGGTCATCCGCGCCGCCGGTCAGATCCAGAGCCATACCGATGACACCGACGAGCCGTTGTCGTCTCGCCGTGTTCGCGCCGGCCAGGGCCTAGCACTGCTGACCGGATTGGGCCTCACCCTCTGGCACGGCTACGCCGGTCTCTTCGGGCTGCTGCCACTCTGGGCCGCGATGGCCGGGACCGGCGCCTCTCGGCTTGTCGCGAAGCGCAAGCCGCCCGCCACGGAATGATCACGGCCTCGCAGGGCTGGAAGCGGCAACCGTATGCGCATCAAGAACCCTAGCCGAACAGGCCGCCCAAGTAGCGCTGGGTGCGCTCCTCTTGAGGATTGTCGAACAGCGCATGGGTCTCGGCGACCTCGACCAGATCGCCGAGGTAGAAGAAGGCGGTGCGGTCGGCGATCCGCTTGGCCTGCTCCATGCTGTGGGTCACCAGCACGATCGCGTAACGCTCGGCAAGCTCGCCGATCAGCTCCTCGATCACCGCCGCGGACTTTGGGTCCAGCGACGAGACCGGCTCGTCCATCAGCAGCACATCGGGCTGGTTGGCGATCGCGCGGGCGATGCAGAGGCGCTGCTGCTGGCCGCCCGACAGGCTGGTGCCGGGCTGGTGCAGCAAGTCCTTGACCTCCTCCCAGAGCCCGGCGCGGCTGAGGCTGCCCTCGACCAGCTCGGTCAGCTCGTCGCGGGAATCGTGCAGCCCGTGCAGGCGCGGGCCGAAGGCGACATTGTCGAAGATCGGCTTCGGAAAGGGGTTGGGCACCTGGGCGACCATCCCGACCCGCGCCCGGATCTGGACCGGATCGATCTCGGGATCGTAGATGTCGCGGTCGTCGAGCGTGATCCGCCCCTCGATCCGGGCCTCGCCGATGTGATCGTTCATTCGGTTCAGGCAGCGCAAGAAGGTGCTCTTGCCGCAGCCGGACGGCCCCATCAGCGCCAGCACCTCACGGTCATTGATCTCCAGCGAGACGTCACGGATCGCGCGGGACTCGCCGTAGAAGACATCGACCGCATCTGCTTGCATCTTGGCCTTGCTCATCGGTCGCGGCCCTCGCATATCAGTCATCGGTTCAACCTCGTTGCTGGGTACGCATCCGTAGCCGGATGCCGGTCGCAGTGGTCAGGGACAGAAAGGCTGGCCGGCGCCTCCCCTGCGCCTCCGTCATGGAAGCTCGACAGCCTCACCGAGCCTGTCTTCGAGATACAACATCGAGGTGAGCACCATCAGCACCACCAGCACGGGCGTAGCAAGCAGCACCCCAAGCGCACCCGCCAACACGCCCATCACGAGTTGGAAGATCAGCAGCACTGCGGGCGGTAGCCGCACGGCGCGGCGCTCGATGAAAGGGGTGACTCCATAGCTCTCCACGAGTTGGATACCGAGGTAGAGGAATGCCACCCAGAGCGCTTGCTCAGGGCCGGTGGAGAGCCCCACCAGGATCGCGGGCACCGCGGATAGCAATGGGCCGAATGTGGGAACGAACGACAAGAGGCCAGCGATCAGCGCCAGCAGAAAGGCTAGGGGCAATCCAAGGAGCAGCAGCCCGATCCAAGTCAGCACGAACACCACGGCCATCGACACGAAACGCCCCAACAGCCACCAGCGCAACGCCCGCCCGATCGCTTCGAAGACATCCGCCGCGCGCGCCCGCCAACGCGGCAACAACAACCGCAACGCCCCCTGCTCATAGACCCGCGGCTCGCTCGCAATGAATAACCCGAGCACGATCATCACCAAGGTACCGGTCACAGCGCCGAGCACGGACGAGAAGAAGCCCAAAAACCGCCGCGCCGTCTGATGCAAGGTCCCCGATTCCTGGAGCGCGGATAGCTGGTCCACTGCCTCATGGCCCCAATCGATTCGTTGCAGCGTGTTGTCAAGCTGGGCCAATGCCTGAGGAATGCGCTCTCTCAACGCTTCCATATCCGTCATGACCTGCGGCGCCAACAGCAGACTGCCACTAGCCACCAGCGCCATGAGCGCTAGCCAAAGCAGCAGCAGCGCGCCCCAGCGGGCTATCGGTAGATAGGTGCGTAGGAAACGCACACCGCCGTCGAGCATGACGGCAAAGAGCACCGCAAGCATCGCCAGCAGTACAACGTCCTTGGCCGCGATCAGCAGGGATATGGCAAGGATCAACCCACCCAGGGTCACCGCGAGCAATAGGATGCGCGCAAAACTACAAGACCTGTCGGCGCCGATCGCCTCGCTGCCGCGCATTATAAGAACCCTATCCGTCGTTGCAGAGGCGCCCTAGGACCCATGGTCAGCTTGCATCGCCCTCGTCTTAGTCGGCACGAAAAGTCAGGCAGCGCAGCACCAGCGCCACAACAGGGCGCTAGTGCGATCCCAGCACTATGGACTGCGATCTACAGTGCTGCGCTTCCATGATTCGACCTACTCGGACTTGTCGACCCGTTCATTCGCCTCTTCCTTTGAGATTCCATACAGCTCCTGCAGTCGTCCTATCAGCTTATCGCGCTGACCGTCAATCATGGCGAGATCATCATCAGTCAGTTTGCTCCACTGCTCCTTCAGCGTGCCTTTGGCCTGATCCCAATTGCCACGAATCTGTTCCCAATTCATATCGCCTCCCAATCGGTTAGGTCATCGAATAACAGGTACACACCTGCTCTGACCATTCGAGCAGATACCATGCCAACATAGGCCTCACCGAGGGCTTCTCGGGGGCGTGCTCGAAGGATTAAGCGATCGACCGCTCGGATGGCCGTCACAAGCTCCAGCCCGGCGATGCGGCGCTACGAGCCGTTGGTGGTGCAATGGCACCAGTCGACCACCATTCCGGGTTATTTGAACCAAAACCCGTCTCGCCATCCGACACTAAGCTTACGGCCAATCGCCTTCAAACCAAAGGTGCGCATTGGCACAGACCTTGCTTTGGACTACAAGTACACCAACTTGCCGCCGCCCCAAATATCTGGGCATTGCCCAAGACGGTTCATTAGGGCGGGCGGAAAAACGACTCGTGAGGACTTTCATCATGTTCCAGTGGGCCCTAACCTTCCTAATTGTCGCAATCGTCGCCGGTCTCCTCGGCTTTTCCGGTATCGCCGGCGCAGCCACAAATATCGCTTGGCTGCTGTTTATCGTCGGTCTGGTGCTAGCGGTGATCTTCTTTATCCGCGGCCGACGCCCCACGCTATGACCATTTCGCTCTCGTTCGATTGAGAGCGAACCGCAGTACCGACCCTCTTGCCATTCGATCCACAAGAGATACTCAGGAGTCAGATATCATGAACAATAATATCAAGCTCGGGATTGTCATCGTGCTCGTCGTTGTCGTTGGTTTTCTTTATCTCCGTTGGGGACCGAAATCCTGGGACGTCCAGATTACCGGCGCCACAGGGGACGGGCGTGACGTCCAATACCGGATCGAAACGGTCGAGGCTGGCACTACGGATACCTTGATCTTCAAGAACTCGGATGCTGGCTTTACCCCGCCCTATTTCAAGTTCGACTCCGCCCGATTACAGTCCATCGCGCGCCGCGTCAGCCAGGCCTGTTCAAAGCAGTCGGTGGAGATCAACGGGTATGGCCTGCGCATCCCCTGGCTCAATATGTTCCCTAACGCCGTCTCGATCGACGCTCCAGAGGAATGCCGGGTCGCGCCCGATCAATGAGGATTACCCTTTCACCGGTGGCTTCGGTCTCGCCGATCCCTGGCAGGGCGACGGGCGCAATCCAGATGCATGGCGTGATACCAACGTGCGCATCGAGGGCCCAGCGGCGATGCGGCTTCAGGTCGCCTTCTCGACCAACTGGGCCGAAGCGACCGGTGATCTGCTCATCGACGACGCCATTACGGCCTACTCTGACCCTCCGCTGCCTACCGCGGAGGCAGCCGGCATCATGACCTGCTCGCCCTCGCTCGGCACCACCAATGCCGAGCGTTTCTTCTTCCTCGCCATCACTTCAGCCCGAGATCGCATCCACATTGCCAGCGCGTACTTTGCGCCCACCCGCGATATGCGCTGGCTGCTCACGCCGCTGCTCTAGCGGCCACGGGCTGATCATCTCGCTTTGCACGCCGGCCTTGGGCATCGAATCAACCTCGTTTTTGGGTACGCATGCGCAGCCACACGGCAAGCGCATTCATCACGAGCAGGAAGGCCAGCAGCACCAGGATGGCCGCGGCCGTCTTCTCGAAGAAGCCGCGCTCGGGACTGGTCGACCAGAGGTAGACCAGCACCGGCAGCGGCGCGGCCGGATCATTGAAATCAGTAGGCATCTCGGCGATGAAGGCGACCATGCCGATCATCAGCAACGGCGCGGTCTCGCCGAGCGCCTCAGCCATACTGATAATGGTCCCGGTGAGGATGCCCGGCAGCGCATTCGGCAGTACGGTCAGGAAGGTGGTCTGCATGCGTGAGGCGCCGAGTTCCTGCGCCGCCTCGCGCAACGACGGCGGCACCGCCTGGATCGCGGCCCGCGCGGCGATGATGATGGTCGGCAGCACCAGCAGCGCGAGCACCAGGCCGCCGACCAGCGGGGTCGAGCGCGGCATCCCGAACAGCCGCACGAACACGGCCAGGCCCAGCAGGCCGAACAGGATCGACGGCACCGCGGCCAGGTTGCGGATATTGACGTCGATGAGCTCGGTCCAGCGATTCTTGGGCGCGAACTCCTCGAGATAGACCGCGGCGGCGAGTCCGACCGGCAGCGCGGTCACCAAGGTCACCAACAGCATCAGCGCCGAGCCGACGATCGCGCCGCGGATGCCGGCCACCTCGGGCTCGCGGCTGTCGGTGCGGATGAAGAAGTCGGTGTTGAAGACGGTCTTCAGGTCTCCGGCCTCGCGCAGCTGGCCCATCCAGCCGAGTACCCGATCCGAGACCAGCCGGTCCGCCTCGGGCAGATCGCGTGGCACCACGCCCTTGGCGATCAGGTCCACCTCGCTCGCCGCCGGCATCCAGATCCGCTGCGTTTGCCCGATCAGATTCGGATCGTTCAGCACGCGGTCGCGCAGCCGATAGACGGCCTCATCGCTGACCATCGCGGTCAGCTGATCCCGCGCGGCGCGCGCCTCGGGCCGGCCGAAGCGGTCGTAGAGGGCCTGGTGCAGGAGCGTCCGGTAGCTCCCGTCCTCGAGCGCCTCGCGCTCGGCGCTGTCGACACCGAGCGTTTCGAGATCGAAGTCGACCTCGAGTGCGATCCGCGTCTGCAGGAAGGCGCTGTCGCCCTGGAGAACGATGCTCGTGAACAGCACCGCCAGCATGCCGATCGCGATCATGACCGCGCCGACACCGGCCGCACGTAGCAGATGCTCACGGCCGCGCCGGCGCCGCAGGCGCCGTGTGAAACGCTTGGACAGATAGACGCTGCCCGTGCTGTTTGGTGCGGATTCAGTCATAACGCTCCCGCCAGCGCTCCATCACGCGGAGCGCGAACAGATTCAGGGCCAGGGTGATAAAGAACAGGGTCAGCCCGAGCGCAAAGGCCGACAGGGTGGTCGGGCTGTCGAACGGCTGATCACCGGTGAGCGCAGTCGTGATCTGCACCGTCACCGTGGTCACGCTCTCGAGCGGGTTCAGGGTCAGATTGGCGAACAGTCCGGCCGCCATCACGACGATCATCGTCTCGCCGAGGGCGCGGCTGGCCGAGAGCACCACGGCGCTGAGCAGCCCAGGCAGCGCCGCCGGCAGCACCACCCGGAACAGGGTCTCGCCCTGGGTCGCGCCGAGCATCATCGCGCCGTCGCGCAGCCTCTGCGGGACCGACGCGATCACGTCGTCGGCCAGCGAACTCATGTACGGGATGATCATGATCCCCATCACACTACCGGCCGCGAGCGCCGACTCCGAGCTGACCTCGAGGCCGAGCGCCTGCCCGAGATCGCTGATCGCCGGGCCGACCGTCACCGCGGCGAAGAAGCCGTAGACGACGGTCGGCACACCGGCCAGCACCTCGATGATCGGCTTGGCGGTCGAGCGTATCCTTGAGGGTGCGAACTCGACCATCCAGATGGCCGACAGCAGCCCGATCGGCACCGCCACCAGCAGCGCGATCGACGCGATCAACAGGGTGCCAAGCAGCACCGGCACCACGCCGAAGGCCCCCTCGGCGCCGACCTGTCCGGCCCGGATCGCGGTCTGCGGGCTCCATTTGAGGCCGAAGAAGAAGTCGAGCGGATTCACCGCGGCGAAGAAGCGCAGCGCCTCCGACAGCAGCGAGAAGACCACGCCGGCGGTGGTCAGGATCGCGATGGTCGAAGCCAGCAGCAGCAGGGCGAGGATGATCCGCTCACTGCGATTGCGGGCGCGGAAGCGATGATTGATCCGCGGCAGCGCGAACAGCCCACCACCGAACGCCAGCGCGATCGCACCGCCGCCGATGAGCCAGTCCGACCAGCGATGCATCGCGCTCAGCCGATCGGCCGCGGCCTGTTCGGCCGCGCTCACATCACCGAAGACCTGACCGCCGGCGGCGATGTTGCCGAGCCGCGACAACAGCAGCGAGCGCTCCTCGCTCTCGCGCAGCGATTCGGGCAGGCCCTGGTAGAGCAGCCAATCGATCAGCGGACCCTCGACCGCCAGGCCGAGGACGGTGAACGCCAATGCCGGCAGCAGCATGCACAGCAGCACCCAGAGGCCGTGATCGCGCGGCAGCGAATGCAGCGGCTTGCGGCTGCCGGCCACGGACCAGGCCCGGCGATAGCCGGCGACGAAGCCGAGGCTGGCCAGCAGCAACGCGAGCAAGAGTGCGGTTTGCGGAGACATCGATTCGGAACGGACGCTCGGCTGTTCAGTCAGAGCAGCAACGGATGCTGCCGTTTCGGCGGCACGCTGGGCGGGCAAGCGAAACGCTTGTCCTGCGTCACGCCCCGCTGAGCGAATCACGTGCCACTCTGGACGAAAGGCACCAGAGACCGCCGAGCAAGAGGTCCCTGAGTGTCGATGTGTCCATCGCATGACAGCAAGGCGACGTCATTGTTTTCATTCGATGACGACAGGATGACGAGCGCGACGAGTCGGCCTGACGCGGCGGTGGATTTGCCGGATTAACTGGGGGATTTGAACCACGCTCCTGAGCTCGGAGCCTCATCAACCGCGATCCTGGGGCATCAAGCCCCGCCGATCTGGCTCGCCGAACGGGGGAAATCCCCCTGCACTCGCGAGAGCGGTCGAGCGGTTGCGCATCGACGGAGATCCGTTCGCCGCCCCTCACTGTGCGCTGGCATTGGATATGCCTGGTATGTCAGGCTCTCGCCGACACTGACCTCATCTCTGCCGCGTCCGCGAGCCCGCAGTATCCCGTCCAGACTCGGCCGAATCATGACGGCACCGGCGCACCGATCGCGCCCGCCCAGCCGAGTGTCGATCGTTCGGCGCCCGGCATCAGACCCGCATCAGACCCGTATCAGACCCGTATCAGACAGGCAGAGCGTCGCATCGCTTTCAACTCACGAGTGAGAACGCGACATGGACGAGAACGAACAAGCCGCTTTCCTGCGCCCTGAACAGGCCGCCGAACCTGACCCTGAGGACCTGGAACCTGAGGGCCTGGACCCTGAGGGCCTGGACAGAGAGGGCTTGGACCACAGCTGCCAGCGCACCCGACCGGCGCTCGCATCCAGTCGACCCGCTGAGGCCGAGGCCCACTTCGCGGCGCGTGACCAGGGGGCCAGGGCGCTGATCGATGCGCTGCGCACCCAACAAGCCGAGCTCAAGTCACAAAACGAGGACTTACGCAGCACACATCAGGCCCTTGAAGAGACCCTGAACCGCGTCACCGCGGTCTTCCAAGCACTGCCGGTTGCGGTGCTGAACCTCGACACCCGCGGATTGATCCGCGAGGCCAATCAAGCCGCCGCAACCCTACTCAATCTGCCCAGCGGAGATGATCGACGTCGGTTTTTGACCCCGTTTGTCGGCGAGGCCCACCGCGACGCGCTGTCGCGGGCGCTGCACGAATCGGCCGAGCGGCAGCCTGTCACCTTGGAGGAGGTCAAGCTCTACCCGCGCGACCATGAGCCACTTATCGGCGATCTCCATCTGGCAGCTCTACCAGGCGAGGTCGGGTCGCAACCAGAGCTCCTCTGCACGATCATCGACCGCTCCGAGAGCGCTCAGCAACGCCAGCGCCTGCAGGAACAGCAGGCGCAGCTGGAAGCGATCTTTCAGGCCGCACCGGTCGGCATCGTCTTCGTGCGCGCGCGCCAGATGCTGCAGTTCAACGCCGCCTGGTCCGAGCTGGTTGGCTATACGCCGGAGGAGCTCCATCGCCAGGATACGCGCATGCTGTACGCAGACGAGCAGGAATACGCCCGCGTGGGCCGAGAGCTCTACGCGCAGGTGAACCGCGAAGGGACGGGCCGGGTCCAGACACGCTTTCGCCATCAGACCGGCTATCCCCTCGATGTGGCGCTCTGTGCGTCACGGCTTGATCAGGGTGATGAATCGGGAGCGGCGGTGGTGACCATCCTGGACGTCACTGAGCGCAAGGCGGCCGAACGGGCCTTACAGGAGCGGGAAGAACGTCTGCGACTGACGGTCGCAGCGACCAATGACGGACTCTGGGACCTGGATGCGGTCTCGGGGCGCATGACCATCAATGAGCGCTATGGCGCAATGCTCGGCTACGCCCCCGGCGAGCTCGATCTTCGCCTGGATGCCGTGATCGCATTGGTCCATCCGGACGACCGGCCTGCGGTTCGGTCCCGATTCGAGCAGCACCTCCACGACGATACGCCCTATGCACTGGACATCCGGATGCGCTGCAAAGATGGCAGCTGGCGCTGGCTGCACACGCGGGGACAGGTCGTGGCGCGTAATGCCATAGGCCAGCCACTCCGGGTGGTGGGAACCCACACCGACATCCACGCGCGCAAGCTGGCCGAACAGGCGCTCTACGAAAGCAACGAGCGTCTTCGAGAGGCGGAACGCCTGGCCGCCCTGGGCCGCTGGGAGCTCGTTATCGAGTCGTCGGAACTGATCTGGTCCCATGAGCTGTATCGCATCGTCGGCCTCGATCCCGACGAGCCGCTGCCGGGGCTGAGCGCGCTCGCGCGTCTGTGCCATCCGGACGATGTCGACGAGCTCCGGCAACGGTTCGACTGCGCCCTCGAGACCGGGGAGCCCGACCGCTTCACACTCCGCATCTTCCGGCGCGACGGCGAGCTAAGGTGGCTCTTCATCGAGGGCCGCACCGAGCGCGGTCAAACGGGCCGGGTCCAGCGCTGCTTCGGCACCGCCCAGGATGTGACCGAGCGCGAACAGACCCGAGAGCGGCTGCGCGAGGCGGCCAAGGTGTTCGAAAGCACGGCTGATGGCATCGTCATCACCAACGGCGATCACCAGATCACCGCCGTGAACCCGGCATTCACCGAGATCACCGGCTACGCCGAGGAGCAGGTCTGTGGGCAGCCATTGGAAACGGTCCTCGCGAGCGCCAACGAGCCTACCTTCTGGGATCAGAGCCAGCAGACACCGTTTGTTGCTGGCGGACGCTGGCCGGGTGAGCGCTGGGAGCGCCGACAGGATGGGGCCAGGTACCGGGCGCGCCTGAGCGTCACCGCGATCAACGGTGAGCGGGGTCAGCTCGATCGATACCTGATCGTTCTCAGCGACACCACCCCGCTTCACCGCACCCAGCAACAGGTCGAGTTCCTGAGCCAATACGATCCGCTGACCGGCCTGCTCAACCGACGCGGCTTCCAAGCTCGCCTTGACCAGCTCCTGCTGCAGGCCGAGCAGAGGGCCGGCCGGACGGCGATCCTGATCGTCGATCTCGACCGGTTTCGCGTTGTCAATGAGTCGCTGGGCCCAGCCACCGCCGACGAATTGCTCAAGCAGGTGGCCAGCGCCCTGAGCCAGCTCGTGGGGTCCACCGATATCCTCTCGCGCTTGGGCAGTGACGAGTTCGGCTTGATCCTGCCCGCCATTGGCACAAACGAAGCGATCGCAACCGTCGTGAATCAACTGCAACAGTGTTGCGCTGAACGCAGGCTGGTCGGCGGCCAGTCCGTCGCCATCACGGCCAGCGTGGGCATTGCGCGCTATCCGCAGGACGGTGGCTCGAGCGACGTGCTGATGCGTCATGCCAATGTCGCCCTCAAGCAGGCGAAGGCGCGAGGTCGGCAGCGCGTGCAGCACTTCGAGCACCCGAGGATGCAAGGGGCACCGGATCGTCTCCAGTTGGAGGCCAGCCTGAGCCAGGCCTTGGCGCAGAATGAGCTGCAGCTGCACTACCAACCCCAGATTCAGCTCTGCGACGGACGGCTGATTGGCGCGGAGGCCCTATTGCGCTGGCACAGCACCGAGCTGGGGCCGATCGCTCCACAGCGATTCATCTCGGTCGCCGAGGACATGGGGCTGATCCACGAGATCGGCGCATGGCTGCTGCGACAAACCGCACAGCAGCTCGCGGCCTGGGACCAGGCCGGTCAGCGGCTGCCGCGTCTCGCCGTCAATCTGTCGATCCTGCAGCTCGAGGACCAGGATCTGGTCGACAGGATCACCGGGCTGCTTGAGCAATACCGACTTGCGCCGGAGCGCATCGAGCTCGAGCTGACCGAGTCGCTGCTGATGCAGCAAGCCGGCCAGTCGACCGCCACGCTCGACGCGCTGCGGCGGCTCGGCGTGCGCCTGGCGATCGACGACTTCGGGACCGGCTACTCTTCGCTGGCGTACCTGCACCGGCTGCCGCTGCATCAGCTCAAGATCGACCGCAGCTTTGTCGATCCGCTGCCCGGCGATCCGCACGCGCAGGCGATCGCCCAGGCCGTCATTGCGCTCGGCGACAGCCTGAGCCTGGAGGTCCTGGCCGAAGGGGTCGAGACCGCCGAGCAAGCCGCATGGCTTCGTGACGCCGGCTGCACGCTCGCCCAGGGGTATCGTTACAGTCGACCGCTGGCGCCGGATGCGTTCGCTGCGCAGTGGCTGCAGCATCGCGATGCAGACGCTTTTTAGCAATTGCGCCATTCACCTCCAGCGGTTTACCTCCAGCGGCTCACTTCCGGCAGCTCACCCCAAGCCACCAGTGGGATGACAGCGCTGCAGCGCACCCGAGCCTATCACCCTAGAAACCGCAGTTGACCGCTTAGCCCAGCATGCACCCCTTTGCAATGGCTCCAATTCTGGTGCTTCATGAAGCGCACCCCTGGGTGGCGGCCGTCCAACTGCGGTTTCTAGGATCACCAACCGAGCGCCCCACCCAGACGGAACGATCGCGCATTCGAAATCGGGCAACAGCGCTCGAATAGAGGCCGGACGCGGTCTGGCCAATGCCGTCAACGCCGACCGGTCGCATTCCACCAGCCCAATCGTGGATATCAACCCAGCGGCGGTTGATGTCCACCACCTATCGCATCGATTGGCTGGCCTCGAGAGCCGATTGGGGCGGGATGCCTGACCTGGACCGCCCATTGCAAGCTCCAAGACTCCAAGTCCAAGCACCGCTGCGCCCCGCGTGCGGCCTCAACATGGAGTCAAAGCCATGATTCAACTCTCGCTACAACCAATCCTTGCCCTGGTCGCCGGAATCCTGATCCTGGTGCAGCCCAGATTGCTGAACTATATCGTTGCGATCTATCTGATCGTCGTTGGCATCCTGGGATTGGTCGGAGGCGTTTAAGCATCCGATTCAGCGCATGTTCTCCATCCCGCAGTGCAATGGAGCGGAGAGGGGGAGTCATTAGCATTCAGAATTGGCGCAAGCCTTGCAGTTGACTTGGGTCGGGGCCTGAGCTGGGAATCGATCAGTCTGCCTGGCTCCCCAGGTTACTGGCCTCACTCGATTTGATCTAGAGTATTCAGGAGCCAAAGAGTATGAACAAGAACGTCAAACTCGGCATTGTCATCGTCCTCGTCGTCGTGGTCGGATTCCTCTATCTGCGCTGGGGACCGAAATCCTGGGAGGTCCAGATAACCGGTGCAACCGGTGATGGCCGCGATGTCCAATATCGGATCGAGACGGTTGAGGCCGGCACCTCCGATACCTTGATCTTCAAGAACTCAGATGCTGGCTTTGCCCCACCCTACTTCAAGTTCGACTCTGCCCGACTGCAATCCATCGCGCGTCGCGTCGGCCAGGAGTGCCCAAACGAATCCGTGCAGATCAACGGCTATGGCCTGCGCATCCCCTGGCTGAGCATGTTCCCGAATGCCACCTCGATCGACGCACCGGAGCGCTGTCGGATGGCCCCGACAGAAAGTGCCCGGTTGCATCAGTCCGCTGATGTGATGACAGCTCGAGGAATAAGCTAATTGGCGCAGGTCGGCGATGAGATTGGCCGAGTGTTGCAGCCGGCGGGCTGCCTCAAGCGCGTCCCGCTGGTCGGGACACCGCTTAGAAGCCCTAACAGAATGGCTCCCTTGGCCGTTAAATCAGGAGCTTGCGCAAGTCAAACGGCCGTTTCGATAGGATCTTTTAGGCAAGCCCCGAAACGCAATCGGCCGAGATCATCGACGGGCTCGCGCGCCGCACAGCGATCGACCACCTGATGCGACCGCCTGATGGGACCGACTAATGAGAAGGAGGAGAACAGCCGATGCAACGCGCCAACCCAACAGGCGCCGAGACCTCGACCAGCGCCACGGAGCCCGGCCGCAACGCCGAATCGCCACTGGTCATTCCGTTCCGGGGTTGGTGGCAGGTCACGCAGCGGGTGCTGCGCCGTTACATGCAGGAGAATCTCGGGCTCGTGGCCGCGGGCGTTGGCTTCTACAGCCTGCTCGGCCTGTTTCCGGCCATTGCCGCACTGGTAACGACCTATGACCTGGCCTTCGACGCCTCGCAGATCCAAAGCCAGTTCGATGCGCTGGGCGGCCTGCTGCCAGCGCAGGTCCACGAGCTGATCTCCGCCCGGCTCGAACGTGCCAGCGACAGACCCCAACAGGCGCTCAGCTTTGGCCTCGCCGGGGCGGTCTTGCTGTCACTCTGGGGAGCGACCCGAGGCACCAGGGCGCTGATCATCGCGCTCAACATCGCCTATGACGAGCAAGAGGCCCGCAATCTCTTCCTATTGAACCTGCTCGCCTTTGGCTTGACGCTCTTCCTGGTCGTCGTGCTGGCGGTGGCCATCGTCGCCACGGTTGCAGTGCCGATCGTGATCAATCTCCTGAGCCTTGGCAGGATGCCGGAAGTGCTGACCGCCTGGCTGCGCTGGCCCCTGCTGGCGGCCATGGGGCTATTCGCGTTGGCGATCCTCTACCGCTATGGACCATCGCGGCGGGCGCCACGCTGGCGCTGGCTGCCAGCCGGCTCGGTCGTCGCTGGAGTCCTTTGGCTGTCGGCGTCCGGACTGTTCTCGTTCTACGTGACCAATTTCGGCTCCTATAACGCGACCTACGGCTCGTTGGGCGCCGTGATCGTCCTACTGCTCTGGCTCTATCTATCGGCGTCAGCGGTGCTTCTAGGCGCCTGCATCAACGCCGAGGCCGAGCGTCAGACCCTGCTCGACAGCACCGTGGGCGAAGCCCGGCCGCGCGGGGAGCGCGGGGCCGAGGTCGCCGATCATCTGCCCGGCGAGCAATCGGGCCAGCAACCCGTTCAGCAACCCGGCGATGCCACTGCACGCTAACGGTCTCTACCCTAAACGTTCATGGCGCGGTGCCACCCAGACGATGAATTTCGCATGACGCACGGCAACCTTCATCGGAGGCACCACCCTGGAGAGTTGGCGTATCGTCCCAAGGTCACCGTCAGCCCGAAGCGCGCCGCCTTGAACTCGGTGCCGATCCCGGTGCCGCGATCTGCGAGCCGACGCCCGCACAGCCGCCCCTAATCATCCCCCGATCATCCCCCAGCAGTGCAGTTCGATTCCCGCTGATGAGCGACCGCCCGATTGCCGACTACGCCCTGATCTCCGACCGCCACGGCGCTGCGCTCGTCTCCCGCGACGGCAGCATCGACTGGCTCTGCCTGCCGCGCTTCGATGCGCCGGCGCAGCTGAGCGGCCTGCTCGGCGCCGATTGCGGGCACTTTCGGATCGGTCCGCGCGCGGACGGCCAGGTCGAGGTCAAGCGTCGCTACCTACCCGAGACCCTCGTATTGGAGACGGTCTTCGACTGCCCTGAGGGCCAACTGGTGCTGCGAGATGCACTGGCCACTGGCGAGGAGGACCAGGGCGACCAGCTCGGCCGCGGCGCTCCGCACATCGTCCTGCGCACGCTGCACTGCAGCGCGGGGCGCGTCGCGATCGAGGTCGACTATGCACCGCGTCCCGAGTACGGCCTGATCCGGCCGCTGCTCGAGCCGGTCGCAGGCGGCATCGCGACCCGCGGCGGGGCCTCGATCCTGCGGCTGAGCACCGATGTGCAGATGCAGGTCGAGGATTGCAGCGCCCGCGCCCGCTTCGAGCTGCGCGCCGGGGACGGCGTCGGGTTCGCGCTCCAGCATGGCAGCACCGCAACCGGCCTGCCGGAACGGATCATGCCCGCGATGATACCGGCCCGGCTCGAGCGGACCATCGACGACTGGCGCGCCTGGTCGGGTGCTCATCAGGCCTACGAGGGCCCGTGGTCCGAGCTCGTCCGGCACAGCGGGCGTGTCCTCTACGGCCTCAGCTACGAGCCGACCGGCGCCATCATCGCCGCCCCGACCACCTCCTTGGCCACCTGTATCGGCGGCAGCCGGAACTGGGACTACCGCTATAGCTGGGTCCGCGACGCCAGCCTGACCCTCGACGCGCTCTGGGTCGCGGCCTGCCCCACCGAGGCCCATCGCTTCTTCGACTTTCTCGGCGCCACCGCGCTGATCCAGGTGCGCGAATACGGCAACCTGCAGGTGCTGTTCGGGATCGAGGGCGAGCACGACCTCAGCGAGCGCGAGCTCCCCCATCTATCCGGTTGGCGCGACAGTGCCCCGGTGCGCGTCGGCAACGCCGCCTGGAGCCAGCGCCAGCTCGATGTCTACGGCGAGGTGATGACCGCCGCCTACCGGGTACGCGAGCAGCTTCAGGGTCTCGGCGACGCCGGCCGGCGCTTCCTGATCGAGATCGCCGATGCGGCGGCCGCGCGTTGGCAGGAACAGGACCATGGCATCTGGGAGATGCGCACACCGCCCCGGCATTACCTGCACTCGAAGCTGATGTGCTGGGCCGCATTGGACCGCGCGATCCTGATGGCCCCAGACCTCGGCGCCGAGGCTCGGAGCAGCGCCTGGCGGGCCGCGCAGACCGAGATCCGCAACGCGATCCTCGAGCGCGGCTGGAGCGACGCGGTCGGCGCCTATACCCAGACCTTCGGCGGCGAGGACCTCGATGCGGCGGCGCTGATGATGCCGATCGTGGGCTTCCTGCCCGCCGACGACCCGCGCATGCTGGCGACGATGGACGCGATCGAGGCGCACCTGACCGACGAGCAGGGCTTCGTCTATCGCTACCTCGCCGATGACGGACTCACCGGCGGCGAGGGGCCGTTCCTGGTCTGCACCTTTTGGCTGGCCCAGGCGCGTGCGCAGGCCGGTCAGATCGATCGCGCTCGAGCCTTGTTCGAGCGCGCTGCCGGCTGCGCCAATGACGTCGGCCTGCTCTCGGAGCAGGTCGCGCCGAACGGCGGCGAGCTGCTCGGCAACTTTCCGCAGGCGTTCAGCCATATCGGGCTCGTCAATGCCGCGCACGCGATCGCGCAGGCCGAACGAACCAACGGGGCGTCTAAAGCCATTCCGCCTGATCGCCGGACAGAAAGCGCCGGAACAGTCAGCACCGATGGGCTCAGCCTGTCCGGAAACCAGGGCGGGTGACCATATCACCGATTGAGCGACCGGCGCGGGCGATCGTCCCGCTCGCTCTTCGCGCGATCGGGCGGGCATGCTAGAGGTCATCCGCCGCGGGCTGCGGCGCTGCGGCTTCATCGACACGCCGGCACGGCCGCCGCCGCGCCGCAACGCCATCAATGACCGGCCGTGGCGGCGGACGAAGGCGCATCCGCAGTCTCGGCCACGAGCCCGTACTTGTGGATGCGGTAGCGCAGCGTCTCGCGGGTGGTGCCGAGCGCACGCGCCGCAGCGGTGACGTTATAACCGCTGCGCTCGAGCGCGGTCCGGATGATGTAGCTGTCCATCTCATCGAGCGCCATGCTGCCATCGAGCGGGATGGTCAGCCGATCGCCCTCGACGCTCGGACCAGCGCCAGGCGCTGTCGCGACGCCCTGGCCGAGCTGCAGCCACTCGATGGGGAAGACGCTGTCTCGAGCCAGCAGCACGGCGCGCTCGATCACGTTGCGTAGCTCGCGCACATTGCCCGGCCAGTGGTAACGGCGCATCTGCTCATAGACTGCATCGGGCACCTCGCGCACCTGACGGCCGGACCGGGCGTTGTACTCATCGATCAAGACCGGGACCAGCTGCTCAAGGTCGTCGAGACGCTCGCGCAGCGGCGGCAGGTCGAGTCGGAACACGGACAGCCGGTGAAACAGATCGCTGCGGAACTCACCGGTGCGCACGCGCTCCTCGAGGCTCTGGTTGCTTGCCGCGATGATCTGTACATCGACCTCGATCGAGCGCTCGCCGCCGAGCCGGCGCAGGTGACGATCCTCGAGCACGGTCAGCAGCTTGGTCTGCAGATCCAGGTCCATCTCAGCGATCTCATCAAGGAACAGGGTGCCTTCGTGCGCCTGCTCCAGGTAGCCGCGGTGACGCCCCTTAGCGCCGGTGAAGGCGCCGGCCTCATGCCCGAACAGCTCCGACTCGAGCAGCTCGCGCGGTAGCGCGGCGCAGTTGACCTCGACGAGCGGGCCGTCGGCGCGCGGGCCGCCATGATGGAGGATGCGCGCGACCAGCCCCTTGCCGGTGCCGGTCTCGCCGCCGATGATCAGCGCGCTGAACGGCACCTCGGCCAGCCGCGCAATCAGCCGTCGGGTCTCCTCGGTGGTCTTGCTGGCGCCGATATAGGAGGTCGGCGCGTAACGCCGACGGCGATCGCGGGTCTGGGTCTGCAACCGCCGCTGCGCCAGCGCGCTGCGCCGCGCACCGGCGACCACGATCTCCAGGCGCGCAAGCGGGCAGGGCTTCTCGAGAAAATCGTAGGCGCCGAGGCGCAGTGCCCGCACCGAATCCGGCACGCTCCCATAGCCGGTGAGCAGGATCCATTCGCCCGGGATCTTCTGCTCGCGGATCGTCTCCATCAGATCGAGCGCACTGCCGTCCGGCAGACTCATGTCGGCCAGGATCACCAGGGGCTCGAGCTTCTGACCGGTCAGGATCTCCCGCGCCTTGGCCAAATTGTGAGCGACCTCGACATCCCAACCCTTATTGGCGAAATGGCGCTCGAGCTCGCGTGCCAGCGCGTCCTCGTCTTCGATGATCAGTAGGGAGTCGGCCATAGAAGCTTGGTTTCAACCGGAAAGTATCTAGATCGCGTCACCGCGCACCCGCTTATCCCATTCAGGCTCGGGCCCGGCGCTCGACGCTGCCTCGTCCGCTGCCAGCAGCGTCACCAGATCGATGATGCCGACCAGTCTGGCATCAGGCTCGGTCACGAACAGCGTATTCGCGCGGGTGCGCAGCATCAACTGCCGCGCCTCTGCAAGCGTGGTCTCAGGCGCGCAGCTCGCGGTCTCCCGCCGCATCAGCATCCGCACATTCGCGCGGGCCGGATCAAGGTCGCCGCTCGCGGCCCGGGCCGCGACATCGAGCGAGTCGAGCGCACCGACGAAGCGCCCGCGTTCGACAACCGGCAGGCTGCAACAGCCGGTCTCTGCGAATCGACTCGCCGCTGCAGCCACCGTGCTCTCCGGGTCGACAACGGGGAAATCGGTACGCATTGCGTTGATTAATGTCATCAATCAGCCCCAAGCACGTCAATCATGAATCCTCGGTCCCGTAATGCGCACGCAACTTCGATGCCGTGCCCGCTGCACGGCGAATGCGGGGGCGGGCGCCGCTCCGCCAGGGCCTAACTGGTTGCTATGCCCCACCCTACGGCTGAAATACACCACTGATTCAGCGGACTGATCCGCAGCAGAGCCCCCGTTGCGGCATCGCCGCCCACCCGCGATCCGCTGTCATTCGGCAGCCAAACAGCAGCGTTACCGTGAATCACGCGACATGCATTGTCCGGGCTGGCACGCCGTGCCACAAACGTTGGCGGTGCAACGGCATACGAGTTGCGTTGCTTGGCGTTCTCAAGCGTGGAGCGATCTGATGAGGGGGGAGCTCAGAGGTGGCAAATCGCAAAGGACGCCGAGTCGTCCTGTCGGCGCTATTGCTCACGGTCCTGGTCGTTGTCGCCTTGGGGTGGTGGAATCGGTCGGCCTTGCTCGCGCTGGTGCAGGACGGTCCGCCTGCGGACCGAGGACGACCACCCCCGTTGGTCGAGGTCGCCCCGGTCGAACAGCGCGAGATCGAGGCGCGCCTTCAGGCCACTGGCACGCTCAAGCCCGATGAGACGGTGACGATCACCGCGCGCTCGCGCGGGCGCGTCGATGCGGTCCTGTTCGACGAGGGCGACCCGGTCACCCGGCACCAGGCGCTGGTGCTGCTCGAGCGCAGACGCGATCAGGCCCGCGTCAAGGAGGCAGCTGCACAGGTCGCGCAGACGGCCCGCGAGCTGGCGCGCCTCGAAGCGCTCGCCGACGATTCCTTCGTCTCCGAGACCGAGCTCGAGCAGGCGCGCGCGGGCGCCAGCGCGGCGCGCGCCGAGCTGCGGATCAGCAGCGAGGACCTCGCCGACCGGATCATCGACGCGCCGTTCGAGGGTCTGATCGGACGGCGCCAGGTCAGCCCGGGGGCGCTGCTCGAGCCCGGCACGCCGGTCGCATCGCTCAGCCGCATCCAGCCACTGGACCTGCTGCTCGACGTGCCTGGCACCGAGCTGCCTCGAATCCAAACAGGCCGATCGGTGGTCGCCACCACCCCGGCCTATCCGCAGCGAACGTTTCACGGCCGTATCACCTTCGTCGCGCCGGAAGTGGCCGAAGACACCCGGACCTTGGCGCTCGAGGCGACCTTCGCCAACGCCGATCAGCGGCTCCAGCCGGGCATGTTCATGACCGCGGAGCTGATCACCTCTCGCCGCGAGGTCCTGCAGGTGCCGGAGGCAGCGGTGATCGCCGAGGGGCCGTCGAAGCACCTGTTCGTGGTCGAGCAAGAGGCCGCCAGCCGCGATTCTGCCGAGAGCAGTCCCACGAAACCTGAGCAGAATGAGGCTGAACCACCACCAGAGCCGCGCAAGCAGGACAGCGCCGCAGCGGTTTCGCGTGCCCGCCCAGACACCGCCGAGAATGCGAGTGCCAGTGCGGGTGCGGGAGCGGGTGCGGGTGCGGGTGAGCAGGATGGTGCCGGGACCAAGAGTCGGGAGGGCTCAGCAGGGCGCCCACCGAACAGCTCGGCGCGGGTCGAGCGCCGGGCGGTCCAGACCGGCATCCGGCGCGGCGGCTGGGTCGAGATCACCAGCGGGGTCAGCGCCGGCGAGCAGGTCGTGGTCTCCGGCCTGCAGGGTCTGCGCGACGCAATGCGGGTCCGGATCGCTGACGATCAGAACGCCCCCGGCGAGCAGTCCGCGTCCAGCCCCGGCATCGCGGATGATGAGGCCGGATCATCCGGGTCGGCGGGGCCGGCTGACGAGCACAAGTCAGGCGCAGATCGACTGGACGGAAAGAGACCGGACGGAGAGAAGCGGTGAAGCTCACGACCCTCGCCGTCACCCGGCCCGTGTTGGCGACCGTGCTGTCGCTGCTGATCATCGTCGTCGGCATCACTGCCGTGCTCAACCTGCCGGTGCGCGAATACCCGGATGTCGATGAGCCCACCATCACCGCAACCGTGATCTATCCCGGCGCCGCCGCCGAGGTGGTCGAGCGCGAGATCACCGAGCCGATCGAGGAGGCGGTGAGCGGGATCGACGGCGTGCGTCAGATCCGCGCCAGCTCGCGGGATGGCCGCGCACAGATCGAGGTGGAGTTCTCGCTCGAGCGCGATCTCGATCTCGCCGCTGCCGATGTGCGCGACCGCATCTCGACCGTGCGCAACGAGCTGCCCGACGAGGCCGAAGACCCCGAGATCACCCAGCAATCGCTACAGGCCCAGGTCGTGATGTGGGTCGCACTGACCAGCGACGAGCTGGACCGGCTCGCCCTCTCTGACCTTGCTGATCGCGTGCTGGTCGACCCGCTCTCGACCGTGCCGGGTGTTGCCCAGGTCCTGTTCGGCGGCGAGCGGCGCTACGCGATGCGTATCCATCTGGACCTGCAGCGCCTAGCGGCGCATCAGCTCACCGTGCTGGATATCGAGCAGGCCTTGCGCGCGCGCAATCTCGAGCTTCCGGCCGGGCGGCTGATCAGCGACAGCCGCGAGCTGACCTTGCGGACCATGACCGAGCTCGAGCGCCCACAGGCCTATCGCGAGCTGATCATCGCCGAGCGCGACGGCGCCGAGATCCGGCTCGCCGATGTTGCCGAGGTCGAGTACGGCCCGGAGAGCGACCGCACCGCGGCGCGGCTCGATGGCGAGAAGGTGATCGGGCTCGGTGTCGTGCGCCAGTCGGGCTCCAATCTGGTCGCGGTCTCGGCCGACGTCCGCACCCAGCTCGAGGCCCTCTCCGCGCGCATTCCCGACAACGTCTCGGTCACCATCCCCTATGATGCCGCGACCTTCGTCGAGGCCTCGATCCGTCAGATCCTGATCACGCTGCTGCTAACCATCGCCCTGGTCGTGCTGGTGGTCTTCATCGCGCTCGGCTCCTGGCGCGCGACCCTGGTGCCGACCGCGACGATCCCGGCCTCGGTGATCGGCGCCTTCATTCTGCTCTGGATGCTCGGCTATTCGATCAACGTACTGACCTTGCTGGCGTTGATCCTCGCCATCGGGATGCTGGTCGACGACGCCATCGTCGTCGGCGAGAACGTGTTCCGCTTCTCGGAGCAGGGCAAGCCCCGGTTGCTCGCAGCCGATCTCGGCGCTGGCGAGGTTGCGTTCGCGGTGATCGCAACCACTTTGGTGCTGCTCGCGGTCATCACCCCGTTGGGCTTCCTGACCGGCGATACCGGCCGTCTATTCAGCGAGTTCGCCGCCGGACTCGGCGGTGCGCTCGCCCTCTCGAGCCTGCTGGCGCTGACCATCGGCGTCACCGTGGCCTCCAAGCTCATCGACGCCAAGCGCATCCAGGCCGACCCGCTGCGCCAACGTGTCGGCGGCCTGTTCGAGCGACTCAGCCACGGCTATCTGCGGCTGCTGAAGGGGGTGCTCGCAGCGCGCTGGCTGGTGCTGCTGCTGGGGCTGCTGCTGGTGGCGGGTACCGCCTGGCTCTATCGCGATCTGCCGCGTGAGCTGTCGCCGCGTGAGGACCGCGGCACCGTCTTCATCCCGGTCGCCGGTCCGGAAGGCGCCACGCTCGACGAGATGCTCAAGGTGCTCCAGCAGATCGAAGCGGTGCTGCTGCCGTTGATCGACGACGAGGGGCCAGGCAAGCACGTGATCTCGCTGGTGGCGCCGCGCAGCGCCGGTGAAGGCCCGGTCAACAGCGCCATCGTGATCCTGAGGCTCAAGCACTGGAGCCAACGCGAGCAGAGCCAGTTCGCGGTGACGCGGCAATTGCTGCCCAAGCTCGCCCAGATCACCGGCGCCCAGGCGTTCGCGGTCAACCCGCCCAGCCTCGGCGGCGAAGGCCTCCAGCAGCCGGTGCAGATGGCCATCACCGCGCCCAGCCTCGACGAGGCCCACCGGCTGGCGCAGGAGGTCCTGCAGGAGGCCCGCAAGATTGCTGGCATCGCGCAGGCGCGGCTCGACTTCCAGCCCACCAATCCGCAGCTGCGCATCCAGATCGACCGCGACCGCGCCGCGGCGCTCGGCATCTCCCCGGCCGATATCGGGCGCACGCTGCAGATCCTGATGGGCGGCGAGGACATCACCGATTTCTCGCTCGATGCCGAGACCTACGAGGTGATGGTGCGCGCGCGGCGCAGTGACCGAACCGCGCCGGAGGACCTCGGCAACGTCTATGTGCGCGCGGAAGACGGCTCGCTGGTGGCCCTCTCCGGCCTGATCGAGACCGAGCTGGTCGGCCGCGCCGCCGAGCGCCTACGGGTCGACCGGCTGCCAGCGGTGACGATCAAGGGCTCGCTCGCCGGCGGCGCTGCGCTCGGCGATGTGCTGGACCAGCTCGCCGAGCGCGCCCGCCCGCTGCTGCCCGAGGATGTCCAGATCAAGTGGCTCGCGGTGAGTCAAGAGTATCAGCGCACCGGCCGCGCCTTCCAGCTCGCCTTTCTCCTCGCGCTGACCATCGTCTTCCTGGTGCTGGCCGCACAGTTCGAGAGCTTCGTGCAGCCGATCGTCCTGCTCGCCGGGGTGCCACTGGCGCTATTCGGTTCCCTGCTGACGCTGCTCATCGGGGGCGGCTCGATCAACCTCTACAGCCAGATCGGCTTCATCCTGGTCATCGGCATCATGGCCAAGAACGCGATCCTGCTGGTCGAGTTCATCAATCAGCTGCGCGATCGTGGCGAGGCCCTCAGACCAGCGGTCGAGGGTGCGGCGCGGGTGCGCTTTCGACCCATCCTGATGACCTCGATCGCCACCCTGTTCGGCGCCCTGCCATTGGCACTGGCCTTCGGCCCCGGCGCCGAGACCCGGCGCATCATCGGGCTGACGATCCTCGGCGGCGTGATCGCCGCGACGGTGCTGACGCTGTTCCTGGTACCGGCGCTCTATCTGGTGATGGCGAAGCGCACCCGCGCCCGTTCAGCGCTGGCCGACGAACTGGCCGAGCAGCACGCCGAGGCGCATCGCCAACAGCGGTCGTGAGCGACCGCCGCCGCGGTCCCGGCTCCCAGGTCTTTGGCCGCTGCCCGGCGAAACCCGGCATCCCGCTCCCAGCCTCCTCCATTGGCGCGTTACTCCATCATCGCCCCGTGCGCTCCGCCCTCCTCGTCAGGGCCGCGGCCGGATCGATCCGATCGCCGGGGTTCGCCCCTAGTGCATCGCGTCAGAAGTACCGACACCCTTTTCCTGCCACTGGCCCTCAGCGCCGTAGGAGCCCGCTTGCGGGCGATCTCTCAGCTCGCAGCGCTGTGGGCACTTGCAGGCGACCACGCCGCGCTCGCAGCCGCGAAGATCGCCCGCAAGCGGGCTCCTACCTCACGACCAGTGCGGGCAGCGACAATCGGTCTCGGGATTTCCGCTGTTTTGCACTCGCCGGGTCAGAAGGCACAAGGCGGCGGGGCATTACCACCATGCCGAGCGGCCGTACTCAATGCTCGCCCACGCAACGCTCAGCCTCTCGCGGAAGGACCTGGCTCATGGGAATCGCCTCAACTCGCAGAGGTCATCACAGCTGTGTTGGCACAACGGCTGCTTCTAGGCAACCGAGACGCGTTCGCCGTTTCAGCGCGCCGACCGAGAGCCCAGCCCCGGTCGCAGCCGGCTCGAGCCACGACCGATCCGGAGCACGCAGGGCTCGGCGCTCGATGGGCGACACAATAGCGCGCGGCGATGAGACCAACCGACCCACGGAGCCTGATGATGCATCACAGCAAGCAAACCACTCTGGCCCTGATCCTGGCCACCCTCCCGATGGCGCAGCTTCCAGCCGCCGAAGCCGAGCTACCGGATGCCGCCAAGCGCATGCCGGGATCGGACCTCTGGATCGAGTCGCGGCTGATCACGGCCTATAGCCTCAACGAGCATCTGAATCCGTTCGATATCCAGGTCGACTCCGAGAACGGTGTCGTGACCATCGATGGGACGGTGCCAAGCGAGAGTCAGCAGCAGCTCGCATTACAGCTCGCACGCGACTTGGGCTCGGTCCGCACGGTCGAAGACAGGCTCAAGGTGGACCCGAATCAGGGACCCGAGCAGGAAGGCGAGCTGTTCCGGACGATCCAGGACGCCAACATTACCACCCGGGTCCAGCTGCAGCTGCTTTGGAACAGCCAGACAGGCGGGCTCGATATCGATGTCGATTCCAGCAACGGGACGGTGACACTCCAGGGTACCGCGGCGACCGCCGCCGAACGGCGCGCCGCTGAGCAGATCGCGTTGCATACCCAAGGCGTGCGCGGCGTCGAGAACCGGATCGAGATCGAGCCCGAAGCATCACCCTCGGATCAGCCGTCCGACCTACTCTCGCAGACCCTGGATCAGATCAGCGACGGTTGGATCACCACCCGCGTCACCGCTTCACTTCGGTTCGACAGCGCGATCAAGGACGGCGACATCAACGTCAGCACCAATGACGGCGTGGTCTCGCTCGAGGGGCAGATTCGCAGCGCCGAGCAGAAGAAGCTGGCAGGCGACAAGGCACGCAGCATCTACGGCGTCAAGCAGGTGAACAACCAGCTCGAGGTGAAAGGGTCCGCCTGACCGGGGGCCTATAGCCATTCCGCCTCATGGCCGGACAGAAAGCCCCGGAACAGTCAGCACCGATGGGCTCAGCCTGTCCGGAAACCAGGGCGGGTGGCTATAACGCTCATGGCGCGGTGCCTTCCCGGACGATGAATCCCGCGGGATTCACGGTCACTGCATGGCCTTCTCGGCGCTCGAGATCAGCAGCCTGCAGCGGCGATGGGGTCGAGTTGTCGCGGGGCGATCGCTCCGCGACGATCTAAGACGATCTAAACGGTATCGTTCCGCCGGGACCAATCCAGACGGAGGAGCCACCTATTTCCAGTATCTGGCGGCTTCTTGATGTCCGGATCACATCAGTCGAGACAATATTTTCTCGGGGCTGGGCAGCTGTCAGTCGTGCGCCAACGGCAACTCGAAGGTCGCGTGATCGAGCCCTACGACCAACAGGCCATCATTCTCGCGCGCAACGCGCTCAGCGGCCTTTAACATCAGCCAGTAGTCGGCACGCTCGGTTGGGACCGGGTCGTCCGAGCGGCCTTCGCTCGTCAACCGTAGCCGGAGTCGCTGGCCATCCTGGTCCCGCTCGACCTCGAGCAGCGGCTGCTGCGCGCACACCCCGTTGCAGGCATGCCCGACGCCGATCAGTCGCAGCAGGTGGACGAGGGCAGCCTGGAACCCCTGCTCGTCGACCCAGACCGCGGAGCCATCCCCATCCGCTTGCTGACCCTGCGACGGCACCCCGTCAGCAACACGTCCGCCGAACGCCAACACCACCTCAGCAGCCATCCCGGCCGCATCCACTGGGCGCTTGGGACCGTCCGCGAATCGATTCGAGCGCACGGTCTGGATCAGGTTGGTCGAGAGGGTCGAGACCGCATCGAGCACACGCTGTATCCGCTGAGCGCGTTCTCTGTCTTCGCCGAGCTCGAGCTGAAGCGTTTCCGTGATCAGCTCGATCACGCTCAGCGGCGAGCGCAGGCTGTGAGCATGCTGACGCGCCTGCTCGGCCAGCAGCGATCGACGCTCCAATTCAGTCAGGCGCTCGCGCGTCGGGTCGAGATCGACCGCCGCGGCCTTCCCATGACTGTTGTGAGGGCTGGAGGTCGCACTCATAGACTCGGTTCTCCTCCATCTACACTGCGTCCAGTTTGGGATGTGCAATTTTGACCGCGCCTGCTGCGGAAAAATTACGTTTCTGTCTCTGGACGCGGTTTAGACCATTCGCCCGCGAAAACACCTGCGGGCTGGTCGTGTTACAAGGCTCTGAAGCCGGAGCACCCCGCTCTCGCGCTCGGCTGTCGACGCTGTCGCGTGAGACTCATACTGCATGCGGACCTGCGCACCGTGCTCTTGCCTTACCCTATAAGCATCCGCCGGGCCAAGTCCATACGGATTCATTGCATGGGGTTGCGACCGCGCCGAGCAGGCGAGCGTTCAACGAGCGTCCAGCGCGTCGCAGCGAGCAGACGGGTTATTTCGCACCGACCTGGTGTTTTTGCCCCTATGTTACAAAGCGCAACCGACCACGCAATCGCCGGGGATCATGATGACCGAGCGCGCGGCGAGCACCCTGATACACGCGGCGCGGCTGCGCGTCGTCTTGGGCACGTTGGGACGGCTGCTCGTCGTCCTGGCGGCCCTTTCGGTTCCCCCGGCGCTCGCGGCCTTGGTCTCTGGGAGCGGCGAGCTGGCGCTGCGACTCACCGCCACCGCCGGGGCATTGCTCCTCGTTGGATGGCCGGTCTCGCGGCTGCGCCCGCTGCGCGGGGGCGAACGCGACATCCAATGGAACGAGGCGCTCGCGGTCACCGGCCTGGCGTTCGTCATCGCAGCGCTGGTGATGGTTTGGCCCTTGACCGCGGCCGGCCTGGGCGGCATCGATGCGTTACTCGAGGCGACGTCCGGGATCACCACCACCGGGCTCACGGTGCTGCGCGGGCTGGACCAGAGCGATCCGGCCGTGCTCTTCCTCCGTGCCTGGATGCAGTGGTACGGCGGGTTGGGCATCGCCGTGCTCACGGTCGCGCTGATCATGCGTCATCACGCCAGCGCGCGGCGGCTGTTGGAGACCACCGGCGAGCAGCTCACCGACGCCGGCGCACGGGCGCATGCGCGTCGCGTCTTCGCGGTCTACTGCGCTTTGACGCTGGTTGCGATCGCAGCGGTCTGGGGAACCGGCCTCGGGCCATTCGAGGCCTTGCTCTACGCGCTTCCGGCTGTCGCAACGGGCGGCTTCGCCCCCTCCGATCAGAGCCTCGCCGGCCTATCGGGCGCCACGGTCACCGCGATCTCGCTGACCACCGTCGCCGCTGCGATCAGCCTGCCGCTCTATGCGAGACTTCCGCACCGCGGTCTGCGCTCGCTCAAGCATGAGCCGGAGCTGTTCGCTCTGGTCGGGGCCATCCTGATCACGGCGCTGCTGCTCGCTGCTGAGTCCTGGCTGACAGGGGCCCAACCCTGGCCGCAGGCACTCGCGCAGGGCCTCGCGCTTGGGGCCTCCGCACAGACCGATACCGGGTTCAGCACGCTCGATGTCGCCGAGCTGCCCGCGGCCTCGCAGGTGGTGCTGATGATCTCGATGAGCATCGGCGGCTGCACCGGCTCCACCGCGGGCGGGATCAAGCTCATCCGGCTGCTGATCATCATCCGGCTGATTCAGCTGGCGCTGCGCCGCACCGCGATCGCCGAGCGCGCGGTGCTGCAGGCGCAGGTCGGCGGTGGCCGCATCGAGCCGCCGATGGTCGCCTCGACCCTGCAGCTGCTCGCGCTCTGGATGCTGGTGCTGCTAATCTCCTGGCTGATCTTCCTGGCCTATGGGCAAGCGCCGCTCGCGAGCCTGTTCGAGGTGGTCTCGGCAACCGCGAACGCCGGGCTCTCGGCCGGGCTGACCAGCACCGAGCTCCCTGCAGCGCTGAAGCTCGTGCTCTGCGCCGACATGCTGTTCGGCCGTGTGGAGGTGCTCGCCCTGCTCGTCGTGCTCTACCCGCCGACTTGGCTCGCGCGCCGACGCAAGGTCTGAGCCCAGTCGCAACCCCATTTGGGCCGTCATCCCATTTGGGCCGTCATCCCATGAGGGCCGCCCCATGAGGGCCGCCATGCCATGAGGGCCGCCATGCCATGAGAGCCGCATTCATCGGCAGCAACTCGCAGACCCTGTCCACGGCCGAGCTTCTGCTCGAGGATGGACACGAGGTGATCATCATCGAGCGCGATCGGGCGCGCATCGACGAGCTGTCCGAGCGCTTCGACGCAGGATTCGTGCACGGCGACGGCACCCTCCCCGATGTGCTGCGCGACGCCGAACCCGAGAACACCGATGTGCTCTTCTGCCTGATGGAGAGCGATCAGACCAATATCCTCGCCGGTCTGATCGGACGCTCACTCGGCTTCGCCCGGGTGGTCCCACGGGTCAATGATCCGCAGTTCCAACGGATCGCCGCGGAGCTCGGCCTCGAGGACAGCGTGATGCCCAACCGGGCGGTCGCCGCCCATCTGAAGCAACTGCTTTCGGGCGCTAAATCGCTGGAGCTGTCATCGGTTATCCGCGGCGAGGCAGCGATCTTCAGCCTGACCGCGTCGGAGACCGAGAAGGGGCCGATCGGTGAGCTCGATCTGCCGGACCGCACCCATGTGGTCTGCCTCTACCGCAACGAACAGTTCTACCTGCCGCAGGAGGTCAGGACGATCAAGGCGGGCGATGAGATCATCCTGATCACCAGCCACCAGCAGCTTTCCAAGCTCGAGCAACGGTTCGAGCGCAGCGAGGCAGGCGACCAGCTGAATGCCGACTGAGCAGCTCACCTGGTCGCACCTGAGACGACCTGGGCACACCGAGTCGCACCGGGGCCAACCTGGCTTCAAATTTGCTGCACAAAATCGTCTACAGATAGACCACAATGAAGCGATCAGGGCTGCAACCGCAGCCTATCACCCGAGCCCAAGTGAAGGAGGCAGCAATGAGACAGCTCCCAGCAATCCCGTTCACGATGACGTTGCTCCTGAGCCTGAGCCTGGCTGCGCCAGTGCTCGGCCAGGACCCAGCTTCCGCTGGCGCCGGTATGCCGGGCCCCACGCCCTTCACCCAGTTCGACCGCGATGGCGACGGCATCGTCACCGAGGCCGAGTTCAACGAGATGCGCGCCGAGCGCATCGGAGCCCGTTCGGGCGCCGGTGCACCGATGCGCGGAGCCCAGAGCGCGCCGGCGTTCAGTGAGATCGACCAGAACAGCGACGGCAAGCTGACCCCGGACGAGCTCGCGCGCTTCCGCGCGGAACGCATGAACAACCGTCGCGGCATGGCGCCCGGCGCTGGGATGGAACCGGGCGGTATGGGACCCGGCGCTGGCATGGGTTCGGGCGCTGGCATGGGCCCCGGTGGTACGGGACCGGACGGCATGGGGCCGGGCCGTATGGGCGGTCCCGGACAGGGTCCCGGGATGGGGCGGATGGCCGGACAGATGCCGTCGTTCTCATCCTTCGACGCCAATGGTGACGGCTTCATCAGCGAGGATGAGCTCGCCCAGGGCCGGGCCGAGCGCATCAAGGAACGCTCGCAGCAAGGGCACCGGATGCGGAACCTCGCCGATGCCCCGTCCTTCGAGACGATCGATCGAAACGATGACGGCCAGCTCGATCGGCAGGAATTCGCGACCGCCCAGCGCCAGCATATGCTTCAGCAGCAGCAGATGAGGCAGCGCTAACGCGCATGGCACGCTGCCGCCCCGGACGATGAATACCGCGTCATTCACGGTAACGCTCATGGCACGCCGCCACAGGTTGATGGCCGCCAGCGCAGCCAGGCCGGTGCAGCGCAAACGCCCATCACACGCTGGCACTCCACGCGCTGGCACTCGACGCGCTGGCACTCCACACGCTGGCACCGCGGGCGACGAATCCCGGGAGATCTGCGGTAACGATGCAGGATGAGGCCGTTTCGACCCCCGGTCCCGTTCGCCGCTGGCGGACGGAGCCGGAGGCAAGCCCAAGGGCGATCATCGCCGAGCACGGACAGGCGCTGACACGCGTCGAGGCGATCGCCGACGACATCCTGCGCGTTCGCGTTGCACCGACCGGACAGCTCGCGGCTGAGGCGAGCTGCCAGAAGGGCCACCAGCAGGGCCGCCAGCAGGGCTACCAGCAGGGCTGCCAGCAGGGCTGGGAGCAGGCGCCGGCGCTGAGCGCCGGCCGGCTAACGGCCGAGGAGCGAGACGGCTTGGTCCATCTGAAGACCGACCGGCTGCAGGCGGGACTCGATCTCGAATCCGGCGCGATCTCGCCTGTCAGCCCGGAGGGCTTAGCCTATGCGAGCGATCTCGGCGCAGTGCGCTGGCGCCAGCTGGAGCGGGATGAGGTCCCGGCCATCGCCCCAGCGCTTGCTGCTGCGCTGGCCCAGCAAGCCGACTCAACCTGGCCGGCCGGCCCGGCCCGCACCGGCGTCTGGCTGCAGAAGACATTGGACCCCGAGGAGGGCCTGTTCGGCTGCGGGCAACGCCTCGGGCCGCTGAACCGCCGCGGTCAGCGACTGGCGCACTGGACCACCGACATCAACTCGCCAGGGCTGGGTCTGATCGACGGCTGCCTCTACCAATCGCATCCGGTGCTGCTCGGATTGCGGCCCGGCCTCGCCTGGGGGCTAATGCTCGGCTCGAGCTGGTACAGCCACTTCGATCTCGGCGCCGAGCAGCCCGACCGGCTCGGCCTGTTCACCCTTGGCGGCGAGCTCGACTACTACCTGTTCGCCGGCCCGACCCCCGCGGCGGTCGTCGAGCAGCTCACAAGGCTCACCGGCCGGCCCGCCCTGCCGCCGCTGTGGGCGCTCGGCTATCACCAGTCGCGCTGGGGCTACCGCAGCGCCGCTGAGATCCAAGCAATCGCCGACGGCTTCCGCTCGCGGCGCATCCCGATCGATGCGATCCATCTCGATATCGACTACATGGACGGCTTTCGCGTCTTCAGCTGGGATCGCGAGCGCTTCCCGAGGCCGCACGAGGCGATCAATGCCTTGCATGAGCGGGACATCCGCGCGGTCACCATCGTCGACCCGGGCGTCAAGCGTGAGTCCGAGACCGAACGCACGCACCTCAGCGACCCTGGCGTCTCCCGCCATTCGGCTGATCCCGCTGATCCCGCTGATCCCGCTGATCCCGCTGATCCCGCTGATCCCGCTGATCCCGCTGATCCCGCTGATCCCGCTGATCCCGCTGATCCCGCTGATCCTCGAATAGGCTGTCCCGGCAGACCGGGCAACGGCAAGCCCCGCGATCCGCAATTGGCGGCCAAAGGCAGCTCGAGCCTGACCGGGGAGGCCGACGCGGCCAGTCAGCGCCGGGTCGGCACGGGCTATCCAGTCTATGCGACCGGCCTGCAGGGTGACCATTTCATCCGCCGGCCGAATGGCGCCCTCTTCACTGGCTACGTCTGGCCCGGTGAATCAGTCTTCCCGGATTTCTGCCGAACGGAGACGCGCCGCTGGTGGGGCGACCTGCACGCCGGCCTGCTCGACGTCGGTGTCGACGGCGTCTGGTGCGATATGAACGAGCCCGCGATCGTCGATCGGCCATTCGAGGTGTCGGGGGCCGCGGCACTCACGATCCCATTGGATGCGGCACAGGGCGACGAGGCCGAGACGAGCCACGCCGAGGCCCACAACCTCTATGGGCTGCTGATGGCACGCGCGACCCATGAGGGCCTGCGACGGCTGCGTCCGCAACGCCGGCCTTGGGTGCTGACGCGCTCGGCCACGATCGGCGCGCAGCGCTGGGCGGTCAATTGGATGGGTGACAATGCCTCCAGCTGGGCCGACCTTCGCGCAAGCCTCCCGCAGCTCGCGAGCATGGGCCTCAGCGGCTCGCCGCATGTCGGCGTCGATATCGGCGGCTTCTATGGCGCCTGCGACAGTGAGCTCTTCGCGCGCTGGATCGAGGTCGGGACCTTCTATCCATTCATGCGCGCACACGCCTACTACGGGAGCCCGCCGCAAGAGCCCTGGGCATTCGGGGAGAATACCGAGGCCGTCGCGCGGACCGCGCTCGAGCGGCGTTACCGATTCCTGCCCTATCTCTACACCCTGGCACATCGCGCGCACCGGACCGGCGAGCCGATCCTGCGCCCGCTGCTCTATGACTTCCCAGACGAGCTCGGCCTGCACGCGATCGACGACCAACTGATGGTCGGCCCGCTGCTGATGATCGCGCCGGTCTGTGAGCCCGGGGTCAGCGAGCGCAGTGTCCAGCTCCCGCCCGGCATCTGGTATGACTTCCATACCGGCAGACGGCTCGACCCCGAGGGTCAGACGCAGGTAGACGATAACGACGCAGATCGCAATGCGAGAGATCGGCGCTGCCGGTTGCCAGCGCCACCCGGGCGCATGCCCATCCTGGTACGCGGCGGCAGTTGTCTGACGCTCGGGCCGGTGCGGCAATCGACCCGCGACCCGCTGACCGAGCTGACCCTGGATGTTTATCCGGGGAACGGAGCTGCCGGCTCTTGGACCCTGATCGAAGACGCCGGCGACGGCTGGGGCTATGCCAGTGGCGATCTCGCGGAGACGCCGGTGGGTGTCGCAGTCGACCGTACCAGAGCTGCAATAACGCTCGGCCCGCGCAGGGGCGGTTGGCGGCCTCAGCCGCGCCAGCTCTTGCTCCGGCTGCACTTGACGCAATGCCCCGAGCAAGTTCTGCTCGACGGTGTCACATGGTTCGACTGGAGGTGGGATCAGGTGAGCAGCGAGGCGGTGCTTGCCATCGTCGATGATGGCAAGCCGCATGAGCTGAGCCTCGAATAAACAGCGCCGGCCGCCCCAACCCGAAGACCCACGATATGCCGGTTCGGTGCCTGTCGTCACGCTGGGCTGTGGCTTGCCGTGAATCACGCGAGATTCGTCGTCCGGGGTGGCATCGTGCCATGAGCGTTAGCGCGGAACATCCGCACCCTCAGGTAGTCATCCGTCGCCTCGAACTCCGGGGGCAGGCCGTTGTGCGCCTGCAGCAGCGGGATGATCTTGGTCCGCACGCCCATGCCGCGAGCGGAGCTTCGCGAACTCCGCCTCTAGGCCCCGCTCGGCGGCGTCCAGCCCCTGCTCCAGATCCCTGGTCAACGCAGCAACATCGTCTTTCGCACGGTCGAGCTGGCCGCGCAACTGCTCCACCGCGTTCGCAGCCCCGGTCCTAATGCCGTCCAGTAGAGCCCGCCCGCGGCGCAGTACCTCTGCATGGGGGAGACCGTCGAGCGCGGTATCGCTTAGAAAGGTCAGATCCGGCAGCTCCGCCTCAAAGGTTTGCAGTGCGCTCTCAACCCGCTCCCATTCCTCGGCGAGCTGCGGCTTGAGCTGACGCTCTTTCTCCACTAAAAGCACCTGTTTCAACTTCGCTTCGATGCCAAGGGCCTTGAACTGCGCGACCTGCTCGTTGAGCTTCGGCAACCGCGTCAAATCCTGCTCGAGCTCATCCTGCCTGGACAGCGTCCGCGCCAACCGCTCCGCATTGTCTGCCAGCGCCTTGCGTACCTGGCTCACCTGGCGCGTCGACTCTGCATCGTCGGGCATGAAGCGGGCGAGCACTCCCACCAAGGCGGTATCGTCCCGCGCCAATTCGAAGATCTCGTTCTGGCCGTAGCATTCGAGGCCCGGCAGCAAGTCCCGGGTGGGATGCAGCTCTGACACATTTCCCTCGGCATCGATTACGCGTGGCGGTTCTCCAACGCAGCTGGGCTACCAACGCGCTCGACTATACCAAGATCCGAGCCGGCCTCGGCTGGCGAGATGCTGAGGCTCTGCTACGCTTATTGAAGAGGAAGACGCTGTTTTGCGGCCGTTCCCAGCCGCGCTCCCGCGCACTGCAACAAACTGGTGTCTGCCCACGCCCCTCAGGGACTCAGGAGCCTCCAGGGCTGGCAGGGCACCTTGTTTACCCCGATAACCAGCCACCCAGCGCCTGCCGAGAGGACCCTAAGCGATGACTGAGCAGGCCGATCGCCCCCGCTGCGTGCACCGGATCAATGCGGACGGACGGATCAGCTTCGTCAATGACCATTGGCTCGCCTTTGCATCGAACAACGGCTACGAGACGAGCCGGACGCTGGTGCTCGGACAAGCGCTGATCGACGCCATCAGCGACGAGGAGACCCAGCACATCTATGCGCAGCTGATCGAGCGCGTCTGCGCGTCCGGCCGTGCGATTCGGTTCGGCTACCGCTGCGATGCACCCGACAGGCGACGCTGGATGCAGATGCGCATGCATCGGCTGCCGGCAAGCGAGGAGATCGAGTTCGCGAGCGAGCTGCTCCATGAGGAGCCGCGACCACCCGTCGCACTGATCCACCCTCCGCGACCGCCCTCGCCGCCTGAGGATGTCCTGTCGATGTGCAGCTGGTGCAAAGCGGTGCTCGCCGAGCAGAGCTGGGTCGAGATCGAGCAAGCCGTCATCAAGCTCCGTCTCTTCGTCGCCGACGGCATGCCACGTATCAGTCACGGAATCTGTCCTGATTGTAAAGACCGGCTGCTGGCCGGAGAGAGTACCTCATGAAAATCCTTGTCGTGGACGACAACCGGCTGCTCGCGACCATCCTTGCGGACCATCTGATCGAACGCGGGCATCAGGCTGTTGCCGCCTTCGACGGGCGTCTGGCGGAGATCTTCTGTGATCGCGACGCGTATGACCTAGTCGTGATGGACATGGTGCTGCCTGAGCGAGATGGGATGGATGTGCTCGAGCGGCTGCGCGAGAAGCAGCACCGGTTTGGCGCACTGGTCATCACCGGCTTTCCTGAGCTGCGCGAGAAGGAGAGCGAACGGCTCGCGCGACTCGATGTGACCGCGGTCCTCGAGAAACCCTTCTCGTTCGCCGATGTCGATACGCTCATCGAGCGGGCCTGCGCCTGAAGGGGATGCGGAGCGTCTTCGATGCGCAGTCACTCAGGGTCAGAACCTTAAACCGGCACACTCCCGGAGCATTGCTTCTGCCCTGACTCTCGGTCATTACCGCGGCCCTGACACGCTCGTTGAGCATCCACTGAACCCGCTGACGCGCACAAAGGTGCCGCGCCGAGCCCGTCCCTGCCTGCCGCTGACCCGCTTCCTTCGCCGTCGATCAAACAGCCGCTTGAATTGTTTGTGACCAATAGTCATAATTTGACCGTAGGTCATGAATCTCGAGTCGAGTGGGATATCCGATGCCGTTGCAGGATCGAAAACAGCGTCAGTTCGTGAACCGTGAGCGCGAGATCCTGGCGGCCGCCCTTGAGCTTTGCTCGACCCCGGACTGGGAGACCGTGACCGTCAGCGAGATCGCGCGCCGTGCGGAAGTCGGCAAAGGCACCCTGTACAAGCATTTCGCCAGCAAGGACGAGCTGCTGTTCCGACTGATGATGGATTTCTATCGCGGCCTGCTGGACATCCTGCGCACTGAGCGACCGGCTGAGTACGCGCCCATCAGCCTACCGGAGCGCTTGTCCGGCGGCCCGTCAACGGGTCTCCAGCTCCCAGAAAGCCCCGTCGAAGGCGCTTCAGGGAGGCAGTCCACGAGTCCGCCAACGAGCCCGCCAACGAGCCCACCAGGAAGCCCTCCAGCGAGCCCGTTGGAACAGCTCCGCACCGCGGTCGAGCGTGCGCTCCGGTATCACGCGGACCACCGCGAGTACCGCTATGTCGTCGCCTATTGCGATCGCATCGATTTCAAGGAGCGTGCCGACCAGCGCTGGCAACAGGACTTCCTTGAGCTGGATCACGCCTTCATGGCCTGGGCCTCGCCGATCCTGGAGTCTGGGATGGAGCAGGGCCTGATCGAGCCGAGGCCAGTCGATCACCTGATGCTCGGGATCAGCGCCGCGTTCAAGGGTGCGATCGCGATGATCTGGTCATCCGAGGACTGGTGCCCGCTCGGCGATAAGGAGACCGTGATCGTGGCCGTGAGGGACTTCGTGATCGCAGCGCTCGTGGGCCGTTACGCTGAACCCAAACGCTTCTCAAGCACTTGTGAACAAGGACAGGAGACTGGACAGCGATGAAACGCATCTTGAACCCGGCATCCCGGCAGGCTCAGCAGTCAGATCCCCTGCCAGAGCAAAGGCCAGAGCAAAGGCCAGACCAAGGACCAGACCAAGGGCCAGAACGGCGGCCAACGAACCGGCGGACACGGCGCTCGTGGGCGCTGTCGCTCGGGCTCACCCTTGCGGTGGTGCTCTGGATGCTGAGTGGGACCTTCGTCGGCGCCTCCCGCAGCACTCAGCCCACCCCGCCCTCTTCCGCTGCAAGCGAGCCGGAGCGGCGGATGTCGGTCTTGGTCACCGAGAGCCAGGCGTCGCGTATCGACCGCGAGATCGTCGTCCAAGGCGAGATCGAGCCCGAGCGGAGGGTGACGCTGCGCGCCGAGACCGAGGGTCAGGTGATCGGGCTACCCGTCGAGAAGGGGGCGCTGGTCGAGGCTGGCGAGCTGCTAGTGGAGCTGGCGGAGGACGACCGGCCGGAGCAATTGGCCCGCGCCGAGGCCGAGGTGGCCGCGCGCCGACTCGAGCTGACCGCCTCCGAGAAGCTCGGCAGCCAGGGTATGCAGGCGCGCACCCAGATCAAATCCACGCAAGCCGCACTGGCGACGGCCGAGGCCGAGCTGGCGCGGCTGCGGGTCGATCTCGACCGGCTGCAGATCCGGGCACCCTTCGGCGGTGTGGTCGAGACGCGTGAGGTCGAGCTCGGAAGTCTGCTCCAACGCGGCGACCCGGTGCTGGAGCTGGTCGACAACAGCCGTCTCAAGGCGGTCGGCCATGTACCGCAGCAGAGCGCGAGCGCCCTGCAACTCGGGCAAGCAGTGGTCGTCAAGCTGCTCGACGGCTCCCGCGCCGAAGGCAAGCTCACCTATGTCGCGCGTGTCGCCGACCCGCAAACACGCAGCTTCCGGGTCGAGGCCGAGATCCCGAATCCCGACCGGGCGTTGGGAAGCGGTGTCAGTGCCGAGCTCAGCATCAAGGTCGGCGAAGAGCGCGGGCACTTCGTCTCCCCGGCAGTGCTCACGCTGGACGACCAAGGCCGGATTGGCGTGCGCACGGTCGATACCGACGATCGGGTCCATTTCCATCCGATCTCACTGGTCCGCACTCAGATCGACGGGGTCTGGGTCTCTGGTCTGCCGATGACCGCAAGGATCATCACCCAGGGACAGGGGTTCGTCACCGAGGGCGAGCGGGTCGACCCGGTGACTGCTGCCCCAGGATCAACGCTCCAGGACCAAACCTAGACCGCGCATGAGCCGTCTGATCGATCTCGCCTTCTCCCGCAGCCGCACGGTCCTGCTGATCCTGGTCTTCGTGCTGGCGGCCGGTGTCGGCGCCTATCAGGCGATCCCGAAGGAGGCCGAGCCCGACGTCAAGGTGCCGATCATCTATGTCTCGATGACCCACGACGGGATCTCGCCCGAGGACGCCGAGCGGCTGCTCGTGCGGCCGATGGAGAAGGAGCTGCAGTCGATCGAGGGCGTCAAAGAGATGACGAGCACCGCGCGCGAAGGACAGGCGTCGGTGCAGCTCGAGTTCGCGGCCGGCTTCGATAGCAAGCAGGCACTGGCCGATGTGCGCGAGCGGGTCGATATCGCCCGCAGCGAGCTCCCGGCAACGACCGACGAGCCGAGTGTCCATGAGATCAACATCGCGCTGTTCCCGGTGCTGACCGTCGCCCTGTCCGGACCGGTGCCGGAGCGTGGGCTGGTCCAGATGGCCCGCGACCTCAAGGATCGGATCGAGGCGCTGAGCGGCGTGCTCGAGGTCGATATCGGCGGCGACCGGGAGGCGTTGATGGAGGTCATCGTCGACCCGGCGGTGATGCAGACCTATGGTATCCGCTATGCGGAGCTGTTCGATCTGATCAGCAGCAACAACCGGCTGGTCGCCGCGGGTGCGATGGACACCGGGGCCGGCCGGCTGGTGCTCAAGGTCCCGGGGGTGATCGAGGACCTCAACGATATGCTGTCGATGCCGGTCAAGGTTGCCGACGATCGGGTCGTGACCTTCGGCGACGTCGCCAGCGTCCGGCGCGGCTTCAAGGACCCGCAGGGCTTCGCGCGGGTCGGCGGCCAGCCGGCCGTCACGCTCGAGGTCAAGAAGCGCGTCGGCGCCAACATCATCGAGACCATCGCCCAGGTGCGCGAGGTCGTCGAGGCCGAGCGCGCGCAATGGCCGGCGAGCCTCCAGGTCGCCTACATGCAAGACAAGTCGGACCAGATCCGGGAGATGCTCGGCGACCTGCAGAACAATGTGATCTCGGCGATCCTGCTGGTGATGATCGTGATCATCGCCGCACTCGGACCGCGCTCGGCCATGCTAGTCGGGATCGCGATCCCCGGCTCATTCCTGGCGACCATCCTGGTGCTGCACGCGCTCGGCTTCACGATCAATATCGTCGTCCTATTCAGTCTGATCCTGGTCGTCGGGATGCTGGTCGATGGTGCCATCGTCGTCACCGAGCTCGCCGATCGGCGCTTGGCCGATGGCCAGCCGCCTGCAGCCGCCTATGCCGGCGCCGCCAAGCGCATGGCCTGGCCCGTCACCGCATCCACGCTGACGACGCTGGCGGTATTCTTTCCGCTTCTATTCTGGCCCGGGCTGGTCGGCGAGTTCATGAAGTACCTCCCGATCACGGTGCTGATCGCACTCTCGGCCTCGCTGACGATGGCCTTGATCTTCGTGCCAGTGCTGGGGCAAGCGCTCGGGCAGGCCATCAGCGGCCGCCGTGCCTCAGAGCCGATCCCGTCCGACGACGACGGCCTGATCACCCGCCTCTATCTGGCGCTGCTCAGCCGCCTGCTGCGACACCCGGCCAAGACCCTGGGGGTGGCGGTGCTGGTGCTGATCGGCTCCTACGCAGCCTATTTCCAGTTCGGCAAGGGCGTCGAGTTCTTCCCCGAGGTCGAGCCCGAGCTGGCGCTGGTGCAGGTGCATGCGCGCGGCGACCTCTCGATCCGCGAGAAGGACCGCATCGTGCGCCAGGTCGAGGCGCGTATCCTGGACATGCCGGAGCTCGCCGCGGTCTATGCCCGCTCGTATAACAGCGCCGCCGGCCAAGGCGGCGGCACCGAGGACGTCATCGGAACCATCCAGCTCGAATTCGTCGACTGGGATCAGCGCCGCCCAGCAGACCTGATCCTTGAGGAGATCCGTCGGCGCACCGCCGATATCCCCGGTATCCGGGTCGAGACCCGCGAGGCCGAAGGGGGTCCATCCGAAGGCAAGCCGATCCAGATCGAGCTCAGCGCACGCGATACGACGCGGATCACGCCGGCGGTGGAGCGGGTGCGCAGGATCATCGAGCAGCTCGGCGGCTTCGCTGACGTCGAGGATGATCGCCCGCTGCCCGGCATCGAGTGGCGGCTCGAGGTCGACCGTGAGCGCGCTGCCCGCTACGGCGCCAATGTCGCCGTCTTGGGCAACGCCGTGCAGATGGTCACTCAGGGGATTCAGGTCTCCGAGTACCGGCCGGACGACAGCGACGACGAGGTCGACATCCGGGTGCGCTTCCCGTTTGATCAGCGCAATCTCGGCCAGCTCGACAGCCTCACCGTGCCGACCGCGAACGGCATGGTCCCGATCAGCAACTTCGTCGAGGTGACGCCGGCACCCAAGGTCGGGACCCTGCATCGGGTCGACGGCCGCCGGGCGATCACGATCCAGGCCGACGTCGAGGAGGGACAGCTCGTCGACAGCCAGTTGAAACGGCTGCGTCAGGCCCTCGCCAAAACCGAGCTCGACCCGGCGGTCGAGCTCCGTTTCAAGGGCGAGGATGCGGACCAGCGCGAGGCAGCGCGCTTTTTGAGTCAGGCCTTCGGCGGCGCGATCTTTCTGATGGCGCTGGTGCTGGTGACCCAGTTCAACAGCCTCTATCAGGCGCTGCTGGTGCTCTCTGCGATCGTCTTCTCGACGGCTGGGGTCTTGATAGGGCTATTGATCACCGGCCAGCCGTTTGGGATCGTGATGGTCGGCCTCGGGATCATCGCACTGGCCGGCATCGTCGTGAACAACAACATCGTGCTGATCGACACCTATAACCGGATTCGCGGCCAAGGCCGCCTCGGCGATGACGAGGGCAGCGGCGAAGGCAAAGATCGTCCTGATAGCCGCGCAAAGGGGGCGGTCGATGCCGCTCTCGAGACCGGTCGCCGCCGGTTGCGGCCGGTCTTCCTAACCGCGCTGACGACAGTGCTCGGACTCATGCCAATGGTCCTGTCGATGAACATCGACCTACTCGGTCGAACGATCAGCTTCGGCGCCCCCTCGACGCAGTGGTGGACGCAGCTGGCCAGCGCCATCGTCGGCGGCCTGAGCGTTGCGACCCTGTTGACCCTGGTGCTGACGCCCTGTTTGCTGGTGCTCGGAGAGCAACTCCAGCGCGGCTGGCAACGCCTGTTTCGCCGGTCAACCGGCGATGCACTGGCTCGTCCATGAGCCGAGGAGAGCTGATTCGCGATCAGCGCCCAAAGGATCTGAGACGGCCGTCACACCCAGACGATGAACCCCTGCTGCAGATGCTGAAGATCGATGCGCCAATCTTGACAGCCGCAGCAGGCGGTCGATACTTTACCAGCGGCAGACGCTATGCCGTTGATGCACGCATTCTATTACAGCGAATGGTCAAAGCCGGCCCGATCGGAAGCATGAACTGCTGCGCTGGTGCATCGCAAGACCCGCCTCATCGCCTCTTCGTCCACCCCTTTGAGCATTCGATGGTCCAGTGTCCGCCCATTGGACAGAGGAACGCCGCGTGACACCTTCTCAACAACGAATCACCCCACTATTCGCCTTTTTGGAACCGACCATGACGCTACGAGACAGGAGTGAGCGGGAAGCACGCGAGCACATCGAGGGGCGCCTGCATGGGATCTTCGCCGAGCCCTATCAGGCCTTTACCAACGATTGCATCGAACGTCTGCTGCACATCCATATCATGTTGCATGTGCTCGTGGTTCGGCCGATGAATCGCGGGCATCTGGTGCTGCGCGTCATTCATGGCTGGGAGAACGGCGGTTTCGCGCCCGAGGACCTTCAGCATATCGACTATCCACTGACTAGCTTTGCCGACTACAAGCGCGTCTGCGAGACGTTCGAGGCGGCTCGGGAGAAGCAGGAGCCGCTACCGACGAATGGCAACTCGCTGCTGATCGAGCCGCTCAATGCCGCGATCGCTGCCGCCGAGGCGACGGGTCAGCACATCGATGAGGAGACCCGCTCAACCCCTGCCCGTTGGCCCGACTTTCCCGGAGGCCTGAGCCTGTATACGCTGTTCAAGGTCTACAATCGGCTCATCTATGGCGAAGACGACGCGTACCGATCAAGCCAATTGACCGCGAGCGATGGCTATCGCGAGATCCACGAGTTCCATTTGGAGGAGGGCGAATTCGCGATCGTCATCCCGCCCGGACCGCAGCATCAGACCGAGAACACGTTGATGGTGATGCACGAGAGCGAACTCTCTCCGTTTGCGAGCATCTTCGAGCTCAGCATCCCGTTGTTCGAGTGTTAGACCGCCACCTAGGGCAGCGGCCGTCCCATCTGGTTGACGTCCACCCCCATCGCACCGACGCTGCGATTCAGGCCGTGAAAACGGGCCGAGATGTCCCGCAGGTTGCGCTCCATCACCCTAGCCGAATCGCTCAGGCCTTCGGTCGATCCATGCATCGCTGAGACCGCGTGCTCCATCGCGAGCACGTGCGCGGCCATCTCGCGCATCTGCTCGGACACCACCGGCATCAGCAGGACATTGTGCTCGATCGCGGCCACCTCCGCCTGCATCCCGTCCATGCGCTTGGAGACGCGCGAGAACAGCGCATTCATCTCCTGCATCCGGGTGATCACGACCCGGACCTCATCGGTGAGGTCGTTGACGAAGTAGAGATTCGAGAGCGCAAGCCCAGCCACCAGCAACGCGATGATCCGCACCCAGACCGTCACACCGCGCCGCTGTCGCCCACGCACCTCCTCACTGCGTTCGAGGTCATGCTCGAGGGTGGTCAGCAGGTTGGTCAGGGAATCGATTCGATCACGCTCGATCATGGCAGCCTCGATTACGGGGGCGACCCGCCGGCGCCGGACCCGGCCGCGCACACAGCTTCAGCGAGTGCTGGCCAGCCCGACTCAGCGGAACGGATTCATCCAGTTGAACATGCGCATCGGCTGGGAGAGGTGGTTCACATCCTGGCCCATTCGCTGCACCGTTTGCTCCATCACCTGAAACGACTGGCGCATATCGGCTAGGCTCGTGGTCATCGTCCCCATGCTGGCATCGATCGTACCGATGGCACCGGCGATCTCGGTGACGTCCTGGGACATGAACGCGACCCCGCCGTGCATCTGGTCGACATGGCGGATGACCTCAGGCAGTTCGCTGACCCCCTGATCGATCACCCGGACCGAGCGCTCCATCGCGTCCATGTGGTCGGCAACCTGCGCGAAGTGCTCATTGAGCCCGGTCACGGCAGCGGTGGCATCCGGGATCTGCCTCGACAGGATGATGGTCAGGAACGACAGGGACGCGACCAGCACGATCACGGCCCCGAACAGCAGCTGGTAGAGCAGCGCAACTCGCGCCTCGATCCGGCTTTGACGCGCATCGATGCGTTTGATCAGACCAGCGAACCGTTCCATGGCCTGGTCGAGCGCTTGCTCGTCATTGGCATTCACGAATCAGGCTCCGGGCTCGGTTTTGTCGTCGTCCTCTGCATGCCCGACGCTCAGCCCCGGCGAGGCCACGGCCCGTGCCGCGAAGGGTCCGGCGAGCATATCGTCCCGCGGACCGGCGAGCCCCGGCCAGAAGCAGGCATCGCGCGTCCCACAGCGCGAGAGCATCAATGCAACCGCGGCATCGTCCGGGTGGCGCTCGGCAAGCGGTGTCAGGATCGACTCGGCGCGATCCCATGCCCCTTCGAGCAGCGCCTCGAGCCCCTCCTCATAGGCCCTGATCGCCTCCAGTTGCGCCGGCGGCAGCGGATGCTCCCGCGTATCGATCAGCTCGAACACCTCGAGCTTGCGCTCGCCACTGTCCAGCGGCAGCACGTCGAGTCGGCGCGTCCAGTAGCGGTCCGCGACCTCGCGCTGCACCGCGCCGCTGATAATGATCCGGGTCCCATAGCGCCTGTTGAGCTGATGCAGATCCCAGCCGAGCGCGACGTTGTCTCCGATCGCGGTCCAGCTCATACGCTGCCGCGAGCCGATGGCACCGACAATCGCCCGCCCATGATGCACCGAGTACAGATTCGGCGGCGGTGCCATCTCGCCGGCCGGCAGCGTCTTCGCCCACTCGGCCTGGAGCGCGGCTTCGGCATCGCGGCAGGCCAGCGCGGCGCGGCAGGCGCGATCCACACCGTCCTCGATCTCGACCGGCGCGCCCCAGAACGCAAAGATACTCTCACCGAGGAAATTATCGATGGTCCCTTTGTGGCGCAGGATCACCACGGTAAAGACGTCGAGCTGACGTCCCAACAGCTCGATGATCCGCTCCGCGGGCAGCGCCTCGCAGAGGTTCGCGAGGTTCGAGGCCCCGGTGAAGAGCAGCGAGAGCTCACGCACCTCGGCGGCCGGCTCGACCCGCTTACCGGACTGGATCAGCTTGCGACCGACATCGACCGGGACGAACTTCTCGAGCGAGCGCAGCCCCTGACTCATCTTCCAGATCGCCTCGTCCATGGCCTTGATCTCGGCGAACTGCGACGGCACCCGCTCGACCTCGGCGAAGCGGAATTCCCGGATCAGTTCGGTATTGTTGACCAGCCGGCGCAGCGGCTGGAACAGCCGCGATGCGAGATAGGCGACGGCGATCGCCGCGACGACGACCAGGATGAAGGTGATCGCCGCAGACTTGCTGAACACCCGCCGCGCGGCCTCGAGCAACGACGCCTCGGGCACCACCATCAGCAACCGCCAGTCGTCTGCGACCGCGGACGGGAACAGGTGCTGATGGCTGAGATAGGTCTTTCCAGCGGTGCGTGTCAGCTGGTACGAGGCCTGATTGATTCCGGAGCGCCTCGCCTGACCCGCCTGATCCCGGTGATAGGCCTCCGCGATCCAGCGTTCACGCAGGTCATCGATGCTCGGCAGACCATCCTGCTGGGGGCGATCCGCCTCGAGCTCGACGTCGTGCGGATAGGCGATCAGCTTGCCGTCAGGGCCGACGATCAACGCCACGCCGCCGCGGGCGATATGCTGCTTGGTCAGGAAGCTCGACAGACTGCCGAGCGAGATATCGACGCCGACCACCCCCAGCAGGGAACCGTCGCTGTGCCGAACCGCGATTGAGGCGCTGATGCCATGCTGCTCGCTCGACGCGAAACGATACACCGGTGACCACTGCAGCCCCGTCTGCTCGACCGCCTGCTTGTACCAGACCCGCACGCGCGGATCGTAGTCGGCCTCACCGTTGATATGGGCAATCGGCTCGAAGGCCTGATTCCGATAGACCCACCGCTCGCTCGGCTCCCCCGCAGTCTTGCCACCGGGACGGCGGATCACCCGGCTCGCCAGCTGCGGGGCGACGCGGACCTGGATGAAATCACCGTCCGCACCGCCCACGTAGATCGACTCTATCTCGGGCATCACCTTGAGCTGCCGTCCGAACAGCCCGAGGAGCGACTGTTCGTCGGCGAGACCCTGCTCGCTGACGACCGCGGCGTTGATCTCGGCCAGGTCACGCGCCGCCTCGAACAGGTCCGAGGCCCTTGCGACCACGTTCGCCGACATCTCCGCGACGATGTCGGCGGACAGGTCCAGCGAGACCCGGGTCGCCTGACTGTAACCGTTGACCGAGACCGCCAGGATCGTGGCCACCAGCAGGCCCACGAACAACACCACGAAGGCGACCTTATAGCTTCGGATCATCAAGGCTCCTCCGCCCGTTGATGGCTCTGGCGCGCGAGCGGACGCCGATCCAAGCGGTCGCGAACGCTGCCGGCGATGATGGGTCGATCGCCCCTCACCCAGACCCAGACCGTCAGCGCAGCTCGCCGCGGCCGTCTGGCGCGTCCGCAGACTCGCCCGACCGCTCATTCATATAGGCACCCGCCGGATCATGGCGGCGGCCGGTCAGGAAAGATTGGCGCACATCGACCAGCGCGCGGCCGGTAAGCGCGGTCCGGCCGACCAGCATCCGAAAGCGCAACGTGTCGCGATCGGTCAGGGTCAACTCGACCGGCCAACGCTCGGCACCGAGCGCAAGCGTCGCGGTGATCACGGGGCGCTCCTCGCGATGCCCGCCCGAGTCGGTCACAGGGCGCTGATCGAGCAGTGGCGCGGCGCAGCGCACGATCAGATCATCCCGGCCCTGCAACGGATGCACCGAAAAGCGCACCCAGTCGTTACCGTCCTGGACAAACCGCTCCAACTCGAACGCATGCAACGCCGAGGTGCGCGCACCGGTATCGACCTTGGCCTTGATCAGCGGAAGGCCAAGCCCCGGCAGGCCCACCCATTCGCGCCAGCCAACGATCAGCGGTGCGTCCGTCATCTGCTTACTGCCCGATCAGCGGGGCCAAACCGCGCATCGTGCCACGCGTCGGGACGCAGTTCATGCCGGAAAACAACGTCAGCGCGGCCCGCTATCAGCCCTGGCCGAGGCCTGTTGCAGAAGAGACGATGAGCGATGTTGGCACCCCCTCGGCAGAGACCCGGTCGCAGCGGCGCCGGCACGGAAGCAATCGTGCTCGAAGTCTAGCAGTTCAGGCGCGATCAACGTCGTACCGCATTTGCTCGGCCGTCGCGTGACACGGCCACTCCCAAAGACTTCTTCACGGTGGAAGGGGCCTCGATCAGGACAAACCACGCCGCAGCGTAGCGGGTTACCGTGAATCACGCGGGATTCATCGTCCGGGGTGGCGCCGTGCCATGAACGTTAGCGCCAATCAGTTCGCAATCAGGCATGTGGACCACACAGCTCCATTCAGGAGGGGCTCAGCCGGGCGCATGAAAAAGATTGCTGAAACCGCGCCGATCCTGCATCCGGTAGACAGTGAAGTCGGAATCGACGCTGGCAACTCGAGTGATCCGTCGCCGCTCGCACAGCGCGACCAGGGACGCATCGGCGAAATCCGCCGGCAGGTCGCTCACCGTCTCGGTCTCCAGCACCAGCGCGGATTCCGCCCAGAGCAGGAAGTCCCGCTGCGCCTGAGCGGCGAAATCCAGCACGTAGACCACCTCGGTGATCACCGCGAGGTTGGTGATCAGCGGCCCGGGCAGCCCGGCACGAGCCTGCACCGGCAGCGGGAAGCACCGCGCTTGCACGGCGCTTCCCCGCGGGAGGTCATCCCTGATCAGGCATCAAGCGGCAAATCCCACAGGCGTACCAGCCTCAGGCCCCGCTCATGAACATATTGAGCATCAGCTTGTTCAGCCGCCCGACGAAGGCCGAGGGATCATCGAGCTGGCCGCCCTCGGCCAGGATCGCCTGATCGAGCACGATCATGCCGAGGTCATCGAAGCGGCCCTGATCGGACTCGGCCTCGAGCCGGCGCACCAGCGGATGGTCCAGGTTGACCTCCAATGTCGGCTTCATGCTCGGCGCTTCCTGGCCGACCGCCTTCAGCACCCGCGCTAGGTTGGCGCTCATATCGTGCTCGCCGACGACGATGCAGGCCGGCGAGTCGACCAGCCGGGTCGAGACCCGCACCGCCTCGACGCGCTCGCCGAGCGAGTCCTTGAGCCGCTTGAGCAGGTCCTCGTGCTCCTTCTCGGCCTGCTCGGTCTTCTCCTGCTCTTCCTTGTCGGCGAGGTCACCGAGGTCGAGCTTGCCCTTGGTGACCGACTGCAGGTGCTTGCCCTTGTACTCATGCAGGTTGGTGACCAGCCACTCGTCGACCCGATCCGAGAGCAGCAGCACCTCGACGCCCTTCTTCCGGAACACCTCGAGATGCGGGCTGTGGCGCGCCGCGGCCGGGCTGTCGGCGGTGATGTAGTAGATGTCCTTCTGGCCTTCCTTCATGCGCTCGATGTAGGCGTCGAGCGAGACGGTCTGATCGTCGTTGTCGTTGTGGGTGGTCGCGAAGCGCAGCAGCCCGCCGATGCGCTCGCGGTTGCCGTAGTCCTCGGCCGGGCCCTCCTTGAGCACGCGCCCGAACTCGTTCCAGAACGCCTGGTACTTCTCCGGGTCGTCCTTGGCCATGCCCTCGAGCAGACTCAGGATGCGCTTGGTGTTGGCGCCGCGGATGGTGTCGATCTTGCGGTTGTGCTGCAGGATCTCGCGCGAGACGTTGAGCGGCAGGTCATCGGAGTCGACCACGCCCTTGACGAAGCGCAGCCAGTGCGGCATCAGCTTGTCGGCCTCATCCATGATGAAGACGCGGCGCACATAGAGCTTGACGCCGTGCTTCTGGTCGCGGTCCCACATGTCCCAGGGGGCGCGCTTGGGGATGTAGAGCAGCGCGGTGTACTCGTTGGTGCCCTCGACCCGGTTGTGCGCCCAGGTCAGCGGCTCGTCGAAGTCGTGCGAGATGTGCTTGTAGAACGCCTTGTAGTCGTCGTCCGAGATCTCGGCCTTGTTGCGCATCCAAAGCGCGGTGCCGCGGTTGACCTGCTCGAACTCGGGCTCGGCGTCCTTGTCCTTCTTCTCCTCGTCCTCGTCGCCGCCGAAGTCCTCCTTGACCATCTCCACCGGCATCGCAAGGTGGTCCGAGAACTTGCTGATGATGGTGCGCAGCCGCCAGGGCTCGAGGAACTCTTGCTCTTCCTCCCTCAGGTGCAGGATGACATCGGTGCCACGGCCCGGCTTCTCGACGTTCTCGAGCGTGTAGCTGCCGTGGCCATCGGACTGCCAGCGCACGCCATGCTCGGCGGTGAGCCCGGCGCGGCGGGAGACCACGGTCACCTGGTCGGCGACGATGAAGCTGGAATAGAAGCCGACACCGAACTGGCCGATCAGCTCCTCGCCGGCGGCCTGCCCCTGCTCGGCCTCACCTTGCTCGGCGGCACCCTGCGCGGCCTTGAGCGCATCGGCGAACTGCCGGGTGCCGGAGCTGGCGATGCTGCCGATGGTGTCGATCATCTCCTGGCGGCTGATGCCGATGCCGTTATCGGAAACGGTCACGGTGCCGGCATCCTTGTCCACCAGCACGCGCACACGCAGGTTCGGGTCGTCCTCCAGCAGCTGTTCATCGGTCAGCGACTCGAAACGCAGCTTCTCAGCGGCGTCGGAGGCATTCGAGATCAGCTCGCGCAGGAAGATCTCTTTGTTGGAGTAGAGCGAGCGGATGACGAGGTCGAGCACCTGGCTCACCTCGGCCTTAAACTCGAGTGTTTCCTTATGGGCGTCAACGGTCATGGGTGATGATCACCTGTCGTTAGCGGGTTGAATTCGGGGCATGTGAGGCGGCCGAGCGCTGCTCGGGCGCAAATTCGATCGGTCGTGGCGCGGTCGCTCTCGCTACAATCGCGGCGACCAGCACGCGCCGGCGCCGCAGTGGTAGAGGCAAACCAGCTCAAAATCAAGGGTTATGCAGATGGAAGCACAAGTGATCAGCACGACACCGTTCGACGGCCAGAAGCCCGGAACCTCGGGGCTGCGCAAGAAGGTCACCACCTTCCAGCAGCCGCACTATCTCGAGAACTTCGTCCAGGCGATCTTCGACACCCAGACCAAGCTCAACGGCGGCACCCTGGTGGTCGGCGGTGATGGCCGGTTCTACAACCGCGAGGCGGTGCAGACCATCCTGCGCATGGCCGCAGCGAACGGGGTCGCCCGCGTGCTCGTCGGCCAGGGCGGCATCCTATCGACCCCGGCCGCATCCTGCATCATCCGTAAGCATCAGACCCAGGGCGGGATCGTGCTCTCGGCCAGTCATAACCCCGGCGGCCCAGACGAGGACTTCGGCATCAAGTTCAACATCGACGCCGGCGGGCCAGCCCCGGAGTCGGTGACCAACGCGATCTATGCGCGCACCTGCAGCATCGATCAGTATCGCATCGTCGATGCCCCGGCCATCGACCTCGACCAGCTCGGCGAGCGCCAGCTCGGCGCGACCCGGATCGAGGTGATCGACCCGGTCGCCGACTATGCCGAGCTGATGGCGAGCCTGTTCGATTTCGACGCGATCCGCAAGCTGTTCCAGTCGGGTGATTTCCGGATGCGCTTCGATGCGATGCACGCGGTGACCGGTCCCTACGCGATCGAGATCCTCGAGCACCGGCTCGGGGCCGAAGGCGGCACGGTCATGAACGGCGTCCCGCTCGAGGACTTCGGCGGTGGCCATCCGGACCCGAATCTGGTCCATGCGCACGAGCTGGTCGCCATGACCGAGGGTCCGCAGGGGCTCGACTTCGGCGCCGCCTCCGACGGCGATGGCGACCGCAACATGGTGCTCGGCAAGGACTGCTTCGTGACCCCGAGCGACAGCCTCGCGGTGCTCGCGGCGAATGCCGAGGTCGCGCCGGGCTATAAGCACGGCATTGCCGGCGTCGCGCGCTCGATGCCGACCAGCCAGGCCGCCGACCGCGTCGCCGAGGCGCTCGGCCTGAACTGCTTCGAGACGCCGACCGGCTGGAAGTTCTTCGGCAACCTGCTCGACGCCGGCAGGATCACCCTCTGCGGCGAGGAGAGCTTCGGTACCGGCTCCGACCATGTGCGCGAGAAGGACGGGCTCTGGGCGGTGCTGTTCTGGCTCAACCTGCTCGCCGTCAAGCGCCAATCGGTCGCCGAGATCGTTCGCGATCACTGGCGCCAGTTCGGCCGCAACTACTACACCCGCCACGACTACGAGGGCATCGACAGCGCGGCCGCTCAGGGGCTGGTCGATCATCTGCGCATCCTGCTGCCGTCGCTACCGGGCCAGCAGCTCGGCGCGTTCAAGGTCGCCTATGCCGATGACTTCGCCTACACCGATCCGATCGACGGCAGCGTCGCCGAGCAGCAGGGCATCCGCATCGGCTTCGAGGACGGCTCGCGCATCGTGATGCGGCTCTCCGGGACCGGCACCCAGGGCGCCACCTTGCGGGTCTATATCGAGCGCTACGAGCCCGACGCCGAGCGCCACGATCAGCTCGTTCAGGAGGCGCTGGCGCCGCTGATCCTGATCGCGCGCGAGCTGGCGCAGATCGAGCCGCGCACCGGCCGCGAAGAGCCGGATGTGATCACCTAACGGTCATCGCACGGCGTGCCACCCCGGACGATGAATGTCGCGTGATTCACGGCAACCTTCTCCAGAGTGGAGCATGCGACTCCCGTGAGACCGCTGCCGGGCCGAATGGCGCATCCTAGCTCGATGCGGTCTGGAAGATCGGTCTCAACCAACCGGACACTGGACAGCCGCATCAACTCCCAGCCGGAGCCGCATCACAAGATTCGATTCTGCGCGCATCGATAGGGAGCTTGCCTCCCGCATCCGATCCGGGGTTGTGACGCGGCGGCGTGCACTCATCTAGAGAGCGTGCCGGGGTCCGTTGGCCCCCGCTACCCCAGAAAGAAACCGACGTCGACCGCGAATGAGGTGATCCCAATGAAGCTGCGTATCCTGAGCCTAAGCACTGCACTGCTGTTCGGTTTGACCTTGGCCGCTGGTGCCGGTAGCGCTCTGGCCGGCGACGGCAAGAGCTGCGACGGCAAGAAGAAGGGCGATACTGCCGCAGTCATGGTCCCCGCACAGCCGATGGCCTAAGTCTTCCGCATCGATGCCTGACGGCCCCGGCCTTGGTGATGAGGCCGCCTCGTGATCGGCCCTGCCGGAAAGCTTTTCGGCGGGGCCGTTTCGTTTTCGACACTCAACCCGGGGCAGCTTACGATCCGGCCGACGATCGGACTCAAGGCTGCCACCGATCGACAGCGGTCTTCCGACCCAGACCGCTCGATCGGCCAAATCGATCGCAATGATCCAAATAATCCATTTGGATGCTCGCGGTTTTTACCCCATTCTGTGCGGCGAGCGAGGCGTTCGCCCGCTTCCCTCAAGATTTTGACAACCATCCACGGAGTCTCGACCATGCTGCAAGACCGTACCGGCCAAAAGGTCCCGAACGTTACCTTCCGCACCCGTACCGACCGCGATTGGGAAGACGTCACCACCGACGACATCTTCAAGGGCAAGACGGTCATTGTCTTCTCGCTGCCTGGCGCCTTCACGCCGACCTGCTCGTCGACCCACGTACCACGGTTCAATCAGCTGGCGCCCGTGTTCAAGCAGCACGGTGTCGATGAGATCGTCTGCATGTCGGTCAACGACGGCTTCGTGATGAAGGCCTGGCAGGAAGACGAGAACGCCCACAACCTGCGCTTCATTCCGGACGGTAACGGCGAGTTCACCGAGGGCATGGGCCTGCTGGTCGACAAGGACGATCTTGGCTTCGGCAAGCGCTCCTGGCGCTACTCGATGCTGGTCAAGGACGGCACCATCGAGAAGATGTTCATCGAGCCGGAGGAGCCGGGTGACCCCTTCCACGTCTCCGACGCCGACACCATGCTCGAGTATATCGCGCCGAATGCACCGAAGCCGGCTGACGTCACTGTCTTCACCCGCGTCGGCTGCCCATTCTGTGCGAAGGCCAAGGACATGCTGAAGGACGCCGGCATGCAATTCGAAGAGCTGGTGCTGAACAAGGACTACACCGAAGAGACCCTGCGCGCTGTCGCGGCCTCGACCATGGTGCCCCAGGTCTTCATCAACGGAGAGAAGGTCGGCGGCTCCGACGATCTCGAGAAGTGGCTGGCGAGCCGCTGAGCGAGACGGCCGGACGTAGGTCTCGATAGGGGTGGACGGAGCACCCGGTCCATCCCGGCCCTGTCCGCCACCCGCGCTGGGCCACCACCCGCGATGGGCGCGGCGACCGCGCCCGCTGGAGTGCCCGCAAGGCCCAGCGCGCATAGGACCTGCTGAAACACCCGGCACCACCGCTGCCGGGCCAACCGACGGCTGGCGAGGGCGTCGATGACGCCCCGCCGCCGTCCCGAATACTAACGTCGATGATGCCGAATCGGGCTTGCAGCGCTCCCCGCGACGCGGGTCTTCTGAGCAGCGCAGCCCGGCCGCGCATCCGCCGATTGCTCGATCGCATGGCGACCGGAACCGGCGGCGACCTCTCATTGCAGCGCATCGGCGCCCGCCGCTGGCATCATCGCGGGCGTCAGGCATCATCATCCCGACCCCTCTAGAATCCGAACCAGCATCCGAGGAGCAGGTAATGGACAAGCATTTCGATCTCATCGCCATTGGCGGTGGCAGCGGCGGACTCGCGGTCGCAGAGAAGGCCGCCGCCTATGGCAAGCGCACCGCCGTTATCGAGCCTAAGGCCCTCGGCGGGACCTGCGTCAACGTCGGTTGCGTGCCGAAGAAGATCATGTGGTATGCCGCCGAGCTGGCCCAGGCGGTCAAGAAGGCACCGGATTTCGGTGTCGATGCCGAGCTCAAGGGCATCGACTGGAAGCACCTGGTCAGCGGCCGCGAGCAGACCATCGACGGCATCCGCAATTACTGGAACGGCTATGCCGAATCGCTCGGCCTCAGCGTGATCCGCGGCCATGCCCGGTTCGTTGACGCCAAGACCGTCGAGGTCGATGGCGAGCGCTACAGCGCCGAGCACATCGTGATCGCGACCGGCGGCCGGCCGATGGTGCCGCCGGTGCCGGGGCACGAGCTCGGCATCACCTCGGACGGCTTCTTCGCGCTCGAGGAGGCGCCGAAGAAGGTCTGCGTGGTCGGCGGCGGCTACATCGGCGTTGAGCTCGCCGGCGTGATGCGATCACTCGGCGCCGAGGTCACCATCGTCGCGCTGGAGTCGCGCGTGCTCGAGGTGTTCGATCCGATCATCAGCGAGACCGCCTCGCACAACCTCGCCGAGGATGGGGTTGCGATGCACCTGCCGTTCGCGGTCGGTTCGCTCGAGCAGCGCGATGACGGCATCGCCGTGCTCGACAAGGACGGCAACGCCCTGACCGGTTTCGACACCGTGCTCTGGGCCATCGGCCGCCGGCCGAACACCGATGATCTGAACCTGGAGGCCGCCGGCATCGAGGTCGAGCGTAACGGCGTGATCCCGACCGACGCCTATCAGAACACCAATGTCGCCGGCATCTACGCGCTCGGCGACATCACCGGCCGCTACCCGCTGACCCCGGTCGCGATCGCCGCCGGCCGGCGCCTGGCCGAGCGGCTGTTCAACGATCAGCCCGAGCGCAGGCTGGTCTACGAAGACATCCCGACTGTGGTATTCGCGCATCCGCCGGTCGGCGCGGTCGGCCTGACCGAGGCGCAGGCGCGCGAGACCGGCGAGAAGATGACCATCTACCAGACCACCTTTACGCCGATGAAGTACGCGCTGAACGACAAGGGCCCGCGCACCGCGATGAAGCTGGTCTGCACCGGCGACGAGGAGCGGGTGGTCGGCGTCCACATGGTCGGCGACGGCGTCGACGAGATGCTGCAGGGCTTCGCGGTCGCGGTGAAGATGGGCGCGACCAAGGCGGACTTCGACAACACGGTCGCGATCCATCCGGTCAGCGCCGAGGAGCTGGTGACGCTGAAGGAGCCCTACACCGGCGACTGACGGTGCGCTTCTTCAATCTCTATCACCAGGGCCTGGTCCGGGCGGCGGTCTGTGTGCCGCCGGTCCGGATCGCCCATCCCGCCGCCAATGCGGAGGCGACCCTGGCCCTGGCGCAGCGTGCCGATGACGAAGGCGCGCTGATCGCGCTCTTCCCGGAGCTTGGGCTCACCGCCTACACCAACGACGACCTCTTCCATCAACAGCCTCTGCTCGACGCCGCGCTCGCGGCGCTTGAGCAGGTCGTCGCGGCCAGCGCGTCGCTGCGACCGCTGCTCGCGGTCGGCCTGCCGCTTCGGATCGACGGCCGGCTGTTCAATTGCGCGGTCGCCGTCCATGCCGGGCGGGTGCTCGGCGTCACGCCGAAGTCTTACCTGCCGAGCTATCGCGAGTTCTATGAGAAGCGCCAGTTCGCGGCCGCCGATGCGCTGATCTCAACGGAGACCGAGCTGCTCGGCCAACAGGTCCCGGTCGGGACCGATCTGCTGTTCGAGGCCAGCAATCTGCCCGGGCTGACGCTGCACATGGAGCTCTGTGAGGACCTCTGGGCGCCGATCCCGCCGAGCACCTACGCCGCGCTGGCCGGCGCGACCGTGCTGCTCAACCTATCCGCGAGCAACATCACGATCGGCAAGGCCGAATACCGCAACGACCTGTGCGCGGCGCAGTCCGGCAAGTGCATTGCCGCCTACCTCTACTCGGCCGCGGGACCCGGTGAATCGACCACCGACCTGGCCTGGGACGGCCACGCGGTCATCTTCGAGCAGGACCGCCTGCTTGCGCAGTCCGAGCGCTTCGCACCAGCCGAGCAGCTCATCAGCGCCGACATCGACCTGGAGCGTATCCAGCAAGAGCGGCTGCGCACGACCAGCTTCAATGACAGTGCCCAGCGCTATCGCGAGCAGCTGCGGCCGATGCGACGGGTCCGCTTCGCCCCCGAGCTTCCGGGCGGCGATCTTGGCCTGCGGCGCGCGGTCGCCCGCTTCCCGCAGATCCCGGCTGCCAGCGGCGCGCGCGATGAGCGCTGCTTCGAGGCCTACAACATCCAGGTGCAGGGCCTCGCCCAGCGGCTTCGCGCGACTGGTATCGAGCGCCTCATCATCGGCGTATCGGGCGGCCTCGACTCGACCCAGGCCCTGCTGGTCGCTGCGCGCACGATGGACCGGCTCGGCCTGCCGCGGACCAATATCTTCGCCTACACGATGCCCGGCTTCGCGACCAGCAGCGAGACGCACGCCAACGCGCTGGCGCTGATGCAGGCACTCGGCACCAATGCCAGCGAGCTCGACATCCGCCCTTCGTGCCGGCAGATGCTCGCCGATCTCGCGCACCCGTTCGCTGAGGGCGAGCCGGTCTACGACGTCACCTTCGAGAACGTCCAGGCCGGCGAGCGCACCTCACACCTGTTTCGGCTCGCGAACCACCATCACGGACTGGTGCTCGGCACCGGCGACCTCTCCGAGATCGCGCTCGGCTGGTCCACCTACGGCGTCGGCGATCAGATGTCGCATTACAACGTCAACGCCTCGGTGCCGAAGACGCTGATCCAATACTTGATCCGCTGGGTCATCGCGAGCCGGCAGTTCGACACCTCGACCAACCAGACCCTGCAGGCGATCCTCGACACCGAGATCTCGCCCGAGCTGGTGCCGGCCGATGCCGCCGAAGCGGGCGGATTGCAGAGCACCGAGGCCAAGATCGGCCCCTACGAGCTGCAGGACTTCAACAGCTACTGGATCACCCGCTACGGCCTGCGGCCGAGCAAGGTCGCCTTCCTCGCCTGGCATGCCTGGCATGACAAGAGACAGGGCGAATGGCCCGACGACCTGCCCCCCGAGCGCCGCAATCAGTACGACCTCGCCGAGATCAAGCACTGGCTCGATGTGTTCCTGCTGCGCTTCTTCCAGTTCAGTCAATTCAAGCGCAGCTGTATGCCGAACGGCCCCAAGGTCGGCTCCGGCGGCTCGCTCTCACCGCGCGGCGACTGGCGCGCGCCGAGCGATGCCGAGGCGACGATCTGGTTGCAGGAGCTGCGCGAGAACGTGCCCGACCGCTGAGTCGGACGCCCGGCAGATGGGCAGATGGCTTCGTCCATTGCTTCAGGCATTAAGCCAGCAATTCCCGCCGCAAAAATATCTGCTTTAGAAACAATAAGTTGGCTTTGAGCCGAAAAAAATCTTTCGTAAACTTTTGAAGCCGAATCAGTATACTGCCACGACCTTCTCAAGCTGCGAGGCAGGTATTGATGAGTGGTCCGTTCTCACGCCAGCACCTCAGCGTCGCGGGACTGCTGCGCG
>NZ_NRSJ01000018.1 GCF_016584085.1 Halochromatium glycolicum | reverse complement strand
GCTTTTGTCCGATGGGTGTGCAACGATTGTTGTGTAGCGACTGCTCAACTGAGGAGCCGGATGCGGGAATTCCGCACGTCCGGATCTGTGGGAACCACGGGTGAGCAATCACCCGTGGTCACCCGGCGGCAATCGCCTAAAGGATGCCTTCACGCTCTAGCTGCCGCGTCAACACCTCGATCTGCACGTCCAGGTCTTCGACGTCTCGCTGGACCAGCGACTGGTGCTGCTCGCGGAAGCTGGCTTCGACAATCTCCAAGGCTTCGCGGAAGCGCTGGTCGAGCTGCGGTGCCGCGACCTGCCCATGGGTATTCGCATAACCCTCGACGACACGCTGAACGCCGTCGAGGTAGACGTTCAGGAACTTGCGCGCCCGCCACAGATCCCGCGGATCGTCCTGAACGCGCTGAAGAATCTGCCGCGCCAGGGCCGCGATGCGGGTCAGCCGCGCATCCAGCTCCGACTGATGGATATCCCGGCTCGCCTGCTCAAGGGCGGCGATCGAGTGCTCGGCACGTCGCAGTGATTCGACGCCATGCGCACCCATGCCTGACGGGCGGCGACGCAGCGGAAGCTCAACCCCGTAGACCAGATGGAAACCGAGCAGCGTCACCAGCGAGAAGATGAACGCGATAGCCGGATGATGTCCGACACCCAGCCAGGCCGTCACGCCGCTGCCGAGCGCGATGAGTCCCGCGGCAAAGGTCTTCAGCGGCCACCGCTGCCAGTGCGTCTTGGTATCCCCGTTGCGCCGAACCAGCAGCGCTCCGCCAAGCAGCAGACCGTAGCCGAGCGCATCGCCGAGCAACAGGCCGAGCTGCCCGCGGACAAGCGCGATCATTGCGGCCGCGGCCAGCGGCAGCGGCAGCACGAACAGCAGCCAATCCATCGCGCCGCTGCCTCTGTTCGGCGCCTCTGCATTCCTCTGGCCTTGTCCGCTGATCCGCCGCCACAGCAACATCAACAGCGCACCGACGATGACCAGGACGATCAGGAGGAGCAGCAGCCGCTTCATCGCGGTTCCCTCAGTCTAGTTCAGCGTCCGCAGCGTTGGTGACGGCCGAGGTCATCGCGGCTGTAGCGGACGAGCTGCACGAGGTCAGCAGCGCCTGCGACGAGGAAACGCCGATACCCAGGAACAAGAACAGGATTCCCAAGAGGCGACGTTGGCGATCTGACATGCTCGGACTCTCTTCGCTTAGGGCATATCCATCCTATGCTTACCGGAGCCGCTGCGACCGGTTGCCTCGGAATCGGGAAGTGATTGCGGCATGCGAACGAAACGCAATGAGCGCAGTCAGCCCAACGTCCTCGATCTAATGCTCGCAGAAGCGATTGATGCGGCGAGCGAGAGAATGCGCTCTCTGCCTGGGACGGTCCGCATCAGGCATGCAGACGGTGGGAGGGTCGCGTGAGGCCAGGGCTTGTGCGCCCTGATCTCCGCTCGAATTGGTAGCGGGGGTAGGATTTGAACCTACGACCTTCGGGTTATGAGCCCGACGAGCTGCCTGACTGCTCCACCCCGCAACTGAGCCGCTTACTATATACGCGCTAAGGCGACGATGCAAGCCCTTTTGATGAACAGCCCTTACAACGTCTTCAGATACTCGAGCAGCGCCTGCAGCTCTGCGTCATTCAGCAGATCGCCGAACTCGTGCCCTGCCTTTCCGTATCCGTAGCGGGTCGTATCGTAAACCCACTTCCGCTCATCGAGGTCCCCGAACTGCTCGCGCCCCTGCTCAAGGGCCTCGACCCTCCAGCCCAACGCCTCCCGGTCGTACTCGGGTTCTGCATTCGCGAAGCGCCAGTAGGTTGGCCGTTCCTCGCTGTCCAAGAGCGCCGCCAGCGTCGGCACCGAGCCGTTGTGCAGGTAAGGGGCCGTCGCCCAAACGCCGTCCAGCGGCGGTGCGACATAGCCTAGACCAGGCATGGTCTCAGCGTTGCGCCCGTAGAACGATGCGTTGAACCAACGAGCAAAGCGGTCGGCATGCCGGTAGCCGGCCTCGGCCATCGCCGGGTCGGTGCCAATCTCGTCGAGGGCGATCAGCTCGTTGGGATAGCGCTCGATCCGACCGTAGCGACCGTGACAGTCGGTGCACTCAGCCTTGAACAACTTTTCACCCTCGGCGGCGAGCTCGGCGTCGATGGGATAGGGATATGCCGGCGCCTCCAGCGTTGCCAGATAGGCGCGCACATCGGTGAACCAGGCATCGATCTCACGGGCTTCGGCGACCGAGTCGGTGCAGGTCGTCGACGCCAGCATCATATAGCCGACGTGGTCACCTCGCCCCTCACCGTTATAGAAGGTCGCGTGCTTCTTATCGACGTTCCACAGGGGAGGCACGCTCGCCGGGAGGACCTGCTCCGATGGCAGTGCCATCAGCGGCTCGTTCGACCAGGCCAGTGTCTCCGGATCGCGATGCGCCATCAGCGCCAGCGTGATCGCCTGCGCCGGATTCGCGCCGATGGTATCGGTCATCGACCAAGGCGCAATCGCGCCGAGCCGATCGGCCCACTTGCGCCATTCCTCGGCCTCGGCGCCGTCCTCGACGTAGGCGCCCGCGCCTTCGATCGCGACCACCGGATCAGCCGTGAAATCGAGGAACTCGTTGCCGAGACCGATCACGAGCTCGCCGTTGAGCGGCGCCGCGTGACAGCTGAGACAGTTGCTTGTCACAAGCTCGACACCGCTGTCGGCCCTGAATGCGGTCAGACGATACGGCAGCTCCGCATTGCGGCCGCGCCGTCCGGGGAGCTCGTATTCGGGTTCTGGCGCACCAGTGCTTGCGGCATAGGCATCGTAAGGTAGGCCGCAGGTCACCACGGCCCGATTCATTAGCGCGTCATAACCGACCTTTGGATCACCAGGCCGCTGCGGCCATGGCGGAATCGGGCCCGGCTCGGCCTTTGTCACCGTCACCGAGCCCTCTGCCGCCGGGGCCTCCATCGCTGACTTGCTGCTGTCGCAAGCACTCAGACCCAGCGCGATCAGAACCAGCATCAGCCACCGGCCAAGGTGCCGATCTGGAGCGGTCAACCCATCCTTCGTACATACCATCTAAACCACCCGCATCTCCGAAGTCACCGATAGCGACAGGGCTCACGGGCTCAGGTTCCGGTGCTGGCCTCAGCGTAACCGCTCAGATCCATGAAACCGAGGCCACCGAGCTCGTCCGACCCACGCCAGCCCGACACGCGCACCGCTCCGCTCCAAGTCTGCCCTGCACCCCCACCAATGGCCAGTGTGCGCAGGGCCATGGCCCGATCTTTGAGCAGCGGCACGATCCGAAGCTCGAGATCCCGGCCAGGAATCACCAAACGCCAGTCCAACGGATACTGGACGCCGCTGGTTGACATCCAACGTCCATCTCCAGCCGTCAGACGGAGATCGCGCCGCCGTAGCACAGCCCGATCACCGTCGACATTGATCAGTAAGCAACGAGGGATCGGCGTACCGCCGCCGCCGCGGCGGCGCAGATGCAGACAGCTCAGATCGACGCCGTCATCGAGCTGCAGCCGAAATCGATTCGCGACGAGCTGACCACGGCGCCCGCTCAATGCCTCGGCCAAACTGCCCCATACATGTTCCAGCCAGCCGATACCCTGCAGCTCGCGCACCTCGCCGGCGACCGCGACCGTCCCGCTGACCCGGAACCGCGGCTCGCTATAGCCAGCTAGGGACGTCGCCGCATCCTCAGAAGCGCCAGCAAAGACCACCTCATCCACCGAGACCGGCATCTTGCTCGGCGATAGCGCCAGCGTCAGCTCGACACCCTCACCCGATGCACGAACGCGGGCCAGCTGGTCGCCTTCACGAACGAGCTCCCAGTGCTCCAACCAGACACGTGCTCCCCCACCCTTCAGATCGTCCGTACCAGCCAATCCCAGCGCCGCGCGGCTGGCGCGCTCAGCCGTTATCGACGGCCCGCTCGGATCAGAAGCGATCACCAACTGGCCGGCAAGTAGTTCATCCGCCGCAAATGCGGACGCGCGCCGGATCGTCGACCATTCGTTCGCCGTCTGATCGTCAATACCAAACGCAGCATCTTTATCACGACCGGCAGACGCGTCCCGTCTAGCGAGCGCATATCGCACGAGGGTCAGCCGTAACGACAGTTCGGGTCTCGCGTCATCAGACAGGATCACGCTGATGTCCCAAACCTCGGCAGGTGCAACCGGATGCGCCCCATGGTCGTCCGGAAACGCTAAAACCCGCTTGGCGAGCGCGGCACCCGTGGCACCCCTCGCCTCCTGACCGAGCGCTGCAGCGACCGCTGCGACCTCCACGCCACCGCTCGGCGACGCCGATCCGCGCGGCCAGAACCCGTAGGCCAGCCCTGCCAGCACCACCATGATCAACGGTAGAGTCATCCAGCGCATCAATCATCCCCAAGCCAGACGATAGAAGGGACCCGAGCAGGACGACGGGTGCCAAGGCCAAGAACGACCGTCCAGACGAGCCCGCCAAGAAGCGGTACGGTCGCTCACCTCCGCGCTCGCGCCATCTCGTACTCGGCCATCGCCCTTGGCATCAGCCGCTGTAACTGCGCGATGCGGCGCTGATCCAGTGGATGCGTGCTCAAGAACGCTGGCGGCGCCCCGCCACGCTCCGCGTTGTAGGCCGCAAACCGTTTCCAGAAGGCGATCGCCTCGCGCGGGTCATAGCCGGCGCGTGCCATGTATAAGAGCCCCAGCTCATCGGCCTCCAACTCCTGCGTCCGCGAATACGGCAGCATCACCCCGAGCTGACTGCCGACGCCATAGGCCTGCATGATCAGCTCTCCGGTCACGCCCGCATCCGAGCCCAAGGCCGCAGACAGACCGGCCCCGCCCAGCTGCACCAGCATCCCATGCGACATCCGCTCCGCACCATGGCGCGCGACCGCATGCGCGATCTCGTGCCCGATCACGGTCGCCAGCCCAGCCTCGTCCTTGGTGATGGGCAGGATAGCCGTATAGACACCAACCTTGCCGCCTGGCAGCGCGAACGCATTCGGCGAGTCCTCTTCGAACAAGACGAACTCCCAGCGCGCGTTAGGCAAGGCTGCGACCTCGCTGATGCGTCCCCCAACCCGCTGCAGCATGGCCGCATCCTGACCTCTCCTCACCACTTGGTGCTCACGCTTGATCCGATCAAACGCCTTCAGGCCCAGTTGCGCCTCCTCGGCCGGGCTCACCAGCAGGAGCTGACGCCGACCGGTCTCAGGCGCTGTCGCGCAGGCTGCCAACGCCGAGCACAAGATCGTCATCAAGAGGACCGCGGCCAGCCGATGACCGACGATCCTAACCCCCCGAGCAGCCAACCACTCGCCGATCACATCGAACCTCCACTCAGGACAGATCGACCGCGTGGCGCTTGAGGTCGGCTAGGTCACAGACCTCGAGTGCTCGCTCATGGGTCCCGCGCAGCGCGACCTTGGGAGCACAACCGGCGTCGAGCGCCTCCTGCCAGCGTGCCGCGCAGAGGCACCAGCGGTCGCCCGGCTTCAAGCCGGGAAACCCAAATGCCGGCACAGGCGTCGTTAGATCATTGCCGCGCGACTTCGAGTACTCGAGGAACTCGGCAGTGACGCGGGCGCAGACGGTATGTGACCCCAGGTCATCAGGACCCGTATCACAATGACCATTACGCGTGAAACCGGTCATTGGCTCCAACGAACAGACTTCGAGCGGCTCACCAAGCACGTTGCGGGCTCCGGGCATCGCAGACTCCCTCAGAGGATCGACAGGAGACGCTGATATGCCATGCGCACCGCGCCAACACAAGGTCAGCGACCGCAGCGGCGGCAGCCAGCACGGCCGCAACGGGAGGCTAGCCGATGGTAAGATCACGGACATCCAAATCCTGACAGGAGCAAGATGCCATGGCGTTTGAACAGATCCAGGTCCCGAAAGTCGGCGAGCCGATTCGCGTCAACCCCGACAACAGTCTGGTCGTGCCCGACCAGCCCATCATCCCCTTTATCGAGGGTGACGGCATCGGTGTCGACATCACGCCGGTGATGCAGAAGGTCCTGGATGCAGCCGTGGCCAAGGCCTACGACGGCCGACGCCAGATCGCCTGGATGGAGATCTATGCCGGTGAGAAGGCGACCAACGTCTATGGGGCCGATGTCTGGCTGCCGGACGAGACGCTCAGCGCCGTGCGCGATTATCTGGTCTCGATCAAAGGCCCGCTGACGACACCGGTCAGCGGCGGCATCCGCTCGCTCAATGTCGCACTGCGGCAGCGTCTCGACCTCTATGTGTGTCTGCGTCCGGTACGCTACTTCTCGGGCACGCCGAGCCCGCTGAAGAAGCCAGAGGATACCGACATGGTGATCTTCCGCGAGAACTCGGAAGACATCTACGCCGGCATCGAATGGCCAGCCGGCTCCGATGAGGCCGAGCGCCTTGTCAGCTTTCTCCAGGACCAGCTCGGCGTGACCAAGATCCGCTTCCCGAAGACCTCCGGGGTCGGCATCAAGCCGGTCTCGAGCGAGGGGACCAAGCGCTTGGTGCGCAAGGCCATCCAGTACGCGATCGACAACGAGCGCGACTCGGTGACCCTCGTCCACAAAGGAAACATCATGAAATTCACCGAAGGCGCGTTCAAGGACTGGGGCTACGAGCTCGCGCGGGAAGAATTCGGGGCGGAGCCCCTCGATGGCGGGCCTTGGTGCTCCTTCAAGAATCCCAAGACCGGCAACGAGATCATCGTCAAGGACGTGATCGCGGATGCCTTCCTGCAGCAGATCCTGCTGCGGCCAAAGGACTACGACGTGATCGCGACCCTGAACCTGAACGGCGACTACATCTCTGACGCGCTCGCCGCCCAGGTCGGCGGCATCGGGATGGCACCGGGCGCAAACATCTCCGACAGCGTCGCGATGTTTGAGGCAACCCACGGCACTGCGCCCAAGTATGCCGGCAAGGATCAGGTCAACCCGAGCTCACTCCTCCTTTCGGGTGAGATGCTATTGCGCCACCTCGGCTGGACCGAAGCCGCTGACCTGGTTATCAAGGGGATCGAGGGCGCAATCGCCGCCAAGACGGTCACCTACGATCTCGAGCGCTTACTGGAGGGCGCCACCAAGCTGAGCTGCTCGGCGTTCGGCGACGCGGTGATTGGCCGGATGGGCTGAGGTGGCAGTCCAGAGCCCGGAGCGGGATAGTTAGACGTACCAAACCACCCCGGGCTCACCAAGCAGCCCGGGGCCTACTTGCTCGGGTCAAGACCACCTGAGACGGTGCTTCTGGTCGCGGCTCACATCGTGCGCTGCACCGTTGCGGCATGCAGGCCTTTCGGTCCTTGCGAGACCTCGAACTGCACCTTCTGCCCCTCCTTCAAGGTCTTGTACCCGTCCATCTCGATCGACGAGAAATGCACGAAGACATCCTCGTCGCGACCATCAGGTTTGACGAAGCCGTAGCCCTTGGCATTGTTAAACCACTTGACGACACCTGTAAGCATCGCAGACTCCTCCACTACTTCAATCGATCTTCGGTTGGTTGTTCAGCTTGTTGTTCTATTCGAGACCCGGCCGCGCTGCCGCGACACTGGGCTGCCGACCCGCCTTCTCCGCCCAGATGAACGGATCGTGACTCCGAAGTATAGTTGTCCATTGCGATCGGTCAATCTTGCCGACCGAACCGCCTGACGCGGGGCAAACAACGAAACTCGATGTCAACCGAGCCCCTAAGGAGTGGCCTGAGACCGAGAGAGGACGATCTCAGAGCAACGTTTGGAGCGTAGACGTCGAGGGCTGGGGGCTGTATTTTTCCTCCATGATCCCTACACATGGTGAAGGTTCGCTCAGCCTGATTGATCATGCTCCTCGTGCCAGACGGATCTGCCGAATGCTACCGAAGCAACGACGCTAATCGAGACCGATGTTCTACCGTTTAGAAAACGCCCGACTCATTGATGCAAGCTACGGCGGCACACGCATCCGCTGCGCCAGCCAAGAGGAAGGCGCAGACGATTCTGGCCTATCGGTCGAAGAGGCCAAACCGGCACTGAAGCGTCCGCCGCTGTTCAAGGTGTTGCTCGTCAACGACGACTACACGCCGATGGAGTTCGTCGTTCATGTCCTGGAGACCTTCTTCGCGATGACACCCGAGAAAGCGACTCAGGTCATGCTGCACGTCCACACGCGTGGGGTCGGCGTCTGTGGCGTCTTCACCCGCGATATCGCCGAAACCAAGGTCTCACAGGTCAACGACTTCTCACGCCAGAACCATCACCCGCTGCTGTGCACGATGGAGGAGGCGTGAGAGAAGACCGTGCCATCAACCGCCAAGGCAGCGGGCTCAGGGACCGGTTGGGTCCCGCTCGCCAGGTCGCACGCTCGAGTCGCAGCGATCGACCGACGCATAGCGAATTCGAACAACCGAGGCCGACCTGCGCGAGCGATCGCACTGGTCTGCCCGCGCTTGACACCTTTGTTATCGATACGTCCCGGGGTCACTATCCATGCTAAGCAAAGAGCTTGAATTCACGCTGAACCAGGCGTTCAAGGAGGCGCGGGCGAAGCGGCACGAGTACATGACGGTTGAGCATCTGCTGCTTTGCCTGATCGACAACCCGACCGCGGCTAAGGTCCTTCGCGCCTGCGCCGCCGACAACGATAAGCTCCGCAGTGACGTCACGACCTTCATCGAGGAGACGACACCGCTGATCGCGGAGAGCGACGAGCGCGAGACCCAGCCCACGCTCGGCTTCCAGCGCGTGCTACAGCGGGCGGTCTTCCACGTGCAGTCCGCCGGGAAGAAGGAGGTCACCGGCGCCAACGTCCTGGTCGCCCTGTTCAGCGAGCAAGACAGCCAAGCGGTCTATCTGCTCAATCAGCAGGATGTCTCCAGGCTCGATGTCGTCAACTACATCTCGCACGGGATCTCCAAGGTGCCGGGCGAAGACCAGGACGATGAGGCCCAGGCCGATCCTGATGAGGCGCGCAGCGAGGAGAAGGAATCGCCCAGCGCCCTCGAGAACTTCGCGACGAACCTCAACGAGATGGCGCGCCAGGGACGAATCGACCCGCTGATCGGCCGCGCCAACGAGGTCGAGCGCACCGCGCAGATCCTCTGTCGCCGACGCAAGAACAACCCGCTGTTGGTCGGCGAGGCCGGCGTCGGCAAGACCGCGATCGCCGAGGGCTTGGCGAAGAAGATCGTCGACGGCGCCGTGCCCGAGATCCTCGGCGAGTCCGTGATCTACGCGCTCGACCTCGGCTCGCTGGTCGCCGGCACCAAGTACCGGGGCGATTTCGAGAAGCGCCTGAAGGCGGTGCTGGCCGAGCTCAAGCGCAAACCGCATGCGATCCTGTTCATCGACGAGATCCATACCATCATCGGTGCCGGCGCGGCCTCGGGCGGCGTGATGGACGCGTCCAACCTGATCAAGCCGGTCCTCGCCTCGGGCGAGCTGCGCTGCATCGGCTCGACCACCTATCAGGAGTTCCGCGGCATCTTCGAGAAGGATCGCGCGCTCGCACGCCGCTTCCAGAAGATCGACATCAACGAGCCGACGGTCGAGGAGACCATCGAGATCCTCAAGGGGCTGAAGGCCAGGTTCGAGGCACACCATCAGGTCAGCTACACCAACCCGGCGCTGCGCGCCGCAGCGGAGCTCTCGGCCAAGTACATCAACGATCGGCATCTACCGGACAAGGCGATCGACGTGATCGACGAGGCCGGCGCCAATGTGCAGCTGCGCCCGGCCGCGAAGCGCAAGAAGCGCATCGACGTCAACGACGTCGAGGCCATCGTCGCCAAGATCGCCCGCATCCCGACCAAGAAGGTCTCGAGCTCGGACACCGAGTCGCTGCGCAACCTCGACCGTGACCTCAAGATGGTCGTCTACGGCCAGGACGAGGCCATCGACGCCCTGACCTCGGCGATCCGGATGAACCGCTCGGGTCTCGGCACCGAGGAGAAGCCGATCGGGTCCTTCCTGTTCACCGGCCCGACCGGCGTCGGCAAGACCGAGGTGACCCGCCAGCTCGCCCGCATTATGGGACTCGAGCTGATCCGCTTCGACATGTCCGAGTACATGGAGCGCCATACCGTCTCGCGGCTGATCGGCGCTCCGCCCGGCTACGTCGGCTTCGATCAGGGCGGCCTGCTGACCGAGGAGGTCACCAAGCATCCGCATTCGGTGCTACTGCTCGACGAGATCGAGAAGGCGCATCCCGATGTCTTCAACCTGCTGCTCCAGGTGATGGACCACGGCAGTCTGACCGACAACAACGGCCGTAAGGCCGACTTCCGCAACGTCGTGCTGGTGATGACCACCAACGCCGGCGCCGAGGAGGCCAGCCGTCGTTCGATCGGCTTCACCGAGCAGGACCACTCGACCGACGCGATGGAGGCGCTGAAGAAATACTTCACGCCCGAGTTCCGCAACCGCCTCGACGCGACCGTCCAGTTCGGGGCGCTCGACAGCAAGACGATCACCAGCGTGGTCGATAAGTTCCTGTTCGAGCTCGAAGCCCAGCTCGCGGACAAGAAGGTCGCCCTGGTGGTCGAGCCCGATGCACGCGCCTGGCTCGCCGAGAAGGGCTATGACCCGAAGATGGGCGCGCGGCCGATGGCGCGGGTGGTCAAGGACGCGATCAAGAAGCCGCTCGCCAGTGAGCTGCTATTCGGCGAGCTCAGCGGTGGCGGCACCGTGGTCGTGAAGGTCGGAGAGGATGACGAGCTGACCTTCAGCTTTGAAATCGAGAAGGCCCCTGCCTAGCGGCACACTCGTTGTGTCACGGTAACGATCGTGACACCCCTGACGCGCGGTGCTCAATGGGCTCAGCGGAATGGCAGCCGCTGCAGCCCTCTCCGCCCCCCGGGGCCGACGCCGGAGATCGGAGCTGTCCCGCTCGCACCGTTAAGCTCGGGTTGTCATGACCTGTTAGCCGCGTCTATACGGGCCGAGCGTCAGCGGACGCGATAGGTGATGCGCCCCTTGGTCAGGTCGTAAGGGGTCAGCTCAACGGTAACCTTATCGCCCGTCAGGATACGAATGTAGTGCTTGCGCATCTTGCCCGAGATGTGGGCGGTCACAGTGTGACCATTCTCGAGCTCGACACGGAACACGGTATTCGGCAGGGTCTCAACGACCACGCCTTCCATTTGAATAACGTCTTCTTTTGCCATGAATGTGGTGTCAGGTTAGTCATGTGGCGCGCGGACGCTGCGTTCTACGCACCGACCAGGCCGCTTCGGCGGGTCGCCACGATAAAACCACAGAAGTATATCACAGGCAGCTGCACAGACCGATGGGAGCACAGCCTACTTCAGTCGCTCTCGGCTCACTTGCAGAAGCGAATCGGCTCGCCGCGCTCGAACCGCAGCCAGTCCCGGCCATCCCAAGCCTCGATAGGCCGAAAGCGATCCTTGTAGGCCATCTTCGGACTCTCCTCGATCCAGTAACCGAGGTAGAGGTGGCGCAGTCCGAGCCGCGCCGCCTCGCGCGCCTGGGTCAGCACCGCATAGGTGCCGGGGCCGCGCTCCGAAAGCTCCGGATCGAAAAAGGTGTAGAGTGCCGAGAGCCCATCGGAGAAGATATCCGTGACCGCGACGGACATCAGCCGCTCACCGAGATAGGCCTCGATGAACCAGGTCTGCCCGCCCCACGGGCTTAGTAGGAAACGCATGTAGGTTTCGATCGATACATCCTCTGCCATGTCGCCGTCGCCATGACGCGCGAGGATGTACCGCTCGTACAGCTGATAATGGGCCGGCTGTAGCTGCGCCGGTTTGAACGCGATCCGCACCTCGCCATCGTTACGCGACGCATTGCGCCGTTGCGAGCGGCTCAAGCGCAGGTCGGCTACCGGCACGCGCACCGGGATGCAGCGCTGGCAGCCACGGCAGGCAGGGCGATAGAAATGCATCCCGCTGCGACGAAAACCGATCTGCTGCAGCCATTGTGCGCGCTCGCGGTCGATGCGCGCCATCGGGTCCACGAACAGGGTCCGCGCACGCAGCCCATCGAGATAGGAGCAATCATGCTCTCCGGTCAGGTAGAGCTGCAGATGTCCCGGAAGATTGCGGTTCGCGTTCATAACCGGATCGTCTCCAACCTTAGCTGACGCTCTCGATGACTCGTCTCGCCGAGCATCTGCCGCTAGGCCACTGCGGCCCGCAACCCTGGATAGTGCAATCGTCCGTCGTTCCAGCTGCCGCAACAGAAAGGACGATCGCGTAGTTCCGCGAGACGTGAGAGAAAACGCTCGCGCGGCATCGACTCGGCACCCATGCGCTGCATATGCTCGGTCAGCACCTGGCAATCGATCAACTCGACTCCCAGATCGATCAGATGCTCGCAGAGGTGAACTAGGGCGATCTTGGACGCATTGTCCGTTCGGCTGAACATGGACTCGCCAAAGAATACGCCCCCGATTGCGACGCCATAGAGTCCTCCGACCAAGCGCCCCTGCTGCCAGGCCTCCACCGAGTGCGCGATCCCATGTACGTGCAATGCGCAATAGGCATCGATCATCTCCGGTAGAAGCCAAGTGCCGTCGCCAGATAGCCGCGGACCGGCACAGGCTCGGATCACCGCCGGAAAGTCACGGTCCATGGTCACTGCGAATCGGCGCTGTTTGAGCAGTTTGCGCAGACTGCGTGAGCGGTGCAACCGTTTCGGGATCAGGACAGTCCGCGGATCAGGCGACCACCAGAGGATCGGATCACCTTCACCATACCAGGGGAAGATCCCATTGCGGTACGCATTGATCAAGCGCCCGGTACTCAGATCGCCACCCACTGCCAGCAGCCCGTCCGGCTCGCGCAGGGCCTCAGACGGATCGGGAAAGGCCCCGCTGGGATCATTCGGCGCCAGCAGATAGGGCATCGACATGGCTGACCGAAGCATCATCCCCGAGCGCGCGCGGACGACGCGTCCGAGCGCTCGGCAGCCTTCGATGTCACCGGATCGGCCTGACGGTAGGGACTCCGGGCCGCCATCTCGCCGATGTATTCCTCAACCGCATCGATCTCATGCGCAAGGAAATGGCTGATCGGCTCGCGAAAAGCGGGTTCTGCAAGCCAATGGGTCGACCAGGTGCGGGTCGGCATAAAGCCGCGAGCGACCTTGTGCTCGCCCTGCGCCCCGGGCTCGAAGCGCTGTAGTCCTTGCTCGATGCAGTGCTCGAGACCTTGATAGTAGCAGGCCTCGAAATGCAGGCTATGGAACTCCTTCGAACAGCCCCAGTGACGGCCGTAAAGGCTGCGAGCGCCAACCAGACAGAATGCCGCCGCCACGATCTCGCCCCCGTGCTCAGCCAGCACCAACAATGTGCTCTCGCCCATGGTCTCGCCAATCTCGCGGAAAAACGACAGCGACAGTGTCGGAATGCCGCCGCGCTTATCGAACGTATCCTCGTAGAGCCGGTGAAACACCGCCCACTCGGCATCGCTTGCCGCATTGCCGGGCACCCGCCGGATGCGCACGCCGGCCTCGGTCACACGCCGCCGCTCGCGCTTGATCTTCTTGCGCTTTTCGGCACTGAAGCTCGCCAGCAGTGCATCGAAGTCGGCATACCCCTGGTTGGTCCAATGGAACTGGCAGCCCAGACGGGCCATCAGTCCAGCCTCGCGCATCCAATCGACCTCCTCCTCGCTACTGAACAGCCAGTGCACACCCGAGACGTCGAGCTCATTGGCCACCTTAACCGAGCCGCGCACCAAGGCCGAGGCCAGTTCGGCCCGATTCGGCGCATCGCCGGTCAGGACGCGCTGGCCGGTTGCCGGGGTATAGGGGGAAGCGATCACAAGCTTTGGATAGTAGCGCAGACCAGCGCGCTGATACGCATCGGCCCAAGCCCAATCGAAGACGAATTCCCCATAGGAGTTGAACTTGAGGTACGCGGGCGCAGCGGCAACCAACTGTTCATCTTGATCATAGAGCGCAAGATGGCGCGGCAGCCAGCCGAAACGCTCTCCGACACAGCCGTGCCGTTCCATCGCCAGCAGGAAGGCATGGCATAGATGAGGAAGGTCATCGCCGGCAAGCGCATCCCAGGCCGTGCCAGGGATCTCTGCGATCGACGGATGAACGCGAAGCTGATACATCACTCAGCGAGAAGTCGAATGGGCCTCCCCGAAGCATGGGGGCCACGCAGCCGACCGCCAAGTCAGCCGCTTGAGCACGACATCACTCAGTCCGTGCGATCTCATCCGTTCCACGCACGCTTAGGCGGCGGGCCACTTGATGCACTGTCCACCGCTGGCCCACTGCTGGCCCACTGCTGGCCCACTGCTGGCCCACTGCTGGCCCACTGCTGGACTCAGGGTCCGGCCCCTGAGCGTCGGGCGCAATGGCCGCTCAGATTAAAGCGGCCACCACCGGATCAACTGGAGCAAGAACGCCAGTGCCGCCAAGGCACAGCCAATCGTCATCAGTGCGTGCCGACCAGTCCAGCCCTGACGAAGCCCGTGCAGGACTCCCGCCGCGACGCCGACGCTGTTCAAGATGAGCCCGAACTCACTAAAGATGAGCAGTGCCAGCAGCGGCACCATCAGCGCGGCATCCTGCCCCTCCGCGGCCGGCTTTCCGGCGATCCAGAGCACACCGAGCAGCGGTACCGAAAGGGTCAGAGCAAGCGCTGGAACCTGATGTCGCTTCATCGGCACTGCCCACACGGGCGATGTCGGCCGCGCCACATTCCGAGGCAATACCTCTGGATAGCCCCTGCATAGGCCACCGGGACCGCCTCAGGCATCAAGGCCGTCGAGATACTTTTCGGCATCCAGCGCCGCCATGCAGCCGCTCCCAGCCGAAGTGATGGCCTGCCGGTAGACATGATCCATCACGTCTCCCGCCGCAAAGACACCCGGCACCGATGCGGCGGTGGCATTGCCTTCGGTACCCGACTGGACTCTGATATAGCCGTTGGACATCTCGAGCTGACCCTCGAAGATACCGGTATTCGGCTTATGGCCGATCGCGATGAAAACACCCTGGAGCTCGACCTCCTCGGTGGTACCGTCCTGCACGTTCTTGATCCGCATTCCGGTGACGCCGGTCGCGTCCCCAAGCACCTCGTCGAGCACGTGATTCCACGCAATCCGGACGTTGCCCGACTCGGCCTTCTCAAACAAGCGATCCTGCAGGATCTTCTCGGCACGCAGCGCATCACGGCGGTGCACCAGCGTGACCTCGGAGGCGATGTTCGACAGGTAGAGCGCCTCCTCGACCGCGGTGTTGCCGCCACCGATCACGGCGACCTTCTGGTTCTTGTAGAAGAATCCGTCGCAGGTCGCGCAGGCCGAGACGCCGCGCCCCCGGAAAGTCTGCTCCGACTCCAGCCCGAGATACTGCGCGCTGGCACCCGTCGCGATCACCAGGGCATCGCAGGTGTAGGTGGCCGAATCCCCATTCAGGACAAAGGGGCGCTGATCCAACGCGACCTTGTTGACGTGATCGAACAGGACCTCGGCTCCGACCTGTTCGGCGTGCCGCCGCATCCGATCCATCAGGTCCGGCCCCTGCAGATTGTCTGGATCGCCAGGCCAGTTTTCGACATCAGTCGTCGTCATCAACTGCCCGCCCTGCTCGAGTCCGGTCACCAGAACCGGCGCCAGGTTGGCCCGCGCCGCGTAGACCGCGGCCGTGTAGCCGGCTGGCCCCGAGCCCAGGATCAGCAGCCGGCAGTGCTTCGTATCACCCATCAGAAACCACTCCAATCATCGGGATGAGGCCGCGTCAACTCACCGAGCGAGGCGTGCCCATCGAAAACCTGATGGTACGCAGACGCCCGAATCGGGTAAAGCCGCATCGGCGCCCATCAACCATCGAAACACGACGAAGTTCCGCCGCTAAGGCTATAATCTTCCAAACCTTCGGAGGAACCTATGGAACAAGCGACTCGACTCGGCCATCCCCGTCTCAGCGACTATCTGGAGCGCGCTTGGCGCGAGGGAGCTCTCTGGGCATTGGTCATCGTCGCGCTCTACCTGGTGCTAGCGTTGGCCAGTTATTCCCCGGATGATCCTGGCTGGTCCTTCGCGGCTCAGGATACCGCGGTTCAGAATGCGGGCGGGCGGCTCGGCGCCTGGTTCGCCGATCTCGCTCTGTTCTTGGTCGGTGGCTTCGCCTATCTGATCCCGATCGCATTGGTCTGGAGTGCCTACCTCCTCTTTCGTGAGCATGAGTCCGAGCCCGAGACCAAACTCTACTGGCTGGTGCTGCGCTGGATCGGGCTCGCCTTCACGATCGTGGCGGGGGCCGGTCTGGCCAGTCTGCAATTCGCCGGCAGCTTCGGTGAGCTGCCGAACGGGCTCGGAGGCGGTCTCGGTCTGTTGGTCGCGACGCTCGTCGATCACGCCTTTGGGCTTGCCGGTGGCTCCCTGGTGCTGCTCGGCGTCCTGCTGATCGGGCTGTCGCTGTTTACCGGCCTCTCACCACTGCTGATCGTCGACGGCATCGGCGACCTCACGCTCATGCTACTGCGACTACCGCCCCGCCTGATCCACCATCTCAAGGCCCAATACCTCCAACGCGATAGAGGATTTGACGACCAGGATTGGGAATACCCGCAAGATCGATCTCAAGGACGAGCGCAGAGCTCCTCGGAACCGGATCAAGAGGTGGGAGACTGGCTCACATACGATGATATCGGTCTGCCTGAAACCCCGAGGACGCACGATCTGAGCGCTTGGACGCCAAGCCACGTCGACTCCGGCGTCAACGCTGTCTCGGCCGGCAATTATCTTGAAGCGCCTGCCCCTGGCGAGCTCGACCCAAGACGGCTCGGCATCGAGTCGGACCCGGCCGCTACGCCCGAGCCTGGCCACGCGGCATCCTTCAGCACCTCTCCGGCCGTGCCCAATCCGACCGCGCCCAATCCGACCGCGCCCGATCCGACCGCGCCCGATCCGGGCGAGTCCGAACAGCCACCGGTAGCGCACGAGCAGAACGCAGCCCATCAGGCTACGGCACGCACCGAAGGACCATCTCCAGCCGCCGTCGAGCCGGTCTGGGCCGATGCCCCCGCCGCGGCGCGGACCAAGCCAACATCCGCGCATCCGGCAACAACAACCGCTCATCGGTCCACCGCAGGCACGGCGCCGAGCGAACGCCCACCGCTCGATCTGCTCGACCCGCCGCGGCGCAGCGGCAATGCGGTCACCCCCGAGCAGCTCGAGACCATGTCGCGCGAGCTCGAGGCACGCCTAGCCGAGTTCGGTGTCGTCGCCGAGGTGGTCGAGGTCCATCCCGGGCCGGTCGTCGCCCTGTTCGAGCTCGAGCTTGCTCCGGGTGTGAAGGTCAGCAAGATCACTGGACTCAGCAAAGATATCGCCCGCGCCCTTTCGAAGATCAGCGTGCGCGTGGTCGAGGTGATCCCGGGCAAGTCGGTGATCGGCCTCGAGGTCCCGAACAATCAGCGCGAGATGGTCACCCTGAGCGAGATCCTCGGCTCGCGTACCTATCAGGAGGCGAAATCGCCGCTGACCATCGGCATGGGCACCAACATCTCCGGCGAGCCGGTGGTGGCCGATCTCGCCCGGATGCCGCATGCGCTGATCGCCGGCACCACCGGCTCGGGCAAGTCGGTCGCGATCAACGCGATGATCCTCAGCCTGGTCTACAAGGCGCCGCCGGAGGATGTGCGTCTGATCATGGTCGACCCGAAGATGCTTGAGCTCTCGGTCTACGAGGGTATCCCGCATCTGCTCACCCCGGTGGTCACCGACATGAAGGAGGCGGCCAACGCGCTGCGCTGGTGCGTCGGCGAGATGGAGCGCCGCTACAAGCTGATGGCCTCGCTCGGGGTGCGCAACCTCGCCGGCTACAACCGCAAGGTCCAGGACGCGATCGCTGCCGGCCAGCCGATCACGGACCCGAGCTATGCCGCCATCGTCAATGCCGCGATCGCCGAGGGTGAAGAACCGCCCGAGGTCCCGATCCTCGAGAAGCTGCCGACCATCGTCGTCATCATCGACGAGCTCGCCGACATGATGATGGTGGTCGGCAAGAAGGTCGAGGAGCTGATCGCCCGGCTGGCGCAGAAGGCGCGCGCGTCGGGCATCCATCTGCTGCTCGCGACCCAGCGCCCCTCGGTGGATGTGCTCACCGGCCTGATCAAGGCCAATATCCCGACGCGGATGGCGTTCAAGGTCTCGGCCCGGGTCGACTCGCGCACCGTGCTCGACCAGATGGGCGCCGAGCACCTGCTCGGCCACGGCGACATGCTCTACCTGCCGCCCGGCGGCAGCATCTCGCAGCGGGTGCATGGCGCCTTCGTCGACGATCACGAGGTCCATCGCGTAGTCGACTTCCTGAAGCAGCAGGGCGAGCCGGACTACATCGAGACCATCCTGCAGGAGCCATCCGAGCACCTGCCGGGGATCGATCCGGAACCAAAAGGCGGCGGCGATGTCGAGGATCAGGACCCACTGTTCGACGAGGCCGTCCAGATCGTCGTCGAGAGTCGACGCGCCTCGATCTCAGGCGTCCAGCGGCGCCTCAAGATCGGCTACAACCGCGCTGCCCGGATGATCGAGGAAATGGAGCGAATCGGTATCGTCGGCTCCGCCGAGAGCAATGGCAACCGCGAGGTGCTCGCCCCTCCGCCACCGCAGGATTGATCAACGCATGAACACCCCCAGCAAACGCTGTCGCCTCAGCCGCCCACACCTCGCCGTCCCAACAACCGCGAGCGCCACCTCATCGCCCGTTCTGGCGCCGGCCTCGGATCAGCTCGCGATCGGCCCGGAGGATGCCCCCGCTGCGCCCGCCGCCAGGGTTGCCAGTCGCCCTCGAACTGCGGACAAGCAGCCGCCAACGCGGCGCCAGAGCTGGGGGAGCTATGCCCTTATCGCATTGGTCACCCTTTGTCTCTGGACACCGCTCGCGCTCGCCGACGGCATCGCCGAGCTCAAGGACTATCTGAGCGGCCTTAACAGCCTCAGCGCCGACTTTCGGCAGATCACATTGAGCAATGACGGCAGCCAGATGCTGGAATCCACCGGCACCTTCTACCTGCTGCGGCCAGACCGGTTCCGTTGGGACTACGACAGCCCGACCGAGCAGGAGATCGTCGCCGACGGCCAACGCATCTATGTCCATGACAAGGAGCTCGAGCAGGTTACCCACAGCAGCCAGAAGAAGATCCTCGATGGCACCCCGGCCCAGCTCCTAGCGAGCGAGCAGCCGGTCGAGGACTATTTCGAGCTGCGCAACCTCGACGAGGGCGACGACCGCACCTGGGTCGAGCTGATCCCGAAGACCGAAGACACTGAGGTCGCCAAGCTGCGCATCGCGTTCATCGACGACCAGCTCGACACCCTGCTGATGGAAGACCGCTTCGGCCAGCTCACCCGCTTCATCTTCACCAATCTTGAGCGCAACCCGCAGCTCGACTATGCGATGTTCCGCTTCGAGCAGCCGGCCGGCAGCGACTTCTTGCAGGTGGACTGATACCGGATACGCCAACGCGATTCCGGACGAAGGATAGTCAGTTTTCCAATAGTCAGAGGCGTATTGGTCTGCGGATTTCGCAGGAAGTGGGTGCGATCGGCTGATCAGATCGACGGCGCCACGTTGCGTGTGGCCATCTGCTGCACCTGCTGGGTCAAACGCGCCACCTCACCCTGATCGAAGCCGAGGCGCTTGGCCGCGTGCTGAATGGACCGCAGCTCCGAGCGCGACAGGTCGCCGTCGGCCAGCGCGAGGCGGATCAGGTTCTCGAGCTGCTCTTCGGTGGCATTGAGGCTCGGCGGGCCACCGGCCCCGAGCGCCTTCGCCCTGCCCAACATCTCGCGGAAACGGGCATCGTTCCAACCCTGCTGACGCGACCAGCGGCGCAGGAAGTCCTCTTCCTTGGGGTCGAGGTGATCATCGGAGAAGACCAGCTTGGCCAGCTCGATGAACTCCAGCTCTTTCATCGAGAGCGTTTGCAGCTTCGGGCCGTACTGGGTTTCCAGGTCCCGGTAGACCGCCTTTTGGGTCTTCTGCTTGCGCTTGTTCAGCGCGAACAGGCCAGCGACGATCAGCACGGCGATCGCCGCGAGGACGAGCGGATTGGCGTAGAGGTAACCACCCAGCATCGTCACCAGGATCAGCGGCAGCGCAAACACCAGTGAGAGCAAGAACGAGCCTGATCGGGCCAGACCGCCAATCAGGGGCACCGAGTACAGGAACCCGAGCATCGCGCTAAAGAGCAGATTGAAGCCGATGATGACGGCGCCAGAAGCCGCGGCGCGCACGATCCACTTCAGCCGGCTGATATGGGCAGCCATGGTGGCGAGCGCCGTCTCCCGCTCGCCGGCCACGATGTGGTGCAGCACCCCGGTGTCCTGGATAAGGGTGTTGAGCATGCCCGTGCGAGCCTGCGAGGTATCTGCCACACCGCGGCCCGACTCCGCCTTGCCGAAATAGGTCGCGGTCGATGGCACTGGAATCCCGGTGTAACGGACCCGTTCATCGCCAAGGTTGTCGGATTCGCCTTTCGATAGGTAGAGGTAATCGTCTCGGCGCTGCAGTGCCGCCTCGGTGATCTGCAAGTCGGCGGTGGGTATCCTGACTGCATCGTCGACGAGCTCGATCTGAGACCCGTCGACAGTCAGCCCGCCGACCTGATACCGGGCAGGACTAAAGGTGCGCGACGAGAGCTGCTGCGTGATGCCACTGTTGCGGGAATTGCTCTCGAGACGACTCATCCAGCGCCGCGACCAGGTCACGCGATCATCGGAGTCCGTGTCCTTCTCCCAGGCATCGATCTCGGCGCTACGCTGCACCTCCAGGTAACCGGTGAAGGCGTCGACGTATTGGCCGGGCAGCGTCAGCTGCGGGTCCATACCGCCGGTGTAGGAGAAACGCTGCCCTGGCACCAGCGCTTGCACCGACTCGACGGGCTGCGTCTTCTTCGCCGCTTGGTGATAGTCGAAGCGGTTCTCGTTCTTCCAGATCGCCCCCAGGGCGATGAACACGATGGCCGGACCGACAACGAAGCCGGCCCAGCGGTTCTTGCGCTCGCTTTCCATTGCTTGATGATACTCGCTAGGCGGGTATCGCGGGAGACGCGCGTCGACCGGATCGACCGGCCGCGCGCATCCTCAATCGGCTCAGCCGAAATCGTGCTCGATGATCGCCATCACGCGACGGCAGATCTCGCGGCCGTAATCGGTCCAGAGCCCCTGCCCCTATGCACACCTCTCTCGCTTGCCAGACGTAACGTCACAAGCCACACTCTGCCGCGTGATCCAGAGTTTCAGGCACAAGGGCCTCGAGCGCTTCTTCAGCACGGGGAAGCAGTCAGGCATTCAAGCCCAGCATGCCAAGCGGCTGCGCTTGATTCTTGGCCGGCTGAATGCCTCCGCCAGCCCCTCTGATATGGACCTGCCGGGCTTGCACCTACACCAGCTCTCAGGCGACCGACAAGGAACCTGGTCGGTCAAGGTGAGCGGCAACTGGCGGGTCACATTCAGGTTTTCCGGAACGCACGCCGAAGTGGTCGATTACGAAGACTATCACTGAGCGAAGATCATGCAGATGCACAACCCGCCGCATCCGGGTGAAATCCTCCGAGAACTCTGTCTCGACCCGCTCGGCCTATCCGTCACCGATACGGCCAAGGCCCTCGGTGTCAGTCGCAAGACACTCTCCGGCATTCTTGACGGCAAGGCCGGCATCAGCCCCGAGATGGCTGTCCGCCTATCGATCGCTTTCGACACCTCTGCAGAAAGCTGGTTGAACCAGCAAATGCAATACGACCTTTGGCAGGCAGAGCAACACCGCAACGAATTGAAGGTCGAGCGGCTTTCGGCGGCATAATCAATAGACCTGCATCAGCCGAGCGATATCGTAACCAGCAGTGAGCGCGCTCGGCTCATGCCGACGTAGGTATTGGTAATACATCTTCGGCGTAGCGATAACGCCGCGCGAGCTGCGGCCAGCCGGCGCGGCCCTCGGATGCTGACCCGGCTCAGCCGAAATCGTGCTCGATGATCGCCATCACGCGACGGCAGATCTCGCGGCCGTAATCGGTCCAGAGCCCCTGCCCCCAATAGCGATAGCAGCTCGTCTGCGAGGCCATCAGATGGAACAGCGCATTGCGATAGCGCGGATCATCGCTCGCCGTGCCCGGCTTCAGCACCTGCTCGTAGAACGCCGAGCTCGCCTCCTCCATCGGGCCGAGGACGTTGTCATAGCCCTTGACCCAGGACAGGTCGTTGGTCCAGCTGGCACCGTCGACATGGAACTGATGGTCGGACTGCTTGAGCTCCTCGATCACCTTGGTCAGCTTCTCGGGCCCGTCGCCCGGCTGCATCTGCTCCCAGATCTTGCCCTGCTGAACGGGACGGATCTCGGTGAATTCGCTCGCCTTGATCCCCATCGCGAATAGCTGTTCGAGATACTCGCTGCCGTTCATCAGCGGGGTGTCCGAGCCCGAGGCGCCGCGCACCGCCTCGAAGAACTTGTCCGGGAACTCGTTCATCATCACGCCGCCGTTCTCGCCGTCGGCGATCTGGGTCACCAGCGGCGGCACCTGCTTGCCGGCGAGCTCCCAGCGCTGCAGGCCCTGCGCCTCGTACCAGGGCTGCATCTGCGCCACCAGCTTGGTGTCCGAGCCCTGGGTCTTGACCAGCGCGATGATGCTCGCGGTCTCGCCCTTGGAGTTGGTGCAGACGAGGCGGTGCGGCAGGTGCGGACGCTGTGGATGCCAGCCGTTCTCGGTCTGCTCGACGCTATGCTCCTGTACCAGCACCCATTGATAGCCGCAGTCGTTGAGGGTCTTGACGAACTCGTAGGCGACGTCCGGATGGTTCGGCAGCGCCATCTCCGACGGCGAGAAGCCGCGCACGCGCTCGAGCGCCTCGGTCCCGAACAGGGCCGCGAAGTGGTGTTGGAAGGCCTGGACGTGGAGCCGATAGTCTTGGACCGGCGTCGAGGGCGCGACCGCATGGCCCCAGGGCATCCCGAGCCATTCGACGGCCCAGTTGTAGTCGGGGTTCATCGTCATGTCCTGGAGCGCGTCGAGCACATGGCCCTCGCCCATCTGGCGCAAACCATAGAGCAGCGTGCCTGAGTACTCGAGCATCACCCGCGGCGACTTGCCCTCGTGGATCAGCTGCGGGATGAACTCACCCATGCGCTTGTAGCACCAGACAAAGGCCGGCGCATTGTGGTTATCGCCGATGTCCTGGTGCTCCATCATGTACTGCAGGTTGCTGATGATCGCGGCGGTCTGCAGGTCGTCGCCGCCGGCCGGGATCAGCGGTTGGTGCTGGTGCAGCGCGACCGCGCAGGCGGCGCGGATGTTGTTGAAGTCGACGGCGCCTGGGGATTGGGCGAGCGGCTTCGCTTTGCCTGACTGGATGGCTTGGTCGATCGTCGCTTCACTGCCGCAGATGTTCGGGAGTCCGTCGGTGAGTTCTGGGAGGTTGGCCATGGGTTGATCTCCTGCGAGATTGTCAGTGTCTTGGTTGGGTGGAACGGGAGGCTTCGGGTCGAGACTGAAAAGCATGATCCGTACCGCGCAAGCGGTGAGTGCCGGGCAGCGCCGGTTGTGCGCTGGGCTCGGTCAGCTGGCGTCAACCGCATCCTTCATCTGGAATGCGTCATTCAGCCGGATAATGGTGACAGGGGCATGACGCTTTTCGCTCTGGTCAGGGTTGCGTGGTCTCTGGGCATGGTGCGGGAAAGCGGCTGCTCGTGCTCGGCTCTAGTGGGCAAGTTCGGCTCTGGAAGGCGAAACAAATCGGAGTGGCACCGAAGGTCAAGCGCTCGTGCTGGGTTCCGGGGGTCGTGCAGCGCCCGCCGGGGGACGCCATGAATACGATCCCTGTAGGCTCGGCGATCGCCGTCCTGGCGATCGACGCCCCCGGCGGGCGCTGCACGACCCCCTTGCGTCGGTGGCACATCGGATGCTCCCGTTGGCGTGTTATTCGATGCGGCGCCATGGCTAAGGGTGCGCCATCCGAGTGCAATCGAGCGGAAATCCCGAGACCGACGGTCGCTGCCCCCAATGGCCGTCGGGTAGGAGCCCGCTTGCGGGCGACGGTATCCCGGCAGGCGGCTTTGACTCGGGATGGCGCCAATGGCCGTCGGGTATGAGCCTGCTTGTGGGCGATCTTCGCAGCCGCAAGCGCGACCGGGTCGCCCGCAAGCGGGCTCCTACCGAGAGCACGGTTGCGCAACCAAGCAGAAAACGCTCGAGTCCAGCTGAAACGATTCACGCTGCTCGCTGCATTGCTGAAACGGTTCACGCTGCTCGCTGCATTCTAGTCGCGAGCCTTTGATGACTGGCTCGATGGCGGTGGCGGGTTGCGCATCAGGTCAGCGTCGAGTTGGTCGAGGACCCCCTCGGCGCGGTCGAGATCGGCATCGGCACGATGACACCAGGCCTCGCCCCAGAAGATATTGCAGCTGGTCTCGGCCCGAAGCAGATGCCAATGTGCGTCCTCGAGCCGAGGCTCGAGTGATTCCGGCAGGGGCCGATCCAAGACCTCAGTGGTTCCCGCTTCCGTGTCCCCGGAATTGTCGGCCCCGATTGCGGCAACGGCAGCAGCGGCGACACCGGCATCCGTTTCGGCGTCCGGCCGTTCGGGCACAGTCTGGGCGGCGTCGCCGACACTGGCATCAGGATTCGGGATGCGGGACGCCGCTGCGGTATACGAAGACGGCTTATCCGCCGGCAGCGCCCGCGGTCGTGGAACCGCTGTTGAGTCGGCCGTGCCAGGATGGCGCTCGGCCTGTTCGAGGCGCTCCAGCCATTGGAGCAGACGCGCGCTGACGGCCCCGTAGCGCGCGATGACCTCGCGCTGGGTATTGGAGCCGGTCCACTGCGTGAAGCCCGTACCATGATGCCAACCGGTATTCCAGGCGCCGGTCGCGACCCGCACCTCGCCGCGCGCGCCGTAGGTGTTCAGGTAGTCGTGGATGAAGGTGGGCCGCAGCTCGGCATCGCCGGCGCGAATGCGCTCCAGCAACGGCAGGTAGAAGGCCGACCAGTAATTGGCCCCTGCGGTGACGTTGCGAAACCAGCCGCCGTTCTCGCCGTCGGTCGCGGTGGTGACCAGCGGCGGGAAGTCGCACCAGCGGGTGCGCTCGGCGACCTCGTTGACGAACCAGTCCACGTCCATCCCGGACTCCTGCGCGTCGGAGAGCTCGCGGTCGCGGACCACGACGATGATCTCGTCGTCGCCGTAGCGGGCGATATGCGGCCGGTAGCGTAGCTCTTGCCAGCTCATCGCGTCGACGGGCTCGATGTGCTCGCTGTCGACCAGGACATAGCGATAGCCGAAGCGCCGCAGCAGCGGGATCAGCTCCATCGCGAAGCCCATCTCGGGCGGCCAGAACCCCTCGAAGCGCGAGCGCCAGAATAGATGGCGGGCGATGCCCTGCCAGCGCCGCAGATGCTCGGGCCTGTCCGCGGCCGGGATCAGCGGTAGAACGGGATGATAATAGCCGGTCCCCAGTACCTCGAACAGCCGCTGATTCTGTAGGAACCAGAGCAGCTTGCCGCAATCGACGATGCCATAGACCCGGGCCTGGAAATCGGGGTTCGAGAGGGTCTCGAGCAGGGTACCGGAGAGCGAGAGATGCACCCGCGCCAGGTCCTCCTGGCCCCAGAGGCTGCGCGGCATCCGGTCGAGCGCGAACAGGATCTCCTTCGCCTCCCAGCTCTGCTCGCTGAGCAGTTGCTCGAGGTTGCCGGGCGGCTGATGAAGGTTCAGGACCAGGGCGTGATGGGCATGCATCGACAGATCATTCTCCGGCGTGGCAGGACAGCCCCTCGATCATAGCGGATCGGGCACCGGGTTCACTGTCTCGGGTTACCTGGGTGGCTTGATCTTCGCTGGCAGACACGCGACATTGAGGCTGATCGAGCGCGCAGTGTCCGCGCATCTTTGACAGGCGGCTCAACGCCTGACCGCCACTGGTGCCTACAGCCTGTCCGCATTCCAACACTGCTGTTGAGCAGATCGTCCTAAGGATACAGTCACAACAGGACCTGATCGCCCCCATGCCGCATGTCATCGTCGACCCCGAGTCCAAGTCGCTCGCCGAGCGCTTTGCACTGATCAAGGCCCCGAGCCAACGCCGCGCCCGGTTCCCAGAGGGCTGCGTCACCGTGGTCGAGAGCGAGGAGCAGGCGCGCGCCGGACGCGACGAGCAGAAGAAGCTGCAGCCAGCCATCGTCTACGGGCCCTCTTCCTCGTCGGAAGGTCAACGCCTCTACTACCTGGTCCGCTGGCTCTGACCCCGATGGTTGATACTGGATCAGCGAACCGGCGCGATGACCGGACACCGGTGCTCGCGGTCGCCGGCATTGGCAAGTCCTACGCCGAAGGCAAACAGCGGCGGACCGTGCTGGCCGATATCGGCTTCGAGGTCGCGCGCGGCGAATGCGTGGCGCTGGTCGGCCAGAGCGGCTCGGGCAAGTCGACCTTGCTCAACCTGCTCGCCGGCATCGACAAGCCCGATACCGGCGATGTCGAGATCATGGGCCGCAGCATCGCCGCGATGGGCGAGCCCGAGCTGACCCTGCTGCGGCGCGAGCACATCGGCTTCATCTACCAGTTCTTCAACCTGATCCCGACCCTGACCGTGGCCGAGAACCTGGCGCTGCCGCTCGAGCTGAACCGCATCCCGAGCGCGGTGCGCCGCCAGCGCATCGGCGACTGGCTGGCGAAGGTCGGGCTCGACGGCCGTGAGGGCGCCTTTCCGGACGAGCTCTCCGGTGGCGAGCAGCAGCGGGTCGCAATCGCCCGCGCGATCATCCACGAGCCGGCGTTGGTGCTGGCCGACGAGCCGACCGGCAACCTCGACGGGCGCACCGGCAACGTGGTGCTGCAGTTGCTCGCGCACCTGTTCCGCGACCAGGGTCGCACGCTGATCCTGGTCACCCACAGCCGCGCGGTCTCCGAGGTCGCCGACCGCATCCTCGCGCTCGACAACGGCCGCCTGACGCACGACACCGAAGCATTGTCGTGGTGATCTCCTTGACCAGCGAGCGCCCGACGAAGAACCGCGCAGATCGCCTTGTCGAGCCCGCCGTGACCGGGTGGCTCGCGAACAGGGCCGGACGCGCCGCAAACGGCATCGCCCGATCCCGGGAATCAGCCGCAGGCCGCGGCAGACCGCTGAGGCGCAAAGGCCATCCGCCGTTCGCATCCGCTCCGTATCCTGACGGCCGAGGCGACGCATGCTGACCGCCGCGCTGATCAACGCCAGCCGGCGCTACCTCGCGCGCCATCGCTGGCAGACCTGGCTGTCGGTCGCCGGGATCGCGCTCGGCGTCGCGGTGGTGATCGCGGTCGACCTCGCCAATGAGAGCGCCAAGCGCGGCTTTCGGCTCTCGGTCGAGCAGGTCACCGGCACCGCCACCCACCAGATCGTCGCCGCCAGCGGCAGTATCCCCGAGCAGCTCTATGCAACCCTGCGCCTGGAGCAGCGCCTGAATGCCGCCTCCCCGGCGATCGACGCGCCGGTGCGCATCGGCGGGCGCAGCTTCACCTTGCTCGGGCTCGACCCGCTCGCCGCCGCGCCCTTGCGCCCCGACCTGGGCCGCAGCCTCATCAGTGCCGCTGAGGCGGGCATCGCCGCGCCGGACCCTTCCGTGTCGGACCCTGCCGCAGCGGACGCCGCCCGCGCCGCCGATGCGAGCATGCACGCGGACGCCGCCGATCCGGGCATGAACGCGAGCGCCGCCGCGCGTGGGCTGCTGCGCCTGCTGCGCGACCCGGCCAGCTTCGCCCTCAGCGCCGACGACGCCAACGTCCTAGGGCTCACCGTGGGCGATCCGGTCGAGGTCGACCTCGGCGCCGACAGCGCCCGCATGACCCTGGTCGCGCTGATCCCGGAGCAGGTCGGGCTCAGCGGGCTCGCGCTGACCGATATCGCGACCGCGCAGGAGGTCCTCGGCCGCCTCGGCGAGATCGAGCGCATTGACCTGATCCTGACCGACGCCGAGGCCGCGCGCGTCGCCGCCGCGCTACCGCCCGGTCTGCGGCTCGAGCCCTCGGCCCAGCGCACCAACGCGTTGACCCAGATGACCCGCGCCTTCCATACCAATCTCACCGCGATGAGTCTGCTCGCGATGCTGGTCGGCGCCTTCATCGTCTACAACACCATGACCTTCGCGGTGCTCCAGCGCCGCCCGCTGCTCGGCACGCTGCGCATGCTCGGCACCACCCGCAGTCAGCTGTTCGCACTGATCCTCACCGAGACCCTGGCGCTGGCGGCGATCGGCGCCCTGCTCGGCGTCCTGCTCGGCATCGCCGTCGGTGCCGGCCTGGTGCAACTGGTCACCCGCACCATCAACGACATCTACTTTCAGCTCAACGTGCGCACGCTGCACCTGGATCCCTGGTCGCTCAGCAAAGGGATCGGGCTCGGCCTCGGCGTCACCCTGCTCGCGGCCCTCGGCCCGGCGCTCGAGGCTGCCCGCTCGCAGCCGCGAGACGTCGTCCGCCGCACCCGGATCGAAGGCCAAACCCGCCGGCTGCTGCCCTGGCTCGCGAGCGCCGGCGTCCTGCTGATCGTCATCGGCATGGGCCTGATCGCGCTCTCGGCCCGTTCGATGAGCATCGGCTTCCTGGCCCTGTTCCTAGTCATCCTCGGCACCGCGCTGCTGATGCCGCTTGGCGTCCATGGCTTCGCAACCCTGACCACCCCGCTGTTCGGCCGCCTGTTCGGCATCCAGGGCCGGCTCGCCGCGCGCGGTATCACCGCCTCGATCACCCGCTCCGGTCTCGCCGTCGCCGCCCTCGCGGTCGCGGTCTCGGCCACGATGGGCGTCAGCATCATGATCGGCAGCTTCCGCACCAGTGTCTCGGACTGGCTCGCGAACACCCTGACCAGCGACCTCTACATCTCCGGCGAGGCCAGCGGCAGCGCCGGCCGCGGCCAGACCTTGCCGCCTGGGCTGGCCGATGACCTGCTCGCGCTCCCCGAGGTCGTTGCCGTCAGCCAGGGCCGCAGGAGCCGCGTCCAGGCCCGCGGCGGCACGACCCATGTCCTCGCGCTCGAGTCCAGCACCGGCCAGCCGCGCGGCTTCGACTTCGCAGGCCCCACCGCCGACGACCTCTGGCCGCGCTGGCACGCCGGCGAGCTGGTCCTGGTCTCGCAGCCCTATGCCTACCGCCAGCAGCTCGCGGTCGGCGACCGCATCGCATTGTTCACCACCGACGGCTGGCAAGACTTCGAGGTTGGCGGCATCTTTCGGGACTACGGCAGTGACAGCGGCACTTTGATCCTGCCGCGCCCGCTCTACGCCGAGCGCTGGGACGACCCCGCCATCTCCTCGTTGGGCCTGGTCCTGACCGAGGCCGCCGAGATCGACAGCGTCCGGCAGCAGGTCGACGCCCTGCTCGCCGCCCACGACATCGCCGCCAGCGTCCAGACCAACCGCGCCATCCGCGAGCTGTCGCTGACCATCTTCGACCGCACCTTCACCATCACCAAGGTGCTGCGCCTGCTCGCCATCGGCGTCGCCTTCGTCGGCATCCTCAGCGCCCTGATGGCGCTCGAGCTCGAGCGCGCCCGCGACTACGCCGTGCTGCGCGCCACCGGCATGACCCGCGGCCAGCTGCGTGCGCTGATCCTGATCCAGACCTCGGCGATGGGCATCGCCGCCGGCCTGCTCGCGATCCCGCTCGGCCTGGCCATGGGCGACCTGCTGATCAGCGTCATCAACCTGCGCTCGTTCGGCTGGACCATGCCGATGCAGGTCGAGGCCCAGACCTTGGTCTCCGGCGTCCTCCTCGCCTGGCTCGCCGCCGTCCTCGCCGGCCTCTACCCGGCCATGCGCGCCGCCAGAGCCGTCCCAGCCCGGGCCCTCAGGGAGGAATAGCTCAATAAGGTTCGATTGACCAGAAAGGTCGTGTATTCTGTGAGCCAAACGGGGCCGCAACTCCAACGACACCAACACCGCATCAGGCCCTTTTGATCGACTGACACTCAGCAGTATCGGAGGCGAAAGCAACCATGGCTGAAGACAAAAGGGTCGTCACCAAGAAGACCAAGGCAAAGGCCGAAGCGGCTGACGCCAAACCGGTCACCAAGAAGACCAGCAGCAAGAAGACCGCGGCCAAGAAGACCAGCACCAAGACCGCGAGCGCCGCGCCGGCGAGCAAGAAGAAGGTGACCAAGAAGGCCACAGCGACCGGTGCAGCGGCAGCGGCGAGCACGACTGCTAGCTCCGCCCCTGTTACCAAGAAGACCGCCACGAAAAAGGCAGCGGCCGCCAAGACGACAGCAGCCAAGGCCCCAGCCGCCGCCAAGGCCCCAGAGCCGCCCTTGGCAGCCGATGCCCCAGCCACGCCGCCGACCAAGCCGCTCGAGGAGCGCCCGGTCAGCCTGGCGCCAGTGACCGAGGTCACGCCCGAAGAGCGGCTGCGGATGATCGAAGAGGCCGCCTTCTACCGCGCCGAGAAACGCGGCTTCGCGCCCGGCCACGAAGCCGAGGACTGGGCTGCAGCCGAGGCCGAGATCGACGCGCACCTGCGCACGCGCTAGCGCTATTAGCGACGATGGATTACCTCAGCACACCGGATCAGACCAACGCGGACCCGGCCAGCTTTCGCGTCCGCGCAATGGATGAGGGCCTGGACCGAGACCAGCTCCATCCCGACCCCATCCTGCAGTTCCAGCGCTGGTACGAGGAGACCATCGCGACCCGGCTGCCCGAGCCGAATGCGATGGCGCTGTCGACCGTCGACGCCGCGGGTCAGCCGTCGCTGCGCACCGTGCTGCTCAAGCTCTACGACGCGCATGGCTTCGTCTTCTTCACCAACTATCAGAGCACCAAGGCGCGTCAGATCGAGGCCAACAACCGCGTCGCCCTGCTCTTCCCCTGGGTCGCGCTCGCCCGCCAGGTGACCGTTCTCGGCACCGCCGAGCGCATCCCGACCGCCGAATCCCTGCGCTACTTCATCACCCGCGGCCGCGGCAGCCAGCTCGGCGCCTGGACCTCGCCGCAGAGTCAAGTGATCCGCTCGCGCTCGCTGCTGGAGCAGAAGTTCGCCGAGATCAAGCAACGCTTCGGCAGCGGCGAGATCCCATTGCCCGACTTCTGGGGCGGCTACCGGGTGATTCCGAGCAGCATCGAGTTCTGGCAAGGCCGCGACAATCGCCTGCATGATCGCTTCGTCTATCGTCGCGAGGCGCCTGAGGCGGACTGGACGATCGAGCGCCTCGCGCCCTGATCGGCAGGTTCGAGAAGCCAGGCCCCGTCATGACCATGAGACGCCGAAGCGCGCGCCATGCAGGGGCATGACGATCACCCCCGAGCCGACGCCGGAGCAGATCACTGGCCTCATCTTGGCCGGTGGCGCCGGGCGCCGCATGGGGGGAGCCGACAAGGGGCTGATCGAGATCGCCGGCAAACCGCTGGTGCAATGGGTCGCCGACGCGCTGCGGCCACAGACCACATCATTGCTGATCAGCGCCAATCGCAACCTGGAACACTACCGCGCCCTCGGCTACCCGCTCGTCACCGATCGGCTCGCCGATTTCCAAGGACCGCTCGCCGGCATCGCCGCCGCCCTCGAGCGCGCGCCGACGCCCTGGCTCTTGTGCTCGCCCTGCGACACGCCGCTGCTACCGAGTGATCTCGGCGCCCGCCTGGCGACGGCCGTCATCGAGCAGCAGACGCAGATCGCCATCGCCGCCGACGCGCACCGCCGGCATCCGCTGCATGCGCTGATCCCATGCGCCGCGCGCGACGAGCTCCAAGACTATCTCGCCCGGGGCGGCCGCAGCGTCTTCGGCTGGCTCGAGCACCATACGGTTGCGATCACGCGCTGCGACGACCCTCCGAGCGCCTTCAGCAACCTCAACCGGCCCGAGCAGGCCGCAACGATTCGTTCGCAGTTACAGCGGCGCAGCGCGCGCCGGTAATGCGCCCGCATTGGGGGCGTATACTATCTGCTGTAGTTTGCCCGGTACCGGCGATGCCTGGGTTGGGAGCTACAACCTCGGGCCCATCCACGATACCGATAGGCGCATCGTCGGCGCCGTCGTGACCGCTCGTGACATCACCGAGCGGCGGCCCGCCGAGGAGCAACCGCAGGAGCGCAATCTCGACGAGGACACGAGAGACACCGGCAGCGCGGCCGATCGGCCCCTGGGCACGGCAGGCTAATCCGCTTCCTCTCGGCAGGCGATCCGCCCGGACTCCTCGCCGAGCTTCTCCAGCGAGAAGAACGGGCTCATCTCTCGCGCCCAGTCGGCAGCGAGCTTGCTCGATGCCTTGGCCTGCTCAGCAGAATCGAACACGCTCACGGTTACGATACCCGGTAGTCCGTCGCCACCGAGCCCGGTGACGATTACGGAATAGCTGACGAAGCCGTCGAGGGTTTTGATGCGCGGCATGAAGGTGGTACTCACCTTCTCGCGTACGACGTCTGGCGTTCCCTTGACGAGCTGATAGCGGCGAATCGAGCCGTACAAGTCTGGACGCTCCTGGGCAAGGTTCTGGGGACATTCAAATAAAGATAGTCGATTCCTCGCCGGCCACAAGGCAGTCGGCAGCCGTAGGAGCGACTCCCCTGACCCGCCGGTGAGATGCTGAGCCCAGCCTCTAGGAAGCGGCGCACGATCGGTCGCATACCCGGCTTGGGGACTGGTACTGGTAGCCGAGGTCCTCGCTGGACCAGGCCGGCGGTGCGAACGCACTCAGCAGCGCTGCGATCAACAGGACCCGGGCGAAGGCGGCAGGTGCGGGGGACTCGCAAGCGCGAGCGCTTTCGCGCCTCGAAACCGGACGCTGACGCAGAAGTGGTTCTCGCAGGTATCCTTGTTGCTGATCCGGCATGTCATGGAGCCCAAGCCTTGACTGATCTCGTCGCCGACGCACGGCGTTTTGCCACCGAGGCCCATCAGCGCATCGATCAACGCCGCAAGTACAGCAACCAGCCCTATCAAGAGCACCTCAAGGCAGTCGCCGAGCAGGTCGCGAGCGTCACTGACGACGCCGAGATGATCGCTGCGGCCTGGCTGCATGACACCGTCGAGGACACACCCGCCACCTTCGGTGATATCGAGCGCGCCTTCGGGCGCAGCGTCCGCGATCTGGTCGCGCAGCTCACCGACGTCAGCAAGCCAAGTGACGGCAACCGCAGCGAGCGCAAGGCCATCGACCGGCATCACCTCGCACAGGCCTCGGCGCGCGCCAAGACCGTCAAGCTCGCCGACCTGATCGATAACTGCACCGACATCTGTCGCCACGATCCCGGCTTCGCGCGCGTCTACCTGCGCGAGGCCGCCGCGCTGCTCGATGTGCTGGGCGAGGGCGACGAACGGCTGTTCCGGCGGGCACAGCAGGCGTTGGCCAACTGCGCCCGTCGGCTCGGCCTGCCAGCACCGCCGCAGAGCGTCGCCGAGGACGCGCGTCAACCCCTGCGCAGCGAGCTCAGTCTGTCGCAGCGCCGAGCGCTGCGCCTCTTCACCGAGGCTTTCACCGCCAGCGAGATCGCCCAGCCACTGCGTTCGTTCGACATCGAACGCGGCATGGACGTGCTGCAGACCCTTGCGAGCGCCGATGACCTCGAGGTCGCCGGCCTGCGCCGCGATGGTGTCTGCATCGGCTATCTGAGCGCGGGCCAGCAGGCGCATCGCGCTCCTGAAGACCTGCTACGCGCCTTCGCGCCGGCGCAACGCGTGCGCCGCGACGCGCCACTGTCCGAGGTCGTGCACGTGCTCACCCACTACGATTTCTGCTTCGTCACCGCCATGGGCGACGTCGCCGGTGTCATCACCCGCGGCGACATGCAGCAACCGGTGGTACGGATGTGGCTGTTCGGCATCGTCACGCTGATGGAGATCGAGTTGCTGGAGCGCATCCGCTCGCGCTGGCCTGATGGCAGCTGGACCGAACGCCTTCCCGCCGGACGGCTGGACAAGGCCCAGGCCCTGCTCGCCGAGCGCCGGCGACGTGGTCAGCACGTGGACCTGGCCGACTGTCTTCAGTTTGGCGACAAGGCCCGTGTCCTGCTGAGCGACGAAGAACAACGCCTCGCCTTCGGGTTGCCCACCAAAGGCGCGGCCAAGCGGGTGATGAGTGATCTCGAATCGCTGCGCAACAACCTCGCCCATGCCCAGGATATCGTCACTTACGACTGGCCGCAGATCGCGCGCCTGGCACGCAATATCGAAGAGCGGCTCAAGCAGCAGGAAAGGGACTGATGGCCCAGAGTTGCCAGTCGAGATCTTGGTTGCGGAAGGACAGGTGCTCGCATTCCACCTTTTCTGTCTCAGCATCCTCGCGCTGCTGCTCTGCGGCTGCGGCGAGCCGGAGGCCGCCACGCCATTGCTGCGTTGGTATGTGTTCGATGAACCCTCAGGCGCGTTCGAACAGGCCGTCGCCGACTGCTCCGCAGCTGCCGAGGGCCGCTATCAGATTACGCTCGTCCCAGCCATCGCCCTGCTCTACCTCAGAGGCTTCGGCGTGACGATCCTGCACCGGGAAGACCGCTGATGACCCGCGGCCAGCACAGCGACCGACTCGAGCAACTGGTCTGGGGCGCCGGCAGCGTCCTGGTCATCGGCTACGCGCTGGTGCCGGTAGGGTGAAGGGTGAAGGGTGAAGGGTGAAGGGTGAAGGGTGAAGGGTGAAGGCTAGCGAGAGTGTTACCGATTATTGACGAGCCAACAACGCCGACGTTTGAGGGGCGGGGTCGGGTGATGCCCGGCGGGGGCGTCGATCGCCAGGACGGCGATCGCCGAGCCTACAGGGACCGTATTCACGGCGTCCCCCGCCGGGCATTGCGCGACCCCGCCCCAACGACGCCCTATCGCCTCCTACCGGCCCCCAAGCAACGCAATCGGATTCATCGGGTGAGGCAGGCAAAACCCTATAGCGATACCGAGGCCGAGCGGATCACCGGCAGGAATACATCGATGCGGTGGGTCGTGCCACAAACCGTGACAGAAATGAAAAGGCCGGCATAGAGCCGGCCTAAATCTTTGATTTGGAGCGGGAAACGAGACTCGAACTCGCGACCCCAACCTTGGCAAGGATTCTCGGTCACAGCAGCGCACAGTGATACACCGAGAACAGTAGCACAACATTACACGGATTTGTTCAGAACCTCACCCAGGAACGGGTCGAAGACAGCGCGATGACCAGCACCTCCCTGTCGAGACGACCATCACCTTCATCTCGAAGAGCACCTCCCTGTCGAGACGACCATCTCCTTCGGCAGCCCTTCACTCCGCAGCCGTGCGGAAAGACCCAAGTCTATGATTTACAAGATAACGCAGATTTGCGTTACCCCTCGCGCGCGCGGAGAGACCTCCATGCCGGTAAGAATGGAACCGAAAGTTCCGCGCGACCCCTCGCGCGCGCGGAGAGACCTTACCGAGTCCTGTCCGTGGGACATGTGTCCCCCGCGACCCCTCGCGCGCGCGGAGAGACCGGGGTTATCGAATTACCTCCAACGGATAAAATCCGCGACCCCTCGCGCGCGCGGAGAGACCGTTGGCGCGGGCTTGGTCGTGCCCGATGTCGGGCGCGACCCCTCGCGCGCGCGGAGAGACCTCGAGATAGGGGGTCTACTGGACCTCCCCCTTTAGGTCGCCGCTCGCGCTGCGCCCTAAGCAACATCGGGGCCATGCCGGGACGATCGGGCCTGCCTATGGGTACGTTTCATGCTTTGGATTCTCTAACCCATTGACGAAGCTAACCCGCCAAAATCCATGCCCGATAGGTGCTGCCTATCATTCTGGTCGGTCCCGCGGTGGTTGACATCAGCGAGGGGTAGCAGGGGCGCGACCAGGGCGGGGGTGATAAGACATCGGCTTGATTTCTAGCCGATCGTTGCCCCTTCGCGCGGGCGGTGGTGCGTTCTGGTGGCTCAAGTGTGAGCCGCGAAATGTCCGTTACCGGGTAACAGCCCATCATCGCCATCGTTACGCGGTAACGGGCAAAGCTAGCACTAGAGTGCTAAAGGGTCGCATTTGAAACGCGACCCCTCGCGCGCGCGGAGAAACCATGGTCCAAATCTGGACCATGCTGATTTGCAGGGCGCCCCTCACTCCGCGCGCATGCGGAGTGACCCGATTCAAAATCGGGATTCGAATCCCGAATTGCCCTCACTCCGCGCGCATGCGGAGTGACCAGGATTCTCGGTATTCACCAGCCGCCAGCGCGCCAGGCCCGTAGCGCTTTGCTGAGGTTGCGGCTCGATGGCGCCCGGCCGCAGGTGTCCATCAGGGCTTGCCTGATGGCCTTGTTCGGCTTGCCCTCATCGGCCATCCGGACGGCCATCTGTCGCGCCTCGCTCGGGTAGTCAGGACGCGGTACGGTCGCGTTACCGGGTAACGGTCTCTTGCCTTCGCTGTTACGCGGTAACAGCCCGTCATCCTCATCGTTACGCGGTAACGGACTGTCATCGTTGTTACCGGGTAACGCTTCGGCCGTCAAGGTCTGGTCGTGATACTGGTCTTGCTGCTCAGGCGTCAGCCCACGGGTGATGTGGGCCTGTGCATCCAGGATCAGCCGCTCGAGGGTCGCGCGCTGGCTGGTGCCGTGGAAGGACGCCAGCCGCCCGAGGGCCGTCTTGGCTTGCAGGGAGAGGATGATGCTCAGCCGCTCGCCTGATCCGTCAACGGCCTTCAGGTGCCGCTGTCGGTAGTGCCGCTGCCGTTCTGCGTTGGTCATGGCCATGATAGGGCCTCACTTCGTTACCGAGTAACGGTCAGTGTAGGCCGTTACACGGTAACGGGCAAGGCCAATTCAAATCTGAATCGGCCTCTCGCCGTAACAGCCCATCATCGCCATCGTTACGCGGTAACGGTCAATAAGTGAGGATTTCTCACTTGTGGCCGTTCGGTCGCACACGAAAAAGCCCACCAGGGCGAACCGTGGCGGGCGTGGGGTCCCGGCTGCTTACTTACCCTCGGCCGGGGCGGGGGATGACCTGCGGTAAGCTCGCGTCAGTTGCTGGATTCGACCGGACTGACAGCTCGGTTGAAACCCCTAGCCCAGCTCAGGTGCACGCGCGGCGCGCGTATTCGGTCTAGTACTTGAACGCGGCGGCCCAGTCGACGCTGGCGGGCTCGTTGTCGCCGTCGCCGTCGGGGGTGATGGGCGGGTTGCCGAGGGCGGCCATGTGCTTCTCGAACTCGCTCGGGCCGCGTGGGCGGTCGGACGGTGCGCCCGGTGCCGGCAGACGGGCGAGGATGCGCGCGGCGCTCTCGACGCTGATATGCGGGTCGGCGATCAGCTCCAAGGCGGTCTGGGTGCGCGGGTCGCTGGCCTCGAGGGCGGCAAGGATGCCAAGGATGCGCTCGCGCTCGGCTTGAGCGCTGGGCTCGGGTTGCGGCGCAGGCGGCGGGGTCTGCCGGGTCGCGCTCGGGGCGATCAGGGCGGCGATGCGCTCAGGATGCAAGGGCTCGCCCTGGGTGCGCAGCTGCGCCTGGGCATCAGCGAGGGCACCCTTCGCGAACGCGAGCGCCTGGGCCTGTCCCTCGGGGAGGCGTTCCAAGGTCGGGGTCAGGTGATCGGCATAGCCCGCGTCGATGATCTGCTGGCCGTACAAGTAGGTCTCGGCGGCCACCTCGGTGGCGATGGCCTCGGGCGGGCGGCCGGTGCGCTGGCTGTAGGCGTCGACCATCATGGCCTCGACGGCCTCCAGGTGTGAGGCGGCATCACTGAAGGCGCGCGCGTCGCCGATCATCATCGCGGCCGGGCTGTGGACCATCCAGACGCCGTTGGCGGGAACATGCATCTCGTGGGCAACGCAGGCGATGTAGGTCGCAGCCGAGGCGCAGAGTCCATCCACGCGGGCGGTGATGCGATGGCCCGCGCGGCGGTGGGCGGCGAGCAGGTTGTGAATACCCAGGGCCTCGTAGACCGAGCCGCCGGGCGAGTGGATGTGCAGTTCCACATCCTCGGCGCCAGCCAGGGCGCTGCGCACGCTGGCGGTGGTGACCTCCAGGCCGATGACGCCATCAATCGGGATCGTCTTCATGGGTCAACCTCAGTCTGGGAGTACCTTGGCGCTCAGGCTGGCATTCGGGACCACAGGCACGATCAGCGGCGCGCTCTGGGTCATCAGGTAGCGCACGCTCGGGTCATGATCCGTCCAGCTCTTGGCGGCGAACGGTTGCGCGATGAAGCTCAGGTCATGATCGCGGATGGCCCCGAACGCGCGCGTGCCGTTCAGCGCCGGGGCGGCGAGAATGACGTGGTTGGTCGGGACGATCAGCGATTCCTCGCCGGTGTCGGGGTCGACGTACCAGTCGACATGCACGTAGATCGGCAGGCCGTCGAGCTCGCCCATGTAACTGGCGCCCGGCGCGGCGAGATCGGGGCCGCCTTGCAGGCGGGTTCCCTCCAAGCGGCGGGTCTCCAGGCGCTCTTTCACGTCATCATGCTTGATCAATGCCTGATACGCGGCAAGGCCCATAACCGCGTCGCTGGGGCGCTGCCCGCAGGCTTGCAGGAGGCGCATGCTCCAGTCGGTGAGATCGTTGGTCGGGGTGCTGCTGAGCCAATCGCCGGTAGCGCTGATGTCGATGCTGTGCTCGGCTTTGCGGCCGAAGTCCACCACATGGGTCGGGTACTGATCGCCGGAGACGGTCACTTGCCCGTCGAGCAGGGCCTCGGCGGCCATCAGCTCCAGGCGCTGGTGCAGCATGTCGACATGTTCGGCCGCCAGCGCAGCGACCAGATCGCGGGCGCGGGTGCCAGGGTGGAAGCCTCCGCCGATGGTCTCGCCGGCCTGACGCTTGAGCGGGCGTTTCGGGTCGATGGGGGTCTTGATCTTGATGTAGGCCGGCGAGAAGGTGTTGGTGCGAAAGCCTTGATCGGTGACCACCTTACCGGCGACCAGTGGCGAGACGAACGGGGCGACCTTGCGCGCGCCGTCGCGGATGTCGAAGACAATCTCCTCGGCGGGGCTGGTCTGGACGCTCGGGAACCAGAGATCGAGCAGGAAACTCGAGGGGCGCGGGATGTTCTCGATCAGCCGCGCCAGGGATTGGGTGTCGTACATGATGGGGCTCCTTACGCGGCGGCGATCAATTGGATGCTGAGATCGCGCAGCGCGGCGGTGACGGTGGCGGCGTCAAGGCTGTCATCGTGATAGCAGGCGCCGGCGATGAAGTCGCCACGGGTGTACGTCATGGCCTCCTGATCGGCAGCGCTGGCGTCGATGTCCTGGGCCAGGATGGCGACCGGGTTGGCGCGGCCGTCGCTGATCGGGCTGCCGGCCAGATCGTTGGCGCTGGCGAGGTAGTGCTTGCCGTTGCTCGATTTGCCGAGGATGGCGCCGGCGGTGAGGGTCTGCCCGCTGGCGATGGTGACCTTCTCGGAGAGCAACAGATGGGCGTTGCCGTGTACCAGGTGCTGCGGCACGAAGGTGGTGCTCGTGATGGCGGCGTGATCGCTCATGTGGGGGTTCCATCGATAAAGAGGTTACGGATGCGCGCGAGTTCGTCCTCGAGCTCGGGGATGGTCTTGTCCAGTTCCTCGAGGCGACGCTCGCGGTCGACGGGGGTGGATGGCCAGTCGCGCGCGTTCTTGCCGAGCGCTTGTTTGATCTGGTCTCCCAGCAGGAAGCAGAGGGCATCGGCATCCGGCCCCGCGAACAGACGCAGCGCGGGCGCATGGGGCGCGCCAAAGGCTTGGAGCTTGTCGGCGAGACGGCGGCGGTAGCGCGCGGCGGCGTCGTCGACCAGGGCGCGCGCGTCGCGCAGGACGGCCTCGCGCGGGCGGTGGGCGCGGCGCAGTAGCTCGCGCTCTTGCATCCGGTCGACCAGCTCAGCGGAGAGCCGGGCGACGCGGGCGGCGATGTCGTCGGTGGGGTCGGTGGGGTCGGTGGTGTCCATGCTGGGCTCTCGGTGGGGTGATGGCGATCAGCATGGGCGCGCGCATCAAGCGTCGATAGGGGGTATTTCACGCGGCGGGCGGCCGCAGGATGCGCGCGAGCTGGTCGGTCGACTCCGGCAGCGGCGCAAAGGTCGCGGCGGCATCAACCGCGCAATCGAGCGGCGTTTGCGCGGCGCGGCCTGGGACACGGCGACGGCGGCGCCGGACGGCGGCACGCACCTCGGCGGTGGTGAAGCCGTGACGCTGGGCCTGCTCGCGCAGCGTCTTGTCGCGCTGCGCGAGGCGCCAATCGCGGGCGGGATGGGGGCGGCCTCGGGCGCGCAGCCCAAGCGCCTGGTCGAGCGTGAGGGTCGCGCTGTCGAGGTAGACCTTCTGCCCGGCGAGCAGCCAGTCGCGGACGGGCGCGGGCAGCGGCTCAGAGGGGGCGGCGAGGAGATGGCGGAACAGCGCGAACAGGTGTTGGCGGGCGGTGTCGGTGTCGGTGTCGGTGGTCATGGGGCGGGCTTGCGATTGGCGGCGATGATCTGGCGGATTCGGCTTTCGGAGAGATCGAAGTCTCGCGCGATCTCGGCGAGGAATCGGCCGCCGCGCCAAGCGGCGACGATGGCCGCGTTGCGCTCGGCTTTGGGCGCGGCGTGGATATAGACGGTCTCCCCGCCGAGGCGGGCCTGTATGGCTGCCCAGACCGCGGCAACCAGCGCGTCGATCTGCTCGGGCGCGAGGCCCTGGGCCTCCGCGGCGGTGCGGAGAGCCGTATCGATCACCGAGCGAAGGTCGCTCATTATCAATAGGCGGTCGGGACGGGGGACTCGTCGCCGCAGTTCATCGCGTCCATGACCCGCTGACATTCTGCCGCCGCGGCAGGGTCGCCAGCGCGGGCGCGGTCGATCAGGGCCAGGAGCTCGGCGTCGCCGGCCTCGCTCGCGTCATCGGCCATGAAGTCGAGTCGGGTGGTGGTGGGGCTATTGGCCTGACTCATAGATAAAACTCTATTGACTAACCGTAATCGATAGATCGTGTATACAGGCAAAAAACGCGGTGCGAACTACCCGCGTCGTCGAGCGCGAAGAAGGACCCGTAATCAATGACTTAGGGATCAACGGCGGGCGAAGAATCACCCTCCGCCGCGGCCAAAGCGTTGGCGACGGCCCGCATGTCATCGACCGTCGCGGCCGGGTGATATCGGATCGCCAGACGGCCGTCGATCAGGTCGAGCTCTCGAACAGCCCACTCGAGCCCGCATGCGCGCAGACGTTTTGTCGCGAGAGCGATATCGGTCACGAAGCGGCGCGGGGGCGCCGGAGCTCCAAGCGGGTCGGAGTGCTTGCGGCGGGGCTTGAAGCGCTGGCACGTCGTTGTTCGGCCCGGCTCGGTGACCGGTCGCTTTCGGGCGACCGGACAGAGCACGTCGGCTGGGTCATGGAATCGGCAATCCCGGCAGTTCACCCGCGGGCGGCCTTGGTCGCGGCGTGTCTTCATGCTTCGGCAACCTCCGCTGATGAGCGCAGCCAGGCGACGCGCTGCACGGGATCTTGATCGGCGAGCTCGAGCACTTCGGCGCGCACTGCCAGGTCACGCTCGCCGATGCGATCCAGCCAAGCCGTGATCCGCTGCACCTCGTGGGGGTGCAGCGGCCGGTGCTCAGGAATGGCCGCAAGGAGATCGGCCTTGTGCTCGCGGATAAACGCGAGCTGGTCATCGCTCAGCGGCCGCTCGGACTCGACCACCAGGCGGCCGGTGCGGTGGACGAGCTGGACGCCCGCGCGGCGCATGCGCTCAAGCATCGCATCCAAATCACATGACATAGCGGTGGGTCTCCTCGGTGTGATCCGGATCGTCGGGATTTTTTTCTGACGAAACTTCGTCGCAACCCATTCGGTTCATTCTTTTCAATGGCTTATCCCACTCGAGCCCACTCGCAACCCGCTCGGTTACGAATGGGTTGGCGGCCAGGCGGATACCGCGAAGCATCATCGATCGGTGGACAGGGTGTCGCTGCTCAGTGACAGGGCGGCCAAGCTCCTGAGCAATGTCCTTGACGGTCTCGCGGAACTTCACGATGGAGACAGGGCGATCTCGGCCTGTCTCGATGCAATAGGCACGGTAGTTCGGGTAGGCCCAGTCGTGAGCGTGCTTGAACGTGGGGCGGCCTTGCTCGTCTTGTCCGAGCGAACCGATCTGCAAGTAGGCGTCAGGATCGGCAACCGTGCAGTTGATCAGCCAATCCGCAACGGGATTGCCGGCAGCCATACCGAGGAGGTTCTCCTTGCGCACCGACTCGGGTAGCTGCTCGAAGCGCTGGCGGATCGCGCGCTCGTCGAGCTGCAACAGCCAGTTGATCAGCCCGGGGATCTCCGCATGCAGGACACCAGCCTCGCCGCCGCGGGCTTGCCAGTCCGCGCGCTCGGCTTCGGTGGCGGTGGTTGGGAAGCGCACGGTCACGCGGCGGCGCTCGAGCCCGGAGGTCGCATCGGTCGATTGCACATCCTCGTTGGTCGCGAGCAGCGTCAGCCCGTCGAAGACGAAGGTTCCGGTCTGCTGCTGATGCTTGCGCTCGAGAGGCAGCGCGTCGCCGCCAGTCATGCTCTTGAGCATGTTCAACGCACCACCATGGCGCCCGGCCTCATTGATCATGCACAGCCGTTTGCCGTAGAGCTTGGCGGTCTCGAAGCGGTTGCCCTCGAGGTCGCGCAGCGTCGAGATCGCCACGTTCGCATCGCCAACCAGCGCGGCAGCGAGCCGCTGAAAGGTGCCCTTGCCAGTGCCGCCGCGGCCGATCAGGACCAGGAACTTCTGTAGCGGAATCCCACGCACCAGGGCAGCGAGCCAGGCGCGCAGTAACTCGACCGTCTCGCCATCGTGGTCGGTCGCGCGCAGCAGCCAGGCGTGGATGCTGGGACAGGTGGCCTTGGGGTCGTAGTCGTGCGGCAAGCACCAGTCGAGCGCGTGGCTCGGGGTTGGCGCGTAGAGCTCACCGGTCGCCAGGTCGAGCAGCCCATTGCGGAACGGGACGACACCCTCGGGGCGCGCAGGGCGTGCGAGCAGATCGAGACGCTGCACGAGCTGGGTGATGCCGGACAGGTAGCTGAGTCGATAACCGTGCTCGCCGCAACCGATGCGTACCGCATGCGCGAGCAGGGTATCGGCCGGAGACGGCTGAATGTGCGTCTGCCAGTGCGATTCCTGCCAGGTCAGCCAGCAGCCCGCATCAGCATCCCAGGCGAGCTCATCGCGCAAGGCATCGGCCACGACGACGGCCGCGAGGCTATCGATCTTGCGGCGTTGCTTGGTCTGGCCCTTGTCGTCTACGAACTCATCGACCAGCGAACCCCACTCCATCCGAGCGGGTTGCGAGTGGGTTTCGAGCGGGTTTCGAGTGGGTTGAACCCCCGTAGCGAATGAACCGAATGGGTTGCTAGCACTATTATTCTGAAATTCTTCCTGGTGCAATCCGGAAGCCTTCCGTTTTGCCCCAGGATCATCGGTTCCATCCTCGCGGAGGAAGCGGCGCAGATCGGCGATCGTGCGGTCTCGGCAGTGGGCGTGCTGGCACACATAGGCGCCGCCGGAATAGCCGCCGGTATGCGGTGGGTAGTAGATCGAGCTGGTCGGGGTCGAGGGTGTCGTGTGCTCATCAGACCAGGGGCAGCGCACGAACAGGCCGCCGTCGGGCTTCCAGTCCAGCGCCAGGCCGCGGTCTCCCAGGGCGCGCGCGATCGGATCTGAGCCGAGATCGGGCTTGTCCCGTGCTTCACGTGAAGCCCCCTGAGGGGGGAAGGCGGCCGCGATCTGCTCGGGGGTGTACGGAAGACGCGGGTCTTCGTCGATGATCCGGACCAGGTGCGGCGCCGCCGGGTCCTTGACGTGCCAGAAGCCCGGCAGGCGCATCACCCGCGCGGGATCAGTGGGGGCTGGGTCGCTGCCGAGCGCGGCCACGATCGCTTGTTGCTGAGGGGAGAAGGCGGCGACGGGGAGACCGTCCACGGTCCAGTAGACGTGCCGACGGCCCGGTGAGGTCTCGACCGTGATGACGGGATCGAGGGGGAAGCGGGCCGGCGCGGGCTCGGTCTTCGGGGGGTCAAAATCCGCGAAGCAAGCACGAATACGCTGGACGTTGCGATTGGTGCGGCGGGCGCCGAGTACCGCGTTGATCGTCACGAAGACACCCGCGCCCCGGTTGTTCAGGCGCGTCAGGGTTTCGGTGTGCTCCTCGAGCGATCCGTGCAGGGCGCGCGCGAGCCCCTTACGCTGGGCTTCGTTGTCGAAGGTCTCGGGCTTGGGGTCGGCAAAGGTCTGGAAGTGGAAGGTCTCCGCCTCGGGGTCGAGCAGCTCGAGGAAGCGGCGGGCTTGGGCGAGATCGGGCTCGCGTTTGGGCGTGGTGGGTCGGGTCAAGATGGTCGATCTCCGGTTGATCGACCGCCAGGTCGGGCGGCGCTGGCACGCGCGGCTTGGTGCAAAAGGAAGGGGTTTCCTTTTGCACCAAGCATGATCCACGATGCGGTATCATTGCAGGTGCCGGTGCCGAGACCGTGAGGCGGTCAAGGCTTTACCGATGCGGTGCGGTCAACACCGCATCGGACGGTTGGTTATCCATTTCAGCCCGGTCGATCTCATCCATCGGCCGGGCTTTCCTTTTCTGGGGGCCGTGCCAGCGCTCGCGCTGGCGGGCTTCGCGGCGGTCGCGGCGGCGGTGGCTCATTGGGCATCGCCCTCTGGGGCAACACGATTCGCGGCGCGCCGGATGCGCTCGCGGATCAGCTGCGCCAAGAGCTCCTCGGGGGTCTGCTGCGCCGCCGCGGCGGCGTGGTCGAGGATGGTGTACTCGTCGCGCGTGAGCGGCACGGTCACGCGGTGTACCCCGGCGGGACCGTCATCGACCAGGTCGTCATCAACAGATTCGATGATGGACCAAGTGATGCGCTTCAGCTCCGAGGTCAGGTGCTCAAGGGCCGCGAGTAGTCCATAGCGCTGGTCGAGGTCGTCCTCGGCTTGGGCCGCGAAGGCGGCGGCATGGGCGCCGGAAGCGAGGTCATAGAGGGTCTGCGCCTGAAGTGGGGTCATGACTGGGCCTCCTATGCCGCCGCGCGGCGCGCTTCATCGCGCAGGATCTCGAGCACCACGGCCCCGAGATGCGGCCCGGCGAGACTCCCGGCGGGGCCGCGGCGCGGGATGAACTGACCGCTGTCGACAAGGCGATCGTGATGCTTCCGAACAAACCACTCGAAGGCCGCGAAGGTCGGGAAGACGCTCCCGGCGTCGTCGGCGACCCAAGCACGCCAGGGCTTGAAGTCTTCGATGCGGTCGGTGGGATGGGGATGGTCGGACATGGATGTACCCTCGTCGTCGTTACCGGTTATCGCCGCCACGGCGATAAGGGAACGATAACGGGCGCGCGCCAAGCGCGAAGGAGCAGACCGGGAGCGATGGGTCATCCCTCCCGCTTGGCTATTCACCCCTGCCCTTTCGGCGCTTGGCGAGGTAGTGCCGCGCGGCGGTCTCGGTGATCTGCTCCCGTTGCACGTCCGTGTACCCCAGGCGCCCGGCGACCGACCAGGCGGTTTTGTGCAGCAGGCGCCGGCCGCAGCGCTGCCCTTGGGTGCGCAGCTCTTCCTCGGCGAGCGCGAACACGTCATCGGTCGCTATTTGGCGCTTGACGATGAACGTGACGCGGCGCTCGAGATCGGCCCGCTGGCGCCGCCGCAGCGCGTGCGCCTGGTTGAGTCGTTCCGCGGTGGCCTCCGCCGTGCGCGCGACCAGTTCGACGTTCAGCCAGAGGGCCGCCAATGGGGCGGTCTGCGGGTCGCCGGCGAGCAGGCGCGCTTGAAGCGCGGGCGGCGCGGCGGCGAAGGCGCGTCGCAGCCGATCAGCCAGGCGTCGCGTCCAGCGCAGCGTTCGGCGCGTGGCAGCGCGCCGCTTGGCGAGGTGGATCTTCACGCGCACGACGGTGCGCTGGCAGGGGGTGAGCGCGTCCAGCGGCCCGGGGGTCTCCATCAGCCGAACACCTTTTCGACGACCGCGCGCTTATCCTCGGTGCTGTGGTGCATGTAGCGCCCGCTTGCGCTGAGGGTCTGATGCCCGAGGATGGCCATGATCTGCGCCTGTCCGATGCCCGCTTGCGCGAGCGCCGAGCCGCAGCCGTGGCGCAGTTGGTGGAAGTTGCGTCCGGGCAGCCCGGCCTCGGTGCAGACGCGATCCCACAGGCGGCGGAAGTGGTACGCGCGTCCGGTGCGCCCGGCGAACACCAGCTCATCGGGCTTGCCGCGCGGCAGTTGCTCGAGCTCGGCGACGGCGCGCGCCGAGAGGGCCGCGACCAGCGGGCGGCCGTTCTTGGTCTTGGTCACCGTGGCGGTTGCCTGCTCGAGGTCGAGATCACGCCAGCGCAGTGCCATCAGGTTGCCGGCGCGAAACCCGGTGTGGAAGGCGAGGATGATCAGCGCCGGCAACCGTTGCCAACGCTTGTCGAGCACGCGCGCGACCTTGACCAGGCGCTCGACTTCTTCCGGGCGCAGATAGCGCTCCGGGTTCGGCGGCTCGGGGCTTTTCTCGATGCCCTTGGTGGGCGGCACATGCGCGCGCGGCAGCAGGCGCAACCGCCGCGCATAGCGATAGAGGCTGCCGAGCTGGGTGATGTAGCGGTTGAGGGTCGCGCCCGAGAGGGGCTGACCGGCGGCTTCGGTGGGATGGCCGCGGCGCGGGCGCAGCCGGCCGCGCTCGGCGAGCCCGATCACGGCGCGGTCCACGTCATCGGGGGAGATATCGGCCAGCTCGATCGGGCCGAATTGCTCGCGCCAGAACGCGAGCCGCGCGAGGGTGGCCTTGTCGAACTCGCGCGACGCCACATAGGCGTCGATCAGGGCGTCAAGGGTCGCCATCGGGATTTGCCTCCGGGTGCAAAATGATCAGAACCGTTGCTGATCACCGTGGCGGCGCATAACCGGAGTCAAATCAAGAATTTGGAGCGGGAAACGAGACTCGAACTCGCGACCCCAACCTTGGCAAGGTTGTGCTCTACCAACTGAGCTATTCCCGCTAAGAGCTAATTAGTGTACCAGCCCGGTTCCTGATGTCAACCCTGCGTAACGCGCCAGACGCCATGCTTGAAGAGACCCTATCGGTAGGCCGATTGACGCGCGCAAGGTTCTGATCGAATGCCCGTCGAAGCCATTCTGTTAGGGCTCTCAAGTACTGCCAGGCGGCCGAGTACAGCGTGGCGCGCCCAGATGCCATCCGTACCCCCCCGGTCAGAGCCGACCGTCCACATCGGCTTTCGGTAGCGCCGATTTGACGTCGTAGAGCAGCGCATCAGGCGTTCCCCACTCACGCAGCACCGCCGCACCCTGATCGATGAACTCGCGATGGGCGACTGCGAGGATAAGTCCTTGATAGGTCCCGGCCGCCGGCGGCTCGGCAAGTAGCTCAAGGCCGTATTCCTCAAGGGCCTCGGACCGATCGACCCAGGGGTCGTAGCAGTCGACCTCGAGACTGTAGGCACGCAACGCGGCGATGATGTCGACGACACGGGTGTTGCGCAGGTCTGGGCAGTTCTCTTTGAAGCTCAGGCCAAGCACCAGGATTCGGCTCTGAGGAATCGGATGACCTTTGGCCAGCAGCTGTTTCACGAAGGACTCGGCGACGTGGTCACCCATACAGTCGTTGATGCGCCGCCCGGCGAGGATCACCTCGGGGTGGTGGCCGATCGCAGCCGCCTTATGGGTCAGGTAGTAAGGGTCGACGCTGATGCAGTGGCCGCCGACCAGGCCGGGGCGAAACGGCAGGAAGTTCCACTTGCTGCCGGCCGCCTCCAACACCTCCAGCGTATCAATGCCGAGCCGGTTGAAGATCAACGCCAGCTCGTTGACCAGAGCGATGTTGAGATCGCGCTGGGTGTTCTCGATGACCTTGGCGGCTTCGGCAACCCGGATGCTGCTCGCCTGATGGGTGCCGGCGGTGATGATGCTGCGATAGAGGCTGTCCACGAACTCGGCCACCTCGGGCGTCGAGCCGCTGGTGACCTTCTTGATGCTCGGGAGCCGATGCGCTTTATCGCCGGGGTTGATCCGCTCCGGCGAGTAGCCGCAATAGAAGCCCTCCGATGCCTCAGACGAGTGGGAACCGTTGAGATAGCACAGACCGGATTCGCGCTCGAGGACCGGAACGCAGTCCTCCTCCGTGCAGCCTGGGTAGACGGTCGACTCATAGATCACGAGATCGCCAGGCGCAAGGGCCTTGCCGACGGTCTCTGAGGCCTTGAGCAAGGGCGTCAGATCAGGACGCTTATGGACATCGACCGGCGTCGGCACCGTGACGATAAAGATGCGACAGGCGGCAAGCGCCTCGGGATCGCTGGAGAACCGAAGCTGCGAGGCAGCCTTGAGCTCCTCGGGCTCGACCTCGCGCGTACTGTCTCGCCCAGCCTCGAGCTCCGCGATACGTCGGGGATTGATGTCGAAGCCGAGCACTGGCCGATGGCGACCGAATTCAACTGCGAGCGGTAAGCCAACGTAACCAAGACCGATGACGCCAATCAGCGCATCGGGAGCCGTCAGATGGGTAATGGACATGTGTAGCGATCCCAGGCCGGTCCCAAGCGGGTCGTTTTCAAGACAACGTTCTCAAAATAGGGCGCCCGCACTCACCGAGTGGCTTCGAGGCGCATCTCACACCCAGGATTCTACCTTAGCTTGATACAGGCAATGGCATGCGTGCATGGTCGCTGACCGGACCTCAAGCGAGCTGGCAATCTCTACCCAAGGCGCTTGAATGATCAATCAACAAGCGCCCGCGCAATGCGCTCCTGCTCGGCCAAGCCAAGATGCGGGTGCATCGGCAAGCTCATGATATGAGCGGAAACGGCCGCTGCGATCGGTGTGCACTCGGGGCAGCAGTGGTGCGCATAGGCCGGCTGCTGATTCATCGGCATCGGATAGTGGACAGCTGTCGGGATACCTTCAGCCTTGAGCCTAGCCTGCATCGCATCGCGGTCCTCGACGAGCAGACTGTATTGAGCAAAGACGCTCGTGCGATCTTCGCCCGGCCAAGGCAGCAGCCGATAGGCGCGATCGAAAGGCGCCAGCGGATCGCCGGTGAGCACTGCGTTGCTGGGGCTGCCTTGCCTGCTTGCCAATGGCCCCGCTTCCGGTCGAGACCCTTGCCGGCCGTTCGGCGACTGCGGCCGTGAGCCGTCGTCAACGCTGGAGGTTTGAGTGCCGACTCTCTGCTGCGCCGCCGCGGCTCGCGAACGCGACGGACCCGTCTCGGAGCTCAAGAGCTGATGGTAGCGCCAAGCGACGGCCTGGCGTTGAGCGATATCCTGGTCGAACCGCTCGAGATTGGCCAGCACCACGGCGCACTGCAGGCTATCCATCCGGCCGCCGATGCCGACGCGCCCATGCACATAGCGCGCGCTCTGGCCATGGACGCGGATCTCGCGGCAGGCCTGGGCGATGGCGTCGTCACTGGTAAAGATCGCCCCGCCATCACCGTAGCCGCCCAGCGGCTTGCTTGGGAAGAAGCTCGTGCAGCCGATCATGCTCAAGGCGCCGCTCTTGCGGCCTTTGTATTCGGCGCCGAAGCTTTGGGCAGCGTCTTCGATGACCGGAATGTTGCCGTGCCGCGCGGCGACCGCATTGATCGCATCCATCTCCGCCGGCTGACCATAGAGGCTCACTGGCATGATCGCCTTGGTGTTGTCGGTGATCTTGGCCTCGAGCAGGCGGACGTCCAGGTTGCAGGTATCGGGTTCGATATCGACGAAGACCGGCGTGGCCCCAACCAGCACGATGACCTCGACCGTGGCGACAAAGGTGAACGGCGTTGTGATGACCTCGTCGCCAGGGCCGATGCCGAGCGCCATCAGGCTGATCAGCAGCGCATCGGTGCCGCTGGCGGCGGTGACGCAGTGCCTGGCGCCGGTATAGGTTGCGAGGCGCTCCTCGAGCTCGCGTACCTCGGGGCCGAGGATGTATTGACCGTGGCGCAGGACACTTTCGAGATTGCGCTCGAGCTGCGGACGCAACAGGGCCTGTTGCGTAGCCAGATCGATGAACGGGATCGCTGCGCCGCGCTCGGCAGGCGAACGCTCCTCCTGTTGCAGCCATTGCAGCGCTTGGGCGGGCGTCTTACAGGTGACCTCGTCGACGGCGTCGAAACGCCTGTCCTCGGTGACGATGCAGGCCGCCTGACCGCCCAAGCTCCGCGCGGCGGCGGCGATCTGGGCATCCTCGAAATCGCGCGCGCGCGCGTACAGCTCGGCCTGCTCGAAGCCATGCGCCGTCAGCACCGAGACGCGCTGCAGCAGCAGCGTCATGAGTCGCGACACGACAGCGGCAGCATCCTCCGGCTTCAAGCCCCGGCGCTTGAAGGCCTGACGGGCGACAGAGTCAAGCGTTGCCAGCGAGGTCGCTGCGACCCAAAGCGCGGCGCGACCGCTTTGCTCGGCAGCGAATAGTGCCTCGGTGCTCGCTGCGGACCCCGTGTTCAGCCACAGATCAACGACGCTGTTGACGTCCAGGATCAGATGCTTAGCCACGGTCGAGATGCTTCGCTTCGAGGTGCGCATGCCACACTGCCTTGGCCTCTGGCGCCGAGAGCGGCTCGCGAGGCGTGAGCTGGTCCGCATAGGGCGCGAGGATGGCATCGATCGCCTCCCGCAGCGATCCTGGTGAAGCCGCAGCCGCGGGCCTCACCGTCGAGGCGGCTGGTCGCTGCTCGGCTGGCGGCGGCTCGGCTGGCGGCGACGCGAAGGCGCGCGACGCCGGCGCCGAGGCGACGAGCTGATCGTCGGGGATCTCGATGATCACGCGCACCGGCCCCGGCTTGAGCTGAACGGGCTGGGCGAATTCCAGTCTTCCGTCTTCGTAGAAGGCTTCGATTTGCATCGTGTCTGCAACCGGTTGAATCAGGGAAAGAGGCGCTCGAGACCAGCGACGACGGACCCGGTGCGGTCAGACACAGCGCCACCGGGATCGCCCCGCGTTCGAGATCAGCCTGAGCTGCCACGCAGGCTCGGCCAGGCCGCGCGCAGGTAGAGGATCATCGACCAGAGCGTGAGCAAGGCGGCGAGGTAGAGCAGCACCAAGGCGAGCCACTCGATCGGCACGCCGAGGAGCGGACCGCCCAGGATGAGCATCACGATCGAGGTCATCTGCAATGCCGTCTTGACCTTGCCCGTCATCGAGACCGCCACCTTGGCGCGGGCGCCGATCTCGGCCATCCATTCGCGCAACGCCGAGACGGTGATCTCGCGGCCGATGATCACTGCCGCAGGCAACGCCAGCAGCACGCTCGCTTCGGCCTGGACCAACAGCACCAGCGCGATCGCGACCATCAGCTTGTCGGCGACCGGATCGAGGAAGGCTCCGAGCGGCGAGGTCTGTTCCCAGCGCCGAGCGAGGTAGCCATCGAGCCAATCGGTCAGCGCGGCCAGGGTGAAGATCAGCGCGCAGACCAGCCGTGCCCAGGGCACCGGCAGGTAGAAGATCACCACGAACACCGGGATCAGGATGATCCGGACGAACGTCAAGATGTTCGGGATGTTCCACATCGGTGTCTGACTGCTCACTGACTTCCACCACAGACTCGCTCGATTAAGACGCGCCGCGTCAGGGTGACTTGATCAACGACCCTTGTCACCGCGATTTGTCGGTCACCGGCTCGCATCGCGCCCTCACACCTCCGCCATCAAAGCCCCGATCTTATCGGCATCGGGCTGCTCGATCACGCCGCGCTCGGTGACGATCACATCGACGAGCTCGGCTGGGGTGACATCGAAGACCGGGTTGTGCGCTTCAACCGCATCCGGGCCGACGCGGTTCCCCCCACAGCTCAAGACCTCGTCAGCGCCACGCTCCTCGATCGGGATATCGGCGCCTTGACCGACCTTCAGATCGATCGTCGAGGTGGGCGCCGCGACCATGAAGCGCACGCCGTGGTGACGCGCAAGCACCGCTAGCATGTAGGTGCCGATCTTATTGCAGACGTCGCCATTGGCGGCGATCCGATCCGAGCCGACGATGACCCAGCCGATGCCCCCGCGCGCCATCAGGCTGGCGGCGACATTGTCCGCCTGCACCGTCACCGGGATATCCGATTGCTGCAGCTCCCATGCGGTCAGGCGCGAGCCCTGCAGCCAGGGCCGGGTCTCGTCGGCATAGACGCGGCCGATCTTGCCGGCGGCATGGGCGCTGCGCACGACGCCGAGCGCGGTGCCATAGCCTCCGGTGGCCAGCGCACCGGCGTTGCAATGCGTGATCACGTCGGTGGGTGTCTCGATCAATGCCGCCCCTAGCTCGCCCATGCGCTGATTCGCCGCCACATCGTCGCGGTGGATGCGCTGGGCTTCGGTCAGCAACGCCGGTACCGGGTCCAGCTGATCGAGCACGGCAAGCCGTCTCCGCATCCGCTCGAGCGCCCAGAACAGATTGATCGCGGTCGGCCGCGCGGCAGCGAGCAGCTCGAGGTCCTGATCAACCCCTGCCCGCCAGTTGGTGGGCTCCTGCTGAAAGTGGTCGCGCGCCGAGAGCACGACACCGTAGGCTGCGGTCACCCCGATGGCTGGCGCCCCACGCACGACCATGTCCTTGATCGCGCGCGCCGTTTCGGCAGCGCTCGCGCAGAGAAGAAAGCGCGTCTCCGCCGGGAGCGCGCGCTGATCGAGCAAGAAGAGATTGTCATCGTGCCAGACGATGGCGTTGTCCGGATGCGCGACGAGTGAGGCTGACGTTTCCATGGCGCGGACCCTTGTGGCAAAGTTAGGCCGCATTCTTGGCCTTTTTATCCCCCGGCTCAAGGGGTATCGGCCGAACCGGCAGAGGATGATCGTCGATGCACACTGAACTGCTCATTCACGCCGACTGGGTCCTACCGGTCGATACCGCGGACAGCACCCTAGAGCATCACAGTCTGTGCGTGGACCGCGGACGCATCAGCGCCCTGATGCCGCGTGCCGAGGCCGAGCAGCAGGTCGAGGCGCTGCGCATCGTCGACCTACCCGGCCATGCGCTGATCCCAGGGCTGATCAACGCGCACACCCACGCGGCGATGACGTTGCTGCGCGGGCTCGCCGACGACCTGCCGCTGATGACCTGGCTGCACGAGCACATCTGGCCGGCCGAGGGGCGCTGGGTCGATACCGAGTTCGTCGCCGACGGCACCCGCCTAGCGGTGCTCGAGATGCTGCGCGGTGGCATCACTTGCTTCAACGATATGTACTTCTATCCGGAGGTGACCGCTCGGATTACCGCCGAGGCCGGGATGCGTGCGCTTGCCGGGATGATCGTGGTCGACTTCCCGACCCGCTACGCGCAGGACGCCGACGACTATTTTCGCCGTGGACTTGAGCTGAATCAGCAGTATCGCGACCATCCGCTGGTGCGCACCGGGTTCGCACCGCATTCGACCTACGCCGTCTCCGAGGAGCCCCTGGCGCGGGTGCGCACGCTGAGCGACGAGCTCGAGGTGCAGGTCCACACCCACCTCCACGAGACCCGTGATGAGGTCGTGCAATCGTTGCGGACGCACGGCGAGCGGCCGCTCGCGCGGTTGGATCGGCTCGGGCTGCTCGGACCGAGCCTGATCGCGGTGCACATGACCCAACTCGAGGACGACGAGATCGCACGCGTCGCCGAGACCGGGACCCACGTGATCCACTGCCCGGAGTCGAACATGAAGCTCGCCAGCGGCTTCTGCCCTGTCGCGCGGTTGCTCGACGCCGGCGTCAATGTTGCGCTTGGCACCGACGGGGCTGCCAGCAACAACGACCTCAACCTGCTCGCCGAGATGCGCACCGCGGCGCTGCTCGCGAAGGGTGTCGCCGGCTCGGCGGCCGCGGTTCCCGCCGAGACCGCGCTGCGCATGGCCACGCTGAACGGCGCCAAGGCGCTCGGGATCGATGACGAGACCGGCTCGCTCGAGCTCGGCAAGGCCGCCGATATTGTCGCGTTGGATCTGCGCAATCCGCATACGCAGCCGCTCTACCATGCCTGCTCGCAGATGGTCTACGCGGCCAGCAGCAATCAGGTTTCGCAGGTCTGGATCGCCGGCCAGCAGGTAATCCGCGACCACGAGCCGGTCACGCTATCGGCGCCCGCCATCCTCGAGGCCGCGCAAGGCTGGCGCTGGCGCATCGACCAATGACGAACATCGTCCCGTGACGACGATCAACGCGCGCCGTATCCACCCCTGTCCGCCCTGTCGTCACCGCGAATCAAGCAGGATGCATCGTCCGGGGCGGCACCTTGCCATCAGCGCTTGCCATGAGCGTTAGAGCACTCAACGACCTTCAGCGACACCCAACGGCCGCATGAGCAATCCCAACCACGCCCTATTCTGGATGGCGGTCTATCTAGCGGTGGTCGCCGGCGTCGTGGCCTTGTTGTTCGCGCCCTTGCAGGAGGCCTTTCTGGCCAACTGGGGCTTCAACAGCCTGATCCTCGGCGTGCTCGGCATCGGGCTTCTGATCAACGTGCGTCATGTGATGGTGCTGCACCCGGAGATCGCCTGGATCAAGCACTTCCGCACCGGCAACATCGAGCTGCTCGAGAAGCACCCGCGCCTGATGAAGCCGCTCGCGCGCCATCTGCACGGCCGGCGCAAGGACCGCTTCCGGCTCTCGGCACTCTCGCTGCGCACGGTGCTAGACGGCATCCGCGCGCGGCTGGACGAGTCGCGCGAGATCTCGCGCTACGTGATCGGGCTGCTGATCTTTCTCGGCCTGCTCGGGACCTTTTGGGGGCTGCTCGACACCGTCGGTTCGGTCGGGCAGGTGATTGCCGGGCTGGATGTTTCCGGCGGCGCGGTCGACGAGGTCTTCACGACGCTCAAGACCGGACTCGAGGCCCCGTTGGCCGGCATGGGAACCGCGTTCAGCTCGTCGCTGTTCGGGCTCGGCGGCTCACTGGTGCTCGGCTTTCTGGACCTGCAGGCGGCGCATGCACAGAACCGCTTCTTCAACGATCTCGAGGAGTGGCTCTCGGGGCTGACCCAGTTGATCGATGAGCCCGAGATCGGTGCAGGTCGTGCGCGCAGCGCCGCAGTCAGCACCGCCGGCGGGATGAGCGAGGCGACAGAGACGGCCCTGCTCGACGAACTGCGCGCACAACGCGAGGTGCTCGAAGCCCTGCTCGCGGCACAAGAAGGCGCAAACCCAGCGCCCTCCTCCGCAGGGCCCTCCTCTACAGGGCCCTCATCCACCAACCGGGATCGTTAGGTCCCGCGCCATGTTCTCCGGTCTCCGCCGCAGCCGGCGCACCGTCAACGTCTGGCCGGGCTACGTCGACGCCTTGTCGGCGCTGCTGATGGTCGTGATCTTCGTGCTGCTGATCTTCACGCTAGCGCAGTTCCTGCTGCGCCAAGTGGTCTCGGATCAGGAGTTCGCGTTGGACCTGCTCAGCAATCGCCTCGCCGAGGTCAGCGAGGCGCTCGGGATCAGCGAGCAACGCGCCGAGGCGCTGAATGAGCAGGTCGTGCTGTTCTCGGATCGACTGGGCGCCATGACCGATGAACGGGACAGGCTTGCCGCAGCCCGCGATCGCGACCAACTCCGCATCCAAGCACTGGATGCGTTGGTTGCCTCGCGGGAAGAGGCACTTGAACAACAGCAAGAGCTCACGGCGCAGCAGCGCGACGAGCTCGCGTTGCTCAATCTTCAGATCGCCGCGCTACGCTCCCAGCTCGACGAGGTCGCCACCGCGCTGATGGCCGCCGAGCAGGACAAGGCCGAGCAGGCCGCCGAGATCGCCGATCTGGGCGAGCGGCTCAATCTGGCGCTGGCGCGGCAGGTCAACGAGCTCGAGCGCTATCGGTCGGAATTCTTCGGCCGCGTGAAGGCGGCATTGGGCGAGAACCCCGATGTGCGCGTCACTGGAGATCGTTTCGTCTTCCAGTCCGAGCTGCTGTTTGCATCCGGTGAGGCCGAGCTCAATCCGGCCGGTAAAGCGCAGCTCGCCGAGCTCGCCGGAACGTTGAAGCAGGTCGCCGAGCAGATCCCGGACGAGATCGACTGGGTGCTGCGCATCGACGGCCATACCGATCCGCAGCCGCTGCCCGAGGGGCATCGCTACGCATCCAACTGGGAACTCTCGACCGCACGGGCGCTGTCGGTCGTCGAGTTCCTCGTCAGCCGCGGCCTGCCGCCGGAGCGCTTGGTGGCCGCTGGCTTCGGCGCCCACCGCCCCGCCGTGCCAGGGCAGGATGCCGAGGCCAACCGCCGCAACCGCCGCATCGAGATCAAGCTGACCAGCCCTTAGGCGATTGCCGAACCAGCTCGGACTGAACTGCCCAGCATGTTCATTTGCTTTCAAGCAGCGTCGTCGGGAGCATCGCGGGCTATGTCACTCGCGATGCGAAGCGGACCAAGCGAAGGCAACGGTCCTGCCGAGCCGCCGCTGACGCCAACCGTCGTCGATTGTTCCCAAACGAGCCACTTGAATCGCCCCGAGCAGACGACTACGCCGCGCTGATCTGTCACCTCGACCTCGACCTCGATCGTGGCGCGCCCTTTCCTCGCGAAGCGCTGCTCGAACGTACGGATTGCGTCATCGCTGATCGCTGGAAACGCAGTGACCGCACTGGTTGCCGGCTGCCGGTAGGTGATCTCAGCATCCCGGATCACGGGGACGACCTGATCGGCAAGCGCCGAGAAACGCACTCGCAACGCCTCACCGCTGGCCGCCTCCGCCAAGGTGAAGAGCGCCCCGGAATGGATGGTCTGGACGTGGCTCTTGACCGAATCGTCGCAGTCGAGCGTCAACCGCCCTGCGCGGTCCTTCGTGATTCCGACCTGCGCGATAAAGGCGACTGAAGTGATCTCCATCGACACCCTCACGAGCTGTAGTGGCTGTAGTGGCGGGGCCATTCATGATCAGCGGTGTGCTGTCGAGCCCAACGGCTCCCGCGAACGGCGCCGGTCATCGGCCGTGCGCGCCATGCAGCTTCGCGGCCAGTTCGTTTCGAGAGCGCACGCCGACCTTGCGATAGATGGACTGCGCCTGATTGGCGACCGTGCGCTCGGATGAACGTCGACGACGGGCGATGTCCGCGTTGGTGCTCCCTGCCAATAACGCCGCCAGAACGTCCCGCTCGGCCTCGGTCAAGCCCCGCAACGCGTGCTCGGGGATGCGCGGATAGGAGCCAAAGAGCAGCTGGTTGCCGCTCAGGGAGCACTCGGCTAGCCGCGCACGCGGCCCATTGCGGGCAAAGAAGGTTGCGAGCTCCGTCCAGGACGATAGGCCGAGCTTGCGTTGCGCGCGCAGGCTGCAGTCGGTCACGCTGGAAGGCGCAAGCCCGAGCGTATAGCCGATCTCGCCGCTCGAGCGCCCCATGCCGACATACTCGGCAACCTGCCGTTCGCGTTGCGTCAGTCCCCGCGGGTCCGGGTGGTGAGGATCGTTGCGGACTGCGATGATGAAGCGCCGATCGTCGCTGTCGAGGTGTTCGACCAGCGACCAACGGCCTGCGACCAACGCCTCCCAGGCCGCGAGCGCTTCGTCAGTCTGCAACCGTCTGCTCGCGCAGCGCGTTCGGTCCATCACCCGCACGGCATGGGCCAACCGCTCGCGCGCATTGCGGTCACGCCCGACATTGCGCGCGTCCTGCACCCGGCCGTCCGGGTCGCAGATGGCTTCAACAGGGAATTCGTCCAGGCTCAGCGAACGGCAGGCCGCGCGTAGTCGAAGTGCAGCGCCCAAGTGGGCGCCGAGCCATCGCCAGCGCTTGTGGTGTTGGCGCGTGACCGAGATTTCTGTCTTCGAATAGGCCGCAAAGGCCACGGCGTCGCCCGTTCCCGTGTGCCCCGCCGCGAGCAGAAGGTCCTCAGCGGCCCCCGCTGTCACGGTGCGGAACTTCGGCTCCTCGTCCGGAAGCCTGGGGAACATGTCGCGCACGATGGTGCCGAGACAACGCCCTTCGCCATAGAGAAGTTCATGAAGCCTCGGATCGCGGCCGGCATGGGCCAGCTTGACCCAGCGCCGGCCTTCGGAAACGGCGCTGCGCGCAAAGACGAGATCCCGCCGACTTCGCGAGTGACGATAGACCCAAGCGACAGGAGGGATCCCATGGTCGATCAGCGGGCCGGCTTGCTCGAGCAACCGATCCAGCCACAGATCATCGTCGTTCTCCAGCCGATACGCCGACTCGATGATGGCGATCCAGTCTTGGCTCATGGTGGTGTCGCTCGAAAGGCCCAGCGATCCGGGAATCGTACCCCCGGAGCGGAAAGCCAGCCCTAAATCCCATAAAAACGCCGCGACTATTCGCGACAAACCGACGAAGCGACCCCCGATTCAGCTGCGCCGTCGCGGCGCACCGCCTTTCCCCGTCGCTGATACGCGCGCTGGGCATTGCTCATGCCATCGCTCCGCCTTTGGTCCCCGCTTCATCCTCTCGGGGTACGCAATCAGCGCATCACGAAGCACAAGAAGCTGACCTTTGGCCGGTACGTGTCATTGACTATGGCGCGACCCCAGCCATGCGCCTAAGTTGCTGCGGGGCCATGACGATGGCAGGCAACGCGAATTCCGCAGCCTCCCCAGCCGCGCTGACAAGCGCAATTGACCAGAGGAGAACGCACATGAAACAACCTGCACTCACCCTGCTCTTCGGATTGACACTCGCCGCAGGCGGGCCGCCCGTCAACGCCGAGGACGCGGCTTCGCCGTCGGGCGAGGACCTGTTCAAATTCCACGGCTGCGTCAACTGTCATGGCGTCGACGGAAAGGAGCCCGTCAGCAAGATGGTCCCTGAGCTGGCCGGCCAGCCAGCGTCCGAGATCTACGCGAACGCCTCGAAGATCCTGGGCGGCAAAGGCACAACCGAAGAATCAAAGCTGATGCATGCGGCCTTCTACTCGCCAGCAAGCTGCGACGCACCGCCAAGCTCGGAGCACCTACGCAGCATTGCGCGCTGGCTATCGTCGCGGTAGCCACTCAGCGCCGACCCATTGCACCCCGCTTGACGCCCGCCGTGTTGCCGTTGCGCAGCGACACGGCGGGCCTTGACCGGAGGCCGAGACTGCATTCGGCCCCCGTATAGCCATTCCGCCTGATCACCCGACAGAAAGCGCCGGGACATTCAGCACCGATGGGCTCAGCCTGTCCGGAAACCAAGGCGAGTGACGATATCCGTCGGGCGTGCGAGCCCATCTCGACCACCAATCTACCTTGCTCATACCTCGCAATGAGCTCGCACGTTGATATCAGGGTTCGGTGGCGCTGGCGGTGGCCATGTCGGTCTCAATGCCGTCAAGGAAATCCGCAAGTAGAGGCATCCTACGGTGTTCGTCGCCCTGCCCCATCGCGGAGGCGTCCTTCCTGCACGAGTCCCGGGACCGGATTCTCGGGACCATCCTGCTCCCGGCCCGGACCAAGGCGACCGCCGGATGGGCTTGGGATCCAGCGAACAGCCATCTTCGCGCTTCGGCGGCTGAGCAGCGACGCACATGGAGGCTTGGAGATCCCAGTGCGCAGCGATCTGGCAACTATTGCCAATCTTTGCCATGATGTACGCATGAACCGAAACGGAGCGCCAACATGCAGACGATGAACATTTCGCTGCCCGACCCCCTGAAGGAGTTCGTGGACGGACAGATCGCAGAAGGCCGCTACAGCAGCGCGAGCGAGTATGTTCGTGAGCTCATCCGCGCCGACGAGCAGCGGAAGGCCCAGCAGGCATTAGAGTCGGCGCTGCTCGAGGGGCTCAGCAGTACCGAGACTGTGCTCTCCGACGACGACTGGAAGGCGATCCGCGCCGAGGCCATGACCCGACTGGCCGCTCGAAGGCAAGCGTCCTGATGGCGCGTGTCTATCAGCGCGCGACCGCCCGGCGAGATCTGATCCAACACGTCGTCCACTTGGCGGAAACGGCCGGCGACGAGACCGCTGATCGCTTCCTGACCAATGCCCGCTCCACCTTTGCGGACTTGGCCGAGCAACCGCAAATCGGCGCTTATCTCAACCTCAGCAATCCGGCTCTGAAGCACATGCGCAAATGGCGCGTTCGCGGCTTCGAGAAGTACCTGGTGTTCTACCTTCCTCGGCCGGACGGCATGTCGGTCATCCGCGTCCTTCATGCCTCGCGTGATTGGTGGGGCCTGTTTGGAATCGAGACCGACTGACCACGGGTTCGGGCTCAATCTTTCGCGTTGAGTTGGCTCCACCCAGTGGCTGGTGGAGCAAGGGCGATCGATACCGATACGCTGAACCCGACCCTGCTCCAGTACGCGCCGCTGAAGGCGACGCATCTGAACCTGTCCCAAAGCACTCTGAGAGTCACCATGTGGATCGACCCGCGAGCCTTGGACACCCTGGTGGGGATCGTCGCCGAGGCGCCGGACGACGGCCAGGTCGTGGTCGACGTCGGCAGCAACGGCTTCGAGACGCTTAGGCCCGCGAGGTGGAGAACGGGGTCTTCGCCCTGCTCCAGGAGCTGGGCCACCGGGTCGTGGTGCAGACGCTGATCGCCGGCGGGCCGGATGCCGAGGAGACGGTGAAGGGGACCATGGCGCTGCTGGCGGCGACGGATGTACCGGTGATCCTATGGCTGAACGAGCATCTGGGTCCGCTAGAGATTCGGTCCCAGAATTGGGAGCCGCCATGACCGGTACCGTTTTGCTCTATCTCGGATAACCCCGAGGACCGCCCGCAAAGACGGTCAACCCGCGACCCGTGACCACACTCAACACGTGTTGTCCCGTGCATATAGCCGTCGCCCCGCCACCTTCGGGAGCGCCCAACGTCAGCCCCAATCCCCGCGTATTGGTATCCGTTATCCGTCGATGACGGGCTTCAGGTCTTGCATTCTGCATCGCGTGCTCTTTTGGCGATACGGCCGACCTGCGCATAGTGCAGTCCGAAGAAAAGAGCAGGATCAAGAAAGAGCAGGGTCTCACATGTAACATCCGGCGCGCGGGGGGCGTTCTCACCAGGAGAGTATTCCGGGACAGACTACGAATACGGCCTCTGACTATCCGCTCAGGTCCAAGAGATTGTCGAATGGTTCGCGATGCTTCCAGCGGTATGCATTGAAGTCGCGCTGATCGGTAGAGACGATACGGCCGCTGCCCAATTCTTCCGCTAGAAGAACCAGCGATGCATCGGCGAGATCCATCGGGAGATCCCGATAACGATGCATCAAATTCGAGACCCGGCCGAGGTGTGATGCCTCAAGCGAGATCGGCTCTTCAGGATCTCAGTAGAGTATAATACACTTACTATACAGCAAGTTACAGCGACACAGGCGTCAAGATGGGGACCAACAACGAGCCGCTTCGCCAAGCCATGGCGTTACTGTTAGAGCTGCCGCAAACCCGCATTGAAGCGGCGTTTGAGGACCGGGATGGACAGCTCATAGTCACGTTGAGCAGCACCCAAGAGGGAACGACGTGCCACCGCTGTGGCGAGTGGATCACCACGCGCAATGGCTGGAGTGAATGGAAGACGGTGCGCCATTTGGACCTATTGGGCAAGCCGGTTTACCTTCGGTTTCGCCTCCCGCGCGATCGCTGCGACTGTGACGACGGGCCGACCACGACCCAGCAAGTCCCCTGGTTCAACCGTCGTAGTCGCATGAGCAAGGCGTACGAGGAGCACCTGCTGCGCGCCTGTATCAATAGCACCTTGAGTGATGTTGCGCACAAGGAAGGGGTCTCGATCGAGACCCTCCAAGGCCTGCTCGATCGTCACATCGCCACGACCCCCGACTGGGAGGCGTTGCCATCGCTCGAGTTCATCGGCATCGATGAGATTGCCCTGAAGAAAGGCCACCGTGATTTTGTTGCCATCGTCACCGGACAGAGCGGCGATCAGACTCACATCCTCGGCGTGCTCGAAGACCGCCAGAAAGCGACCGTCATCGGCTTTTTATCAAGCATGCCCAAGCGCTTACGCCAAACGGTCCAGGTCCTCTGCAGCGATCTCTACGAGGGCTTCATCAACGCGGCCAAGGCCGTCTTTGGACGCCGAATTCGGGTCGTTGCCGATCGCTTCCATGTCGCCAAGCTATATCGCGAAGCGGTTGAGACCTTGCGCAAGCGAGAACTGAAGCGGTTGCAGAAAACCTTGCCGAAGGCGACCTATCGCCAACTCAAAGGCGCGATGTGGGCCTTGCGTAAAGCCCCCGATGCCTTGACCGATGAGGAGGCCAACGTCTTGGCCCTGTTGTTCACGCACTCCCCGCGCTTGCGTGAGGCCGTCGACTTGCGCGATGAGCTGACCACGCTCTTTAACCAACCCCTCACCCGCAAGCAAGCCAAATTGCGGCTCAGCGGATGGGCCGCCCGCGTGAGGCGCAGCTCGGTGCGTTGCTTCGATGGCTTTCTCAAGACATTGAATCTGCACAAAGAGGAGATCAGCAACTATTTCCCGCAGCGGCACAACAGCGGCTTTGTCGAGGGACTGAACAACAAGATCAAAGTCATTAAACGCCGCTGCTATGGCCTGCTCAACCGTGAGCATCTCTTTCAACGGCTCTATTTGGACCTCTTCGGCTATGCCCTGTACGGACGGAGAAACAACGGCTTGGCGCCGAGAGCCCTCTGATCGTTGGCACGATTACCCTTCAAGCTCTCGATGTTAACGCACTGAAATAGAAAGATTATCTTTCCACAGGAAATCCTGAAGAGCCGCGAGATCACGCGAACGCCCTGTCTCTGCATGGTTTCGAACCAGGCCAAGGTCATATCCACGCCGACACGGTTGTACAACAGATGGACGCTCTCGACCAGCACCGGGACTGTCGTCACCAAGGGCTCGCGGTTCGTCCGAAAAAAGCGACGGCAAGCCTCATGGTCGGTGTCCCGCCGATTGGCAAGCCCAACCCAAGCGCCAGTGTCGACGATGATCAAGCCTTGACGCCAGACTTGGCGGAGAAGTCGACGCGGGTCTTGTAGGTCGCTGAGAGATCAGGATCATCGTCGACGCAGCCGACGAAGCCGATCGATTCCAAGGCTTCAAAAAGCGCTGAGTCTTCCGTTGCTCCCTCGGGTGCAAGCTCGCCGTAGGCGGCATCGATGGCAACGGCCAAGACCTCTGGCAAAGGACGCTTCAAGCGTTCCATCAAGGTCTTGAGCCGCTCGCTGTGAATCGGGTCAAGCTCGGCATCGATGCGCATCGCTCAGTCTCTCCACGGGTAGCGAAGGATCCGGATGACCGTTGTCCGCGCTGGGATACAAGTCTTGAAAAAGGATAGCGAATCGGCGCAGCCAATGCAGCAGCAAGGGATTGCTGCCGGCGCTCTTGGGCGCACTGGTGGCTTAGCTAACTGGAACACATAAAGAGCGTTCGAGGATTGCCTGATGCTTGGCGATCTTCTTGCGCAGGGAAACCCAGGCGGCGGTCTTGCCGAGCATGTCCGCGACTTCCTTTGGCTTGCGGCCGAAGTCGAGCAGTCGCACCACGGCCAGGGCCTCCTCCATGACCGAGAGCTCCTCGCGGTCGATGTTCTCGACCAGCTGGACCGCCAGACCGTGATCGCCGGTCAGTTCACGGATGACCACCGGAAGCAGGGTCAGGCCGGCCTTGCCAGCAGCGCGCCAGCGGCGCTCCCCGGCGATCAGCATGTAGCGTCCGGCGGTCTCGGGATGATGGGAGACGATCAGCGGCGGCCCAATGCGCCGACGGATCGGGCGCATACCGTCGAAGGTCGCGATCCATCTCGGGTGCGGGGTCGGATCGCGAAGCCGGCGCCGATCGGTCGGCGATTGGCTAGACGCCCCGTTCGATCTCGCCGCTACGGCGCAGCTCCCGCTTCAGGATCTTACCTGCCGCATTGCGCGGCAGCGCCGTGACGACCTCGATGCGCCGCGGTATCTCATGCCGGCCGAGCTGCTCGCGGCACCAATGCTTCAGCGACGCGGCATCGACCGGCTGATCCGGAAGCAGCGTGACATGGGCGACCGGGATCTCGCCATGCACTGGATGCGGCTCGCCGACTACCGCCGCCTCGGCGACCGCCGGATGGCGCACCAGGGCCTCCTCGACGACCCGCGGGTAGACGTTCATCCCATTGCAGATGATCAGGTCCTTGATCCGGTCGACGAGATAGAACCAGCCGTCGGCGTCGCGATAGCCGAGATCGCCGGTGCGAAACCAGGGGCCGGTCGGATCGGCATGGAAGCTCGCGGCGGTCTCCTCGGGCAGATTCCAATAGCCCCGCATCACGCTCGGCCCGCGCACGCAGACCTCGCCATGCGCGCCGTCCTCCAGCGTTCTGCCTTCGGCATCGGCGATCCGCATCGCGACACCAGGGATCGGTGGACCGACCGAGCCTGGCTTGCGCGGTCCTGTCGGAGGATTCACGCAGGTGACCGGACCGCATTCAGTGGGGCCGTCCCCCTCGAGGATCGGGATGCCGAAGCGCCTCTCGAACTCCCGCAGGGTCGCCAGCGGCAGCGCAGCGCCACCGGAGATGCACAGGCGCACGCTGCGCCAACGCGCGATCGCGGCATCGTCGAGCCGCAGCAGCACTGTGTAGAGGCTCGGTACGCCAAGAAAGACTGTCGCACCCTGGTCGCCGATTCCCTTCGTGATCACCTGCGGGTCGAAGCGGGTCACCGGGATCAGCGCCGCACCGCAGAGCAGCGGCGTCAGGATGCCGACGGTGCCGGCGAAGGCGTGGAACATCGGCAGCACCACCAGCACCCGGTCGCTGGCAGGATCGAACGCGAGTACCTCGGCGACGGCGCGGGCGTTGGCGGCGAGGTTCCGATGGGTGAGCACGGCGCCCTTCGGCCGTCCGGTGGTGCCGGAGGTGTAGAGGATGACGGCATCGGCGTCCGCGCCGGGCGCTTCGGGCAACGCCGCCGCAGGCTCCAACATCGTTTCCAGATGCGCGTCGACCGGGTCGCTGTCGGGCAGGCCGATGCCGATGCGCAGCCGGACCGTCGGCGCTTGCGCGCATGCTGCTGCGGCAGCGTCTGCTACCTGCGCGTGCTGGAATAGGACGGTCACACCACAGTCCTCGAGCATGAACGCCACCGCGGGCGGACTCTGCAACAGGTTGATCGGCACGACGACGGCGCCACACTTCAGGACCGCCAGATAGCAGATGACGAACTCGGCGCCATTCGGGCAGTAGAGGGCGACGCGCTCGCCCGGTGCGACGCCCCGCTCCGCAAGCCCGGCGGCAACGCCGTCGCTCGCGCGGTCAAGCTCCCGATAGGTCCAGACTCTGGGAGCGTCCAGCACCGCCCGCGCCTCCGGCCAACGCGCGGCAACGGCGCGGAACAGCGATGGGATCGGGTCGCTCATCACGAGGGCCTCGCCGAAGCCCGCAGGCTGCCCGAAGCCCTGCCCGGAGCCCTGAGCTCGGGTGTGGCGACGAAGTGACGCATGAGCCCGCTCGCCTTGTAGCATGCATGCTCGATATGGAACCCGGCACCTTCGACCCTTGTCTCGGTATCCCGGTTCGGGTGACAACCACCGGTCAATCGCGTCCAGGGGGGCTGCAGGGTATCGAGCACCCAGCGCCCGATGTGGTTTTGGGCGTGGACGTGCTCCAGCATCAGCAGACGGCCTTGCGGTTTCAGCACCCGACGGATCTCCGCCAGCCCTCGGTCGGGGTCCGCCACGCTGCAGAAGACCAGGCTCGATACCAGCGTATCGAAGAACTGGTCGGGAAACGGCAGGTGCTCAGCTGTGGCGCACAAGAGCTTCGCCCCGGGTGCACGCCGCTGGGCGCGAAGCAGGGCATCGACGTTGGGGTCGAGTCCGTACAGTTCGACGCTGTCGGGGTAGAGCGGCAGCATCTGCCCAGTGCCGCAGCCCACCTCCAGCACCCGGCCGCGCGCCAGTCGCGCCAGCGATCGTCGCCAGCGCTGCAGACCCGGCATCAGCAGCATCGACAGGTCGTACAACCAGGGGATTTGCTCGATTCCGCGCATTGGATCGATCCTATTGGCTGACCCTTACGCAGGGTCGGCGAGCGTCGATCAAACCGCGGAGCAGCAGGTAGAGCAGCAGCGCGTTGAGCAGGTGCCAGAGGAAGTGCAAGCCGATTGGCAGCGTCCCGCAGGCCGCGATATCGAGGGTGCGGAAGGTCAGCGAGCTGACGAACAAGAGACACGCTGTCAACAGCATCGGTGCAAGTGGATCAGCGCGCCGGCGCAAGACCCACCAGAACCCGACCAGGAACGCGAGCGCCGGCACATAGCCGATCGAGCCATTGAGCAATCCGGGGCCGGTAAGGGCCACCAGACCGACACTCAGCACCTGATACCCGAGCCAGAGTCCGGCCAGCGCCAGCGGCCGCAGCCTGAGCACCCGCCAGCCGAAGCTGAGGAGGTAGAGGTTGATGAAGAGCGTGATCGGAATGACGTCGGCGAGCACCGCCCAGCCGGTCGCGAAGCTGTGCCAGAGGGCGCTGCCGACGCCGATCGCGGCGAGCAGCAGCACCAGCAAGCCGAGATCCCAGGCGTTGCGCAGTCCGAGATCGGGCTCGATGGCGAGGCGCCGAGCGGCAAAGACCGCGGCGACGACGAAGGCCGCATTCGTGATCAGATTGATCGGCTCGGCAAGGAGTCCGGCCGCGCCGGCGCGCTCGCAGTAGGAATCCAGCATCGTTATTCGCCGAGGAGGAGATGCTTGGCGGCGTTGATCTGAGCCGCCAAATAGTCGGAGCCGCCGCGATCCGGGTGCAGCTTCTGCATCAGCCGGCGATGCGCGGCGCGGATCTGATCAGGATCGACGCCCGCTTCGAGCCCGAGGATTGCGAGCGCATCGTCGCGGGTCATGGTCGCGCGTGCACGCTCGGCGCCCCGTTGCCCGGCGTCTCCGCCACCGCCCGACCGAGCCCCTGCCCCGCGCTGGCCATCGCCAGACCAATCGCCAGTACCCTGCGATGCCTGCTCGCGCCAAGCCGGGTGCTCGCGCTCGAGGTACGCGGTGAGGACCGCGGCGGACTGCTCGTCGCTGTCCTGGTAGAGCTCCAACATGCGCAGCAGCTGCTCCAGCTCGAGCTCCGATAGCCGCTGCCCCTGAAATGGCCCTTCGCGGACCTCGCCGTCCATCGCGCCGCTCGCGTGATCGAGGCTCATCGCGAGGTAGCGGGTGCGGATCGCGGAGCGCCGCCCGCCACTGCCGCCGCTAAGCCCGCCGCCGGGAATGCTCGCCGCGAGGCCGCCGAGGCCGAGCGACTGCAGGACTCGCTGCAGCATCGGCAGCATGTGCAGCAGGTTCAGGATACGGATGCCGACCGGGATCGCGGCGGCGACCGCGGCAAAGATCGGATTTAGGCGACCGCTGAGGGTCGCAAGCAGCAGCAGCCCGATACCACCCCAGAGCGCGACCCGTCGCAGCACCCGAGCAACCTGCGGGGCGGGTGTGCGACTGAACCAGTATAGGAACCCGATCAGCCCGCCGACGATGATCAATAGAACGAGTAAGCGACCCACAGGTTAGTCCTTAGTGATTTGCCAGGTGAGCTGCAAGACCGCGCCGCCTCGACGCTTGCTGAAATCCGCCAGCGCCTTGCGGCCGCCTGCTGCGTAGACCGCAACGGCACTGAGAAGCTCCTTCAGGGTGCGCGGGCTCGAGGCATCGAACGGGCACCAGGCACCGCCGCTGAGGCGCGCGATCTCCTTCAACGCGCGCTCGGCGATCGGCTCGCGCCCCTCCTGGAACACGAAGACCGGGACACCGAGCAGGCCGAGCCGGCCGGCCCGGTCGGCGAGACCATCGAGCGGTTCCTCGACGCAATCGCCGACGAAGACCAGCGCGTTGACGCGCTTGCGCTCCGCCTCGACCAGTGCGTGGTCGAGCACGCGACCGATCTGGGTGATCCCAGCGGCGCAGCGCACCGCGGTCATCCGCGGCAACAATGCATCGGCGCTACTGCACCAGGGCGAGTGATGCAGCTCCTGGAAGCCGCGATAGTGGACGAGCTGGACATCGAGTCCGCCGAGGTCGCGCGTCTCCTGGAACATCGCCGCCTGGATGCTGGCCGCGCGGTCCCAGGTCGGCTCACGGCTGGCGGTCGCATCCATCGCGAAGATCAGTCGGCCGCGCTCACCGGTCGGCGTTGGCTTCGGTGCCGCCGCGACCTGCTGTAGGAAGGCGTCCACGTCATCGCGGCTCGACGTACTCTGCAAATCTTTCTTCGATCGACTCATAGTTCTGGGAGAGGTGACCAGTCATTCTCATCGGGCCATCTTGGCAAGCGGCGACGATCGCAGGCGCTGTACTGGCATAGCGGAGCATAACAGCCCAACTGCCGAGGTTAGATTGCCAATAGTCCGACGACTGCGCAGCCCGCTGATTGTTCCTCGGCCACGGCAATACGGGTGTTGCACCAGCGCCGAAGGTGGGGGCCATCTCCCAGACCCACCTTCTACCGTTCAGCGACAATCACCTACCATCTGCCAATACCGACTGGCCGCCGAGCAGTAGGCTCAGCGTCAATTTGATGGCATCCTGCCTCCCCGAGATCAGCTAATCAGCACACCATGGCACGCATCCGATTCGACTTCGACAACCCTGATGGCCACCGGTTGGCGGGATTGCTGGAGACGCCACCGCCAGGCGTCGAGACCCAGCGTTATGCGCTCTTCGCGCATTGTTTCACCTGTGGCAAAGACCTGGCGGCCGCGACCCGGATCGCACGCGCGCTCGCGGCCCGCGGCATCGCGGTGCTGCGGTTCGATTTCACCGGGCTCGGCAACAGCGATGGCGATTTCGCCAATACGAGCTTCTCGTCGAACGTGCAGGATCTGCTCGCTGCCGCGGCCGCGCTCGAGCGTGATCACGCCGCCCCAGCCCTGTTGATCGGCCACAGCCTCGGCGGCGCAGCGGTGCTCGCCGCCGCCGGGAAGCTGCCATCGGTCCAGGCGGTGGTCACCATCGCAGCGCCGGCGACACCCGGCCATATACAGCATCTGTTCACCGGCGTGCGGGGCGAGCTCGAGGCCACCGGCGAGGCCGAGGTCAAGATCGGCCGGCGGCACTTTCGCATCCGCCGCCAGTTCCTCGACGACCTTGAGCAATATGCTGACGCCGAGCATATCCGCCGGCTCAAGCGCCCGCTGCTCGTGTTCCATTCGCCGGTCGACGAGATCGTCGAGGTCGAGGAAGCGGCCAAGATCTACTGGGCCGCGCTGCACCCGAAGAGCTTCATCTCGCTCGACCGTGCCGACCACCTGCTGACCAACCGGGAGGATTCGGAGTACGTCGCCGAGACCTTGGTGGCCTGGGCGAGCCGCTACCTCGGCCTGTTCAGCCATCGCGAAGAGACCAGCGGCGGCACCGCGCCGACCGTTGCGACTGGCGAGGTCTTGGTCACCGAGCGCGACCAAGCCTTCCTGCGCGGTCTCTATGCCGCGCGGCATCAGCTGCTCGCCGATGAGCCGACCTCGGCCGGCGGAACGGACCTGGGGCCCAACCCCTACGAGCTGCTGTTGATGGCGCTCGGCGCCTGCACCTCGATCACGGTGCGGATGGTCGCCAACCGCAAGCAGATGCCCCTCGATGACATCGAGGTGCGATTGCGTCACGAGCAGCTCCCGGTCCCGGACAATGAAAGGCATGGCCCGCAGCAGATCGTCCAGCGCATCGCACTGACCGGCGCGCTTAGCGAGCAGGAGCATGCGTACCTGCTCAAGATCGCCGAGCGCTGCCCGGTGCATCGGACACTGGTGCACTCCGATCTGCGGGTCCTGACGGAAGCAGACGAGCGATCGGGAACGGATTAGACAGGGCCCTACCGACCCACCTTGCCCAGATGCTCGCTCGATCCGGCTCAGCTCACAAGCCCCCATCTGGGCAATTTCCGCGTCTCGCGATGGCAGGAATCGCAACATGGCGAATAGAGAAGGCGACCCTTGGGTGGCCGCGGGCCGGTCCGCCCAGGAGTTCGACATTGAGCGGAAAGAAGGCTCACTTCAACCCTCCGCAGCGCTGGCGGTCACCCAAAGAAAGCGCTCCCCGCCGATCTCCGGGCGCTCTTCAGACTCGATCTGCAGGCCTGCCGAGGCAAGCTGCTGCCGCAACCGCGCCTCCGTGCTATGGCTGTAGAAGAGGCGCTCGCCCATGAAGTCGATCCAACCTTCGAACTCCGGCTCACCGGTGTAGTCGGCAGTCGCGTAGGTGAAGAACAGGCGACCGTTCGGCCGCAGCCAACCGGCAATCCGCTGAAACAGCGCGCCATGCTCACGCCAGGGGAGATGGAATAGGCTGTAGACACAGGTCACCGCATCGACGCTCTTGGGCGCAAGCGCCAGCCGGCGCATGTCGCCGCAGACCCTGCGCATCGCTGGCACATGCTGTGCTGCGAGCGCTAACATCTCCGGGCAGAAATCGACGCCCACCACCTCCCAGCCGTTCGCCAGAAAGGTCTGGGCGACTGGTACGCCGGCGCCACAGCCGAGATCGAGGAGGACGCCCTGGTCGGGCAAGCGGTCTTGGAGCCCATCAAGCAAGCGAGCGATATCGAATTGATCGCGGTTGGCGTCGTACTGTGCCGCGAGATGTCTGTAGGCGGTTTGGAGATCAGTCTCGGTGCTCATCGGAACCCGTTTGCTGTTGGCCAGGATTGCCCTTGAACCGGATGAAACGACGCAGGCCGATCTGCTGGAAGCGCTGCCAGCGGACGAACGCGCGCGCATCAGCCGATTCCGCCAGATGGCCGACCAGATGCGGGCCATCACAGCGGCCATCTTGCCACGGTTGGCGATCCATCGGCTGCACGGGGTCCCGCTCGATCAGATCGCCCTGCCCCGCAGCAGCGCCGGCAAGCCCTGCTATCCGGATGATCCGGACTTCCACTTCAACCTCTCGCATTCGGGCGAGTACGTCGGTCTTGGGATCGGAGGGGCGCCCCTGGGCGTGGACTGCGAGCAGATCCGCGCAGATCGGGATCAGGACGCCATCGCGCGCCGCTTCTTTACGCCTGATGAGCAGCGATGGCTGGCCGAATTCAGCTCGGCGGAGCGCGCACAACGCTTCTTCGAGCTCTGGAGCCGCAAGGAGAGCCTGCTCAAGGCAACCGGAGTCGGCTTGAGTGGCTCCCTGGCCTCATTCGACGCGCGGCCGTCCCGGGATCGAGGCACCGAGGTCAGAGTCAACGGCCAGCGATGGTTCATCTGCTCCTACTCGGCTCTCCAGGGTTACAGTGTCGCCCTATGCTCGGCCCAGCCCGACCTACCCTCGGGTCCCCAGGTGATCGATGCCCGCTCTGATCCGCTCGATAGGCTGGCCGCCAGCATCGAGATCTTGCTGGCAAGCGATTGCGCAGCCGCCACGAAAGGGCTTAGGGTCCGCGCATGATCGTGCAGAGCTCTCGCCATCGAGCCGACCCGCCTATTTCGACAACGAGGCATGCCGACCATGAAGCTCGAATTGGAGCTCGAGGCGAACGCTGCCTACTTCGAGATGACTGATGCAGAAGCGGCAAGCACCCAAGCAATCGAATCCGGACGCCTCGCAGACTGCGATGCAGAGGGGCCCCTGATTGGCATCGAGGTCCTGTCGGCAGCAAGTGCCGGCTTGAGCAGCATCTGGATCACGTCGCTTAGCAAGACCCAAACCCGGGGCCGGGCACCATCAATGCGCTGAGGGCCTTGTCATGATCACCAATACCTGCGGGCATCCGAAATCGCCGAGAGGAGGCAGCAATGACGAACAGCACGCCGCGCGAGCGGTTGACCCTGCCGCCACTGACGACGACCGCTGCCGGCCAACCGCGCCGCGTCGGGGTCGAGATCGAGCTGGCCGGCCTAACCGTTGATGAGGCCGCTCAGCTGGTCCGGGAGGAGCTGTTCGGCGCAGAGGGCGGCGCGCTCAGCCGTCCCGGCCGCTATGAGGTCGCATTACAGGGCGATCCGGCCGGCGCGTGGCAGATCGAACTCGACTTCACCTTTCTGAAGACGATGGGACGTCGCGAGCGGGTTGAGGATGACCTCAGCGAGGCAGTCGAGGGGCTGGCCGAGGACCTGCTGCGGCTGGTGGCCGAGCGCATCGTGCCAGTCGAGGTGATCAGTCCGCCGCTGCCACTCGCACGCCTCGGCGAATTCAACCGGATCATCGAGCGCCTGCGCGCAGCCGGCGCCAAAGGCACCGCCGATGATCCGACCTTTGCCTTCGGCATGCAGCTGAACCCGGAGATCCCCGCCACCGATGCCGATACCATTAGGCAGTACCTGCAGGCGTTCCTATGCATCGAGGACTGGCTGCGCGAGCGCGCCCGAGTGGACCTGACCCGACGTCTGACCTTCTTCGCAGACCCCTTCCCGAAGGGCTATGTGCGGACCGCAGTCGCGCCCGATTACTCGCCGAATCTTGGCCGACTGATCGACGACTATCTGGATGCCAACCCGACGCGCAACCGGGCCTTGGATATGCTCCCGTTGTTCACCCATGTCGACGAACAGCGGGTGCGGGCACGGATCGACGATGAGCGGGTCAAGCCACGGCCAACCCTGCACTATCGGCTCCCGAACAGCGAGATCGCCCGATCGGGCTGGAACCTGGCGCAGCCTTGGAACGATTGGCTGGTGGTCGAACGCCTGGCCGCCGATCCGGCCCACCTCGAGGCCCTGTGCCGCGACTACTGGGCCTACCTGAATGCCCCGCTGGAACGTCTGACCAGCGATTGGAAACAGCAGAGTGACCGATGGCTGCACGAGCACCGATTCCTCTGATCGCGATCACCGGCCCGACACGCGGCTCTCACGCGCCCAAGCTACTGGTCAGGCTCGCGCTGCGCCTGGCCGGAGCGCGGGCGGAACTGATCACGCCCGCCGATCCCAAACCCGCGATCCAAGAACAGGCCCACGGCGTCGTCATCACCGGCGGACATGACATCGACCCGGTGCTCTATGCGGACGCACCCGAGGTCTCACCGAAGTACGACCCGGAGCGCGATGCGCTGGAGTCGGCCGTGATCGATCGGGCGCTTGCACGCGGCTTGCCGCTGCTCGGCATCTGCCGCGGCGCGCAACTCCTGAACGTCCGGCTCGGCGGCAATCTCTTCCAAGAGTTGCGCTCACGCCGGAAGCAGACCTCGAATCGCTGGACCATCTTCCCACTGAAGACGCTCTGTATCGAGCCCGGCACCGAACTGGAGCAGCTGCTCGGGGCGCCGCGCGCGCGGATCAACAGCCTCCACAATCAGGGGATCGACCGGTTGGGTGATGGGCTTGTGGTCGCCGGCCGTGACCTCGACGGAATCGTACAAGCGATCGAGGCCCCTGAGCATTGTTGTCTGCGCGGCGTGCAATGGCACCCCGAGTTCCTGCTCTACAGCCATGGCCAGCGTCGTCTGTTCGCCGAGCTGGTCGAGGCCGCGCGGCGGCGAATCAGTGCTCGCGACACCGGCACGGACTCAGGGGCCTGATCAGGGGCCTGATCAACAGATCGCACCAGTCGTGCTGCCTGCCGGACAGGCTGGCCCACAGGTGCTGAATCCTGCGAATGCCTCCTTCCGGCGATCAGGCGGAATGGCCATCATTGTGAGCCTGGAACCGGCGGCTGGCGGAACCATACACCCAGCGAGCGCTTGCAGCACAGTCGGCGGGGACAACCTAGAGGCGCGACCCGAGCCCGCTCTGAATGGCAATTTCACTGCGTCCAGTTTGGGATGTGCAATTTTGGCCGCGCCTGTTGCGGAAAAATGACGTTTCTGTCTCTGGACGCGGTTTAGCACAGTGAGCCCGATCTATTGGAAGCCTATCTCGGCCTGTTCTCGGCCGCCTTCATCGCCGCGACCCTGCTGCCGTTCTACTCGGAAGCGTTGCTGGTCGGTCTGCAGGCTGGCGGCTACGACCCGTGGGCGCTCTGGCTCTGGGCCACAGCCGGCAACACGCTGGGCGCAGCCGTGAACTGGGCGCTGGGACGTTGGCTGCTGCACTATCAGGACCGGCGCTGGTTCCCGTTCAAGCCCGGCACGCTCGGCCCGGCGCAGCGCTGGTATCAGCGCTGGGGCGTCTGGTCACTGCTGATGGCCTGGCTGCCCGTCGGCGGCGATGCGCTCACCTTCATCGCCGGGGTGATGCGAGTGCGCTTCGACCTGTTCTTCGCCTTGACCTGGATCGGCAAAGGCGCGCGGTACGCGGCGCTGCTCGGGCTGTTCGGTCTAGCCGAGATTTGAATCGGAGACTGACCTAAGAAACTGTCCATCAACTTCTTCCCGATTTGCGGGCCAGCGTTGAGCGATCATCGGGAAGTAGAAAATGGACAGCCACTAAACCTGTCGGTCTGCCCCTGACCGTGAAACAACAGGGGTGGTCGGCCCGTTATCGGGGGTGGCTGGCCGCCATGATCGTTAGCGCCGCAGCACCGATGCGACTCAAGGCCGATGGCCAGCTGCCGCTCGACGCCCTTCAGGTGCCGGGCGTCTACCGCCGCCTGATCAGGCCCGCGCCCAGTTCACCAGATCGCCGCCCGAATGCAGGGACAAGACCAGGCCGCTGCCCCACCGGGTCAGTCTTCACCGAAGCCACTCGCGGCAGACGGGTCCTGCCGCATGCGCCGGATGAGGCCACTGGTGCTGCGTTCCTCGAGCAACGGGACCAAGACGAGCTCTCCCCCCCAGGAGCGGACCTGCTCGGCGCCGACGACCTGCTCGGGGCGATAGTCCGCCCCCTTGGCAAGCACCTCCGGGCGCAGCACCTCGATCAGTCGCAACGGTGTCTCCTCATCGAAGAGCACCACGGCGTCGACAGCCGCCAGCGCGGCCAGTACGCGGGCGCGGTCGGCCTCGCCGATCAGCGGCCGCTCCGAGCCCTTGAGCGCACGCACCGACCGATCGGTATTGAGCCCGACGACGAGGCGCTGACCGTAACGCCGGGCACGCTCGAGGTAGCTGACATGCCCGGCATGCAGGAGGTCGAAGCAGCCATTGGTGAAGACCACGCGCTCGCCGGCTGCTTGCCAGGCCCTTACATGCCGCCGCACCTCGTCAAGACGGCCGATCTTGGCCACCTGCTCGAGCGCGGCCTCCTCGCTGAGCGCATGCTCGAGCTCGCTGCAGGAGACCGTGGCCGTCCCGACCTTGGCGACGACGACCCCGGCGGCCAGGTTCGCCAGATGGGCCGCGTCCAGCGGTTCGAACCCAGCGGCGAGCGTGGCCGCGAGCGTGGCGATGACCGTGTCACCGGCGCCGGAGACATCGAAGACCTCGCGCGCGACCGCCGGGATGCGCGTCTGGGCCTCGGCCTCGATCACCGCCAGCCCCAGCTCGCCCAGCGTCAATACCAGCCGCTCGAGCCCAAGCCTGCCCTGCAGCCGCACGGCTGCGGCGAGCAGTCCGTCAAGATCGCTGATCTCGGTCTCGGCGACCGCAGCCAGCTCAGCCCGGTTCGGGGTGATCAAGGTGGCGCCCTGATAGCGCTCGAAATCGCGGCCCTTGGGATCGACGAGCACCGGTATCCCGCGCGCGCGCGCCGCCGCGATCAGACGCTGGCAGAGCGACCCGGTGAGCACGCCCTTGGCATAGTCCGAGAGCACCAGCACCGCAACCTCCGCAAGCTCGGCCTCGACCGCCACGAACAACCGCGCCTCGAGCTCGGCGCTCAGCGTTGCGGTCCGCTCGGCATCGATGCGCAGCATCTGCTGATGATCGCCGACGACCCGCGTCTTGGTCGTGGTCGGCCGCGCCGGATCGGCGACCACAGCCGCGGTGCCGGTGCCCTGCTCGGCCAGCAACTGCAGCAGCCGCTCGCGCGCCGGGTCATCGCCGGTGACGCCGGCGATGCGCGCATCGAGTCCCAGTGCACGCAGGTTGCGCGCGACATTGGCCGCACCGCCGCCGGTCTCGGTCTCTTGCGTGAGCTGCAGCACCGGCACTGGGGCCTCCGGTGAGATCCGGCTCACCTGGCCCCAGAGGTAGCGGTCAAGCATCAGGTCGCCGACCACCAGGATGGGCGCGCCGCCAAAGCCGGAGCGCAGCGCGGCGGTCACCTGCTGCGGCGCGACGAAGGGGATACCGAGCATGGATCAGAAGCCGAGTAAGGGGTCAAGCGGCAACCGCAGCGCGCCGTTCGACCAGGTCGCAGAGGATGTGGCCGACCAGCATATGGGCCTCCTGGATGCGCGCAGTGCGGCACGAAGGCACCCCGAGCCAGAGCTCGCAGCAGTGGCGCAGTTCGCCGCCATCGGCGCCGGTCAGCCCGACCCGATACAGGCCGAGCTCGCCGGCGCGTGCCATCGCCTGCAGCACGTTCGGGCTCTTGCCCGAGGTCGAGAGCCCGATCAGGACATCGCCGGGACGCCCCAGGGCCTCGACCTGGCGGGCGAAGATCGACTCGAAGCCGTAGTCGTTGGCGACCGAGGTCAGCACCGCCGTGTCGGTGGTCAACGCGATCGCCGGCAGCCCGGAGCGCTCGCGCTCGAAGCGCCCGACCAGCTCCGCGGCCAGATGCTGACAATCGGCGGCGCTGCCGCCGTTGCCGATCCAGAGCACCCGGCCGCCGCGCGCGATCGCATCCGACACCTTGGCCGCGAAGCGCTCGATCTCGGGTCGCAGGTCCTGGAGGCCCTGCACCAGCTCATGATGCGCGGCGAGCGCAGCGGTGATCGGGTCAAGCTCATTCACGTGCTGATCTTACCTTTGGATGACAATGTTATGACGATACTGCGGTAGCGACCGGCGCACTGGGTTCTATATGCTCCGCGGCGCATGACGTTACCACCTTCTTTCGACGCGCGGCCACGGCCGTCGCAACTGTTGAGGACGATCCATGAAATGGTCTCGCTCGAATCTGGTCCAGCGCCTGACGGCAGCGGTATTGACCGCGCTCTTGCTGACGCCGGCAATGCTGATTGCAGGCGACAAGCCTTTGCGTCTCTATGGGACCGGGGGCACCTTTCCGGAACCGCTCTACCTGAGCTGGATGCACAGCTTCACCGCCGAGCACCCGCAGATCCAGCCGGATTATCAAGGGCTCAGCAGTGCCCGCGGCCTCAATGATCTCGCCGCCGGCCGCGTCGACTACGCCAGCGCCGATTTCAAGGTCTCCGCCGAGGACGCCAAGACGATGGCAGACGGCATCATCCAACTGCCAATGGCGGCAGCCGGTATCGTGCTGATCTATAACCTGCCGGAGGTCGGCCAGCTGGAGCTCTCGCGCGAGGCGATGGCCGGCCTCTTCAGCGGCACCATCAGTCGCTGGAATGACCCGATCTTGACCAAGGCAAACCCGAACGCACGTCTTCCTGATCTCCCGATCACCCTAGTGGCCCGTTCCGGCGCCAGCGGTACCAGCTACAATCTGACCGCGCATCTGAGCGCGATCAGTCCGGATCTTGCCTCGCGTGTTGGCACCACGTTGACGCCCAACTGGGCAACAGTGATCGATCGCCCGGGCGGACTGGTGCGCGGCAGCGGCAACGATGGCGTCACGGCCCTGGTTCGGTCGATACCAGGTGCCATCGGCTATGTCGCCTACCCCTATGCCGACTTCACGAACACCCCGATGGCCGCCATCGAGAACCGCAATGGGCGCATGGTCGCACCGAACCCGATCAGCTTCGCTGCCGCGATGAACGCCATCACCGACACAACAACCGGTGCGGCCGACATCGTTACGCTCGTCGATCCGCCCGGCGCCGAGGCCTACCCAATCATCGCTGTCTCGTACCTGATGCTGCGCTCGCACTACGCGAGTACCGCGAAGCAAGAGGCGATCCTGGACATCGTCGAGTACGCGCTCGGCCCGGGCCAGTCAATCGCCGAGCGGATCGGTTACATCCCTTTCTCGCCGGCAGCGGTGGAGTTGGTCCGGGAGGGGCTCAGTCCGTTGAAGGCGAACGCAGCCGGTGAGCAGTAGACCACAGCCAGCCTGCGTTAGAATCGCCGTCGCGGCGTCAGCGTCGAGATCCGACCGCCGGCACCAAGATCCCCCGGCGACCCGGTCGCCGATCCGCGATGGAGCGAACCAATGCCTCAATTGTTGACGAAGCCTGTTGTGCGCAATACCGCGATCGGGGTAGGCGTAGCCATTGCCGTTCCGGTCGCGGTCGCGGTGCTAGCCCCCTATCTGCGTCCTGCGGCCCGCTCGCTGGTGAAAGCGGGCCTGATGGTCGCCGAGCGGGGGCGCGAGGTGACGGCCGAGCTAGGCGAGGCCATGGACGACCTCGTGGCCGAGGTGCGCGAAGAGCTCCGCGACGAGCGCGCCGCGAACGCAACGGTTGCCGGCACCGGCGAGCCGGCGGCTGAGACGGCCGGGAACCGAGATGTGGACGCCAGCTGATGCCCGCTGACGCCGCACCCGGCGCAGCGGCTACTCCCGAGGTTCCCGAAGCCCGGCCGGGCGCGGGTCCCGCCGCAGCCCAGATCGTCCATCGAACCCGCGAGCGCTGGCGGCTGCGCGTGCCGGAGCGCCGCTACGACCTCGCCTACTTCATCAGCCTGTACGAGGCACTGCGCAAACAACCCGAGATTCGAGAGGTCACCGTCAACCCAGCGACCGCTAGCGCATTGGTCTGGTTTTCAGAGCGGGACGTCGACCATCTCCACGAAGCGCTGACCCGGGATGGATTGCTGTCGCTCCCAAGCCCCTCGATGCCACCGGACAGCGGCGCCGAACCGCTGCAAGCGGCCGCAGGACGCGTGGTCTCCGCCGAAATGCCTGGCGATCACGACGATCCCGACGCCCAACATCCGAGCGTCCATCACGCCTTTCATATGTCGGTCAACGACACCCGCATCCTGGTCTTCCTGATCATGCTCGGCCTCTCGGTCTATCAACTGAGCAAGAAGCAGTTCCTCGCCCCGGCATTGACCATCGCATTGTATGTGATCGAGCTCCTCGCAGGACTCAGACTCGAGCGCGACGCCGCCGTGCGCGTCCATCAGCGGGTTACGGAGACCTCCCCGACCGATCGCGATTCTCCTGAAGACCGTGATATCGGCGCTTAGGCGATTGCCGGAAAAGCTCGTACCGAATTGCGCAGGATTGTCGTTTGCCTTCGAGGAGCGTCGCCGGGAGCATAGCCGGGCTATGTGACCGGCGGCGCGACGAAGAAGGCGAGCGAAAAGACCAGCAAGGCGGTATGAGCTTTGACAGAAATCGCCTTAGGCTTCCGGTCCAGAGCCCACACCGCTGTGCTACCTTTTCAGGTACCGATCGCTCAGAACACCCACGGGGTCAACATTGGGAAACATCGTCGTCACCGGCATCACCTTCGGTGTCTTTATGACCGAGGCGCTGATCCACTACAACATGGGGCAAGCAAAGTCTCGGGGCGGCTTCAAGCTGACGGTCCCGCCACCGAATGAGCTGGCCAAGATCGCCGCCGTCACAATGACCTTCTCGATCGCTACCGGCCTGCTGGTCAAGGCACTCCCGAAGGGACTGCAGTCGAAGATCTAGGCGACGACCACCGGGTGCCGTCCCTCAGCGCACGCGAATGTGCTCATAGATGCTCAGATAGTCCTGGGCCGGACGCGCCCAGGAATTGTCCATGCGCATCCCATTGAGCCTCAGCTGCCGGAAATAGTCCGGATATTCCCACCAAAGGCCGATCGCGCGTTTCATTGCCGATTCAAGGCCGTCGAAGCTGAGCTCGTCGAAGACATAGCCGTTGCGCTCCTCGAAGGGCCGATCATTGTAGTTGGCATCAAATACGGTGTCAGCGAGCCCGCCGACGCGGCGGACGATCGGCACGCAGCCGTAGCGCATCGCGATCATCTGGGTCAGCCCGCAGGGCTCGTAGACACTCGGGATCAGGATCATGTCGGCGCCCGCATAGATCAGATGCGAGAGCTCCTCGTCGTAGCCGAGCTCGAGGTGGGCGTCGGCACTCTCCTGAAGCACCTTCTTCGCCTCCCAGAACTGGGCGTTCACGGCGGGGTCCTGTGCGCTGCCGAGCAGCACGAACTGAGCGCCCTGTTCCAGAGAGAAGTCGATCCCGTGGCGGATCAGCTCGATCCCCTTTTGCCGATCGAGACGGCTGATCACCGCGACGATCGGCTTGGCCGCATCGACGAGCCCGAGTCGGTTGCGGAGCGCAGTCTTATTGGCGCCTTTGTCAGCCAAGTGATTGGCGTCATAAGGCACTGGGATGAAGGCATCCGTTGCTGGATTCCAGGTGTTGGTATCGATCCCGTTCAGGACGCCGCCGAACTTCCGGTCGTGGGTGCGCAAAACACCTTGCAAGCCCATCCCTTGCTCGGTGTGCTGGATCTCCCAGGCATAGCGCGGCGACACCGTCGTGACGAAGTTCGAGAACACGATGCCGCCCTTCATCAGGTTGACCGCGCCCGGGTTACCGGGGTCCTGGAGGCGGTCGGGAACCATGAGCCGGCCAGCATCGAGCCCGTTCATGTGCAGCACATGCGGGGTCGTCCAGCCCTGGTGACCGAGGTTGTGCAGGGAATAGCAGACCCGCGTGCGGTCAAGCCCCATGGCTGCATAGCGCTCGAACAGCAGTACCGGGACCAAACCGGTCTGCCATTCATTGCAGTGAATGATGTCCGGCCGCTTGCCGGCGGCGAGCAGGAAGCTGAGGATCGCGTGGGAGAAGAAGGTGAAGCGATCCGGATCATCGGCGTCGCCATAGATTGCGCCGCGATTGAAGAACCCGTGCTCGGAATGGGCGTCGACGAAGAAGCATTGCAGACCGTCGACCTCGCCACGCTCGACATCACAGTGCACCGCGCGGTCATAGAACGGGACCCAGAGGTCGCTGTGGTAGGTCTCCATGTCCTGGACCCGGTCATACCGCAGGCAATCATACTTCGGCAGGATGATATCGACCTGATGGCCATGACTCGCGAGCTCACGGGAGAGCCCGTGGACGAAGTCGCCCAAGCCCCCGGCCTTAGCGACGGGCGCACACTCCGGCGTGGCCATCACGATATACATAGATCGCCCTCAAACAGCAGGTGTAGGTTTATCAGTCGGCAAACCGGCACATCCGACGCGCCAATCAGGGGTCACGCTCAGCGACGGGTAGCCGTGGCAGGCGGCCAAGCAAGGACGCGAGCAGCTCCGGGTCATCAAGATCGACCGTGAACGCAAAACGCCCTCCTGGACCGACCCGGAATCGATGGCCACCGAGGTCGAGGACGCTGCCCGGGGGAGCACTGCCAAACACGCGCAACTGACCCCGGATACAGGCGGCCTCCTGCGCCGGATAAGGTGCCAAGGGACCGCTGGCGTGGGGCACGCTCGGCTGCCGTTCGTGGGGATCTTGCCGCGTTGCGAGTCCCCGGTCCATCTTAGCGTGGTTCGATAACGTTCCCAGGCTGGCCGTTGTGGAGCCTGTTTCAGGCTCGGGCATCAGCGCCGCGCTGATTCTGACACGAGGGGCCACTCTGGTGGCGACACTGGCAGCAACACTGGCAGCAACACTGGCAGCAATCGGGAAGACCCGACCATGCGACAGCGGCCCCGGCGCCGCCGTCGCCAGCGATGGATCGGGAAACTGGGTCGGATTCGGTGGCATCTTGCGCCGAGGCGCCAGCGTCGCATGTTCCCCGGCCAAGGCAGTCGCCGGCTGCACGGCTGGCGTTGAAACGACATCATTCTCGGCGCCGCGCCCCGCTGGCCGCCCGACGCCCTGCTCAGTTGCCCTAGCGACCTCTCCTCCCGCCGCAGATTCGGACGCAGATTCCGGCTCAGGGTCGGCGGGCGCTGGCTGCTGAACCGCAGGCGTCCTGCGCAGGGCCAAGGGCAATGATGCTCGTGACGGCACCGTTGCTGGCGCGCGGACTGGCTCGCAGACTGGCTCGCGCGCCAGCAAGGAATCGATGGGCAAGGACCCGGCACGAAGGCGGGGCTCGGAACGCAGAGGCTCGGTGGGTTGAGGCGTTGTGGGCCGCGCGGGCGCCGAGACCTCGGACACCGAAGCTGCTGGGCGTTCCAGCCGCTCCCCACTGGCGGTCACCTGGGCGTTGCGCTCGGGCTGAGCTGCCACATCGAGCACGGTCTCGACAGGGATACGGGTCGTCTGCGGAACCGAGTCGAGCCGATTCGAGCGCGCAAGCAGTAGCCAAGCGCCACTATCCCGCCCTTCCAAGCCGAGCTCGGCCTGCAATGAACCCACAACGGGAGGCTCGAATCGGGCCGATCCAGCAGCACTGATCGCCGTGCAATCACCCAAAACCGCCTCTGCGGCAGTGGCGCCAGAGCCGTCGAGCCGGCGAAGGTAGGCCTTGGCGACCGCCTGATCGGCGGGAAACGCACCCAGCGCAGACTCGATCACCGTCGAGTTGAGTCGCCATTCCAGAGCGACCCCACCCGCCGCAAGCGGGAAGAGCACGGCGCGCGGAGCCTGATCCGGATTCGGAAAGGGCGACCCAAGGTCAGCGGCCATCGCAGCATCTCAGTGCCGGGTGACCGCTCAAGAAAACGCCTGAATGAGCGCAACGCGTCTCATTCATTCGGCCGATCGAGCACTTCGGGGATCGGCCCGAGGTCAGGTCGAGCAATCACGTCGGGCCCGGGCCCGCGCTACCGCGGCAAGCACCTGAGAGGGTGCCGTGCCGCCGATGTGATCCCGCGCTGCGACTGATCCATCCAGCCTCAGCACCTCGAACACGTCCGGGCCGATCGCCGGTGAGAACCGCCGCAGCTCGTCGAGCGTCAGCTCCGCGAGATCCCGATGCTGTTGGATCGCGTAGGCGACCGCGCGACCCACCACCTCATGCGCATCCCGGAACGCGATGCCCTTGTGCACGAGGTAGTCGGCAAGATCGGTCGCGGTCGCAAAGCCCTGCGTTGCGGCGGCGCGCATCCGTTCCGGCTTGCAGCGCAGCCTGGCCATCATCTCGGCAAAGACCTTGAGCGAGCCGCGGAGAGTATCGGCAGTATCGAAAAGGGGCTCCTTGTCTTCTTGATTGTCTTTGTTGTACGCGAGCGGCTGCCCCTTCATCAGGGTCAGCAATGCCATCAGGTGACCGAAGATGCGCCCGGTCTTGCCGCGGATCAGTTCCGGCACATCGGGGTTCTTCTTCTGCGGCATGATCGACGAGCCGGTGCAGAAGCTGTCTGCGAGCTCGATGAAGTCGAATTGGGCCGACGACCAGAGGATCAGCTCCTCGGCGAAGCGCGACAGGTGCATCATCAGGATCGAGGCCGCCGAGACGAACTCGATCGCGAAGTCACGGTCTGATACCGCATCGAGCGAGTTCTCGCAGGGGGCGTCGAAGCCCAGCAGCTCGGCCGTATAGTCGCGGTCGATCGAATAGCTGGTGCCGGCCAGCGCCGCAGCACCCAACGGCATCTGGTTGAGCCGTCGGCGACAATCGATGAAGCGCCCAGTGTCGCGCTCGAGCATCGCGTGCCAGGCCATCATGTGGTGGCCAAAGGTGACCGGTTGTGCCACCTGCAGATGGGTGAAGCCAGGCAGAATGGTCGCTGCCTCGCGCTCGGCAAGTCCGAGCAGCGCCTCGCGCAGCTTCTGCAGGGCGACCTGGATCGCATCGATCTCGCCGCGCAGCCAGAGCCGGATATCGGTGGCGACCTGATCGTTACGCGAGCGGCCCGTGTGCAAGCGTTTGCCAGCCTCGCCGATATCGGCGGTCAGCGCCGCCTCGATGTTCATGTGGACGTCCTCGAGAGGAACCGACCAGCTGAAGTCACCGGCCTCGATGCGCTCGGCGATCCGCTCGAGCCCCGCGACGATGGACGCGCACTCATCGGCGCTCAGAATCCCTTGCCGCGCGAGCATGCGCGCATGGGCGGTCGAGCCGGCGATGTCCTCCCGATAGAGACGCTGGTCGAACCCGACCGAGGCCGTGAAGCCCTCGACGAAGGCGTCGGTCGGCTCGGCAAAACGGCCGGCCCAGGGTTTCGAAGCAGCGTTCTCGGACATCGCGGATTCTTGCTCGCTGACTGGTGTTGCCAGGATCGGACAGTATCGCCAGCACCGGCGGCACTGCGTCGGCAGCGGCGGCATCGGCACGTCAACCTTGCACGATAGTACAGATTCGTGTCTGACGACAGCCTGAGATAGCGATTCGGGCCGCCAGCGCGGCTGTCTGAGCGGACCGACCCAACAGGAGAGCGGCCCGAACGGCAAGCCCCCATGCCATCCTGATCGGTACGCCGCGATTGACCGCTGCCATCGTCGCGGAAGAAAACTTCGGTTAGGTTAGGCTATTGCCTAAGACCACTATGACAAGCTGGACCCGCCTCCATGCCAGAGACCATTCGCATTGCCACCCGAAAATCCGCACTCGCCATGTGGCAAGCGGAGCATGTCGCCGACGCCCTCCGCCGTCTGCACCCGGCCCTCACCGTCGAGATCATCGGCATGACCACGCGTGGCGACAAGATCCTCGACGCCCCGCTGGCCAAGGTCGGTGGCAAAGGCCTGTTCGTCAAAGAGCTCGAGCAAGGGATGCTCGACGGTGATGCCGATATCGCGGTCCATTCGATGAAAGACGTTCCGGTCGATTTCCCGGACGGGCTGCACCTGGCCTGCATCCTCGAGCGCGAGGACCCGCGGGATGCGTTCGTCTCGAATCGGTTCGAGACCCTGGATGCGCTGCCACAGGGCGCCTGCGTCGGCACCTCGAGCCTGCGACGCCAATGCCAGCTCGCGGTGCTGCGGCCCGACCTGCGCATCGAGCCGCTGCGCGGCAACGTGAACACGCGGCTGCGCAAGCTCGACGAGGGCGTCTACGACGCGATCATCCTCGCCGCCGCCGGCCTGATTCGGCTCGAGTTCGGCGAGCATATCCGTTCGTGCATCCCGACCGAGCAGAGCCTCCCAGCGATCGGCCAGGGCGCGATCGGTATCGAATGCCGCACCAACGACGCCCGTGTCCACGAGCTCATCGCCCCGCTGCATCACGGCCCGACGGCCGAGCGCGTCACCGCCGAGCGGGCGCTGAACGCGCGCCTCAACGGCGGCTGTCAGGTTCCGATCGCCGGCCATGCCGAGCATCACGACGGCGTCCTTCAGCTGCGCGGTCTGGTCGGGATGCCGGATGGCTCGCAGCTGATGCGCGGTGAGGCCAGCGGCCCAACCGATGAAGCCGATCGGATCGGCAAGCAGGTTGGCGATGCGCTCTTGGCTCAGGGCGCGGACCGCGTACTAGCGGCCCTGGCCGAGCAATGACCGGGCCTTGCCGGCTCGACGGCTGCCAGGTGCTGGTGACCCGCCCCGCTGGTCAGGCGGCGCAGCTTTGTGAGCTGATCCGGGCCACCGGCGCCGAGCCAGTCGCGTTTCCAACCCTCGAGATACGCGGCTCTGAGCCCAACGATGATGCGCGCTCGCTGCTGGCGGAGCCCTGGGACATCATCCTCTTCGTCAGCCGCAACGCGGTCGATTACGGGCTGCCGCTGCTGCCGCGCACGCCGACCACAGCTGCAGGCGGCAGCCGGCCGTTGATCGGGGCGGTTGGCCGCGCGACCGCGGCGGCGCTGCGCGAGCATGGAATGGCACCTGATCTGGTCCCAGAGCGCGGCTACGACAGCGAGGCATTGCTGGCGCTGCCAACCTTGACCGAGGTCCAAGGACGTCGGGTACTGATCGTCCGCGGGGTGGGTGGGCGCGCCAAGCTCGGCGAAAGCCTGAGCCAGCGCGGTGCCGAGGTCGCCTATGCCGAGGTCTACCGCCGATGCCTTCCTGAGACCGGAATCGACGCCCAAATCCCGGATTGGCAGCAGCGGCTCAGCTTCATTACGGCGACCAGCGACGAGGTCTTGCAGAACCTCTGCCAGCTGGTCAGAAGCGCCGATCAGGCCTCGCTGCGCTCGCTCCCGTTGGTGGTGATCAGCGATCGCGGCGGCGCCACCGCGATGCAGCTTGGCTTTCGCACCGTCGCGGTCGCCGAAGAGACCAGCGATGAAGGCATCGTCGATGCGCTTTGCCGTTTGGCCCTGTCCCTCGGTCGCGCCCACTGATCGAGATGGGCGTGCGTCGGCGTCGGCCGTATCGCCGCTGGCCGATCTGGCTGCTGCTCGCAGCGCTGCTGCTGCTCGTGCTCGGGGTCCTGCTGATGCACCGCAGCTACCGGGCGCAGCTCGATGCGAGCATGGCTCGGCTACAGCAAAGCGTCGCCGCGGCGCAGGCGCAGCAGGCCCGCCTGGCGGCATCGATACGCGCGGCCCGTGCCGCCGTTGCCGTACAGCATGATGACCAGACCGACCTCCTGGCTCGCCCTCTCAGCAACGGCCTGACCAGCGCGGACACATCCCGCATCGCCACGCGGCTGCAGTCAATCGCCAACGAGCTCGATCAGCTTGCCCTGTCGGCAGTGCCGGGTCGAGCTCAGGTCCGTGGCGATCACCAACAAGGTCCAGGGTCCTGGCTCGACTGGCGGCAGGTTCGAAAGGCGGTGCGCGAGCTGGCGCACGCGGTCCGCCAACACTGGCTGATCAGCTCGCATCGATCAGGCCCGCTCAGCAATGCCCAACAGCAAGCCGTACGGGGCTGGCTCCAGCGCACCCGCATTGCGACCGGCCAGGCGGACGCGCCAGCGCTCGCCCAAGCGCTCGCGGCGATCGAGCAGCTGCTTACCGCCGACGCGCGCGATGATCCAGCGGCGGGTCAGCTGGCGCGGCGGGCGACGCTGCTGCGCTCGGTGCTGAGCGCAAGCCCGCTCTCCGAGCGGGAACGTCGAAGATTGGCGCGACTTGCCGAACAGATCAGCGTGATCGCCAGGCAGCTCGAGCCGGGTCCTGGACCCAGCCTGCCATCTGTTTCAGAGGACCGACGCTGAGCCGGTCGCCGAGTACTCGAAGGCATCCGAAAACAGGTGATCCACCCTGAGCCCCGCGGCCTCGAACGCGGCCCGACCCGCCTCGACCATCGGCGGCGGACCGCTCAAATAGACGTCATGATCGGCCAGTGCCGGTTGGTCTGCCAGCACGGCCTCATGGACCCAACCGGTGCGGCCAGTCCAGTCGGCGTCCGGCTCGGAAAGCACTGGCACCCAATGAAACTGCGGGTGCTGTTCGGCCCAGCGCGCCGGGAGCTCCGGCAGATAGAGATCAGACCGCGAGCGCACGCCCCAGTAGAGCGTGATCGGCCGCTCGATACCGCAGTGGAACGCCTGCTCGAGCATCGCCTTGAGCGGCGCAAAGCCGGTGCCGCCGCCGATCAGCAGAAGCGGTCGCAACGATTCCTCCCGCAGGACAAAGGTCCCGAGCGGTCCCCGAATGCGCAGAATCGATCGTTCGGCGAGGGATTCAAAGACCTCTTCGCTGAAGCGCCCGCCCGGTACCCGTCGAATATGCAGCTCGAGCAGTTCGTCGTCGTGAGGCGGATTGGCGATCGAGAACGCCCGACGCGACCCATCGCGCAGCATGAACTCGATGTATTGACCGGCACGGTAAGGCAGCCGTTGGCCCTCGGGCAGCTTCAGCCTCAGGCGCATCACATCGTGGTTCAATCTCGTCTTCTCGGCGACCCGGCATGGCAGGGTGCGCACCTCGACGTCGGCGAGCCGGTCGAGCTCCGCGACGCGCAGCACCAGGTCCGAGGCGGCCACCGCCCGACAGGTCAGGCAGCTATCCGGTGGTTGCCCCTCCAGCGCCGGCGGCCTCCCTTGCGGATAGCGCACCTCGCCGGCAAGCAACTGGGCGGTGCAGCTTCCGCAAGTACCCTGGCGGCAACCGTAAGGCAGACCGATGCGCTGTTGGAGCCCGGCCTCGAGTAGGGTCTGATCCGGCGCGACCTCGAAATGCTTCCCAGCCGGCTCGGTACGCACTGAAAAGTTCATTGGCAGATTCGATTTCATTGGCTTTTGGCTGTACGGCATCAACCCAATACCATGGGGCACGATAGCCATGAAGCGAAGGTGTGAGGAGCGATGCGATGATCATATTGGGCTGCGGATATGTTGGACAGGCACTAGCGCGGCGTTATCGCCAACGCGGCGAGCCCGTCACCGGCGTGGTGCGCAGCGACGAGAGCGCAGCAGCCGTCGCGGCAGCGGGTGCTGAGCCGCTGCAGCTGGACCTCACCCAGGATGATCTGACATCGCTCGCCTTGGCCGGAGAGCGCGTCTTTCACCTCGCCCCTCCACCCAACGAGGGTGATGGCGACGCGCTGACCTCGCACCTGATCGATACCTTCGACCGAACCGGACCTCCGCGTCGCCTCGTCTACATCGGCACCACCGGTGTCTATGGCGACTGCGGCGGTGCCTGGGTCGATGAGTCGCGGGAACCGAAGCCGACGGCCGGCCGAGCGCTGCGCCGCTGGGACGCCGAGGAGCGCTTGCGTCAATGGAGCCGCAGGAGCGGCGCCGAACTCGTCATCCTGCGCGTTGCGGGTATCTACGCCTGCGACCGTCTGCCGCTCGCGCGCATTCGCAGCGGCCAACCGGTCGTGCGTGCCGATGAGGCGCCTTGGTCGAACCGGATTCACGCCGAGGATCTGGTGAGTGTGTGCGAGCGCGCAATGGACCAGGGCCCGGCAGCTGCCCTTTACAACGTCTGCGACGGTCATCCCAGCACGATGACCGATTACTTCTGCCAGGTCGCGGACGCGGCCGGGTTGCCTCGTCCGCCCCAGATCCCGCTCGCGGAGGCCGACGGTCGGGTCTCGGCCGGGATGCTCTCGTACCTGAAGGAGTCCCGACGGCTCAGTAATCGACGGATGGTCGACGAGCTTGGACTGAGGCTGCGCTATCCAACCCTCGAGGAGGGTCTGGCCCACTGTTTCGAGCGCAATGAGGGTTGAAACGAGACGAGAGCCTTGGTCCCTGATCGCGATATGACAGCCTTGACTTGGCCGCACCGCGGCATGAATTCGAGAAGGCCAAGGAGATAGGAGCGGACAGGAGCGCTCGTCCTAACCAGCGTGCTGAGGAGGTTGGTCTGTGGCACGATGATCGCCGAACGCGCCGAAAGCGGTGTACTGATGGATCAGCGAGGAGCAAAGGTACCGACCGCTTGCCGCGGGCTGGGGGGCCGCAGTTGGAGGGCGCAGTACCGACGTCGATGGCGGCGCCTTAGGCGATTGCCGGAAAAGCTCGTACCGAATTGCGCAGGATTTTCGTTTGCCTTCGAGGAGCGTCGCCGGGAGCATAGCCGGGCTATGTGACCGGCGGCGCGACGAAGAAGGCGAGCGAAAAGACCAGCAAGGCGGTATGAGCCTTGACAGAAATCGCCTTAAGCGATCCGCCCCCCTGATTGGCGCCGAGGCTCGCACGCTCGGCGGTTTACCCGTCGACCGGCATGATGCAGCCGAGATCGACTGACGGGACACAACGCCTCCGAACCACTACTGAAACGGGAGAATCCGCCATGAAACCCATCCATCTCACTCTCTTGCTTGCGATCGTGCTGGCAGTGACAGGCTGCGGCGGCACGACTGCCTCGCGGACCACCTCCGGCGCCGCTGCTGGTGCCGCGACAGGTGCTGCGATCGGCTCGCTGAGCGCAGATGCCGGAAAAGGGGCAGCGATCGGCGCCGCCGCCGGCGCACTCGGTGGCTACATCTACGATCAGAACGAGAAGGAAAAGGAGCGGCAGCGGCGTTATCGTTATCGCGAGCAATAGGCCGACCGAACCTGCTAACGATCATCTCTGAGCACCCGCTGAAGCGCCCCACGATCGAGAGACCTCCATGGACATGCTGACAACCTTTCCGGTCGAGCTCTGGCGCATCCTGCTCGAGCTTGCCCCATCACTGCTGGTGGGGCTGTTCATCGCCGGTCTGATCCATGCCTTCGTGCCACCGGATCTGATCCGGCGCGGTCTGAGCCGGCCGGATTGGCAGTCTGTCTTCCGTGCATCGATCGTTGGGGTCCCGCTTCCGCTCTGCTCCTGTGGTGTGATCCCGACCGCGCTGGGTCTGCGACGCGAAGGCGCATCGTCGGGCGCCGCGACCTCATTCATGATCAGTACCCCGCAAACGGGGGTTGACTCGATCCTGGTCACGGCGGCCTTCCTCGGCTGGCCCTTTGCGATCTTCAAGCTCGTCGCCGCCTTTGTGACCGGCGTGGTCGGGGGGGTGCTGGTGAACCGGGTCGTGCCTGAGACACCGACGACAGCCGAGACCGGCGCCAGCAGCCTGGAGGCAGAGAACCGCCCTGACGGGCCCCTAGACGGGCCCCTAGACGGGCCCCTAGATGGACTCTGGGCGCGGATCGCCGAGGCGGTGCGCTACGCGATATTCGACCTGCTCGGCGCGATCCATCTGTGGCTCGTCATCGGCGTGCTCGCCGCGGCCCTGGTCACGACCGTCACACCCCCGGATTTCTTCGCCGGGCAGGAATGGTCCAACGGCTTGCTCGGGATGCTGGTGATGCTTGCGATCGCGCTGCCACTCTATGTCTGCACGACCGCCTCGGTGCCGATCGCAGCATCACTGATCGTAGCGGGGCTACCGGCGGGCTCCGCATTGGTCTTCTTGATGGCTGGTCCGGCAACGAATCTGGCGACGATCGGCGCCGTGTATCGCACCCTCGGCGGTGCTGTGCTCTCGGTCTACCTTGGCACCGTCGTCGTGATGAGTCTTGGTTTTGGCCTGATGTTCGACCAGCTCTTGTCAGCCGCGCCGACCCAGGTCATGGCTCATACGCATGAACCGGGGTGGCTTGCGGTTGTCTCCGCGCTGCTGCTGCTGGTGCTGATGGCGATACTTGCAGCGCGCCAATACCAAGCAGGCGCGAAGGCACGTCTCGATGCGGCGCTCGGCGGCGATGTCGCGGCGCCGGACGAGACCGTCCTGCAGGTCAAGGGGATGACCTGCGGCCATTGTGTCGCGACCGTGAAGAAGGCGCTGGAATCGATCGATGAGGTCAGCGAAGCCACACCGGACCTGGCCAAGGGCGAGGTCCGGGTCCGCGGTGGCTTTGTGGAAACGCCAAGGCTCTCGCAGGCCATCGAGGGCGCCGGTTTCCAAGTGGTCACCCCCGGGAAGACCAACTGAACCGAACAATCATGACGGCGCGCCACGCCGGAGAATGAAACGGTCGCATCCGTTGTTTCAGGGTAAATGGGCCAGGAATCCTGCCCGGCGAGATCAATCCTTAACGCGTTAGACAATTGACGGCGCCTAAGCCATCGACTAGATTCCAAATCGATTGCAGCGCTTTTTGCCCCGGGGTTCCATCTCACCCGATAGTCTCGACACCCGCCATCGATGCTCCGGAGTGCGGTCCGGGGCCGCCCGCAGGGCCTCGACCCCCGGAATGGGGTCACGGCTCGCGTACTAAACGGCTCGGCTGTCCAATGCCGTCGCGCCTTGTTGCCGCCCCTCAAGACCCACTCCCTCGTCGCTTGGCCCAGAACCGCCGCGGCTCGATGCGAGTCTGCACAGTAACGGCGGCCCGGGATGACAAGGCAATGCCTGGGTAGACAGAGGCGCAACGGACCACCAGCGATCGTTTGCGGACGCTCGTGGCCGCGTGTGAACACTGATCACCGGCACACAGGTCGGGATCAGCAGGGGAGGCGCCACAGCGGCCGCGCTCCCAACGAGATACGGCACCCGGCTGCCGTGTCGCCGTCCGTCGAGTTGTGCGTTGATCGACTGGCGGTGTGCGCGTGCTCAATGCACGTCCGTTGCGAGAGTGAGCGATGAGGATCTACGTAGGCAATTTGAAATATTCGGTCAATGACGACGCCCTGCGCGACATGTTCAGCGAATTCGGCAATGTCGCGAGCGCTGACGTGATCAAGGACAAGTTCTCCGGTCAATCAAAGGGATTCGGCTTCGTCGACATGCCGAATCAATCCGAGGCCGAGGACGCGATCCAAGCCCTGAACGATAGCATGCAGGATGGCCGCAAGCTGACGGTCAATGAGGCGAGGCCTCGAAGCGAACGTCCGCAGCGACGCTTCTAGGCAATGCTGATGGCCGCGCGACGTCCGGAGGATTGGCCGGTCGTCGCGGCGCCGACGCGGCCGTTGGCCGAAGCGCACTAGCGCTTGTGGCCAAAGCGCACTAGCGCTTGATGTCGCGGGCGTCGGCATCGAGGCCAAGCTGCGGCCAGAGCCGATCGACCTTTGCCTTGACCGCCTCGTCCATCCGGATCGGGCGTCCCCACTCGCGCTCGGTCTCGCCCTGCCATTTGCTGGTCGCATCGAAGCCGATCTTCGAGCCCAGCCCGGAGACGGGCGAGGCGAAATCGAGATAGTCGATCGGGGTGTTCTCGACCATCACCGTATCGCGCGCCGGGTCCATGCGCGTGGTCATCGCCCAGATCACGTCCTTCCAATCGCGCGCTGAGACATCGTCATCGACGACGATCACGAACTTGGTGTACATGAACTGGCGCAGGAACGACCAGACCCCGAGCATCACCCGCTTGGCGTGCCCGGGATACTGCTTCTTCATCGCCACCACCGCGAGCCGATAGGAGCAGCCCTCGGGCGGCAGATAGAAGTCGGCGATCTCCGGGAACTGCTTCTGCAGGATCGGCACGAAGACCTCGTTGAGCGCCACACCGAGGATGGCCGGCTCATCGGGCGGCCGGCCGGTGTAGGTGCTGTGATAGATCGGCTCGGGGCGTTGGGTGATCCGGTCAATGGTGAAGACCGGGAAACGGTCGACCTCGTTGTAGTAGCCGGTGTGGTCGCCGAACGGGCCCTCGGGGGCCATATCATCGGGGTGGAGATGCCCCTCGAGCACGATCTCGGCGCTGGCCGGGACCTGCAGGTCCGACCCCTGGCAGGCCGCGAGCTCGGTGCGGCTGCCGCGCAGCAGGCCGGCGAAGGCGTATTCCGAGAGCGTATCCGGCACCGGGGTCACGGCGCCGAGGATGGTCGCCGGGTCGGCGCCGAGCGCGACCGCGACCGGGAACGGCTTGCCGGGATGCGCCCGCTGCCAGTCGCGGAAGTCCAGCGCGCCGCCGCGATGGGCCAGCCAGCGCATGATGACCCGGTTGCGGCCGATCACCTGCATCCGATAGATGCCCAGGTTCTGGCGCGTCTTCTCCGGACCGCGCGTGATCACCAGCCCCCAGGTGATCAGCGGGCCGGCATCCTCGGGCCAGCAGTGCTGGATCGGCAGGCGCGCCAGATTGACCGCCTCGCCCTCGAAGACCTGTTCCTGGCACGGCGGCTGGCGTCGGACCTTGGGCGCCATGTCCAGCACCTTCTTGAAGATCGGCAGGCTTTGCCAGGCCTCCTTCATCCCCTTCGGTGGGTCCGGCTCCTTCAGGAACGCGAGCAATCGGCCGACCTCGCGCAGGGCATCAACCGATTCCTCCCCCATCCCGAGCGCGACCCGCTGCGGCGTGCCGAACAGGTTACCGAGCAGCGGGATCGCCGAGCCCTTGGGCCGCTCGAACAGGATGGCCGGGCCGCCGGCACGCAAGGTGCGGTCGCAGATCTCGGTCACCTCCAGATAGGAGTCGACCTCGACGCGGACGCGCTTCAGCTCGCCGCGCCGCTCGAGCTGGTCGATGAAATCGCGCAGATCCTGGTACTTCAATGGCTGACCTTCGCCGGTTGCTTGGTGCAGAGTGGTGGGTGCGAATGGATGGGCGCCAATGGGCATCGCCGGTCGAGGCAGGCTGCGAGCCGAGGGTCGCGGCGATGCGCCGACTCGGCCGCCTGTGACCGGTTTTCAGGCCTCAGCTCCGAGAGACCAGGCAATGCACGCTGAACAGCTGCTCGGGATCGGTCCAGACCTGCTCGGGCTCGAACCCAGCCCGCCTTGCCAACGCATGGAATCCGTCGATGCTGTACTTGTGCGAGCATTCGGTATGGATGGTCTCGCCTTCCTCGAACGCGAAGCGCGCGCCGGCGACCTCGACCTGCTGCTCGCAGGTGCTGAGCAGGTGCATCTCGATCCGGCTCTGCTCGGCGTTGAAGAAGGCCTCATGGCGGAAGCGGGTCGTGTCGAAGCCCCCATCGAGCTCGCGATTGATGCGGTGGAGCAGGTTCATGTTGAAGGCCGCGGTCACGCCGGCGGCATCGTTGTAGGCGCGCTCGAGGCGCTCACGTTCCTTGATCAGGTCGACCCCGATCAACAGCCGCCCGTCCGGGCCGAGGATGGCCGCGACCCGCCGCAACAGCTGCTCGGCATCGACCGGCTCGAAATTGCCGATCGACGAGCCCGGAAAGAAGGCCGCGCGCGGATGCTCATGATCCTCGACCGGCAGCGCGAACGGCGCCGAATAATCCGCGCAGACGGCGTGGACCTGCAGCCCGGGGAAGGTCGCTGCCAGCGCCTGCGCGGACTCGCGCAGATGCGCACTCGAGATGTCGACCGGCATATAGACCGCCGGGCGCAGCGCCTCGAGCAGCACCCGGATCTTCAGACTGCTGCCGCTGCCGAGCTCGACCAGCAGCGCCTCGCGCCCGAGCCGCTTGGCCATCTCGGCGCCGGACTCGCGCAGGATCGCGATCTCGGTGCGGGTCGGGTAATACTCGGGCAGCTCGCAGATGGCGTCGAATAGCTTCGAGCCCTCGGCATCGTAGAACAGCTTCGGCGAGAGCCGCTTGCGCGGCTTTGCCAACCCTTCCAGGACCTCGGCGCGCAGATCGGCCGGGGCCGGATGATAGTCATGGAACGCGATCGGATTGACCACCGCGCTCGGATCGCTCAATGGGCTCATGCGATGTCCTCTGCCAGCCGGATGCCTTTGAACTGCCAGCGTTCGTGGGGATAGAAGAAGTTGCGGTAGGTGGCGCGGGCATGGCTGGCCGAGGTCGCGCAGGAACCGCCGCGCAGGACCATCTGGCCGCTCATGAACTTGCCGTTGTACTCGCCCAGCGCGCCATCGACGGCCCGATAACGCGGATACGGGAGGTAGGCCGAGGCCGTCCACTCCCAGCAATCGCCGAACAGCTGCTCCAATGGCTCGCCGCCCGCAGCCGGCTGCGGATGGAAGCGCCCGGCATCGGCGAACTGGCCGCTGACCGGCCGGCCCGCCGCCGCGTGTTCCCACTCGAACTCGCTCGGCAGTCGGCGCCCGGCCCAGCGCGCATAGGCGTCGGCCTCGAAATAGCTGACGTGACAGACCGGCTCCGCCGGATTCAACGGCCGGCGCCCGGCGAGCGTGGTCTCGTGCCACTGTCCATCGAGCTGCTCCCAGTAGAGCGGCGCCTGCCAGCCCTGGGATTGGATCTGGGCCCAGCCGTCGGAGAGCCAGAGCGCCGGATCGCGATAACCGCCGGCATCGACGAAGGCCTGATACTCAGCATTGGTGACCAGGCGATCGGCAAGCTGGAACGGCTCCAGGAAGCGTTGATGGCGCGGCGACTCGTTGTCGTAGGCGAAGCCGTCGCCTTCGGCCCCGAACCAGTGCAGTCCGCCCTCGAACCGGCTGAAGGTCAGCGGCGCTGGCTCGCGCTGCGGGGTCGCCGGGAGATCGGCGCGGTAGGCGGGACGCAACGGATTGTAGGCGAGGTTGTACTTGATATCGGTGATCAAGAGCTCTTGATGCTGTTGCTCATGATTGAGGCCGATCTCGATGCGCGCCCGCACGGTCGCCTCATGCTCCGGCGGACACGCGTTCAACAATCGCATCATCGCCTCATCGACATGACGCCGATAATCGTAGACCTCGGCGACGGTCGGCCGCGACAGCAAGCCGCGCTCCGGGCGCGGCCAGAAGCCGGCCTCGGTCTGCTCGTAGTAGGAGTTGAACAGATGGGCATAGGCGGGATTGAACGCCTGGTAGCCTGGCAGGAAGGGCCTTAGCAAGAAGGTCTCGAAGAACCAAGAGACATGCGCGAGATGCCATTTCGGCGGACTCGCCTCGACGGCCGTCTGCAGCACGTAATCTTCGATCTCGAGCGGCTCGCAGAGCTGCTCGGTAAAGGCCCTGACACGGCTGTAGGCCGCGGTGAGATTCACAAAATGCTGGTAGGATGAACGGGTCGTTTCGTCCTGTGGTGGCATCAGGCTCTCCTGGTCTCCGGTCGGATGAGGTTTGGCGCTCGCGGGTGCGGCACCGCACAGCGCATACGGTGGCTTGACGCGCGCGCAGACGGTCGCTGAAGTAGGACGTCTCGCCAATGAGGCAATGATCGCGGCTGTTCGATGCAGGTCTGTGGTGAGACGCGCCAAGGTCTGTGCAGAGCGATGCCCCGTTACCGCCGGCAGAGTTGGCGGTTTCGAGGGCGAATTTCTAGTCGGGTCCGCGTTGGAGCGGGCCGGCGAGCTGGATGACCGCGCTCGGTCGCGTCCCGGCAACGGGCCTCGGGCACAGCTCGCCTGGGCGGCGCTCGGGGGCAGTCGTGACTGCGGCGCGTCGCGATTCGAGCAGGTTAACGAGCCGTTCTCGATGCCTCATCGTTTGATCGCAGCGCCACCGCGGCATGCATGATACCGGCTGCGGGCCGTCGCAGCTATCCGCGCTAACGTTCATGGCACGGCGCCACCCCGGACGATGTATTCCGCGTGATTCACGGTAACCGCCAACCCGGAGCGATCGATTGAAGGCCGTCTGGCTCGAGCCCACCGCTTCCACACCACTGCGCTTGCGCACCGACCTGCCGATACCTGTGCCCGGCACGGGCGAGGCATTGGTCCGTGTCCGAATGGCCGGCGTCTGCTCGACCGATCTGGCACTGCTGAACGGCTATTATCCATTCACCGGCGTGCTCGGCCACGAGTTCGTCGGCGAGATCGCCGCGGCAGCGGATGCGCCTGAGCGGATCGGCGAGCGGGTCGTCGGTTCGATCAACCTCAGCTGCGGCCAGTGCCGCGAATGCCGTGCCTGCCGACCGAGCCATTGCCTCGAGCGTCGGGTCCTCGGGATCAAGGGGCACAATGGCGCCTTCGCCGAGTACCTGTGCCTGCCGCTCACCAACCTGCATCGGGTCCCAGAGCAGGTAACCGACAGTTGCGCGGTCTTCGCAGAGCCCCTGGCAGCGGCCCTCGAGGTGCCGGAACGGGTCCATATCAACCCATCGGACCGCGTGTTGATCGTCGGCGCCGGCCGCCTCGGCCAAGTGATCGCGCGGGTGGTCGCGCTGACCGGCGCAGCACTCGCCGTCGTCGCACGACACGCGCATCAGCGCCAGCGGCTGGCGAAGGCCGGGATCGCCTCGCTCGATGAACAGCAGGTCGAGCCCGCCAGCTATGATCTCGTCATCGAGGCCAGCGGCGCGCCCAGCGGCTTTCAGCTGGCGCGCACCGCCGTGCGGCCGCGCGGCACGCTCTGTCTCAAGAGCACCTATCGCGGTGCGATCCCGGTCGAGCTCTCAGCGCTGGTCGTCGATGAGATCCAGCTGATCGGCTCGCGCTGCGGCCCCTTCCCTGCGGCGCTGCGGCTGCTTGCTGATCAGCGCCTGGCTCTGCCCCCTCTGATCGACGTGCGTGAACCGCTCGACAACGCCGTGCAGGCACTACGGCGCGCTGCCGAGCCGGACGTGCTCAAGGCCGTGATCGATTGCACCTGACCGGGCGTCTTCCAGTCTCCGTCGCTTCACCGAGCTGTCCGCAACGCGGATCAGCAGGCTATAGATCACGGCGGCGTGCCAGCCTCGAGCATGGAACGCTCGGGCCCCTCGTTACAGCCATTCCGCCTGATCGCCGGACAGAAAGCGCCGGAACAGTCAGCAACCGATGGGCTCAGCTCGTCCAGAAACCAGGGCGAGTGACGATAACGCCAAGAGCGCGCTTGTGCCCTCGTGCATGCTGGCCGGTTGGCGTCCTGATGCTCAATCCGCAGCCCAACTCAGTGTCACCACCAGATCGTCCCAATCTCCCGGAAAATCACCCCCGTCCTCGCAGCGGATGCTGATCCGGCATTCGCCGTCGACCAGCTCGGATCGAACGTTGAGGTCGTTCACGATCCAGGTCTCGTCTTGATAGGACAGACAGCCGAGCAACAAGGGCGGATGCTCGAACGTACGCGAGCCGACGCCGATGGTGCGCCCAAGCCCGCGCCCCTGCCACTCGAAATGCATGTGGCCGCGGTCGTCGAAGACCCGCACCTGTTGCAAGAGCTTCGCATTGACCCGCGCATGAACCGTCACCGGCCGATCACTCGGCGCTTCGACCCGCACCATTCGGGTCCCGGTCTTCATGTCGGTCTGGGCATGCAGCGCCTCGTCGACCTCGATTATCGTCACATCGGTCATCGGATCATGCTCCTCGGTCAGTGATGGATTCGAGCGGCAGCATAGACCGATCTCCCTGCGTTTTCAGGACCGGGTGCGCCCGCGTTGGCGAAACAGGCTCGTTCGCGCTCCAACAACGCGGCATAATGCGCCCAGCCTCAGCCACCTCTCGGCAGACGTTCGCTGCGCACAGGCGGTCGCTATGCAACTGTTCAACATCATCGCGGTTCTCATCACACTGTCGGCCGTCTTCGCTTGGTTCAACCACCGCTTCCTGAAGATGCCCACCGCGATCGGCCTGATGCTGATCGCATTGCTGATGTCATTGGCGCTGCTGCTGCCGCTGCCAGGGACCGATGCGCTCGAGCAGGATATCCGGCTGATGGTCAACAGCATCGACTTCGATGCGACGCTGCTGCACGGGATGCTGAGCTTCCTGCTGTTTGCGGGCGCGCTGCATGTCAATCTGCACGACCTCGCGAGTCAGAAGTGGGTCATCGCGATCCTCGCCAGCTTCAGCGTGATCGTCTCGACCTTTCTCGTCGGCGGTGTCGCCTGGTTGCTGTTCGCGCTGCTCGGTCTCGATATCCCGCTGATCTACTGCCTGCTGTTCGGCGCGCTGATCTCGCCGACCGATCCGATCGCGGTCCTCGGCATCCTGAAGAGCGCCGGGGCGCCGCCGAGCCTCGAGATCAAGATCACCGGCGAGTCGCTATTCAACGACGGGGTCGCCGTGGTCGTCTTCATGGTGCTGTTCGAGATCGCGGTCGGCGGCGAGCCTGTCACCCTCGGGAACGCCTTCGAGATGTTCGTCGAAGAGGCGCTCGGCGGCCTGCTGCTTGGGCTCGTCAGCGGCGGTATCGCCTATATGATGCTGCGCCGAGCCGATGACTACCAGGTCGAGGTGCTCATTACGCTTGCGGTCGCCGCCGGCGCCTATGCGCTCGCCGAGCATCTGCATGTCTCGGCACCGATCACCGTGGTGGTCGCCGGGCTATTGCTCGGCAACCAGGGCCGCAACGGCGCAATGTCAACGAAGACCCAGGGCCATCTTGACAACTTCTGGGAGTTGGTCGACGAGATCCTCAACGCGGTCCTGTTCGTGCTGATCGGTCTCGAGGTGCTCGTGATCAGCGTGACCCCGGCCACGCTCGCCGCCGGTCTCTTCGCGATCCCACTGGTACTGGGTGCCCGTGCGATCAGCGCCGGTGCGCCAGTGGCCTTGATGCGGCGCTTTCGCAGCTTCTCCCCGGGCGTGGTGACCATCCTCACCTGGGGTGCGCTGCGCGGCGGTATCTCGGTCGCGTTGGCGTTGTCGCTTCCCGATTCCGAGGTCCGAGACATCCTGGTCACCGTCACCTATGTCGTCGTGGTCTTCTCGATCCTGGTTCAGGGCCTCACCCTCGGTCCGGTGGTGAGGCGCTTCGGAGAGCGTGCCGAGATCGAGATGGACCGCACCGAGCTTCCCGGCGCTCGGCCTCACCAAGCCGAGGCGCACTGACTCGCCGCACGGGACAGGGGCAGCAATGCAGGAAACAGACAGCGATATGGCCGGGGAAGCGGCCGGTCCGCGGCGACCCTATGCGGACCTGACACCCGATTGCGTCTTGGACGCGGTGGAGTCGCTTGGCTTCATCGTCGATGGACGGCTGCTGGCGCTGAATAGCTACGAGAATCGGGTCTATCAGGTCGGACTGGATGCTACCGCGCCGGTGATCGCCAAGTTCTACCGGCCTGGACGCTGGTCCGACGAGGCGATCACCGAGGAGCATGCCTTCATGCTGGCGCTCAGCGAGCGCGAGATCCCGGCGGTCGCACCGCTGGTGATCGACGGTCACAGCCTGCATCGGCACCGTGGTTATCGGTTCTCGCTCACGCCTCGCTGCGGCGGACGCGACCCCGAGCTCGAGCAGTCCGAGACCCTGATCCGAATCGGCCGGTTCATCGCCCGCATCCATGCGCTCGGTGCGAGTCAGCCGTTCCGACACCGACCAACGCTGACGCGCCACCACTTCGGCGTCGAGCCGAGTCAATACCTGATCGAACAGGGCTGGATCCCGGCCGAGCTGACAGCCCCCTACACCAGTGTGCTCGAGCAAGCACTGACCGAGGTCGCAGCCTGCTTTGAGCGCGCCGGTCCCATTCAATCGCGACGGCTGCATGGCGATTGCCATCGCGGCAATCTGCTCTGGACCGAGCAGGGGCCGCACTTCGTCGACTTCGACGATGCGCGGATGGGGCCAGCGATCCAAGACCTCTGGATGCTCCTCTCCGGCGACCGAACGCAGATGCGGCTGCAGCTCGACGCAATCCTGGAGGGTTATCAGGATTTCTGCGATTTCGATCCGCGCGAGCTGCATCTGATCGAGGCCCTACGGACACTTCGGTTGATCCACTATGCCGCCTGGCTGGCGCGACGCTGGGACGATCCAGCCTTTCCGGATGCCTTTCCCTGGTTCGACTCGCCGCGCTTCTGGGAGGAGCAGATCCTGATCCTGCGCGAGCAGATCGCGGCGATGCAGGAAGGCCCGCTGAGCCTGCTCTGAGCCCCTCAGTCCGCGTCCAGTATGCGCCGCCCGCTCGCCCGCTCTCACCACGGAGGCTCCCCAGTCATCCCCTGCCGAGGCCCGCGCTTGGCGAGGCGATCCATCCGAATCCCTCCTGCACTCGCCGCGATCAGTGGCATCCTGCTCTTGAGCTGCAGCGCGTCCGCCCCCTTACCAAACGCCGACCACCGTCGCCCATTGCCACCTTCACTTAAGACGATCCACGCGCGCATGCCGGACGGCTATCGCCTCCCGATCCGCCGCTGGCACGGCGCGACTGACCCGGACGTGGTGGCCCTTGGTCTGCATGGATTCAACGATTACAGCCGCGCCTTTGCGCCGCTCGGGGAGGACCTCGCCGCAGCCGGAATCACCACCTATGCGGTCGATCAGCGCGGCTTTGGTGACACAAGGCAGGCTGGCCGGTGGCATGGCAGCGCACGACTGCAGGCCGACCTCCGCACGCTGATCCGTTTACTGCGCGCGCGATATCCCCAGGCCCGGCTCGCCGTGATCGGCGAAAGCATGGGGGCCGCCGTCGCCCTCGCCGCCAGCGCACAGTCCCCGCTGGACATCGATGCGCTGGTATTGATCGCGCCGGCTGTGTGGTCGCGCGCAACCATGCCCTGGTACCAACGCCTCGCCCTGGATGTCACGGCCCGGACCCTGCCAGCGCTGAAGCTCACCGGCAACGGGATTCCGATCGCCCCATCGGATAACAAGTCGATGCTCAGGATGATGAGCCGTGATCCGCTGGTGATCAAGGCCACCCGAGTCGACGCGCTTTGGGGCGTCACCAACCTGATGGATCAGGCCGCCACCTGGCCCGATATCCGCCACAACCCTGAGCAGCCACCGCTGCTGATCCTCTACGGCGAGCGAGACAGCATCATCCCGCCACGCGCCTTCTGCCGCTTCATCGCCCGCGTTCCACTCGACGGCCGGACGCGGCTCGGGCTCTATGCCGATGGCTGGCATATGCTGCCGCGCGATCTCCAGGGTGCCGCTGTGCGCCAGGATATCTTGAGCTGGCTCCAGGACCCGAACGCCCCCCTGCCCTCTGGCGAGGAGATCGGGCCCGATCGTGCTCGGCTACAGCGGTTCTGCCAGGCCGCATCGCCGTCCCTCGCAGCCCCCCGCTGTCCGATAGAAGGCGAACCCGATCACGTGCCGGATGACATACCGGCTGCGAGTCGGCCATGCTCCAGAGTGGCGAGCCGGTATGACCGTTGGCCCGGAAGGGGCCGGCAAGGACTCGCCAACGGGAGGGCCGGAGCCTGATGATCGGTTGACGGCTGAGCCCACACGGACTGAGGATTACCGGCTATCATCGGCACCGCATCGAACCCGCAGAAGCGAATGATTTCAAACCATGTCTAAGCTCCCAGACCCGAACCGCCGCGGCATCACCGAACGGGTCAGCGTCGCAGGCAGCGAGCTCGTCGACTACGTCAAGCAGTTGATCGCCGAGGGCAACGTACGACGGCTCATCATCCGCAAACCCGGCGGTGAGATCCTGATGGAGATCCCGCTGACCGCCGGTGTCGCCGTCGGGGGCGCATTGACCATCCTTGCGCCCATCCTCGCTGCGCTTGGCGCCATGGCGGCCTGGATTACCAAGTTCGAGATCGATATCGTGCGCAAGGACGACCACGACGATGGTCCGCCGGCGCCGCCCTCGGAATGACCGCATCGATTCAGCCTGAGTGATCCGTTCAGCCCAATCGTTTTGGAGCTGTTGAGACGATCGCGTTCCAACCCCTGTCCCAGAGATTCGACGAAGAAACCGGATGAAGAAGATCAAGTCCACCGCCACACACACCATCTACGAGAAGCGCTCCGGCCGCCACGCGGTCAAGGATCGGCGCAAGCGCTGGGTCCTCGGCGATGACAAGGTCGCAGTGCTCAAGGCCGAAGGGCTGATGAAGGCGCCGGAGCCAAAGGCGAAACCCGCTGAACCGGAGCCGACCGCTGAGGCCGAGTCCGACGCCGAGACGGCCGGTTGAGGCCCAAGCTCACTTCCCGACGAGGCGGCGCCGAAGTGGCCAGATCAGGTACTGAAGCGTCGCGATGATCAAGGCAACACCGCCAAGCAGCTGCAGCACCCGAGTAGCAGCAGGATAACCGCCGTCGTCGAAGAGCAGACCGATCGCCGCAAAGCCGGCGAGCACGACGAAGGCTCGATGCACGCCCTCGTCGTAGATGCCCCAAGGGCTGCGCCGCGCCAGCGCCCCACCGGCCAGCGCGGCGACGCCGCCGCCGGCCAGGCCGGCCATCACGTCAACGGGCCAGTGCACACCGACCGCAACCCGGCTCAGCCCGGCCAGCGTGGCCAGGACCAGCAGTGAGCAGCGCAACGACGAGCGCCGTGCATAATAGGCCAGCACCCCAAAGAAGACGCCGGCGGTGACACTGTGTCCGGACGGGAAGCTCTGGCTGCGATGGGCATCGCCGATCACCTCGAAGCTGCCAGCCGCTAGCACCGCTGGCGGGCGCGGCGCATCGATCAGCGGTTTGAGTCCTCGGGAATAGGCGATCGCGACGAGCGCGGCGCAGATCAGCGTCCAGAACACCCGCGGATGCCGATAGGAGAGCAACAACCCCAGCGTGAGCGCGACCCGCTCATCGCCGAGCACGGTCAGCCATTGCCACAGGCTCGAGGGAAGCAACGCGAACAGCGTATTCAAGGTCAGGAAGCCGCTGTGATAGCCGGTGGCACCGAACTGCCACAGCGCGCCGGCGATGACCGAGCAGATCAAGGCCCAGCCGAGCAGCCAGCCTGCCCCGCCTGGAGGATGGACCGGATCGCGGTCAGCGCCGAGCGCAAGTGCTTGGCGCAGCGCGGAGGTAGACGCGGATCGCATCGACTGGAACGCCTCAGGGCCGGGCCGTCGGCCGCGCGCTGCTGTCGCCCCCGGCCCCGGGTCGCGCTTCAGCCGAGCCTGCTGACGGCGGCGCGATCAGAACCAACGCAACCGGCCCCTTGCGGTAGCGCCGCTCAAGGCGATTCGGCGCGACCACCTGCGCCAAACGAGCGAGCTTGTCGACGCGCAGAAACACCAGCTGACCGACCTGCGGTTGATCGGTTTCCGGCGTGATCGCATCCCGATAGACGCTGAAGCTCGGCATGCTGGTCCGGTAGACGACGGTCGGCCGATCGAGCTGACGCGCCAGCAGGCCGGCCTGCTTCACCGGCTCTTGCATCACCGCGAACACGGCCGGGACCAACAGACCGAACACCAACAAGGTCTGCACGACACCGACCAGCACGAGACGCTGCCAAAGCGCGATCGGCGGCCAGCGCAGCAGCGCGAGGATCACTAGCAATCCAACCCAGGTACCAAACCGATACCCCAGATCCAGCACCTCGCGCCCCTGTTCAAACATCGCCTGCTCGTGCGCGCGTTCCGCCCGCGCTGCGAACAGACCGAGCAGCTCCGGCAGCGCGACTATGACCGTCACGAACAGCAGCGGCGGCAGGAATGCGAGCCAACGATTGGTCAGCGCATCGCGATGGCGCGCCATCAGGATGAACAGCGGCGTGATCCCGTAGACCAGGTAGTGCGGCAGCTTGGTGCCCGAGAACGAGAACACCACGAACACGGTCACGAACCAGAGCAGTAGGAACCGATCCAGGTCATCGGCCCAGAGCCGGCGCAGCCGCGGCAGCAGGCTCAGGAACCAGCCGGTGAACGGCAGCAGCACCAGCGGCAGCATCACGAAGTAGTAACCGGGGAAACCATCGTGCCCGTGCTTGACGCCGCCATAACGGCCGAGATTGTGACCGAGGAAGAAACTCTCGAAAAACCCCGATCCGTCATCGAGATAGATCGCCAGATACCAGGGAGCCGCGACGGCGAGGAAGACCAGCCAGCCGCGCCAGTCGAGCACCGCCGTCAGCCAGGCCCGCCAGGCGCGCAATGAGCTGAAATAGAGCAGGCTGACGACGAATGGGAAGAAGACCGCGACCGGCCCCTTGGTCAGGAAGCCGAGGCCGAGCCATAGATAGACCCGCAGCAGGGTCCCGGTTCGCGGTCGCAGGCGCCAGCGATCGATATCGAAGAACGCGAGCGCGATGAACAGGTTCAACAGCGCATCGGCCACCGCGGCCTTGCCGATGATCGCCACCTGCAGCCCGAGCGCCATCACCAGCCCGGCAATCGTCGCGGTGTTCGCATCGAGCCGCGCCCGGACGAACCACCAGAGTGCCAGCAGCCAGAGACCGGCCGCCAGTGCCGACGGCAGCCGCAACGCGAACTCGCTCCAGCCGAGCGCCGAGACCGACGCCGCCTGCAGCCAATAGATCAGCACCGGCTTGTCGTAACGCGGCTCGCCATCGCGGTGCGGGGTAATGAAATTGCCGCTCGCGAGCATCTCGCGGGTCGCCTCGGTGAAGGCACCCTCATCAAGATCGTACAGCGGCACCGCGCCGAGCTGCCAGAAGAACGCCAGCCAAACGACCAGCGCCAGGAACCAGGGCGAGACCAGCGTCCGACCCAGCAGGCGGCTCAGATCGACCTGATCAGTCATGCTCGCTTCCAGGCGATCGGTACACCTCGAGATCATTCCGCCCATTGCAGCACCGGCCGCCGCTTACCGGCGCTGCTTCCAACCCGCGTTATCCGGATCGGTCTGCGCGCTAATGCAATGATCGGTGCGCTCGCCCGAGGCGAACAGGGTTCGCGTCATGATCTCGGCGAGGACGCCCGTCGTCAGGAATTGAATCGAAGCGACCAGCAGCAGGATCGCGACGAACAGCATCGGACGGTCACCGATATCCTGTTCGAGCCCGAACTTGACCCAGGCGAGCCAACCCATCATCAGCCCCCCGAGCAAGCCGAACGAGAGACCGATCGCACCGAAGAAATGGCCAGGACGGGCCCCGAAACGCAAGAAGAAGAACGCAACCAGGAGATCGAGCAAGACCCGAAAGGTGCGAGACAGTCCGTACTTGGACTGGCCATGTGTCCGCGCCTGATGCCGCACATCGGTCTCGCCGATCCGCTCCGGCGCCGTCACACCGGCAATCCAGACCGGGATAAAGCGATGCATCTCCCCGAACAGCCGGATCTCCCTGACGACCTCGGCACGATAGACCTTGAGGCTGCAGCCGTAGTCATGCAGCCGGACACCAGTCACCCAGGCGATCAGGCTATTGGCAATGCGCGACGGGACCTTACGCAGCAGCAAGGCGTCCTGGCGCTCACGACGCCAACCTTGGAGCAGATCGAGATCACGCGCGAGCAACTCATCGACCAGGCGCGGGATATCGGCCGGATCATTCTGCAGGTCACCGTCGAGGGTCGCGATCAAGCGCCCGCGCGCGGCATCGAAGCCCGCCTGCATCGCTGCGGTCTGGCCGAAGTTGCGGCGGAAGCACAGCACGCGGACGTGCGCCCCGTAGCGCCGCCCCAGCTCCATTAGGGCTTGGCCAGTGCCGTCCCGACTACCGTCATCGATCAGGATCAGTTCCCAGGGGTCTTCATAAGACTCCAACCCTTCATGGACACGCGCGAGCAGCGGCTCGACATTCTCGCGTTCCTGATAGAGCGGCACGACCACCGACAGGCTGCGGGTCTCGTGAGAGGCCGAATCCATCGTCAGAAATCCATCATTGAAGCCGCCAGCTCGACGGCCGTGCTGGCCTTCGGCTTGCGTGCCGGCGCCATGGCCCACAGCCGGACTGATCCCCAATCCGGCCACGAAGCGAAGTTGAAGGCCGTGCTGGCGGGATCTCAGTCCGCGCTGTGATAACCCTGGATGCGCTCAACCTCATTGCGCGAGCCGAGGATCACCGGGACGCGCTGATGCAGCGACTCCGGCTGCAGCTCCATGATGCGCTGGGCGCCGGTGATCGAGCCACCGCCTGCCTGCTCGACGATGAACGACATCGGGTTGGCCTCATAGAGCAGACGCAGCTTGCCGCCCTGCCCCTTCGCGCTCATCTTCGAGTCCATCGGGTACATGAAGACCCCGCCGCGCGTCAGGATGCGGTGCACCTCAGCAACCATCGAGGCGATCCAGCGCATGTTGAAGTCCTTCTCGCGCGGACCCTCTTTGCCGGCGAGACATTCATCGACATAGCGCTTCACTGGAGCCTCCCAGAAGCGGCTATTGGATGCGTTGATCGCGAACTCGGCGGTATCGGCCGGAATGGTCATGTTCGGATGGGTCAGGATGAACTCGCCGATGTTCTGATCCAGTGTGAAGCCGTTGACACCCTGGCCGGTCGTCAACACCAGCATCGTCGACGGGCCATAGAGCGCATAACCCGCCGCAACCTGCTGCGTGCCGGCCTGCAGGAAGTCATTCGCGATCGGCTTCTCGTTGCCGGCGACGCGCAGGATACTGAAGATGGTGCCGACCGAGACATTGACATCGATGTTCGACGAGCCATCGAGTGGGTCGAAGGTCAGCAGATACTTGCCCCGCGGGTACTCGGCCGGGATGTCGTAGATGTCGTCCATCTCCTCCGAGGCCAGAGCGCCGACATGACCCGACCACTCGGTGCACTGGATGAACATCTGGTTCGAGAGGACATCCAGCTTCTTCTGGGTCTCGCCCTGAATGTTCTCGCTGTCAGCGCTGCCGAGCGCGCCGACCAGTGCGCCGTGATTGACCTGGTTCGAGATCATCTTGCACGCGGTCACGATGTCATTGAGCAAGGCCGTGAAATCGCCGGTAGCGCCGGGGATGTGGCGCTGCTCTTCCGCGATGAACTGGGTAATGGTCGTGCCGTGATGCATGGGGCAATCCTCTCGACTTTGGTTAGGCTGTGGAACGAGCGCACAGACGGTGGGGCCGAATCTCTCACTCCGGCCACGCATCGAAGCGCACGAAAAGAATCAGGTAATCGCGCAGTATAACGACCAGCACCCGCTGAAGCATCCTCAACGCAGGATCCATCACAGGGCTAGGCAGCCATCAGGCCTTGATCATTTCCTGGCTCAACACCTGGCTTAGCGGTCAACAATGAACCACTTAAGGCTTTAAAATCAACCGCTTGCGTTGTGCTGCTGCCGTGCTGCTCATGGCCCATCCGCTGCAGCTGACCAAGGCGTGATGAAGGCCACACACCCTGAGCGCCAGCAGTATCGGTGCTGAAGCACTGCAGCGGCCCTGGCCTCGGCTCGAGAGAGCCGCCATATCGAGCCGAGATGTCCATGCCAGTGCCCGCGGAGCGCCCCCGATCGCCAGCCTGCCGGCCGGCTAAGACCAACGCGTCTCCGGTCACGCAGTCTAAATAGTCAAACGCAATCTGTACACGTAACATGACGAGACGATGACGCCTTGATGAAAAGGATGTCGCAACCGAAGTCCGGCCCTCGCCCGCCGGTATACCCCGACCTGACTTCGACACCTTCCGCTTTTCCCAAGGAGCCGCGACCGATGCCCCAGACGCCGACTAACGGATTGCAAGCCCTACGCCGCCTCGCAGGTGGGCTGATCCGTAAGACGCAGCGCTTCACGACCTCGCTGCTACCGGTCGACGCCGGCCGCCGCGGCGATTGCAACCGCTGCGGCGAATGTTGCAAGTTGCCATTTCCGTGCCCGTTCTTAAGATACGATCACCAAGGCCTGAGCAGCTGCGCCGTCTACTACGCCCGTCCACCGAGCTGCCGAAAATACCCGCGCACAGCGAGCGAGAACATCACACCGGCAACCTGCGGCTACTACTTCGTTGACGTCAGCGACATCCGCAGAGCCACACCTGCCACCGAGCAAGCGGGCGGTTGATGACCTCAGACGAACAGTCCCGCTACAGCCGACAGGTCCTGCTGCCAGGCTTTGGCGAGCAGGCCCAGCGGCGGCTGATCGAATCCCGGGTGCTGATCGTCGGGCTTGGTGGGCTCGGCTCACCCGTCGCGATGTATCTGGCAGCCGCCGGCGTCGGGCGTCTGCTGCTGGCCGACTTCGATGCCGTCGACCTCTCCAACCTGCAGCGGCAGATCCTGCATACGAGCGAGCGCATCGGTTGGACCAAGGTCGATTCGGCCATAGCGTCACTCGAGGCGCTCAATCCACATTGCGAGCTAGTCCCGATCAAGCGCAGCCTGACCCCGACGCAGCTCGCCGCGCTGACCGCCGAGGTCGATCTAGTCGTCGACGCCAGCGACAATTTCCAGACGCGCTACGCGGTCAACGCCGCCTGCGTCACCTCCGGCATCCCGCTCGTCTCCGGTGCCGCAATCCGGGCCGAGGGTCAGGTCGCGGTCTTCTCCGGGCGCCCTGAAGACCCCTGCTACCAGTGCCTCTACCCCGATGACGGACAGGAAGGCGAGCGTTGCGCCCGCGAAGGCGTGCTCGCGCCACTCGTCGGTATCATCGGCAGCATCCAAGCGACCGAGACCATCAAGGTCCTCACGGGCTATGGCCAACCGCTGTATTCCAGGCTCCTGCTGCTCGATGCGCAAACGATGGCCGTCCGCACGCTGGCGATACCGGCCGATCCAGCCTGCCCAAGTTGCGGTAATCGCAATGCGCAGCAAGGTCCGCATTGCTTCCATTCAGCTCCGCTCTGAGCAGGCAGCCTGAAAGATGGTCCGCCGGAAGCATTGGCAAGGCGGCATTGAGACAACCTCTTAGGCTTTAGCTCTCTATAAGGGTGTCGTCGGCGAACACCGGCTCCTGGGCGAGCGCCCGGGCGATGCAGTTGACGATCTCCTTCTCGCCACGGTATTCCGTCTCAACGCGCCCTTCCTGGCTCCTTATCTTCAAGGACCGGTCATGGCGATTGATCTGCGGGTCGCGCTCGAACGTCGCGGTGATCTCATTGAGCAGGTCATTCGGTGCCTCTCAGGCAGAATGCGGGCCTATCGATCGGCGGACCGCGCCGGGAAAGCCCCGACGTGAATTAGCAGCCGCCTTCTATTTTGGGCACATATCTTGCTTAAAAGACCCCATCAAAATGCCCGGCCAGCCTACACAAGCTGCGGATTTATTGAACCTTAGAGGGCATTCTGTTAGGGCTTCTAAAGCCGGTACGCGCTGCCGAGGAGATCGCTATGCCCGACATTCAGATCAGCCCCTGGGACCTGGCCATCGTTGCTGTCTATGTGATCGGCACGCGCCTCCTGTTCGGTTGGTGGGCGGCTCGCACTGCGCGCAAAGGCGCCGAGGGCTATTTTCTCGGTGGCCGAGCGCTGCGCTGGCCGATCATCGGTCTGTCCTTCTATGTCGCCAACATGAGCGGCGGCAGCTTCGTCGGCCTGCCCGGCAGCGGCTACAACGACGGCATCGCCGTCTACCACTACGAATGGCTGCCGGCGGTGATCCTGGTGCTGTTCGTGCTATTCCTGCTGCCGCTCTATCTGCGCGCGCGCATCTACACGGCCCCGCAGTTCCTGGAGTCCCGCTTCGGCCGCGAGCCGCGGCTGGCATTCTCGGGCTTCTTGCTGGTTGCCGTGACGCTGATCGATGCCCCGGCGTCGCTTTACGCCGGCGCCATGGTCGGCCAAGCCCTGTTCCCGTCGGTGCCGATGTGGCCGCTGCTCGCCGCTGGCGCGCTGATCGCCGGGGTCTATATCTTCTTCGGCGGTCTCGGCGCCGTCGTCATCAACGATGCGCTGCAGGCCGCCATGATCATGATCGGCGGCACACTAGTGCTGGTGCTGGCCTGGCAGGCGGTGCCGTCCTGGGATGCCGTCGTACAGGCGGCGCCACCCGATGCGCTGCATCTGATCCGACCCGCGGACGACGAGCTCCTGCCCTGGCCCGGCATCTTCACCGGCGTGCTCGTTATCGGCGTCTACTTCTGGTGCACCAATCAGTTCGTCGTCCAGCGCGCACTGGGCGCCCACAACCTCGATCACGGCCGCTGGGGCGCGCTGTTCGCCGGGCTGCTGAAGCTGCCGAACCTGTTCATCCTGGTCATGCCCGGGGTGCTGGCGGTCGCCCTCTACCCAGACCTCGAGCGCCCGGATCTGGTGTTTCCGACCATGATCGTCGACCTGCTGCCGGTCGGCCTGCGCGGTCTGCTGCTGGCTGCCTTCGTCGCCGCAATCCTGTCCAGCCTGGAGGCGATCTTCAACTCTTCGGCAACGCTGTTCACGATGGACTTCGTGCGCACCTTCCGCCCGCAGACCAGTGACCAAGGGCTGACCCGCTGGGGCCGGTGGTCAACGGTCGGTTTCATGATCGCGGCGATCCTGTGGTCCCCGATCGTGCTGCAGTTTCCGACCCTCTGGCAGTACCTGCAGTCGTTCATGTCCTATATCACGCCGCCGGTGACGGCCGTGTTCGTCATCGGCATCTTCTGGCCGCGGGCGAACAATGCCGGTGCCTTGGCGACGCTGGTGATCGGCGTGCCCCTGGGTATCCTCAGCTGGGCTGCCAACGAGCTGCTCGACTGGCTGCCGCTCCAGTACCTCTATGCGGCCGGGATCATGTTCGCGCTGAGCGCGTTGATCCTGGTTACCGTGAGTCTGGCAACAGCGCCGCCGGACCCGGAGAAGGTCCAGCGCTGCACCTGGCGTCCAGCGCTCTGGCGGCAGGAGAGCCAAGAGCTAGCTGGCACGCCCTGGTATCTGAACTATCGTTACATGGCACTCGGGTTGACGTTGCTGGCAGCGGCGGTTGTGGTCTGGTGGTGGTAAATTGATCATCGTCGGCATCACCATCCTCGTCATCGGACTGCTGTGGCCCTGGCTCTCGAAGCTTCCGCGCCGCACCCGGCGAGCACCTAGCGCAAGACGGCGGAAATCCCGAGGCCGATTGTCGCTGCCCTCAAGGGCGTGAGGTAGGAGCCCGCTTGCGGGCGATCTTCGCGGCCGCGAGCGCGGCGTGGTCGCCCGCAAGCGGGCCCCTACAGGGCCGAGAGCCAGGTGGCAGGAAAAGGATCTCGGTATTTCTGACGCGATGCCCTAGCCGGCATCCACGGCATCATGATCTTCCGCTCGGCGAGCGTTGTCCGCCGCTCGGCTCCTTCACGGGTGTCCAGATTGCTCCAGTCCGGGACTGTCGGGGACCTGATTGGACAGGAGTCGTGACGCACTTCACAATTGGCGGGGTCATGACCAAGAGTACGGACTGACTGTCCCCATCGGGATCGCTCGCGCATAGGCTGCGATTCATGCGAGCACTGGTCAGTGTCGTCTTGAAGGCCCAAGCGCTACGGCCTCGCCGGCTCGGGAAGCGAGAACGAACGGCTGTTGAGAGCTGTTGAGATACCGCCGTATGGATGATTCGCAGAAGAGCCAACAGGCCCTCGATTTCTACCGCCAGCAGTACAATGAACTCGGGGTGCGTCTGCTCCAAGCGCACCACGAGCTGAGGGCGGCACGCCGCGACGCGTATCGTCAGCGGGCCATCGCGCGCATCATCCAACGCCTCTACCTGCTCGTCAATCGCGAGCCGACCCATCGGCAAACTGAGGAGCGCCTCGGCGAGCATCTCGTGGCGCTGCTGGTGGAGTCTCTGCAAATCGACTGTGCCGCAGTGCTCAAGCAGACCTCCCCCGAGACGCTTACGGTCGAGCATGCATTGGGCCTGGATCGGGCCTTTCAGCTGACCCTCGCAGCACCGCTTTCGGAACAGCCCTCCAGCCTGCTCACGGAACAGGCGCCGCCTGAGGTGCGCGAGGCGTTGCGGGCGCAAGGCTTGCGGCACTGGCTCTGGACAGCCTCCGCCGGCAGCCGCATCGTATTGCTGCTCGGGCATCGGTTCGAGCGAGTGGAGGGGATCTCTCTGCGCTTCGAGGAAGACAATCTGGCGATCGCCGAGGCGGCGCTGTGCTTGTACGAGGCGACCAAACTGTCGATGACGGACCATTTGACGGAGTTGGCCAACCGCGCTCGGCTCAATCACCTATTGGAAGAGAACCTGATGCGATCCAGGAGGTATGCGACGCCGTTTTCGGTGATCATGGTGGATATGGACCACTTCAAGCTGATCAACGACCAGCATGGCCATCAGGTCGGGGATCAGGTGCTCATCTACCTGGCGAAGGTGTTGATGAGTAATACGCGCGCGGTGGATGTGGTGGGACGCTGGGGCGGTGAGGAGTTCTTGGTCATCGCGCCGAACACGGATCTCGCGCAGGCGGCCCGTCTGGCGGAAAAACTGCGCGCGGCGATTGCTGCAAGCGAGCTTCCCACGGTGGGTTCCAAGACCGCGAGCCTGGGCGTGGCCAGTTACAACGCCGGAGACGATCAGGAATCGATCATCGGGCGCGGCGATGCGGCCTTGTACAAGGCGAAAAGGAACGGTCGCAATCAGGTTTCGTTCTGAGGCGATTTCTGTCAAGGCTCATACCGCCTTGCTGGTCTTTTCGCTCGCCTTCTTCGTCGCGCCGCCGGTCACATAGCCCGGCTATGCTCCCGGCGACGCTCCTCGAAGGCAAACGAACATCCTGCGCAATTCGGTACGAGCTTTTCCGGCAATCGCCTGAGCAGGTCACAGCCACATCCTTTCTAGCGATCGCCGCGTCCCGGAAGGCAGCACGAACGGGACCAGCCCTTTATCGGAGTGGTGATCCCCGTCGAGCTCTTGAGCCATTGTCTCGATGCGCCAGCGGCTGCGGTAGAGCTCGACTACCGTGGCGGCAACTGCCTCGGCGGGCAGGTTGGTCAAGACGATAAGTTGCTGATCGCCGTTGCGGGTTGGGCGCTATGCGCAAGGCAGCCGTTGCTGATTGACGAATCCCATTGACGATGCTCGCCGCGAGATGATCTTCAGGCCATGCAATCAATAATAGCTATGAATTGATATTACTCAATTTGCAAGACCAATCAGAACGATCTATTCAAACAATTTTTCGGCCGCTTTCGATTGCTTTAGATTATCACTCGTCCACTTGATGTGGCCCTGGCCACAGCCTATTGATATCACTGGAGACAATCGATGGAAACCGTGACCCAAACGCCTAGCATGCCCCGCCTGAACGAGCCGGCCCCGGCCTTCGACGCCCCGACGACCCATGGCCGCAAGACCCTCGAGGACTACCGCGGCAAGTGGCTGGTGCTGTTCTCGCACCCGGCCGACTTCACGCCGGTCTGCACCACCGAGTTCATCGCCTTCGCCAAGCGCCATGCCGACTTCCAGGCCCTCGGCTGCGAATTGCTCGGGCTGTCGATCGACAGCAACTTCTCGCACATCGCCTGGGAACGGAACATCAAGGAGAAATTCGGCGTCGAGATCGGTTTTCCGATCATCGCCGACCTGTCGATGCAGGTGGCCAGGGCCTACGGGATGATCCAGCCCGGTGCCAGCGACACCTCGGCGGTGCGCGCCACCTTCGTCATCGACCCCGAGGGTGTGCTGCGCGCGATGGTCTACTACCCGATGAGCAACGGCCGCTCGATCGACGAGTTCGTCCGGCTGGTCAAGGCGCTGCAGACCAGTGACGCCAATGGTGTCGCGACCCCCGAGGGCTGGCAGCCCGGCGACAAGGTCATCGTGCCACCGCCGGCCACGGCCGAAGAGGCCGAGGCCCGGATGGACGCCGGCTACGAGTGCTCGGACTGGTATTTCTGTAAGAAGGAGCTCTAGCCCTTGCGCGGCCTATAGCGCCGCGCTGCAGGCAAACCGAGCTGGAGTCGACAAGACTCCGGCTCGACTTCAATTGCGGCAGACCTCAGAACCCCCGGCTCTTGCCGACACCCACCAGATCGATCCAGCAACCAGGCTTCGGTATCTCCGATTAAAGGGCGAAGAACGCCTCCATGAGGTCAATACGCACCAGCATCGTTCCCCGATGCTGGAGGCGTCCATATCGCCGTAAACGATACCCCGATTCCCTACGCCAAGCGCAACACCATCAACGCGGAGGCCAGACCTCAACCGTCTAGACGAGGCTGGTGCGGCCGGCCGATCGTAACAGTTCCGTCACAAGACGGCGATCGATCCAAGCCGCTCGATCAAACGAGCGGCGTTCACAAAACCGTCGCGCAACGGACATTTCAGCGTCACTGGCTGTGGCTAAACTGAGCGCGCTGCAGGGTTATTTTCCTGATCCCTTAGCATCAAACCCGCCCCGCAGGTCACCCCGCCAACCAAGACGAGGAATGTTCGATGTGCGCCCGAAGCCCCATCGTGATCCTGTTATTGGCCGCAGCCGGTCTGCTGTTCACCGGCAGCGTCGCCGCTCAGCTAGACGACCTGAGTCAATATCGCAACACCAACATCACCGCCCAGCTCGGCCCTCGGCCAGGGTTCCTAACCGATCAGCTCGCGGACGGCGACCTAAAAGAAAGTCTTCAGTCCTGCCGTACGCGCGTCTTTCGCAAGAGCAAGTTCTCCATTGGCCACCGGGGAGCCTGCATGCAGTTCCCGGAGCACACGCTCGAATCCTACCTCGCTGCGGCCCGCCAAGGCGCCGGCATCATCGAATGCGACGTCACCTTCACGAAAGACGGCGAGCTAGTGTGCCGACACTCGCAGTGCGATCTGCACACAACCACCGACATCGTCATCAGGCCTGATCTCAACGCCAAGTGCACCCAGCCCTTCCAGCCAGCCACCTATGACGCGAACGGTAATCTATTGACGCCGGCCAGCGCCCGTTGCTGTACCAGCGATATCACACTCGCCGAGTATCGGACGCTCAACGGCAAGATGGACGCCGCTGACACCACGGCCACGACTCCAGAAGCCTATCTCGGCGGCACCGCAGGTTGGCGCACCGACCTCTATGCCGGCCCCACCAGCGGCACGCTGATGACCCACGCCGAGAGCTTAGCGCTGTTCAGGACCCTGCGGGTCGGTCTCACACCCGAATTGAAGTCGCCTAGCGTCGAGATGCCGTTCGAGCTGCACGACGGAACCCTATTCACCTACGACGACTACCGCCAGAAGCTCATCGACGAGCTGAAAGCCGGAGGTATCCGCCCGCGCGATGCCTGGGTGCAATCCTTTGTTTACGACGACATATTGTATTGGATCAACAACGAGCCCGAGTTCGGCGCCCAATCCGTCTATCTCGACGATGCTGGTGATCCTAGCCAGCTACCGGACGCGGCGACGCTAGCCGGTTACAAGGCCGCCGGAATCAACATTGTCGCACCACCGCTGTGGGCGCTGGTCACCGCCGACGGCGGCCAAATCGTTCCCTCTCAGTATGCCCTCGACGCCAAGGCGGCCGAACTCGACATCATTACCTGGACCCTAGAGCGCTCCGGCATTCTCGCCGACGGTGACGGCGGATGGTACTACCAGACCGTCAACGACACGCTGAGCACCGAGGGTGACATGCTGAGGTTGGTCGACGTCCTAGCCCGGCAGGTCGGTGTCATCGGAATCTTCTCCGACTGGCCGGCTACCGTGACCTTCTACGCCAACTGCATGGATCTATAGCCGCTAGTCAACTCGTTTCCGCTACCGCACCACCCGGCAACTGCGTTCCGCACTAACCGCGTTGTTGCTCGCCTTCATCTTCCATTTGAAGACTTACGACGAGAGAGGTTTCACCCTGATGATGACTCCAGCACGCACGCACCTAAGCCGGCTACTCGCAAGCCTCGCCTTGGCCGGCACAGTCCTTGTAACACCTACCGTTCAAGCCGGTGTTTTCAATAGCTCGACCGTTGCCGACCTGCTCCTGACTGGTATCACCACAACAGACCCGAACGGCGACTTCACCGGCCTCACGATCGATGGTTTTCCCGATTTTGAAACCGACACCTTCGGGACGGGAACGGCCAACGTCGACGCAAACGTCGAGTTTTTCGATGATCCGTTTGGTGTCGGTGTCGGTATTGATGCCGTTCTCAACGCTAGCTCAAATGCCCAGGCAGGAAAAGGTGAAATCGTCGACGCTCTCGCTGACAGCTTCGCCTTCATCGATATCTTCAATGGGACAGACGATGAGATCACGATCGACTTTTTCTTGAATTGGGACTTAGAAGCCGCGGCCTCTGCTCCCGCAAACGGCGACGCCTATGCCGAGGCGTTCTTTGCATTCGAGGCCATCGGCAATGTCGTTGGTGGGAACGACTTTATCTCTGAGCTGATAATCGCTGATGCCCTTTTTGGTCCTCCCGATGCAATGACATCAGGCGACAATCCATTCACGCTGTTGCTGGAGCCCGATGGGCTTGCCACCATTGACATCGCGACCGGCACAATCGGGTTTGCCGACGGTATTCCTGTCCCTGTTCCACCCGTGTCGATGCTGATGGCGCTTGGCTTTGTCACCCTCATCGGGGCACGCCTAGGAGTCACCGCCAGGCGAGCAAAGAGCTAGCACTGCGGAACACCCAGCCCTAACCGCTTCGAGGACCAAAACACCAGGGCGCCGCACTGGCGCCCTGCCCGTTCGAGTCCGCACGACGCAACACAATGAACAAACAGTCTCTTGGACAACTCTGATCGAGGAAACGCCCATGCTCAATCATTCTAGCAATCAACTTATGTCACACCGTAGATTTATGCGAAAACTAGCCCTCATCGCTTTTGGCGCGGGGGCTTACACGCTTGCGAGCACTACTGCTGCGGACAGCTTTCGCCATATCGCCACCTTCGATGTGACCAGCAACGGAACCGACGTTGCAGAAATTGTCGATGCAACGCCGAGTGGTCGTTCCCTGCTCTACACGGACAGCGACAACGCCGTGATCGGCTTCGTCGACATCCGTGATCCCGAGAACCCCTTGCCTGACGGCACCATCGCCCTCAGCGGCGAACCGACCAGTGTTGCAGTTCGCGACCGTCGCTATGCACTCGTCGGCATCAACACCTCACCTGGAGACGAGGAAGGCGAGCCTTCGGTGCGCACGGGCGAGCTCGCGATCATCGATCTGTTGCGCCGCTCGATCGAGCGAACCATCGATCTCGGTGGTCAGCCGGATTCCATCGCTATCGCCTCTAATCGCCGCTATGCCGCAGTGGCCGTCGAGAACGAACGGAACGAAGACTTCAACGACGGACTGCTCCCGCAGGCCCCGCCCGGAAAACTCGTTGTGGTGCGGATGTTCGGTCCACCTTCGCGCTGGACTACACGTGATGTCGATCTGACCGGACTCGCCGACGTGGCACCAGAGGACCCCGAGCCCGAGTTTGTTGACATCAATCGCCGCAACGAGGCGATCGTCACGTTGCAGGAGAACAACCACATCGTCGTGGTCGATCTGCGCACTGCTTCGGTCACGAATCATTTTGCCGCAGGCGAAACCACCGTCCAAAACGTCGATGCGACTGAGGAAGAGCTCGGACCACAGGAACAGGGCCTGATCACCTTTGTTGAGACCCTAACGAAGCGCCGCGAGCCCGACACCATCACCTGGATCGGCGACCATCTGGCCGCAACGGCTAACGAAGGGGATTATGAAGACGCATTCGGCGAGGAAGGGGGCAGTCGCGGGTTCACGGTCTTCGATACCGCAACCGGCGCCGTCGTCTATGAGTCTGCAGAGTCGTTTGAGCACGCATCCGCGCGCGCTGGGCATTACAACGAGGGTCGTTCCGCGAACAAGGGCGGAGAGCCCGAGGCTGCTGAGTACGGTGAGTTCCGCGGCGAAGAACTCCTCTTCATTGGTTCGGAACGGGCAAACGTCGTCGGCGTGTACGATGCAAGCGAACCGTCGGCCCCTGTGCTGAATCAGCTCTTGGCCAGTGGTAGCGGTCCGGAGGGCATCAAGGCACTCAGACGCCAAAACCTCCTCGCGATCGCTGCCGAGAACAGCGAGGACAACTTTCCGTCCATGATCACGCTGTATCGCTACGGCACCGGTGCACCGACATACCCGCAGATCGAGAGCCTCGACGACCCCGATTCTTCAACGGCCGGCGTACCGATCCCCTGGGTGGCGCAGTCGGGGTTGACTGCCGATCCAAATGATCCCCTCACGCTCTACTCCGTTAGCGATTCGTTCCTCGCCCAAAGCTATTTCTATACGATCGACATCAGTGCTGAGCCGGCCGCCATCGTAAGTCGCACCGCCGTTGGCGGCCCGGACGGTGCCTTTGATCTGGAAGGCATTGCTGCGGCGCCCGAAGGCGGCTTCTGGCTGGCGTCCGAGGGCCGCAACGGTGCGCGACCGAACCAGATTATCAAGGTCAGCACAGAAGGCACTATCGAAAGCCAGGTCGAACTGCCGGATGGTCTGGTTGCAAACGCCACCAACAGCGGCCTCGAGGGCATCGCCGTCACCGGCGATAGCACGACCGAGCTGGTCTATGTCGTGGTGCAACGTGAATGGGACGATGATCCTGACGGCGAGGTGAAGATAGGCCGTTATGACGCGGGCGCAGCCGAGTGGACCTTCGTCCGCTATCGGCTCGACGGGCTCGAATCGCCAGCGCCGGAAGGCGCTTGGGTTGGACTCTCTGAGATCGCCCTGCTCCCCAATGGCACCTTTGCAATCATCGAGCGCGATAACCTGCTCGGGACAGACGCTCAGGTGAAACGCATCTACCGTGTCGATCTCGCCTCTGCCGATTTCCGCCCGTGGGATGATCCTAGCGGTCTCGCGACCATTGACAAGACGCTGCTGCGGGATGTCCTCGGTGTTCTCGAGACAAATAGTGTCTGGACGCCCGATAAGCTCGAAGGACTCGCCATCTCTCCCGTGAACGGTGCTGCGTTCATCATCACCGATAATGACGGGTTAGACGACGCCATCGGGCAGACGGTCTTCGTCGAGATTGGCGCACTGCCGTAACGAACACCAAGGCAGATCTGGCCACAAGGATTCTAGTGGCCATCGTGGTATTTTTGCCAGGGACGGCTGCGACCAGAGACTAATCTCGCCCTTCAAACGGCGAAACATCGTACTCTCTGCGATCCGAGACAGGGATTGAGTCATTCGCCTATTCAACTGCGCGCTGCGATTCGTTCGTAGAGGCCCTCACAGAATGCCCCTGTAGCCAGATCGATCAGGAGGTTGCGCGAGTCAAGCCGCTGTCTTGATAGCGCCCCTTAATAGTGCGCAAACTCGTTACTACTCAGGCTCCCCCAAATCGCGCTAAGCTGAGGCCATGACGCTGCACCGTCCCACCCAAGCCGAACTCGACCGCATGAGCCATGCGGAGAAGGATGCGTTGATCATGACGCTCTTCGACGG
>NZ_NRSJ01000017.1 GCF_016584085.1 Halochromatium glycolicum | reverse complement strand
CAGACATCCCCTCGCGGGTTTGCCCTTGCCGTCGGCTAGTAGTTCTATTGGTCCAAGAGGACACTACAGGTACTCCTACAGGGGACTTTCACCCCATCAGTTCATGCCCATGCCGGGCGTACACGATGAAGTGCCAGCCATGCGCCTGGCAGGTTTCGGCTTGATCTCGATCCCGATGGTCGGATCAAGGTTGATCCAGTAGACCTCCCCGCGACGAATGATGAGGATCGGCGCGATCATCGGCAGCAGCGCTCGCTAGCTGGCGTCGAATGCATGCTCCAAACCCAACACCCGAGCGGCCTTCTCTAGGCGGCGATCGAAACAGGCGAACTGCACCGGCGCTCGAGTCGCTTCTGACAGCGTTCTGGCTGCCGCCAGTTGGACACTGTCATAGCCGCGCAGCGCGAAGGTATCGGCATAGTCGCCAGCAAGCTCCACCAGCGATTGGGTGACTTCCACGACCACGTAATCGCCCCAGTCGGCTCGCAGACGCAGCCGCACGGCATCAATGACGTCGGCATCTGCCGGCGATTCACGCGAGCGCCTAGCCAACGCCGCCATCGCCTCGGCCCACGCAATCCGACACACCGCCAGTGACGGGGCGGCTGTCGCCGCAGCGAGCATCTCCTCGGTGAACGGCTCACGCACATAGAGCTTGATCAACGCCGAGGTGTCGCAAAACAGGCTCAATCGCGATTCTCCAACACCATCTGGCTGACCGGCGTGCCGTTCGCAGCCAGCTCAAGTGGCGGTTGCAGTTCGGGCTTGCGCTTACTCCAGCTCAAGGCGCCTTGAGCGATCGGCTCACGAAGCTCTTCAGCGGTTTCGGTAGGCACTCCCACGATTCGGGCAATCAGCCGGTTGTGGGAGGTCACCTCGATGGATTCCCCGGCCTGGGCCAGGGATAAGAAGCGAGAAAGCTGGGCTTTCAGATCGCGGACAGCTACCTGCATGGTCGATGACCCTCGATTGTTTGAGACCACATTATAGATCAATTTTTCTTATTTGTAGTCACGAAACGTCACCCAAACACGATTGATCGCCTCTGTTGTCCTTGTCGGCCCGATCGGCCAGCTTCTCTTTGTCCGCCAAGACCCGCTGAAGGCCCCGCACATTCGCGGCCCCCCGGCTCCAGGAGATGACCATGACCAACCTGCAATCTCACTTCCAGCCGCAGACCTGGATCAACGACAACGCCACCGACGTCGACCCCGAAGCCGAGACCCGCTTCATCGTCAGCGACGCCGAGGCCCGCCGCCTCACCGGCTTCACCGGCGAGTGGGGCAGCTTCGACAGCAACGTCAGGCTCAGCGGGAGTCCAGCGAGGCAGACGAGCGCGAGCGGCTGGTTCACGCGCGGGCTGTGCGGCGGCTCACTGCGCCGCGAGCACCGCGGTCGCCAATGCCTTCTGGATCGCGGTGACATTGTCGGCGCCACGCAGGGTCTTCTCGATCGGCTCGGCGGCACCCGAGACCCAGACCTTCAGCTCGGCATCCAGATCGAAATGCCCGGCGGTCTCGACCGCGAAGCGGGTGATCGACTTATAGGGGATGGACAGGTACTCGACCTTCTTGCCGGTCAGCCCCTGTTTGTCGATTAGTAGCAGCCGGCTGTTGGTGAATACGAACTGATCGCGGATCACCTTGAAGGCGACCTCGATCGTTTCCTCGGCGGCGAGGATCGGCTCGAGCTCCTCGGCGAGTTCGGCAGGATCGATGGTTGAAGCGTTTCCGAGTAGGCCACTCAAGAGTCCCATGGGGTTTCTCCATTGTTCATGTTGTCGCGTCACAACTGACACTCACTCAGGCAAGTGCCTGTCATGTTGATACTAACCGTCTCCGATGAGCTCATCGCGGCCGCTGCGCCACCGAGCTCGAATGCTGTCTCAGCAAGCCTACCATTGGTATCGAGATAACCCAGACTGAGCCTGCCCTCGCAGGCTTGCAGCGCAGCGATGGGGCCGGCTGGCACGTCAAGCCCATCGGCATGCTCGAGTACGAAGTGGAAGCGCGGGCGCACCGGTCATCGGTCCCGGCGCTGGAGCGCGTTCCGTCGATGCATTCCACGCCGGTGCGAACGGCCTCGGACGACAGGGTCGGCGCGCTGGGCCTGCGACGGGCGATACCAGGACTGCAGGTCGTGAGCTGTCATCGAAGGGTCATCGTTGGCGGCTAGCATCGCGGGAGTAACCGTTGCGCCCAACCCCTTACTTGATCCTCGAGAGCACCATGATGCACCGACCGTCATCGTCAGCGAGCCTGCCGACCATTGTCCGCCTGACTTGCCGCAGCCTGCTGGGCCTCTTGCTGCTCCTTCTCGCCGGGCCACTGCTCGCACTCGATGCGCGCTTTAGCGACGCCGACGGCGATCTCGTGGCGGATGCACCCACTGATTCTGAGCAGTGGCTTGACCCGAGGACACTTGTCTTCGCGTACACGCCAGTCGAGGACCCCTCCGTCTACGCCGAGGTCTGGGAAGGGTTTCTGCAACACATGGAAGCGGTGACGGGCAAACGCGTGCAATTCTTTCCCGTCCAATCCAACGCTGCCCAGATTGAAGCCATGCGCGCCGGCCGCCTGCATGTCTCGGGCTTCAACACCGGCTCCAATCCGCTGGCCGTGAACTGCGCTGGCTTCGTCCCGTTTGCCATGATGGCCTCCGAGGACGGTAGCTTCGGCTACGAGATGGAGATCATCACCTACCCAGGGAGCGGCATCGATGAGGTGGCCGATATCAAAGGCGGCAAGCTGGCCTTCACCTCGCCGACCTCGAACTCGGGTTTCAAGGCGCCTTCGGCGATCCTCAAGAGCGACTTCGATCTGGTCGCCGAGCGAGACTTTGAGCCCGTCTTCTCCGGCAAGCACGATAACTCGATTCTTGGCGTCGCTAATCAGGACTATCCGGCTGCAGCGGTCGCCAACTCGGTGCTGCGCAGGATGATGGCGCGCGAGGTGATCGAGCCGGAGCAGGTCGTTAGTCTCTATCAGTCGCAGACCTTTCCGACCACCGGCTTTGGCGTGGTCTACAACCTCAAGCCGGAGCTTGCGGACAAGGTCAAGGAAGCGTTCTTCAGCTTTCCCTGGGAGGGCTCAAAGCTGCAGGAGGAATTCAAGCAGTCTGGCGAAGCGCAGTTCATCCCGATCACCTTCAAAGAGCATTGGGATGTGATCCGCAAGATCGACGCAGCCAATGGTGTGTCCTACGACTGCAAGTAGCGCCAAGCGCGTGAGCCCTGACGCGAGTTCGCCCTCAGCCCTGCGGCTGGCCCGACTCAGCAAGCGCTATCCCGCCGGTGATCGGGCACTCAGCGATGTCTCGCTCAGCGTCCCGCCGGGGCAGGTGCTCGGGCTGATCGGGCCATCCGGGGCCGGCAAGTCAACCCTGATCCGCTGCATCAACCGGCTGGTCGAACCGACCAGCGGACAGGTGTTTCTGGGGCCGGCGAGACCGGGCAGCCCTGCGCCGGACGAGATCGAGCTCACCGCGCTCGGTCGGCGCGGGTTACGGCGCGCGCGGCGGCGAATCGGGATGATCTTTCAGGAATACGCCCTGGTCGAGCGCCTCACCGTCATGGAGAACGTGCTCTCCGGGCGACTGGGCTACGTGCCGTTTTGGCGCAGTTGGTTGCGGCGGTTTCCGCCGGCCGATATTGCGAACGCGTATCGACTGCTGGATCGCGTGGGCCTCGCCGAGCATGCCGACAAGCGCGCCGACGCGTTATCCGGCGGTCAGCGCCAGCGGGTCGGCATCGCCCGCGCGTTGGCGCAAGAGCCCGATCTGCTGCTGGTCGACGAGCCCACCGCCAGCCTGGACCCGAAGACCTCGCGGCAGATCATGCGGCTGCTGCGCGAGGTCTGCCTCGAAGCCGGTCGGGCCGATGACACCAGGCGTGGCTCGGGGCCTGGCTCGGGGCGAGGGCTGGCGGCCATTGTCAACATTCACGACGTAGCCCTCGCGCAGCAGTTCATGATGCGAATCGTTGGACTGCGCGCTGGGCGTATCGTCTACGACGGGCCACCGGAAGGGCTGAGTCCCGAGGTGCTGACCCAGATCTACGGCGAGGAGGATTGGGGGCCGGCCACGGAGGATGCCGGACACTCAGGTGGCGCGCCGGAGCGACACCCAGCAGGCGCGACTCAGCACCACCCTGGGCCAGAGCCGCCGACCGATCAGTCGATGGCTGGGGCGTTGTGATGAAGACCGAGCGGTCGTCCGACGCGCCGAGCCCAGCATCGCGGGCAGCGATGGATGCGTCGGCCGATTGGCCAACCCGCTGGCGGCGTCCACCGTTGATCACCGACCGCTGGCTCCGGTGGCTCTTGATCCTCGCTGCACTGAGCTATGGTCTGGTCGCGGCCGCGAGCATCGACGTCAATTGGGCGCGGGCCGCCGACGGTTGGGAGCGGGGGCTTCGCTTTATCGGCGGTTTTGCGAGTCCGGACTTCAGCAGCCGCTGGCGTGATATCAGCACGGGACTGGTTGAGAGCTTGACGATGACGTTCACGGCGACCGTCGCCGGCATCCTGCTCTCGGTGCCCATCGGCATCGGCGCTGCCCGCAACCTCGCGCCGCTGCCGATCTATCTCGGCTGCCGAGCGATTATCGCCATCTCGCGCTCTCTGCAAGAGATCATCGTCGCGATCCTCTTTGTCGCGATGGTTGGCTTCGGCCCTCTGGCTGGCTTCCTGACACTGGCCTTCGCCACCATCGGGTTCTTGGCCAAGCTGTTGGGCGAGGACATCGAGGCGATCGACAAGGCCCAGGCTGATGCCGTGCGCGCGACGGGCGCCTCTTGGTGGCAGGTGCTCGACTACGGGGTCAAGCCGCAAGTGATGCCGCGGCTGATCGGCCTGTCGCTGTATCGGCTCGACATCAACTTCCGCGAGTCGTCGGTGATCGGCATCGTTGGCGCGGGCGGCATTGGCGCCACGCTGAACACGGCGCTCGACCGCTATGAGTACGACTCAGCCGCCGCAATCCTGCTGCTGATCATCCTCATCGTGCTGGCGACCGAGTACAGCTCGAGCTGGATACGCCGGAGGCTGCAGTGAACAGGGATGAGCCCCGCGCTGCGCCGCGCCAGGCGGTGTCCCCTGCCCAGCAGCCAGCCAATCAGCCAGCCAATCAGCCAGCCAATCAGCAACCTCAGGCGAGGGCGCGCTGGCGTCGCCACACCCCGCGCCGCGAGCTGATCGGCTGGCTGGCCTGGCTGCTCCTGGTGCTGCTGTTCGTGGTCTGTTGGGAGCTGATGACCCGTGATCAGATCTGGGCCTTCGTCTGGGATGCCCCGCGCCAGGCCGGAGACCTGTTCTCGCGCATGGTCCCGCCGCGCTGGTCTTACCTGGACCAACTGTGGCGACCGCTCTGGGATACGCTGAACATCGCGACGCTCGGGACGCTCACCGCGCTTGTGATCGCGCTACCGGTGGCCTTTCTCGCGGCGCGCAATACCACCCCGAGCGTCGCTTTCCTGCGCCCCCTTGCACTGGTCGTGATCGTTGCATCGCGCTCGGTCAATGCGTTGATCTGGGCGCTCCTCCTGGTCACGATCCTTGGCCCGGGATTGCTGGCAGGCGTGATCGCGATTGCGCTGCGCTCGATCGGCTTCATCGGCAAGCTGCTCTATGAGGCGATCGAGGAGATCGACCCGCAACAAGTCGAAGCGGTTCGCGCGACCGGTGCCGGTCCCGTGCAGGTATTGGATTATGCCATCATGCCTCAGGTGCTGCCGGCATTTGCCGGCATCGCCGTGTTCCGCTGGGATATCAACATCCGCGAAGCGACGGTACTCGGGCTGGTTGGCGCGGGCGGCATCGGACTGCAGCTCAAGGCCTCGGTCGATACCCTCGCCTGGCCGCAGGTGACGCTCATCTTTATCGTCATCCTGGCAACGGTGTTGGTCAGCGAATGGATCAGCGCTGAAGCCAGAAAGAGGCTGATTTGAGGACGAGGCGGCGCAGCAGCAACCAAGCGATTCGCATCCCGCGAGACTTCGAGCTGCCCGGTAACGAAGCGCTGATCCGCAAGGAGGGCGACCGCTTGACCATCGAGCCAGTGCCGCCGCCGAGGCTGCTCGCGGTGCTGGCGACGCTCGACCCCATCGACGAAACCTTCCCGGATACCCAAGATCTGGTCGTTGAGCCGGTTGCGCTCTAGCCACTCTTCTAATATCCGGGGCTTCGCGGAGCGGCTTGCGCAACTCGTCTAAGCGATCACTCGCTTGGCGCCTTGGGGACGAGTCCCCAAGGCGCGGGCTGGTGGGATTCTTCCTTCCCGACTCAGATACCGGCAACGCGCGACGAATCGATGTGTGACCTGAGGGCAGCATGACGATGACCAAGCCTGATTCCGACATCACCGCCACTAAGGCGCCGGTCGAGTGGGACGCGGCGACCTATGATCGCATCGCCGAGCCGATGACGCGCTGGGGTGGGGTGGTGCTCGAGCGGCTGCAGCTCATGGGAGACGAATGCGTGCTCGATGCCGGTTGCGGGTCGGGCCGGGTCACAGAGCAACTGTGCCGACGGCTTCCTCGGGGACGGGTGATCGCGCTCGATCGCTCCGCGGCCATGGTCACCGAGGCTCAGCGTCGGCTTGCCCCCTACGCGAGTAGGACGACGGTGCTGTGCGCTGATCTCACCAAGCCGCTGCCGCTGCGCTCGGTCGATGGGGTCTTCTCGACCGCGACCTTCCATTGGATTCACGACCATGAGGCCCTGTTTGCACATCTTGCGGCCGTGCTGCGCCCGGGCGGGCAGCTGGTGGCCCAATGCGGCGGGGCGGGCAACATCGCGCGGGTCCATGCGGCGGCCAAGGCCGCAGGTGTTGATCTCGAGGCGACGTATTTCGCCACCCCGGACCAGACCGAGCGCCGGCTCAAGGCGGCCGGTTTCGTCGATGTCCGCTGCTGGCTGCAGCCCGAGCCAACGCCGCTGGAACCCGGGGAGCCATTCGAGACCTACCTGCGCACCGTCTGTCTGCGCCCGCACCTGGAACAGTTGGCGCCATCCGAGCAACCGGCGTTCCTGCGCAACGTGATGGAGCAGCTTGGGGAGCCGGTGATCGACTATGTCCGCCTTAATATTACGGCGCGCCGTTCCGAGATTGGGCGCGAAGCATGATGACGCTAATGAGCCTGCCAAGCCCATCGGTTGATAACGACCAAACCCGCCGCCTCGAATGGCTGTGTGTCGCGCGTCGCCGCAGCGAATCCATGGGTAGCGGCGATCGCTGCGATGTAGCCGTCGGCCGGCGCGATGGCTAGACCGGCTGCGCGCGCTCGGGCGCGTAGGTCCGCATAGGACTGGGACGCAGGCTCATCGAAGGCCAGGATACGGCCAGTGAACACCCGAGCTTAACCCGTTCCTCCGGCCTGACGGCGCTTTCGAGAACGGCCCGGATTTCCGCCTCGGTGCTGCGACCATGGGCCGCCGCGCGCGCCCGCAAGGCGCGATGCGTTTCTTCGGGCGGGTTTCGGACGGTGACGGATGCCATGGTCTTCGGTACCCAGATGGAGCAGTCGTGATTGCACGATGGCGCGAACGCTATCACTCTCGGAAAAGCGAGCGCTAGCAGTCATCATGTCAAGATCGCGCCCCAGAACGTCGTCCGGCAAGGCGGCGAGCATGGTGATCGACTTCATTTATTGCCGCATCCCAGCCTAACGGCATGTCCGTTGTCGAATCCTCAGCTGTCATCAGCGGCAATAAGCTCAGTGACAACATCGGGTCGTTACCGGACGACCGGTAGTGAGGTGCTCGACGCGTTGCTCACTGACAGTGTCGCCGCGCTGATGAGCGAAGGGGCGTGGCGACGAAGCGCATGACTGAAGGACGCCGGCGCTGGGCTCTAGAAATGTTCCCACTCGTCTTCTACCGAGGACACTGCCGGTGCCGGTAGCCGCCGCATCATCGCCGGCTTGGCGCGCGTGGCCGTCGATGCCTCGCCAGGGGCGAACGCCGCATTGCTAGGTCGCGCGACCGTTCGCGCTGAGGCAGGCCCTGGCGCCAGGTCGCGCTCGACCTTGAATACCGCGACCGTCCCCGCCAGCGTGCGTGCCTGCTCCTCAAGGCTCTTCGCCGCTGCCGCCGCCTCGGCGACGAGCGCGGCGTTCTGCTGGGTGACATCGTCCATCTGCATGACCGCCTCAGAGACCTGCGCGATGCCGGTGCTCTGCTCGCGGCTGGCATCGGCGATCTCGGTGACCAGGCCGGCGACCTGCTGGAAGGAGGCGACGATCTCGTGCATCGACTGCCCGGCCTCCTTGGCCAACGTCACCCCGCCATCGACGCGCGCCACCGAGTCCGAGATCAGGCGCTTGATCTCGGTGGCGGCCTCGGCGCTGCGCTGGGCTTCGAAGTGACTGCCCAGCAAGCCGTCGGCGCGAAAGCCTGGCAGGTCCTGGCGCATGGCGTCTTCGGCGCTACGCATCATCGCAGTGACGGCGTCGTTCATGTAGACAATCGTGCCGTCCTTGTCGGCCACCATCATGTTGGTGGACGCTTTGTCGAGTGCGCGCTTGATGCGCAGCGCCTCATTCGCCGTGCGCGCGTCCGCCTCGGTGCGTGTCGCCAGGCTGGTCTGCATTGCATCGAGCGCGCGCAACAGGGCGCCGATCTCATCGCGGCGATCGGTCGTGATGCGGTTGTCGTAGTGGCCCTCGCCGATGCGCCCGAATACCCGCATCGCGGTTTGTAATGGCCGCGCCACCAGGCGTCGGGTCATCAGATAGAGCAGGGCGCTCAAGATCACCATCATTGCCAATGCTGCCCCAAGGGTGATGTTTCGCAGCACGATGCCGTCGTGGCGCAGCTCGTCATCGTAGGCGCCGCCGGCGAGCAGCCTGCCCCACTCTGGCAGCGGTTCGTAGTAGACCACCTTGGTGCGTGGGCGGGTCTCGCCGATGAGGTTGCAGTCACATGCGCGTTGCACGAGTGCGATGAGCGCGCCCATAGCGGCTATTAGACCAGCGGCTGCGGTCCTTGGCGCTGGTTTCCGGATCTCGCTTGCCAGGGTCTCAGTGCGTTGCAGGCCAGCGGCCGTCGGTTCACGCAGGCGCGCGGTTCCCTCGCTCAGAGGTCCTATCAAAACGGCCGCTTGACCCGCGCAACCTCCTGATCTATCTGGCTACAGGAGGCATTCTGTTAGGGCTTCTCAGCCTTCGTGATCGAGATTGTGCTTGGCGTGGGCGTCGACCTTTTCGGCATCGACAGCCTGCCCGCCAATTCCCCACTCCTCCGTCTCCTGCACGGTCACGAAGGTGACGTCCCGCAGACCCGGATAGACCCGCTCAACGGCATCAGTCAGGACGGGAACCAACTCGCGCTTCTGCGCCGGGCTGAAGGCATCTCGAACCAGCTTTACATTCACGATCGGCATCTTGTCTCCTCCGTTTTGGTTGTGGCAACTTCACCCTAGACGTCGCAAAGCGGGTCCGTCTAGTTCAAAAACTGAACCGGGAACGTGCCTGTCGCCGCCCGATCAGCGGTCGGATCAGCGGTCGGATCAGCGGTCGACTGAGTGGGCGTCGACACCAGCACCTTCAGTCCTTGCGCCGGTGGTCCTATACCTCTTGTCATGAGCGGATACGCGCAATTTTGCCCGATCGCAAAAGCCACTGAGGTCCTGGGGCAACGTTGGATGTTACTGGTGCTCCGAGAGCTTCTCTGCGGTAGCCGGCAGTTCAACGACATTCACCGTGGGGTGCCGAAGATGTCGCGAGCGCTGCTGGTGAAACGGCTTCGTGAGCTGGAGGCCGAAGGGATGGCCGCGCGCAGCGAAGGGTCCGGCGGGCACCTCGAGTACCATCTCACCGCGGCCGGAGAGGCGCTGCGCCCAATCGTCATGTCGCTCGGAGAATGGGGCAAGCGTTGGGTCGGGACCGGCATCGCACCGCAGGACCTGGACGCAAGTCTGGTCATGTGGGATGTCCAACGCCGGATTGCGCAAGATGCGCTGCCGGATCACAAGGTCGTGATCAAGTTCCGCTTTGTCGATGCGCCGCGGCGCGACCAGCAGTTCTGGCTGATGCTCGAGCCCGAGGACGTGGACTTATGCCTCAAGGACCCTGGCTATGAGGTGGACCTGATCGCCACGTCTGACGTGGCAACCTTCACCAAGATCTGGCTTGGCGATCTTGGCTTCCGTCAGGCGGTGCAGGACGGCGACTTCAGACTGACTGGTCCGCGCGAGCTGCGCAGGTCGTTTCCACACTGGCTACGCCTGAGCCCCTTCGCAACCATCCCGCGCGAGAGGTCAAGCTGAATTCGCTTTGGACAGTCATCAGCGAAGCGCTCGGTGAAGAACCGCGGCTTTCCGAGAATGACTTCTGGTGCAGGGCGCTACGGCCCCCAGGGCACCCAAAGGACTCGATGCGATGTTCGTCGACCCAATCCGTCGCGGTGGCTTGGCGTGGTCCAGATGCGCCTTGTGGATCGCAAGCGCTCGGCTTCAGCACGGCCGCTCGACGTCACTCGACGACGCGATCGATCACCAACTGCACGCTGCCCGGTGGGTTACCCGTCTCGACCAGCCGGTCGCCGGCCAGCATATCGCCGGGTTGGGTCCGGGGCTGGCCGCTCTTCGAGACTTTGGCACTGACCGTGACCCGGTCGAAGGCTGACAGTTTGAGTGCCGGCATCATCGCCATCGCATCGGTGAGGGTGACGCGTAGCGGCAGTTCGCCGGCCTGATGCCGGGCGACCGCCAAGGGCATCGATGGACCGCTCTCGGCGCGGGCCAGCACGAACACGGTATCGGTTTCTGTGACTTGTTCCATCAACGCCGGTGTCAGCGCGACTTCGACTACGATCGCCGCGTCCTCTGCCGCTGCCGCCGGCGCGGCATCAGTGGTCGGCGGCTTACTGCGTGCTGCGCCTGGCGCGGTCGCCATGATGGACGGCAGATCGCCGACCGTCTCCGGTGGCTCGCCGCCGGCGCGGCGGATCAGGCCAGCGAGCTCTTGTTGCATCTCTGGCTGCTCGCCCAACAACGGGTAGGCGCGCTGCCAGTGCGCGAGTGCCTGGGACAGGTCGCCGTTGTCGGCAGCGGCTTTGCCGAGCAACCACAGCGCGGTGATACTGTCCGGATTGATCGAGCGGACACGCTCGAGTAACTCGACCGTGCGCGCGCTGAGCTGGCCGTTGTCGCGTCTCACCAGCGCGTCGACCAACGGCAGCAAGGCCGAGAGCTCGTTCGGCGCCAACTCGACCGCGTGCTCGAAGGCGTACACCGCATCGGCGTACTGACGCAGGCTCATATAGGTGCGGCCGAGTAAGTACCAATCTTCGACGTCGCTGGGCTTGGCCTCCAGGCGTGCCCGCAGTTGTTCGACCAACTCATCGATCGGCGGCGTCTCGCCGCTTCCGCCGTGTCCTTCGGCGACTTGAGTGTCGCTGCTCGAAGGGTCAATGAGCCCCGGGTTGCCGATCTGTACGTAAACCGGCACTGTGATTGCCACGATCAACAGCGCGCTGGCCGGCAAGGCCCATCGGGCCTGGGGTCCGGTGCGCGCAGGTTCAGCGGTAGCGGTCTCGCCCAGGTCTTCGGCGAGCGCCAGCTCCAGGTCGCGACGGGCCTGGGCGAATTCCTCGTCAGAGAGTTCACCGGCGTCGCGTTGCTTGACCAGTTCCGCCAAGCGCTCACGGGCGATCGCGACATTGAGCTGCTCTGTCGTGTCAGAGCGGGCCGGTAGCTTGCGCAGCAGGGTGGGCGCGAGCAGGCCCAGGGTTGCCAGGATCATCCCGGCGGTAATCATCCAGAACAAGGTCATCGGGGTTTTCTGTCGCTGTCGGTCTCGAGCAGGGCGGCGGCGGCCTCGAGCTTGGCCTGGTCGATCTCGGTCGGTTGCGCATCGCGTCGCCGGCGGATGGTGCCGATTAACAGCCCAACGCCGAGCACCATTATCACGAAGGGACCGATCCACAGCAGGAGCGTGTGGCGATTGAACGGCGGCCGATACAGGACAAATTCGCCGTAGCGCGCGACCATGAAGTCGGCGATCTCGCGCTCGCTCTTGTCGGCCTTGACCATCGTGTAGGTCTTACGGCGTAGGTCGACGGCCAGCTCGGCGTTCGAGTCGGCCAGGTTTTGATTCTGACAGACCAGGCAGCGCAGCTCGGTGATCAGCTTGTGGTAGCGCGCCTCCTGCTTCGCATTATCGAACTCATAGACCTCGACCCGGGCCGCCGCGCCGCTGGCGAGCAGCAGTGCGCAAACCAGTATCGGGACGCCGCCCAGCGGCAGCAGGGCTCGGGTCATGCCGGGGCCTCCGCGGCACCGGCCCCGGCTTGGCGGGTGCGGCGGGCCAGGTCTCGGTAGCGCCGATCGGTGGCCGCCAAGCCGCCACCGATCGCCATCATCAGGGCGCCCAGCCATAGCCAGCGCACGAAGGGCTTATGGTGGATACGCAGGCTCCAGGCGCCGTCTCCTAAATCCTCGCCCAGGGCGACGAACAAATCACGGGTCAGACCGGCATCGATCGCGGCCTCGGTCCTCGGTGTGGTCTGCACCAGATAGATCCGCTTTTCCGGATGCATCTCGGCTACCTGCCGGCCGTTCTTGCTGGCCACCAAGTTCCCGCGGTAGGCGGTGTAGTTTGGGCCCTTGACCTGTTCGACGCCGGTGAAGGCGAAGGCATATCCAGCCATCTCATAGGTTTCGCCAGGCGCCAGGCGGACATCCTTTTCGGTCGAGTAAAGCGATGTGAGCGTGACGCCAACGACAAATACCGCGACACCGAGGTGAGCGGTCACCATGCCCCAGAAGCCACGCGGTATGTGGGCCAGGTTCCTATGTGGACCCAAACGCTCGCGGATCGCGACCAGGGTCGCGGCGACCACCCAAACGGCCAGGGTCATGCCGAACGCCGCCTGCCACAGGTACTGCGGGGTGAACAGTGCAGGGTAGACGATGCCCACGATCAGGGCCAGGATCGCGGCGTTGCGCAGTTTCTTCGACAACCTCGCCGGTTGATCGCGCCTCCAACGCGCCAGTGTGCCGATCCCCACCAACACAACCAGCGGCGCCATCAGGGGGACGAACACGCTGTTGAAATAGGGCGGGCCGGTCGAGATCTTTCCGATGCCCAAGGCATCTACCGCGAGTGGGTACAGGGTGCCGATCAACACACTGGCGGCGGCGGCCACCAACAGCACGTTGTTGAGGAGCAGACCGGTCTCGCGCGATACCAGGTCGAAACGCACGGTGCTCATTATCTGGTTCGTACGCATCGCATACAACGCCAACGAGGAACCGACCACGGCCACCAAGAACATCAGAACGAAGACCCCGCGCTCCGGGTCGGAAGCGAAGGCATGCACCGAGGTCAGCACGCCGGAGCGAACCAGGAAGGTACCCAACAGACTGAGTGAGAAGGCCAAGATCGCGAGCAGTACGGTCCATGCCTTGAATGCACCGCGCTTCTCGGTGACCGCCAGCGAATGCATCAGCGCGGTGCCGACCAGCCAAGGCATGAACGAGGCGTTTTCTACCGGGTCCCAGAACCACCAGCCACCCCAGCCAAGCTCGTAGTAGGCCCACCAGCTACCCAGCGTGATGCCAATGGTCAGGAACAGCCAGGCGACATTGGTCCAGGGCCGTGACCACCGCGCCCAGGCGGCATCGAGACGCCCGCCGAGCATCGCGGCGATCGCGAACGCGAAGGGCACAACGAAGCCGACATAGCCCATATACAACATCGGTGGATGAATGATCAGGCCGAAGTCCTGGAGCAAGGGGTTGAGGTCGCGCCCCTCCGCCGGCGGTACGGCAAGCCGGTCGAAGGGATTCGATGTCAGCAACATGAACAACAGGAATCCGACCGCGATCAGCCCCATCACGCCAATGACGCGCGAGATCATCGCCAGCGGGATGCTGCGACTGAACAGCGTGACCGCACCGGTCCACAGCGACAAGGTCAGTGCCCATAACAGCAATGAGCCCTCGTGCCCACCCCATACCGCCGAGAACAAGTACTGTGTCGGGAGCTGGGTGTTCGAGTTTTGCGCCACATAGCGGACGCTGAAGTCATGGGTCAAGAAGCTGTAGGTGAGCAGCCCGAATGCGGTCGCGACGAACACCAATTGCAATTGTGCGGCAGGAAAGGCGAGCATCATCCAGCGCGTCATCCCACGCTGTGCGCCGACCAATGGGAAAATGGCCTGGATAATAGACAGCGCAAGTGCGATCAGTAGGGCGATCTGGCCGAGCTCTGGGATCACAGGGTCTTATCTCCACACTAGGGTTGGTCCAGACTTAGTTGACGACTTGATACAGGCTCAAATAGCCACCCCAATCGGACTGAAAGACCAGTTTTAAATCAGTAAATTCTTTTTCGGCCGCAGTAGTGAAAGGAAGCAAACTCGCGAGTAAAGAATCCTCAAAAGCCGGATCGATGATTCTCCAGGCACGAACGAAGTGCTCATCGATAGGCTGTAGCATATAACTCCCGGTTCCTTCACCTTCACGAGCCCACTCTCTAACCTGTCGGATTTGCCCGTGTAGATCCGAATCCGTCGAAAACAAGCGCGTCTCTAAGGGTAGACCCTCGCCAGTCAACCGACTGATCTCTTGTATATGTGCCAGATCATCAGCACTCATCAGGATATAGTTATCACCTGCGTCCGTATACAACGGCCTCAAGCATGACTTTGCATCGGCAGCCTTGCCAATTAAACATTGCGCGAAGATCCTCAATTGGTCTTCCTGAGAAAACCCACCCCCCACCTTTCGCCAAAGGACCTTCTCCTCTGCGTCCGCGTAGGCCTTTTCGCTAGGTTGTTCTGGGATTGCCGTTCTCCCGGTCAGTAGATGCAGACGTTGAGCGTTGTCCCAATAAGTGATAAATCTATCCGAGTCTTTGGCGTGTTTTTTTACCGCAGCAGAAAGAAACTGCCACTTTTCATGTCGATACTGATGTTGCTTCCTGATATCCCCTGAATTCATTTTTTCTTCATTCTCCTGTCTCGGGACAGGATAAACGATGGCCCGATGCTTTTCGTTATCATCCAGGTATTCTGCCACAAACATTTCTAGCTCTTGATCGTCTGAGCCCTTGATCACAAATCTTTCGAGCGCTTCAATGGGCAAGTGACTATTAATGTCCTGATACTTTGATACATCTACAGCTGACTTGGAAAAATTTTGCGGCTTATTATCCTCACTACTACAGGCCGATAAGTTGACAATCAAGGCAACAAGTATAGGAAATAGTCTGAGCAGCGACATCGCGTACCTCCCAGCCGAATTTCAACTGATAGACGCCGGATAGCAGATCAACGAGGTAGAGACAAGGGCGGAGAAGAGAAACCCTATGCCGCTCTAATTCCTTCGGCATAGGGTCAGTAAAGGCGAGATTACTTGCTGAGCTCCTCAAACTTTTCCTTCAACTCAGCCATTTCCCGGACCTGGGTATTGCGATCCTGGATCTCGGTGTAACGGCGCATCAGCCTAGCCCAACCTTCCGAGTAGGTGAATCCGCCAGGATTGACATGGAACAGACCTTTGTAATGCTTGATCAGATCATGCTCCCACATCTCGGCATGGGTGCGGCCACTGAATGACGGGTTATTACCCTTGGCCCAGAACAACCCATAGAAATCGCCGGGGGCATCTTCTGCAGGTGCTGGCGGTGCAGGACGATTGGTCTTTTGTCCAACCATTAAACCGTCATCATACAATTTCTGTACGATCTCCTTGGCCTCTTGTTCCACCTCCAGACCTTGGATAGTGCCTTTGTCAGCCGTATCGAGCCAGGCTTTCGCAAAGCGTTGAGAGTGACATTGAGCACAACTAGCAACCCAGGCCTGTTTGCGTTCCTCGAACCAAGGGTGATCAAGGTTGTCCGCAATCTCAGGGGTCGGATTAAAGCCCCAACGAACTTTGCGTACTAAGTTGTGTGAAAATTCACCTTTGTATTCAAAGTGACAGGTCGCGCAGGTGGGTGCCGTGTACTCACCTTCGGTGAGGTGGTCTTTCAATTGCACCTCAAAGTTCCAGTTGTCTTTACCCATCGTCTCATAGATGACGCCATGCTTCGACAACATGTAGTTCTCGAATTCGTTGTGATCGACACCGTTATGGCAGGTGGCACAGGCCTCGGGTTTGCGCGCCTCGGCGGCAGAGAAGGTATGGCGAGTATGGCAGCCATCGCATTTGTTTTGTTGGTAGTGACACATATCACACCCTTGGGCCACTTCGCGTTGCGGCATGCCGGCCCAGATGGCAGTTTCAACGTTGGCCTTCCAGTCCATGGCGTGGGATGGATGACCATCCGGCCATTGTCCTTGCGGCCATTTCTGCTCTTTCTCCGATTCAGCCTCGGCAAACTCTTGTACGTGACAGGCACCACACATGGCTCGGTCTGGCAGCTTCAGCTCTGTTTGATGGTCCATGCTGGTTTTGCCAACCCCGGCGTGACAGTCGATACAGCTCACACTCTCGAGTTGTTCATCGGCTGCCAGAACACCGCGTGATTGTAGTTCCTTCTCAATCGTTTCGAGCTTGGCCTTCTTATAGAATCGCGGGTCACCTTCGTCAAGATTGCGTATCTCGTCCAAATTGGCGTGGCTGCTGTCGCTCCAGGCATGCACCCACCCAGGGCTGGTGGTTTGGTGACAGGCGATACATTCTTCGGCCGTGAAGCTACCTTCGACGGTGTTCGGCGGCTCATAGAAACTAACAGGATTCCAGTATTGTTGAATCGGGATAGGCTCCCATAGGTCAGTGTATTTCCCTTTTCCGGGATGATCAGCATAATACTTCTCTTTTAACGCCTCATAGTCATAGGCCCCTTTTGATACCTCGTATCCATTGACATCTTTTGCTGCCTGATTCTCATTAGCGTCTTTTGATGCTTCGTTGTCATTACCAGCATAACTGCAAGCACCTATGAGCAGGAACAATAGAGTGGCGATTCTAGCTATCATGTCACTTACTCTGTTATGGTCAAGCCTAACCGGATGCCGAGCTGAGCACATCTGCGAGGTATCCGGCACGATTAGACGGCTTTAGATTGTCGCCCCAACTGGCGCGGTCAGCTTGGCGCGGTCACCCTGGTGCGGCGCTGGCTCATAGCTCTCGGCAAAATCGCCACAGGCGCTGTAGCCGAGCAGTTGTCCATCATCACTCCACCATTCCTCGACCACACCCTGGTCGGAGCTGTGCACCCGGCGTAGCGTACTGTCTGCACGGCGCGAGCGCTCCGGCGGTACTGATTTGATCGGACAGAAACGAGACTTTACGAGAACGATCGGCGCACGCGGCTCGAAGCGCTGCTCGCCTTCGCCGCAAAGCTGATCGACGATCACGGCAGCCTGGCGATTGATCGGATCGACGAATGAAAACACCTGTCCATTGTGTTCAGCGCAGTCACCGATAGCGTAAATGTCCGGGTCGCTGGTCTGCATGCTGTTATCGACCTTGATACCGCGGCCAACATCAAGGCCCGCTCGGCTGGCAAGCTCAACATTCGGCTTCAGACCGATCGCTGAGATGACGACGTCGCGCTCCAGCGTGCCCCCATCCTCGAACTGGATCTGCAAACCAGTGTCTTCTTTGGTGACGTCGTTCATCGTGGTACCGAGCAAGAACGCGACCCCGTTCTGGACGTATCGATCACGAGCGTAGGTCGAAACACCCTCGGACACCACGGCAGATAGCAAGTATGGGGCTCTATCGTTGATCGCGACCTCATGCCCGGCACGAGCAAGGTGATCGCCCAATTCACACCCGATCAAGCCGGCGCCCAGGATCATTACGCGCTTGCTGCCACTGTTCAGCAGTTCCCCCAGCGACTCATAATGGTCCAGGTCATTCAGCTGATGGATATGCTGCTGGATACGGCGCTCATAGAGACGGAGCGGCACCGCGCCGGTCGCGAGCACCAACTTGGTGTACTCGACCTTGCCTTTGTCGGTTAACAGACGCTTTTTCTGACGATCGAGACCCAGCACCTGGGTACGGGCGCGCAAGTCCACGTTCAGCAGCTGCGCGCGATCCGGCCCTTTGGCAATGATCAGATCAGCACGTGACTTGCTGGAAACGGAGACCGACAGGTGCGGCTTGTAGTAGTAGTCACCGTCATCTTTTGTGACGATGGTGATCGGGTTCTTGGCACCCATCTGGCGCAGTTGTTCGGCGATGTACCAACCGCCGATCCCAGCGCCAACGACCACAATCGGATCGCCTTCCTGGTCATTGCTGCGCTCGCCAAGGGCGTGCGTATGCTCGGACAAACCGATAAACTCAAAACTTTCACGAGGGTCACCGCACACCGAGCAAAACCATTCGTCTGGCAGGTCATCGAATCGAGTCCCCGGGGCCACTCCGAAAATCGGATCTCCCACAGCCTCGTCGTAGATGTGCGAGCAGGTAGAACACTGATAGCGTTTAAAGCTCATCCTCCCCCCCTTCTGTATTAATTATTCATGTTGCAAGTGGCTAATCAGCCTGATTATACGGTGACTCCAGCGGTGATCGAAATGACCCTTAACCGTTCCCGGACAGCCGAGAACGATATTGGGCACTAGGATACAAGAGCGATAGCCATCCGCCCTTATCACCGGTAGAGCCGCCGTGAGCCTTCTCAGTAGCTCATGCCACTGCCGCGACGGTATCCTGAGCGGATAGAGACTCCAGCCACTTCACCCAGACCTGCTGGGCTGGACCTTGCAGAGTCGGCCCATAGCGCTGGCCATCTTCCCGTAGTTTAGGAACCGTCAGCCCGTCTACCGAGCCAATCTCGTGTGCATGACCGAGGTACCAGCTTTCCAAGGCCTCGGGCTCAACCTCCAGATGGAATTGCAGCGCCAGCACAGTGTCTCGATAGCGGAATGCCTGATTTGGATAGACCGCCGACGACGCCAGCAGGGTTGCACCGGCCGGCAGCTCGAACGTATCTCCATGCCAATGCAGAACATCCGTCGCTTGCTGCATCGGCGCCAAGACGTTCCCCTCGACATCGCTGTGAATTTCCAACGGCGCCCAGCCGATCTCCTTGGTGCCACCGGGATACACATCCGCGCCCAGCGCTCTGGCAATCAGCTGACAGCCCAGGCAGATACCGAGGACAGGCCGATTTCGCGCGATGCGATCACGGATCAGCTGCAGTTCGGTTTCCAGATACGGATAGGCATCGGTTTCGTAGACACCGATCGGGCCGCCCAGGACGATCAGCAAGTCCGGATCATCTTCACTGATTGGGCCAAGTTCGTCGACGCCCGCCATAAAGGTGTTAATGCTGTAGCCGTGTTTGCGTAACACTGGCTCCAGATTGCCCAAATGCTCAAAAGCAATATGCTGGACCACATGTGCGAACATTGTTACTCCTGCTGTTTTGGCGACCTTGAAGAATCACCAAGCCGGCGATTTTTCACGACGCAGAGCGAGCATGCGATTTCGGCTTCGCTCCGGCTTGCATCACTGACGCGATGCTAACTTCCGGGGCACCTTGAATTGTTCAAGGTGCCCTTGTGTGTAGCGAAATGCGGGGACCAGTCGTGGTGCTATTTCATGTTCACGGCGACGGAGGGCCGTTCCCGCTCGGTCATCGTGGCATTCCCAAGCAAACCTTCCGCCTCGAAGGACTCACGACCTTCCGGCGTGTCAAGCAAGCCAGTTTCTTCGGCAAGCTCGATGAGCTCTGAGAAATCGACACGGAACAGGGCAACTTCGGCCTCCGCCCGGGTATCACCGATCACCTCTTTGGTGTGCTCATAGTCGAGCTGTTGCAGGATGGTCTCCCATACGTTCAGCTCCTGACTGGCGAACCAACGCATCGGGCGCGGCAGCATCTGCGCGAAGAACGCGAGCTCACGCGGAGTCAGGTGACGGACGATTTCCTTAGTCAGGTGACGGAAGATGCCGCTGTGCGCCAATTCATCCTTACGGTGCGCATCGGTGGTGATCTTGTTGATCGGCTGCACATCATCGGCGTCGGAGAGCAGGCTCAGATAGTCGCTGATAAACACCTCGGAACAGATGCAGGCGACCGTACGAACGATCTTCTTTTGCCAGTTCTCGGAATACTTCGCCGCTTCAAGCTCAATCTGGTTAACCAGGTCGAAGCTGGGCAAACGCAGGTCCAACAAACCACGCTGTGTCCGAGCCATACGTGCGGTCTGGATCACCATCAACACATGGTAGGCCTCATCTGTCAGAGTTTGGGCGGCCAGCCATTTGATGGTTTCGTCTTGCGTACCCGGCAGTGTACCGTAGATGATTTCATTGCAGATCGGCGAGATGATCTTGGATTCAATATCGATGGTTTTCTCGTTATAGGCGATCCAGCCGGAGGACAAGATCTTGGTGCGCATCTCATCATCAAGCTCGCCGTAACGCGGATGCTGGTTAAACGGGATTAAGCGATCCAAGAAGTCGTCGTACTCCGTGCTGTACATCATCTCGACTTCGAACTCTTCGTTCTTCACTTGTGCACGTTCTTTCCACACCTCCCCCATCTTTTCAAGAGCCGCAATACTATGGTTGCCGGCGTTTGCGGCGGCGTCGGAATCATGGGTTTCAGGTTGCATAAGGGTTTCAGGTTGCATAGGTGGACCTCCACGCCATTAGTGAAAAATTGCGAGCTTGGCTCGCTTGGACATGCTGAGAACAGTCCCGAAAGCCAAATCCAGGACTGCAGTCTTCTTGTTGTTGGATTGAGCGATCTTCTGTATCGGCAGATTTTGACGAGTCGTTGGCCGTGAGCCTGTTCTCGGCTCGGCCGCGTCCCGGCTATAAGCAACGCTTATGCCAGCGATGGCGACGGTCTATCCAAGGTCGTCGGCCGCTCGCGCTGACGGGGGCTTGGAGCGGGGTCGGCGCGGCCACTCAGGGGGCGGATGCGGCGCCACAGAGGCCGATCCAAGCGGTTGTAGCGACTGCGCGCGCAACGCCTCGGCCGGCCCATATAGCCATGCTGGTCGGGACTCCGGGACAGGTGTATCGGTGCGGCGGCGCGCGACACATTGTCGCTGTCCGGGTCAACGGCTGGGTCAATCTGTCGCACCGGTGGCGGCGGCCTGGACGAGAGGCTGCTTGGCGCCATGGCGGCGCTCGCTTTGATCACGGAGACCGCACAGGCGCAACCGCCTGCGGGCGCTCGTGGTCGGGATCGGCCTCAGCATCGAAATCGACCAGAGGCCGCAAGTGATGTCGCTCCACGAGGCGTCCACGTCAGTCCAGACCAGAGGACGATATCGGAAAAAACGGGGTCGATCGCGGCGAGCGGTCCGGGCGGAAGCGTGAAATGCGCGAGGCTCACCATCAACGGCCTCCACAACAAACTGCCTCTGACAAACCCGGAGCGGTTTAGCGTGTGGCAGGTCGCTGCGCGCTGAACCGTGGACGAGTTAGCGGCATTGCGGAAGTGTGTGGCGCGTCGTCTTCGAGCCCTAAAGCAGTTTCACCCGGTTTCCGAAACCGCGACTATGAGCCCTCGGGACCTAATGAAAAACCCGCATTTCGGGTCGTTGGTATCGTTATTCTGAAAATGAAAAGCTCAAAGCAGACATCACTTTGAGCTTTCTGAATCATCCATTTCAATGAAATTCTTGACTGTTACAGCGCTGACTCTTCACCTTGCTCTAGGCTCTGTTTGTTTGCCAAAGATTTCAATCTATCGTAAAGAGCTACAGCACCAATGGCCCCGGCAGTCGGGCCAACCAGATAAGCGATGATATGAGAAAGCTCGCCTGAAACGAGCGCGGGACCAAGACTTCTTGCGGGGTTTAGTGAACCGCCTGTGACCGGACCGCCGAACATAATCAGAAATGCCACGGTTGCCCCTATTGCTACACCAGCGAAATTCCCAGCTGCTGGCTTGTCAACCACGGTGCCCAGGATGACGGTCATTAGAAAGAAAGTAAGAATAGCTTCCACTATGAGAGCTGTCATAAAGCTGCCATTTACAGGCTGAGTCACTCCAAGGGACATTTCGACTAGAATCGTCTGGTCAATGAATAGGGGCCTAAGAACCGTCAAGTCAATCGCGCTTGCAAGGATTGCTCCCGCGACTTGAGCGCCGACATAGGGGAGAACTTCTTTCCTATCAATTCGATTAGAAAAAGCCAGCGCTATCGTCACAGCAGGATTGATATGAGCGCCAGAAACATGGCCATAGGTGTAGACCATCGTCATGACGACAAGCCCAAAGACGGTCGCTATGCCGATTAACCCAAGAGCCCCACCGCTTAGCTGATCAACTGTAACAGCGCCGCAGCCAAAAAAGACTAGAGCAAACGTACCGATAAACTCGGAAGCGTATTTCTTGTTCATGTGGATTCTCCCGTATGCTAAGGTGTTAAAGGGTTAAGCTTGAGAACGGTCCAATGAGGTGCTGAATTGTTTGCTTCCTGGCCAAGAATCAGCACGCGATTCGAAAAAGCAGTTTCCGAGCCGCTTCATTTTCAGCGGCTTATGCCGCTAATGATGGCGGGGTTTCCTGCCCCGCGTGGGAAACGCTGAAGAAATCAACATCTCCCGCAATCGATTCGTTACTCGAGTTCGATCGGAGTAAATTAAGAGATTAGCTCGATTGCCTCAGAAACTGCATGATTCAGACGTCAACGATCTTGTCGCGCACCAGATCGGACAAGGTCTTCTTGTCCAATTCGGCGAGAAAGGCATGCATTGCGCGTTGCAGCGCAAAATCCAGTTCACAGCCACCACGAAACGGGCAGGGGCCTGCGTCGCAATCGACGAGCGGTTCAACCGGTTCGAGCTCGCGCATCACCGCGCCGATGGTCATCTGCCGGGTGCGGGGCACGAGACGAATGCCACCCCCGCGGCCGCGCAGCGAATCGACCAGCTCAAGACGCGCGAGATTGTTGACCACCTTCATCAGGTGATTGTGCGATACCCGTAGGGTCTTGCTGATCTCGACGATACTGAGCCGTTGATCCCCAGCCTGCTGCGCCAGCAGCATTAGGGTGCGCAGCGAATAGTCTGTGTACTTCGTGATATACACCGCGTCTTACTCTTGCTCCGTCCGGTGAGGTTTACGGAAAGGCCCAAAAACGGCCCATAGCGCTATCCCGACGGCACTGATCAGTGCTGCACCCAACAGCAGTGACCCAGTGCGCTGTTGATCGTCGATCAAATAGTTGCTGCATAGCTGCACTGGGCTGATCAGATAGACCCACCCTAAGCGTCCGAGAATGGCCCAGCCCTCCAACAGCATAACCCCGCGTCCGATTGGCCCAAGCCGCAGCCAGCTCCAGGTCAGGGCCGCGCCGACGCATACCGGCACAGTAACGATCTTCAGCAGTCTTATGCCGGGGTCAAAGGTCGCGAGGTCCAAGCTAATCGGCAGCATCCAGTAGATGAACCAACCGCTGCCGACGACCAAGGCGATATAACCGCTCGGGTCAACCCGTTCCAGCCAGCGCTTCAGGGGAGGGGACCGGTACACCCAGTACCCACCGCAGAACGCCAGCAGGGGCATCTGCACCAAGAGGTGCGACCGCATACTGGCCTCGAATAGTGCCGCGACCGGGGGAAACAACCCGGCGACACTGACCGCCAACAGGATTGTGCGCGCTGCGCCCCGCCACGGCTCAGCCGCCATCTGTGATCATCTTCTCGAGCTCGGGATCACGCCAATCGCTGATCCTCAGCAATTGCCCGTCACGGATCCAGTGCAATGACTCACTGTGCGAGAAGCCACCGAGCTGATCGGGGATCACGCGCAGGCCAGTCTCTCGAATCATATCGCCCAGTACCTGCGCATCAGCCGGACGCGCGACCGTCCAGGACGATTGCAGCCCAGCATGGCGACGCCGGTATTCGGCGAGGTGCTCCGGCGTATCTCTGGCGGGGTCGATGCTGATGGATAGCAGATGCACGTCCGTCGAGGGATTGGCCTGCAACGTGCGCTGGAGCTGCTGGTAACGCGACCCAATCGCCACGCAGACCGAAGGGCAACTGGTGTAGATGAACCCGACCAGCAATGTCTCATCGCGCCAATCCGAGAGACGGACGAAGTCGCCCTGGGCATCTTGCAACCGCCAGTCCGACACCGCTACTGGCTCGCGAGCGACCTCGACCCGACGCCAGGTCTCGTAGGTAAAGGCCGAGAAGCCTGCTGTACGCTGCCAAAGCAGCGCCGTCACCAGACCTCCGGCCAGGACGAGGCCAATCGCGGTGCGCGGGCTCATGCGGTAGTGAGTCGTGCCCGCGGTAAGCGCATCAAGATCGGCAATGCAATCATCAGCGTGCCGATCAACACCAGGCCGCCAGACAGGGCACCGAGATTACCCAGCCACTGCCAGGCCTCTTCGTGCACCGCGAAGCGGCGCGGCACAGAGTTCGCGCCCGACACCAGAAAGGTCAAACAGAGCAGGACCGCGCCCACGGCAAACACACCCACGCCCAGACGCCCCGTTTGGCCCTGCTCGCCGTTGCTGCCGAGATAGCTCGCGAACCCGAGCACCATCGGCACCACCCCGATCAGCAGGTAGAAATGGAAATGACCGGGTACCCACTGCGTATTGTGCATGACCAGGTTGACCGAGATCATACCGTCGATGACCGCCGGGACGATGCCCACTGCCCAACCGAATAGGCCCAGCACCAACAGACTGGACGCGGCATCCCAGCGAATGCCTGATCGGTAGATCAACATCAGTCCACCGAAGGCCGTGACCACCAGCACCGGAATGCCGCTGGTATATGACAAGATCTGCCCCATCACTGCCATCCAGGCTGGTAATGCGAAGTCCATCAAAAGATGGTGGGGATAGACCGCCAACACCATCAAGGTCACAGCCAGCCATGCCGCAAGAAACGGCCGCGACACCTTCCATGGGCGCCGAGCATACAGCGGCAGGATCTCGTAGACCGCGATCACCGCAGAATAGATGGTGGCATTGATGAATACATGGCCGAAGAAGTAGATCAGGTTCTTCATCAGCAGGGCATCCGGCGCTAATGCCGGAAACACCAGGTGCAACATGGTCATCACCAGCACGACCGCACCCGCCGCGATACCTGCGACATTGACGATCAACACCATGGCACTAGCTACTACCGTTGGTGGATGTGTCCGGTCCAATGGCTCTCGGCCGAACAGCATCGGTAGTCCAAGTGCCCGGGCGATGCTGCCGTAGCGCCGCACAATGGCCAGGCCCATGTCGAGGTAGACCAGCAAAAAGGCGACCCCGAGCACCAGCAGGCCGGCAACGAAGAACAGCGCGGCACCTGTACCCCACTGGCCGAGCGGATTCGCGGGCAAAGGGTAGAGGAAGGTCCAACCGGCTGCGAACTTGCCGATCAGAATCGCACCCACGATCATGGCCACGGCCACCAACGAAAGGATCAGCGCTCCCAGGAATACCCGCGGGTTTAGCCGTACATAGCGACTCAAGAAGTACCAATTGACCGCCAATGCCGCCAGGCCCGCGGTCCCGACCATACCGGCGCCATGCAATGTCATCAGCTGGTAGAACAGGGCGGGGCCGATACTGCTCAAGGAGGCACCCTGCGCCGCCCGCATCAGCACACCGACCAACATCAAAGCGGCGAAGACGATCAGCCCGATGGCCAGATAGAGTTTGACCACCGGCGTGCGTTCAGTCTCGGGGGTTGCATAATCGGCTTGCTGCGTTGCCATATCAGGAGCCCTCGCTCACAGTGATCTCAGCGGCCATTGCATGATGCGCCAGGCCGCAATATTCCAAACAAAGCACCCGATACTGGCCGGGTTGCTCGAAGGTCACATCCACTTCATTGACGTAGCCTGGCATCGCCTGGGTCTGGGCGACGATTTGGTCGTCGGGGCTATAGACGGCGAAGCCATGGTTCACATCCGCCGAGGTCACGCGAAAACGGACCGACTCACCCACTTGGGCAGTGCGTGACGCGATGTCCCAGGACCACATCCGCCCCGTGACATCAATGGCCCGCGGTGCACCGACCCCGCCCGCCTGGAGCGGAAACGGGATCAGGGACCAGGCGCTCACCAGCACCCCGAACCCACACAAGAACAGGAACCACCAACGGCGAATCAGGTAGCCCTGCTGGGTGATGCCCGAGTAGTCGTCGTCTCGCGGCCCGGAGCGCGCAACCACCACGTAGAAAGCGGCCGCAACTAGGGCCATGCCCAGGAGCGTTATTAGAAGAACAGCCGTTTGCATAACGAGGCCCTCATGTCGCTGCAGTGAACACGGGAAGGAGTCTAGACGATAACATGCATCCTGTATACATGTTATAGTCCAGCTCTCGTGGATAGCAAGGTCGTTGAGCCTCACCGCATGGCACCGAGTCGGCGCAAGCCGAACCCCTCGGGTATCTCGGAGGCTCCAACGCTTGAGAGGAGGCGCCTGTGAACGCGTCGAAGCGATTCACGCCAGTGGTTCGGGAGCGAGCCGTTCCGCTGGTGCTGGAGCATGACGACGACCATCCTTCGCAGCGGTTGGCAAACTGTCGGCCCTACCATGCGCAGAAGCACGGGCGGGCGAACGGGGCCGCGGATCGCATTCGTGTTTCACCCTGGCAAGGATTTGTCGACTAGGCGTGGAGGAATAGAAAAGATGCAACCACGGCGTTTCACTGTCTTGCAGACCGGATTTCGTCCTTTCTTCCTTGCCGCGATGGTTTACGCGGTTCTGGCGATGACGCTCTGGACTGCTCAGCTGATGCAGTTAACCCGATTCGATCTCGATACGATCCCCCCTGCGCTTTGGCACGGTCACGAGATGGTTTTCGGCTACGCCATCGCTGTCATCTCGGGCTTTCTGTTGACCGCAGTACAAAACTGGACCGGAGGTAGAACAGCGCAAGGCAACCTGTTGCTGGCGCTATTCATCCTCTGGCTCGTATCACGACTGATCGCCCTCTACCCCAGCGCCGCCGGCGTGCCGGTCATGTTGGTCAGCAGTGTCCTTTTTTACTTACTGCTATTGTGGGTTCTGCTGAAGCCACTGATTCAGGCAGGTAATCACGCACAATGGGGGATTATTGGCAAGTTGTGCCTATTTCTAGCCTTGGATACCTTGTTCCTGGCCTCAACCACTGGCTGGCTAACCCCTTCTTATGGTCGCCCGTCATTGCTGATCGCGATGTACACCGTCATTGGACTCATCCTGATGATGGCACAGCGCGTGGTGCCCTCATTCACACGCAATGCCATCGCTGCCAAGACCCAGGTACAGGACTACCGGTATGTGCCGGTTGTGTCCTTGATCGGCCTCGTGATCTTTGCCGCCGCCGATGTGTTGTCCTGGCAACCCATACTGCTCGTCAGCGGCTTGGTCCTGTTTATCGCAAATGCGTTACGCTTGTACGGGTGGTATACCTCGGAAATATTGAGTCGACCGCTGGTTTGGGTGCTGCACCTAGCTGTCGCATTCATTTCGATCGGGTTCGTACTACGAGGTACTGCAGAAATCTTCCATATCCCGCCTGAACTCGGGTTGCACGCGATGGCCTACGGCGGCATCGGGCTGGTCACCATTGGGATGATGGCTCGCGTGTCCCTGGGACATACCGGGCGTAATGTGTTCGAGCCACCTAAAGGGCTCGCGCTGATATTCATGACACTCGCGGCTGGCGCGATACTGCGCGTACTGCTGCCGATACTTGCACCGGAGTATTATTTCCTGCTGATACAGCTTTCACAGTTTCTTTGGATAAGTGCATTTCTAGCAATGCTGGCGCTCTTTGCTCGTCCGCTGTTAACTGCCAGAGTGGATGGGCGTTACGGATAATCGTGTCGTGCTCCCCGCTGTCACTTTTTATGACGAAACGTTATTTTGTCGGTTAGGCACCAGGTTAGGGGCCGATACGAACGGGCATGGAACCGCGTTGAGTACTTCCGCCGTAGGTGTCTTCCAACTTTGGTTTGCGACAATGGGGTTCAGTCCATGATCTCTTTTACCATCCTCGAACTGCGTGCAGGACGCACCAGGCCGCTTGGCGACAAAGGCCATGTATCCGCGATCGACAAGCAGCGGACCAACGGCTTGGTCCATGTGGGACCGGAGGGTTTGGAAGATGACGAGCAGGCTGATCGACGCCATCATGGCGGACGCGACAAGGCATTGCACGCCTACCCATTGACGCACTACCCAAGCTGGGCAGCAGAGTTGCCGCAACAGGCGGATCGATTCGTGCCCGGGGGATTCGGAGAAAACTTCGTGGTCGATGGGATCACTGAGCAGGATCTGTGTCTTGGTGACCGCTTCCAGATCGGCCCGGTGCTCGTCGAGCTTTCACAGAGCCGACAGCCTTGCTGGAAGCTCAACCTGCGATTCAATCGGCCTGACATGGCTCGCCGAGTGCAGTCGACAGGTCGTACCGGCTGGTATTTTCGGGTCCTGCGCACGGGCGACATCCAGGCAGGGTGCACGGCCGAGCTGGTCGACCGTCCTAACCCGGACTGGCCGCTGACGCGTGTCGCGGATCTGCTCTATCAATCCACCAATGATTCTGAGGCACTTGCCGAATTTGCGAGGCTCCCGGAGCTGCCAGATAACTGGCGTCGTCTCGTTGACCGGCGCATCCGCTCAAAAAGCACTGAAGATTGGCGTCGCCGGTTGCTTACACCGACGCAACGGAAAGTCGATCATTGAACACCCAAGGTTGTTCAGATCCGATAATCAGAGACCTGGGTTTTCAATTTCCCTCCGTTTCGCCCTCTATGGCAGGGCAATCGCATCAACTAGGGCTGATCGTCATCGCCAGCACCGGCCTGGTACAAAGCTGCCGCAACTTCCGTCGCCGATAGGAGCTCAGATATGGCAACTAATCTGATCACTCGACGCAATTTACTGTTATTCACTCTGACATTGTTTGGGGCAATTGTCACAGCCTATCTGTTATCGCGACATCATGCAGATCCAGACCAGCCGCTACTGCACAGGCTGGGGCAAGGCGGTGATTTCACCCTGCAAAGCATCAGTGGACCGACTTCCTTATCAGATTTCAAAGGCAAAGTATCGCTACTCTACATCGGTTACACCCACTGCCCGGATGTCTGCCCGACATCCCTGGCGATTATTTCTCAGGCACTCGAGGATCTGTCGCCGGAAGAGCTGGAACAGGTACAGCCATTGTTTGTCAGCGTTGATCCCGAACGTGATACACCGGAGCGGCTGGCAGAATACAGCCAGTTCTTTCATCCTAAAATCATCGGCATGACAGGCGCGAAGAAAGACCTTGATCTGATGGTCAATCGCTATGGCGCGTCTTATCGTAAAGTGGAGATGAAAGATTCTGCAATGGACTATGCTGTGGACCACTCATCTCGCATCTATCTAATTAATAAAAAGGGACAGCTAAGCAACACCCTAATGCACGTGACACCACCCAATCAAGTGGTTGCTGAAATTCGTAAATTACTCTAATGGGGAATGGTATGAAAATAACGGATCACGCTACTCGCCGCACTCACCGTGCCTAGCGCTGCTACGGCAGGAGTTCAGCTGTCCGATTCGTACGCCCGCACTAGTCCCTCCAAGCCAGCCGAATAGCGCTGTGTTCTTGACGCTGAAAAAGACCGGCAAGGTCCCGCTCGGGGAAGCGGGCGCCTTCGCTAGCAGCAAGGACGCGGTGCGCCACCAGCGAGAGACGAGAGGGACGGACTAGGACGTCACCAAGCTGGTGGAGGACGCGACTGGGGGTGAAGGCAGCGATTGCTGTTAGGCGCGCGGAGAGCCGCTGGCTATTCCAGTTTTTCCAGCAGGAGTTTTAGCGCGTCGATCTCGGTGAAGATCCCGACCAGCTCATCACCTTTCACCACCGGCAGGCTTCCGAATCTCTTCTCCACTATCAAACGCACCGCATCGATCAGCGGCGTGTCCTCTGTCACCGTCACCGGCTCTCTGGTCATGATGCGGGAGACCGGGGTGCTCAGGAGCACCTGCTCGTAATCCTCCCGTCCGAGACCCAACAGCAGCCCGGGTTGGGCTCGACGGATGTCCCGATCCGTCACCATCCCTACGAGCCTGGAGCCGTTGGTGACCGGCAAATGGCGTATGTGGTGCTTGCCGAGCAGGGGCACCGCCTCTTTTAGGCTTGTCTGCTCGGATACTTGGTAAACGGGCTTTGACATATATTCTCTGACTTGCATAGGAAAGCCTCTTCTCGTTGTGCTGGGAATCGACAGCGCTAGTGTAACGTTGCGAAAGTCATGATGCACCTTGAGTGCTCATGCTGCAGCAACCCCTGCCAGAAAACACTTTTTCTGGTTGAGCTTGACCGCGTATTCCGGCGTAACCTGACCAGCCATTCCGTCATCGTGACCAGCGAGTCCCGAAAACAACCGGAAGCGATCACGATCGCCCGAAGTACGCAGGCGAGGCGATTAGATGGCGCGGAAGCCGCCGGTGCTAATATCAAGGTAGCCTGGGATGTGTTGCATGGCATTGAGCACATCCTCATCGGTCAGCTCGAGCTCCTCGCTCAACTACCTCAGTGCTCCCCCTTTGTGCGTAGCAATCCGGCGAGGCGATTGCCCTGTTTCTGCGGGCCGCCGCGCGGGAACAACTGGTGCAGGTAGCGGTTGCTGCCGCGCTCTCGATCCCAGACGCGCCGGAAATGCGCGATCATGTCGCGCACCGATGCCTGGGCGCCGTGGCGGGCGTAGTGCGTGCGCAGCCACCGAATCAGCTCCCAGTGCTCTGCGGTGAGCGTTAGGCCTTCCGCGTCCGCGAGCGCGCGTGCGAAGTCCTCAGACCAGTCCTGCGGGTCGACCAGATAGCCCTCGCTGTCGACCTCGACGCGCTGATTGCCAACCGGCAGCCAGTGGGTGGTCATGCCCGGATAGGCGTTGCGGCCGCTGGGCAGCTCACCGGGGCCACCTTTGGAGTCCAGCTCCGATTGGGTGATCGACCAGAGCTCGATCGGGATCTCGCCATCGAGGCGCCCATCGTAGCGCTGCAGTCCAGAGACCAGGATGCGGCCGCTGGTCGGCGGCAGGTCGAAGCGGGCGACGCCGGCGCGATCGGTCAACACCGGTGGCGTCTGACTCCCGTCGGCATCGAGCTGCAGCACCACCGGGGTACGCTTCAATGGCTCATTAGTCGCCTTCATCGAAACCTTCACTGCGATCATCTTCTGCTCTCCTCGTGTCAGCCATCATGCTGTCGTAGGCATGGGGCCTGCTCGGTCGATCTGAGCGGTCGCGCCGCCTCTTCTGCATAAGCTAGTGCTGATATTAAATTCACGCAAACGGAATTTATTTGACTTTGATATCGGTATCTCCGATATACTCGTCGGCGGCCTTGTCAGCTGAGGGCGGCGACCCATGCACTTGTGGCAGGGTTTTTGGCGGGGGCGGCATCATGCTGGATCTCTAAAAGATGGGGTATCCCTTCGTCGGCCCCGGGTCTGGTGACTGCTTGGAAAGGAACGAGCAACCCCGACTCTCCGCATACGCGCCGTTCATTCGCGAAATCGATAGTGTGAGGTGCACCTGCGATGCTGAGAAATTTTCAAGACTTGCTCGATATGGCCGCGATGCAGGATGAACCGCAAAGGCTGCTTCTGGTATTGGCCAAAACGGACTCCGAGAGCACCAATGGGTCGTCGCAGCGGACGGGTACGATCAGCCCCGTGATCTGCAACGATAAGCTACCTTCCGAGATCGAGAGCTTTGCCGCCCTGGTCGCGGAAGCAGATGAGATCACCCAGGACTGGGATCTGATATTGATCGCCAGCCTGGATGGCGAGCGCGGACACGCGCCGAGCAGCGAGCAAGCGCAGGCCCATCTCAACAAGATGGTGAGTGACGTGCAGAATGGCCAAGACCTGTCGCGTTATCTGATCCTGGATCGACAAGAGCAGGTGGTCACGATGCGACTGCGTGACGGCGTCATGATGATCTGAGGCGACTTTTTGGATGCAAACAACTGATGCAGCATTCAAAATGCCCTAACAGAATGCCCGCTACGGCCTAGCAAATCAGTAGCTTGTGCTGGCTCGCCGGGCATTATGATAGGGCCTCCTATAAGCCCTAACAGAACGCCCGCTGTAGCCAGATAGATCAGGAGGTTGCGCGACTCAACCGGCTGTTTTGATAGGGCTTCTTAATCTGAGCATTTGACGTGAACGATGGTTACCGTGAATCACGCGAAATTCTCGGGTTGGCGCCGTGCCATGACGGTTAGCGGTGCTTGATCGACCGTCGTCCTGGTCGATCAGGCGATCTCGACCAGCTCCAACTGAAATGTCAAGTCGAGACCGGCGAGCGGGTGGTTGCCGTCCATCGCGACCTGATCTTCCTCGACGCTGACCACCCTGAAGCTCGCCGACTGCCCCTCCGGTCCGGTCGCTTGCAACACGGTCCCGACTGACAACTCGACATCCGTTGGTAATGCGTCGCGCGGGACGTCCAGGTTAAGACTGGCGTCCTGCTCGCCATACGCTCCTTCGCAGGGGATGGTAATGGTCTTTCGCTCTCCCTCGACCATACCGATCACCGCAGCCTCGAAATCGGGCAGCATCGTTTCGTCGCCCAGGGTGAACTCCAGCGGCTCGCGCTCGCGCGACGTGTCGAACTCGGTCCCATCGACCAGAGTGCCGGTATAGTGCACCTTCACCCTGTCGCCAATCTTCGCTGTCATATCAATCTCCTCTCGCAACGCTTTGTCGTTGGGCCTTTTTGGTCGTTGTTTTGGTCGTTGTCGCTCAGTGCGCTGACCGCCTGTATCGACTCGCCGGCGATGCAACAGCATCTTGAAGGGGAGAGTTGAGGGCAAAGGGCGAGCGACGTCAAGCGGCCCTGGGCACAGGCACGAGCGGGCTGTTGTTCGCGCAGCCCGCCGGTAGCTCGCAAGCGGTTCCAATCAAGCGGTTCCAATCAGGCGCAGTACCCACGCGCCCGCTTCCCAGTCAGTGCGACAGCTTAGCCCACCCCAGCGCGCCCGCTTGGACAAACTGTCGCAACCGGCGGCCGGTGCCATTGTCGACCGAGCCTCACCGCGGCGCGGGCAATCCGTTCTCCGCGCACAATCAACGCGCGCTTCGGCGGCCCCGGCGCCAAACGCTAGCCCCTCGTTTGCCTTGATATTCGCCAACAGACGCACGCCGTCCCCCCGAGTCTAGCCACCACGGAGCATTCGGTGGAGGTGGCCTACAGCGCCCGCTAGTGGGGGCCGTCGAGCCCGTTGGCACATCTTTTGCCCCTCGCACAAAGGACGATGATCGCGACCGAGCCCGGATGAACCGCGTTTCAAAACCGCCGACGCGCGTCGTCCGAACACTCACGATTGGGGGGCGCAGATTATGCAGAATGCGGATGCTCAACAGGTGCGCGAGCTCTTGCGCGACGTGTCGTATCCGGGCTTTACGCGAGATATCGTCGCATCCGGATTCGTCGGCGACATCATCGCGCTCGGCAAAACGGTCGAGATCGACTTCAAGCCGGACTCGCGTGACGAGCATAAGGTCGCGGTAATGGAGCGCGAGATACGTGATGTCCTGCACCGCGCAAACTATTCCGACATCAAGATACGACGTATCGCCCCCTTCGTTCATGACGTTCCGCTTCGCAGCGCCAAAGAGCTTGAAAGCGAACTGCGCGATGCAGCCGCGAGCTCGAGCGCGATACCCAATCGTCCGATGACGCCATTGCAGGCGGAGTTCCTTGAAGAAGGACAGGTTCCCGACGCTGATCTCCTCGCCATTGCACTCGGTCGCCCGGATATCGCCTCGGCTGCAGGCTATGGGCCCGGCGGGCCCGAGCCGTTATCAGGACCCCGTGAACAGTTCGGCTACACGATCGCGATGCCGGTCCTGCAATGGGACATCGACCCACATGACCCAGCCGCGCAGACCTTTCAGCAGGAGATCAAGCTCGGCGACTGGGACTACCGCGTCTGGTGGCAAGCCCATCGCGCGGAGAATCTCCTCTATGTGTCGATGCAAGCGATGAAAGAAGACTGGGTCGACCACGACAACAACGCCGTTCCGCATCCCATTGGCCGTTCCGAGGCGGTCAACCTCGTCTTCGATCGAGATCGGGACGCGGTGGTCGCGATCTATGGCACCGTCCGAGACTTCCGTCCGTTCGTTGAGGCCTTTGCTCTCGCTTATCGTGGCCGGAGCGACACAACGGACGATACGGCAACCCAAGAGGCAGCAGACTGATGAGCAACAGCAACGGTAAAGGCAACGGCAAGGGTGACGGCAACGGCGCGACCCGCTGGTTTCGTGAGCTTGATGAGCCCCGGCAATGGGAAGATTTTTATCGTCGCCGCTGGCAATACGATAAATCCGTCCGGACCAGTCATAGCGTCAACTGTTCTGGCTCCTGTTCCTGGGAGGTCTTCGTCAAGAACGGAATGATCACCTGGGAGCTGCAAAAAACGGACTGGCCGCAGATCAATGATGAGACACCCAATTACGAGCCTCGTGGTTGCCAACGTGGGATCTCGTCCTCCTGGTACCCCTATAGTCCGGTGCGGCCGAAGTATCCCTATGTCCGCGGCGTGCTGCTCGATTACTGGCGAACCGAGCGTGGCGCCGGCAAGGACCCGGTTGCCGCCTGGGCTGCGATCGTTGAAAACCCCGAGCGTTCGCGAGCCTATCGCAACGCACGCGGCAAGGCCGGGTGGCGACGCACGAGCTGGGACGAAGCGACTGAGATCATTGCTGCGTCGAAGGTCTATACCATCAAGGAGTACGGCGCGGACCATCTCGCGTCCTTTTCGCCAATCCCGGCGATGAGCATGGTCAGCTTCCTGTCAGGCCATCGCCTCTCGAATCTGCTCGGCGGAACGATGCTGAGCTTCTACGAGTGGTACCACGATCTACCCCACATCATGCCAATGATCTGGGGCGACCAGACCGACGTCCATGAGTCGGCCGACTGGTATCAGAGTGCTTACTGGATCGTCATGGGCTCAAATCTGCCCATGACCCGCACGGCCGACGCCCATTTTGCCTCTGAGCACAAATATAACGGCGGCAAGCTGGTCAATCTCTCGCCCGACTACTCGGATGTCACGAAGTTTGCCGACCTTTGGCTCCCAGTTCGCCCGGGGACTGACACAGCATTCATCCTCTCGTGCATCCATGTCATTCTACAGGAGTTTCACGCCAACCGACGGGCTGAATATTTCCACGATTACGTCGGTCAGTTCACGAATCTTCCGTTTCTTGTCATGCTCGACAAAGAAGGTGACCACTACTCGAGCGGCCGCTTCTTGAGGGCAAGCGATCTGAGCGCCTACAAGGATGAAGAGCTTGGCGAGTGGAAGATGCCGTGCTTCGACAAGTCCGGAGAGATCCGGCTCCCGGGTGGGTCTCTTGGATTCCGCTGGGAAGAGCAAAAGACCGGGCGGTGGAACCTCAAGAACGAGGATGCCGTCACCTCGCAGCCGTTCGAGCCATTGTTGACGCTAATGGACGGCGAGTACGAGGAGGTGCTCGTCGAGTACGCCGACTTTACCAACACCTTCAACGTTGAATTCGGTACCACGGCAATCCGCGGCGAAAAGGCGAAACGCAGTCTACGTGGCGTACCAACTCGTGTCTTAAAGCTGGCCGACGGCCGTGAAGCGCGCGTCGCAACGGCCTATGACCTGCTGTTGTCCCATTTCGGTGTCAACCGCGGCCTGTCCGGACCTGGCTATCCAAAGGATTACGATGACGCCTCGCAAGCCTACACACCGGCCTGGCAGGAGCAGGAGACCGGGGTCGATCGTAATCTCGCCATCCGCGTCGCGAGAGAATGGGCGGATACCGCTGAAAAGACCAAGGGCAAGTGCCTCTTTATCACTGGCTCGGGGATTCTGCATTGGTATCACGGTGGCTCGCTGACCTATCGTTCAGAGGCCGTCATGGGCATTCTGACGGGTTGTCAGGGTCGCAACGGCGGGGGTTTCGCGCACTATGTCGGCACTGAGAAGATCCGTAACGTCGCGGCGATTGGCACGATTGGCAATGCGGTGGACTGGGGCAACGTCGGGCGCCAACAGAATTCGACCTCCTATTTCTATTTCCACACGGATCAGTGGCGCTACGATGGTATGAGTCTCGACCCGCTATGGGCGCCACGTGCGAAAGAGATGCCGAGTAAAGCGAACCACGCGGCCGACATGAATGCGGTGGCCGTGCGTAACGGTTGGCTGCCATTCTTCCCGCAGTTCGATGAGCGCAATCCGTTGGATGTGATTCAAGAGGCGCGCAAGGCCGGTTGCAAAGAGATAGGGGATGTCCGCAACTGGGTCGCGAAGCAGTTCAAAGATGGAAAGCTGAAATTCGCATTGCCGAACGTCGATGCCCCGAAGAACCATCCGAAGGTATTGTGGATCTATCGTGGCAATCTGATCGGCACGAGCATGCGCGGGCATGAGCTGAATCTGAAACACATGCTCGGCACCCATAACAATGTGCTCGGTGGCGAGACGAGAGCCAAGGAACTGGTCAATGAGATCAACTGGACGGACGATGCACCACTCGGCAAATTGGACCTGATCTACAACGTGAACCTGCGGATGGACTCGTCTGCGAACTACTCGGACATCGTCCTGCCAACGGCGCACTGGTACGAGAAGTTCGATCTGACCTGCACGGACCTCCATTCATTCCTGCATCCGTTCACGCCGGCACACGATCCTGCCTACGAGACCAAGCATGACTGGGAGGCATTCGGTCTAGTTGCAGAGAAGATTAGCCAACTAGCCAAGGTTCACCTGCCTGACCCGGTAGAAGATCTGGTGATGACGGCACTGAACACCGATACACCTGACGAGATGGCGCAGCCGATGGGTGAGCTGCGTGATTGGGCGGTCGGTGAGAGCGAACCGATTCCAGGCAAGACCTTTCCTAACGTCAATGTCGTGACGCGCGACTATACCAAGATTCACGACATGTACACGACGCTCGGTCCCGAGGTCACGCGGCCAAGTGGTTATGGTGCAAAGGGCATCAAGGGCGACCTCGCCGAAGCCTATGAACAGATGAAGGAGAGCTATCTCGTCGGCGAGAAGGATGACCGACCTAACATGGAAACCGCCGCGAAGGTCTGTGAGGTCATTCTGCGTATCTCTCCGGAGAGTGATGGCGAGCTCTCGTATCAGATGTTCAAGAAGCTCGAGGAGCGCTGCGGTGTGCCGCTTGCGAATATCGTCGAGCACGAGCGAGAGATTGCGTATCACTATCCGGACCTGATCTCACAGCCGCGACGCGCACTCACGTCTCCGCACTGGTCGGCCATCGAGACCAAGGGCCGCACCTATTCGCCATGGACATTGAACATCGAGGCGCTCAAGCCCTTCCACACACTGACCGGACGGCAGGAGATCTATTACGACCACCGGATGTTCCGCGACTTGGGTGAAGACTTCCCGGTCTATAAGCCTCCGGTCGATATGGTGTCGATCGGTGATGTCGCGCCAAAGGATATCGAGATGAAGGGTGCGAAGCTGTTCCGCTTCATCACGCCACACCAGAAATGGGGCATCCACAGCATGTTCCACGACTCCTGGCAGATGATGAACATGTTCCGTGGCGGACCAACGGTCTGGATCAATGATGATGACGCCCGCGACATCAATGTGAAGGATAACGATTGGGTCGAAGTCTTTAACGAGAACGGCATCCAGGTCGCTCGAGCGGTGGTGAGCCACACGGTGCCGAGGGATATGTCGATCGTCTATCACCAGACCGAGCGGCATGTGAACGTTCCGTTTTCGTCGCTCGCCCGAGAGCGGGGCGCGAGCGACCTTCGCGGCGGTAACAATAACGCCACGACGCGGATCATGATGAATCCGGCGACGATGGTCGGAGGTTACGCCAACTGGACCTACTGGCTGAATTATCAGGGCACGAGTCCATCCGAACGCGACTGCGTCGTCCTGATACGCAAGAAGCCGATGGAGACGCGAGGTCGCAAGGTCATCTATCAAGAATCACAGCTGAGAGTCGGGGCATAAGCCATGCGTATCAAGAAACAGATGGGAATCGTCTTCAACCTGGATAAGTGCCTAGGTTGTCAAACCTGCACCATTGCGTGCAAGAACGTGTGGACGAACCGCGAAGGCGCAGAGTACATGTTCTGGAACAATGTCGAGACCAAGCCCGGTGTCGGCTACCCAAGGGAATGGGAGAATCAGGACAAGTACCGCGGAGGCTGGAAGCAAGACGCGGAGTCCGATGCGCCCCGACTCAATCAGGCGTCGAAATTCTGGGAGATGATCAGCCTCTTCTATAACCCGGTCCTGCCGCAGATGGATTCGTACTACGGCAAAGGACCTTTTACCTTCACCTATGAGGATCTGCATTCCGAGCAGCCCACGAAGTACTCCCAACCAGTCGCACGGCCGAAATCACAGATCTCCGGTGAGGAGGATATTGAGCTCACCTATGGCGTGAACTGGGAAGACAATGCTGCAGGGACGCACGAAGAGGGGACGGGAAGGCTCGACTACAACTTCAGCGACATGACGCCGGAGGCGCGCCAGGCACTGTTGAAGTTTGAGCAGTCGTTCATGATGTACCTGCCGCGGATCTGCAACCACTGCCTGAATCCGGGTTGCGTTGGCTCTTGTCCATCGGGCGCTAACTACAAGCGCGAAGAGGACGGGGTCGTACTGATCGATCAGGATCGCTGCCGTGGCTGGCGCTACTGCGTCTCAGGTTGTCCGTACAAGAAGACCTATTACAACTGGCGGACCGGTAAATCCGAGAAATGCATCCTCTGTTTCCCGCGCTTAGAGACCGGTCAGCCGCCGATGTGCTTCCAGGCTTGCGTCGGTCGTATCCGTTACCTTGGTCCTCTGCTGTACGACCTCGATCGCGTTGCAGAGGTGGCCAACACCAAGGACGAGAAGGAGTTGGTTGCGCGCCACCGGGAGATCATTCTCGACCCGTTCGATCCAGAGGTGATCGCAGAGGCGAAGCGCCAAGGGATCTCGGACAACTGGCTGGAGGCGTGCCGCCGTTCGCCAGTCTATCGGATGGTTAAAGAATGGGAGATCGCACTGCCACTGCATCCGGAATTTCGGACGCTGCCGAGTCTATTCTATATCCCACCGGAAAGCCCGGTCGCAACCGCGAAGCCGAATGATCGCGGCACGCTGGATATGGTTGATGGCGGCACGGTGCTTCCCGATCTCAAGGAGTTCCGTATTCCCATCGAATACCTGGCTCGACTGCTCGCTGCCGGCAACACCAGTGAGGTCGAGAAGGCGCTGCTGCGGCAATTGGCGCTGCGCGAGTTCCGCCGCTTGGAGCGGGTCGAAGGGCGGACCGATGATTCTGTCCTCAAGGCCGTCGGCTTGACCATCAAGCAGGCGCGGCACATGCATCGTCTTTTGGCCCTTGCGCACTTCCACGAGCGGTTTGTCATCGCCACCGCGCGCACCGAGGATACGGCGAACGCCCCTTATCTCGAACGCGGCTTTACGGGCTACGATCTATTGAATCCGGGTGCGGGTCCCAACCGCAGGACCGAGTTCCACGGCAACAAGATGGGTGTCGGGAGTTAACGATGACGATGTCTGCACAGCAACCAGATCAAGCTGTCGGTTCGGCGCGTTGGGATCTCGGGCTGATCTACGAGTTGATTGCGGAGCTCCTCCTCAACCCCGAGATACGGGACCCGCTGTGGGTTGAGGGGGCGCTGGAGCGGTTGCCCAACTCGGCTGTACGCGAATTGTTCGAGCGATTCAAGGCCAATCCTGCCGCCCATAATATCGATGAGTACACGCAGACATTGGAGCTGACCCCGCCCTGTCCATTGTATCTCGGCGCACATCTATACGAGGAGCCGAACTCGTGTCGGGGCGCCGGCGCCTGTGACCGTAATCAGTACATGATCGAGCTGGGCGCGATCTACGAGCATTTCGGACTCGGGGTCGATGCGCGCGAGCTGGCAGATTTTCTGCCGGTGATGATTGACTTCCTGGCCGCGAGCGCGAAACGCACCGAGAGGGATGGGATTGGACTAAGACGTCGGTTTGTGGAGCATTACTTGGCCCCCGGGCTGCCGGCACTGCGAGCATCGCTGCGCAAGTATGAGAGCGTTTATGAGCTCCTGGTGGAGGCATTGGAGATCGCGATCGACGAGGATCTCGAGCGTATGTCCGAGGACCCGATCTGGTTACCGCCCGAGATCCTTGAAAGCATTCCTGTAACGATCCAGGGCCCGGGCCAGAGCGCGGGCGCGCAGCCTGCACAGTCGCCGTCGATGATGGCAGGGGAAAGACCATGAACGAATCGCTCACGTCAAGCTATCTGATTTGGGGTGTCTTCCCCTATGTTGCGTTGACGCTGTTCTTCGTTGTGCCCTTCCTGCGAATGGTGTACCGCCCGTTCGGCATGAGCACGCGAGCCAGCGGTATCTTCGTCGGCAGGGATGTCCTCGGGCTGGCCGCCCACCTGCTGCATTGGGGGATCTTTCTGGCGTTCTTTGGCCATCTGGCAGGGTTGATCGGGGGCCTCTTGGGATGGGGAAGCTGGGTCGGCGCCTTCTTCTGGATGGCGACGCTCGGCGGACTCGCCGCGATCGCCGGCTCGGTGATCGCGCTTGTCCGGCGAACGACGGTGCCTGAGATGCGCGCAATGAGCCAGCCGGACGATTATATCGTGCACCTGTTCCTCATTGCGATTCTTGGTGTCGCGATCTATCAGGCCTTGGTTGATCGTATTTGGGGGGTTGCCTTTACCGCTGCGCCCTGGTTCGCAAGTCTATGGCGTTTTTCGCCCCAGCCGGAGCTCATGGCTTCCGCGCCCTGGTTGAGCAAGATCCATATCTTCCTGGCCTTTGCATTTGCGGCTTACTTTCCGTTTACCAAACTCATCCATGCCTGGACCTTGCCAGTCAACTACCTGGCTCGGCCTTATCAGGTCTTGCGGACCGCATCCAAGAAATTCCAGAACGGCTGGATCTTTGGTTGCTGGGAATTCAAGGGCGTGACGGATAAGTCGTACATGACCTATCTGGCCGGCGGAGTGATCGCTGTATTGCTGTTGATCGCCTTTGTCGTCCCGGGACCGAGCCAGACGGGACTGGTCGAGGAGGTTCAGGCAGCCAGCAATGCCGACCCGGATGCGGGCGCGAGCAAGCCGCGGAGCACGCTTGAGGGTTATCCGCTCTACGTGAGCCAGTGCGCAAGGTGCCATGGCCTAGAAGGACAAGGCGACGGTCCCGGGGCGAGGTCGCCGACGTTTACCGCTTTGCCACGAGATCTCACGACGGGTCATTTCCGCTACATCTCGACGACGAATGGGGTCGCATCCGACGACGATCTGCGGCGAGTCATCGTGCATGGTCTGCCGGGGACTGGCATGCCCGGCTTCGGGGTGCTTTCCGACCAGCAACTGAGCTCCCTCGTCGCAACGGTAAACCGATTGTGGGAGGCTCGTCCCGAGCCCGGTGAAAAGGTCGTGGTCCCCCCGCGTCCGAAGCCAACCGGTGAGATGGTGGCAGAGGGGGAGACGCTCTATGCGAACCTCTGCGTGGTGTGCCACGGCGAACGCGGAGCCGGCGATGGTGTATTGACGTCTCTTCGGACCGATGCGGCCGGTCGTGTCGTCAAACCGCACGATCTGACGCGCGATCCGCTCAAAGGCGGCGCGACCGAGAGACAGCTGTATTATCGGATCGCGGCCGGTATCCCGCGTGCAGACGGTGAATGGCTAATGCCGAGTTATGGGAATCTCAAGCCTGAAAAGATCTGGGCGTTGATCTCCTATCTTGAAGCAAGCGTGCTACCGCGTGGTCTAGTTGCGGATGCCACGTCGGCGCGATAAGGCGTGATCTCTCGTGGCTATTCTCGTGCGTTCGACGACAACCGATTGCTGGCGAGTGATTGGGCGTGTTCGCCGAGCTCAATCGACAGGAACGATTGCACAGCAGCCGGAAGCCTGATTACGACGGTAACTTCGAGGCTAAGCGGGGTGACGAGGTTGTCTCTTCTCGTCACCCGCGACTCGCGCCGATCAATTCGCCTTGGCAATAAGTGGGACGACGCGTGGAATGCCGTATAATGCCGTTCGAGAGATGACCAGAGCGCAGTGCCTATTGGTGTGCGTAAGGGAGTGGGCCGAGCAGTTGCCGCCTGCCTCGTTTGCGCTGGTCATGGCGACGGGTATTGTGTCCATTGCTGCCGATTTGCTTGGGTTTAGTTGGCTCGCGGTCGCTTTGTTCGTGATCAATCTGCTGGCGTTTGCCGTGCTCAGCGTCATGATGCTCTTGCGCCTTACGCTGTTCAGTTCCGTTGTGATGCGGGATCTGAGGATGCATGGCCACGGCGCCGGTTATTTCACGATCGTCGCGGGCATCTGCGTCATCGGTGTGCAGGTCTGTTTGCTCGGTGAAGCGCCTGGTGTGGCAGGCATACTCTGGGTGCTCGCGATCATGCTCTGGTTTGGTATCACCTACGGCTTCTTCACCGCAGTGATCGTGAGTCAGACGAAACCATCACTGTCGGATGGGCTTGGTGGGATCTGGTTGGTCGCGTCAGTGGCGACGCAGGCGATCGCCGTTCTTGGCACGACGATCAGTTCAGCTGTTGGCGAAGCTGACCCGACGATGCTGCTGCTCTGCCTTGTTTTCCACTTGATGGGGTGCATGCTCTATCTCAACGTGATTGCGCTCATCTTTTATCGCCTCACCTTTCTTCCGGTCACGCCTGAAAGCATCACACCCCCATACTGGATCAATATGGGCGCGACGGCGATTGCCACGCAGGCAGGCGCAAACCTACTGATTTTAGGACCGCAATCGGCCTTGCTGACAGAGGTTAGCCCCTTCGTCAAGGGCTTTACGCTGTTTTTTTGGGCAGCTGGTAGTTGGTGGATACCGCTGCTGGTCTGCTTGATGCTTTGGGTTCATTGGCGCAGGCGACGGCCATTGGTCTATACGCCGGTGCTCTGGGCGGCCGTCTTTCCGCTGGGAATGTACACGGTCAGCACCTACCAGCTCGCCCAAGCCTTGGAGCTGAATGAATTGTTACTGATACCGGCGATCACCGTCTACGTTGCATTGATCGCCTGGAGCTTGACCTTTTTGGGTCTCTTGCGACGCTTGCTGCGCGAACTGGATGGCGTCTTGCAGACGCTTTCTGGGCCGCGTCCATCTCAATGATGAGTGCTAAATGGTGGTCAGCACAGGCCGCGTCATTAGGGCGCTGCGAGCCGCGGCCGCGACGAGGAGGAATGCACGATGCATGAGGTTCGTAGCTATTGTCCGCTCTGCATCTCCAAATGCGGGACCATTTCGACAGTCGATGGCGGGCGCTTGGTAGAGGTCAGGCCCGACCCGTCACACCCAACGGCTGGCAGTTTCTGCGCGAAGGGTCGGGCAGCGCCTGAGCTGGTGCATAGCGACAGGCGATTGCAGGTTCCGCTGATGCGCACGCGCCCAAAAGGAGACGCTGATCCCGGCTGGCGACGGGTGTCTTGGGACGAAGCCCTTGATTTCACCGCGTCACGGCTAGGCGCGGCGACTGAGCAGCATGGTGCGGAGTCAGTCGTGTTCGGTGTCACGACGCCAAGTGGTACAGCGGTTGCCGACGGGTTTGGCTGGATCCATCGTCTGGCGCATGCTTTCGGTAGCCCGAACGTGCTCTTTGCGACCGAAAATTGCAACTGGCACAAGGATTTCGCGAGTGCACTGACCTTTGGGTCGAGCATCGGTGTCCCCGATTTCGAAGAGACCGGCTGCATGCTGTTCTGGGGATTCAATCCCTCTGTGTCTTGGCCCGCCTACGCGAAGGCGGCGACTCGTGCCCGGCGGCGCGGCGCTCGTCTGATTGTGGTCGATCCGCGCCGGGCTGGGCTCGCGGCTTCCGCTGATCAATGGCTTCCGGTGCGCGCGGGCACCGACGGTATCCTGGCGATGGCGATTGCGGGCTGCATGATCGAGCACGGATGGTACGACCAAGACTTCATCCGGCGCCGCACCAACGGGCCGATGTTGGTCCGAGAGAACGCTGGCGAGGCCATTAGCGTCGAAGCCTCGACACCGATCGGCCAACGCCGGGCCTTGATGGTTTGGGACGCGCAGCGGCGGCGGGCCGTCGCCTATGATCCGGTTGGGGGGGAGTATCTTGAAGAGGCGCCAGAGGAACCCGCCCTTTTTGCTGATCTGACGCTTCAGCACCAGGGGCAGCCGGTGCGCTGCTCCCCGGCGTTCCAGCAGTTCGCAGACCTCTGCGCACAATATCCACCCGAAAGAGCAGCCGCGATCTGCGGCGTACCGGCGGACCAGATCCTGGAGACGGCAAGACTCCTGCATCAGGCCGGGCCAGTGAGCTTTTTTCACTGGGCGGGGATTTGCCAGCAAGCCGACGCCACGCAGACGGGGCGAGCGATCTCGCTGCTGTATCTGCTCACCGGTTGTTTCGGTTCGGTAGGCGGCAATCGGCATTTCCCGAGCGCACCGCTCAACGACATCATGGGCTTCGACCTGCTGGCGACGGGCTGCCTCGAGCAGACCCTGGGATGGTCGGAACGTCCGGTTGGACCGCCGGCAAAGGGCTGGGTCAATAGCAACGACTTCGCCAATGCCGTCTTGCATGAAGAGCCCTATGCGGTCAAAGGTCTGCTGAGCTTCGGCGCAAATCCCTTGCTGACCAAGCCCAATATTCCGGAGCTGGTGCCGGCGCTCTGTGCGTTGGATGTCTATGTGCATTGCGATCTGTTCATGAATCCAACTGCTGCCTATGCGGATTTGGTGCTACCGGTCGCCTCCCCTTGGGAGCGAGAAGGCGTATCAGCGGGTGTTCAGCTTGGGGCACGAGGCTCAGCCTGGCTGCAGCTGCGCCAAGCCGTGATACCGCCGCAGGGCGAGAGTCGATCTGACACGGCGATCGTCTTCGAGCTTGCCAAACGCCTCGGTCTTGGCGATCGCTTCTTCGACGGCGATCAACGCAAAGCGCTGCGGCATCTGGTCGCCCCGACCGGGATCGCTCTGGAGACCTTGGAGGCCCATCCTGAGGGCCTGCGGGTCGACCGTTCTCCAGATCAGTCAGACGCATTGAAGCGGCCGAGCGATGCGCCGCAGCGACGTTTCGATTTGTATTCCGAGTCCTTGCTGCGTGCCGGCGAGGCACCGTTGCCACGCTTCGATGGCGCGGAGCTGCGGTTGAGTGAGCGCTTTCCGCTGCGCTTGACCACCGCAAAATCGTCCTTTTTCTGCCATAGTCAGCATCATGCACTAGCGACCTTGCGCGCAAAATCGACCGAGCCTGGGGTTGAGCTGCATCCGGAGTTGGCGAGACGCCGTGGCATTGAAAACGGCGATTGGGTGCGGATCGAAACGGCTGTCGGCTCGATGCGTGCCCGCGCGAGGCTGACCTCGCGGATCAGTGCTGACACAGTCTGTGCACAATACGGCTGGTGGGAATCCTGCCCGGCGCTCGACCTACCGGGCTACGCCATCGATCAATCCAACTACAACCGGCTGATCGCTGGCACCCATGCCGACCGCTCGAGTGGCTCAAGTGCGATGCGCGGCTATCCTTGCTCGGTCGAGCGCGAGTCGGTCGATCCAGCGCCTTCGGCCTGCCTATCAGGAGAGACATCATGGGCCTGCTGAGCTCGATAAGGGGTGTGTGGATCGCTGGTATAGGGTTGTCGATCCTGCTTGCACTCTCGGTGAACCTCATCAACGGAGATGGTCTGTTTGCGTTCAATACGCTCGCTCTCATTCGCTGGGCTCATATCGTCGCCGGGATCATTTGGGTGGGATTGCTGTACTACTTCAACTTCGTCCAGATGCCTGCGATGGCTGCGGCAACCGCCGACGAGAATGGACCGGGGCCGGCGGCCATCGGTCGCTACATCCTGCCGCGGGCTCTGCTGTGGTTTCGCTGGGCAGCCTTAGCGACCTGGGGCACTGGCGCCTTGTATTTGCTGACGACAGGCCAGCTGCTGTCGGTCTTTACCCTGGGGTTGAGCAGCGGAGACACAGAATATGCGCTCGCTCTGGGTGTTGGTGTGTGGCTTGGGACCATCCTTCTATTCAATGTCTGGGCCATACTCTGGCCGAATCAGAAGAAGCTGATGGGGCTTGTGTCTGGGGTCAACGAGGCGGAGCTTGCCAAGGCCAAGACCAGGGTCGCGACCGTCGCCCGGGTCAACGCCGTGCTCTCGATCCCGATGCTCATGTTCATGGTCGCGGGGGGGCACGGTGTCGCTCTGTGAGGGGCGCACGGTTGAATGTTGCCTCGTTTGCCACCTCCCTCCGCCGTGCCTGTGCTTCAGCACTAGGAAGCTTCAGCTGCGAAACCAAGACGTCGCAACCGGTTTTTGGATATGATTCGCATTCTATACTTCGCGAGCCTGCGCGAACGGCTGGGAATCGCCGAGGAACAATGGCCTTGTCCTGAGGGCTCCATCAGCGTAGCGGAGGTGATCAACGACTTACGCCGCCGCGGAGGCGTCTGGGCCGAGGCGCTGGGTGAAGGCGAGCGGCGGATGATGGCGGTGAACCATGAGCTTCGACGAGCTGACTGTCAGCTGGTCGATGGTGATGAGTTGGCAATCTTTCCTCCGGTCACCGGAGGCTGAGCGCGGGCCGGAAAACGGTGACATCATAATGACCAAGCACCGCCACTGGCTCTTTACCCCTTAGGAGGAGCACTGATGACAGAAAAAACGAACGATATCTTGCATGAGCCTCACAAGCCGCAGTTTGCGTCGGCGCCGCAACAGGCGAGGAAGGCGGCGACCATCGAGGAAGCCTATGCGGCTGCCGCCGAGCTGAAGCCATCCGTTGGGCAGGTACGGCTCCTGGCGAAACAGCGCCGCGCCGACCTCGCGTCCATCGGCAAGAGTGCATTGCCTCCAGACCAATGGGGCATTTGACCCGAGCCTGGATAGCTCGGCTTCGCAACTACACTGCGTCCAGTTTGGGATGTGCAATGTTGATCGCGCCTGCTGCGGAAAAATTGCGTTTCTGTCTCTGGACGCGGTTTAGTGCAAGACGGCGGAAATGCCGAGACCGTTTATCGCGGCCCCAAGGGCCGTGGGGTAGGAGCCCAGGTCGCGAGACCCGATGGCGAGACCCGGTGGCATGAAAAGGGTCTCGGTATTGTTGACGCGATGCACGACAGAACACGCACTTCGCAAGACCAATTATGTCGAATCGCCCCGAACACCTTTCCGATGTCGATTTCAACGCGATCCAGGGTCTACAGCCCGAGGTACTGGACCGACTGGTTGGTGTCGGCGCGACAGAAGACCCGGCTGTCGAGGACCTGCGGCGGCAGGTCATTGAGGCCCTGAAGACCGTCTACGACCCCGAGCTTCCGGTCAATATCTACGATTTGGGACTCATCTATCGTCTGGATGTCGACGCACAAGGCGACATCCTCATCGTGATGACGCTGACCGCACCGGGCTGTCCGGTAGCTGGGATCATGCCTGTGATGGTGCGCAACGCCGTCACCGGAATCGACGGGATCGGCTGTGTTGACGTATCGCTCGTCTGGGAGCCGCAGTGGTTTCCGGAGCGAATGTCGGAGGCGGCCCGGCTGGAGCTGAATATCCTCTGACCCTAACAGGCGTTGAGGCGTCTCATCCACCGCCTTCACGAGAGACCAGGCAAGCGGCAGGCGCGCACGAACTCCTTCCGCAGCAGTAACCCCCGGAGCTGCCCAGTCGAATCAACAACCGGCATACTTCGCCCGTCGTGCCGTGCAAACGAGGTGATGATCTCGTTGACAGACGCGCTCTCGCCAACGGTAATGACGGGAGACGACATCATCTCCCCGACCGAATTATTGCTGCAACGCCGGCTCACGGTCTTCTGAGTCTCGGCAAGGTTGAGCAGGAGCTGCAGGTAGGAATTGGCCCCCATGCAATGGAGAAAATCGGTTTCTGTCAGAATGCCAATCACTCGGCCTTGCTCATCAACCACCGGCAAGCTCTTCAGCCGTTGACCTGTGATCTCCCGCGCAGCCTCGCCTAAACGCATCTGCGGCTGCAACGGCCTAATGGCGCTGAGCATCAGGTCACCAGCTCGGAGATTCTTGAACAGCCGGCCAATCGCGTGCTCTGATGCGAACTGATAGAGGACGCGAAAATCCTCGGTGCTGATGTCGAGATATCCAGGGATATGTCGCATCGCATCGATCACGTCCTCTTCAGTCAGATCCAGGCGCACCAGATGGCTGTCGCCACTCTGAGCGGAAAATGCGGATGTTGTCGAAGCCATCATATCTCTGAATCCAGATTGCGCATTGCGATTCGCTGACGAAAAATACGAGCTTTTCCGGCAATCGCCTTAGGGCTTCTTCGTCAAGCCTGTGCGGAGTCCTGTTCAGTGTCGCCCCAGCGAAAGACCAATACCGGAATACTTGACTGTGTCAACACATGTTGTGTCTCACTGCCGATCATTATGGATTGAAAACCTTTACGACCGTGAGAGGCCATAAAGATCAGGTCAGCACCGCATTGCGATGCTGCAGCAATAATCCCCTCGTGCGGTCTGTCTGGTGTTGTGCTGATAGCGTTGCACTCAATTCCGGCTTCATTGCATAGCGTCTGCACGAAATCGAGACTGCGCTGCACGCCAATCTCCGCGGCCTTTTCAAACTGACCACGGGTTTTTTCATCGACGACGTCGCCATCGAAGACGGCGGCGGAAAAAGTGGAGGACGATAACTGCGGCCTCGCATGGTAAGCGGTGATCTTCGCGCCAAGGGCTTGCGCAAAGCGAACAGCGGCACGGCTCGTCGACCTCGACAATTCGGTCCCATCAGTGGGCACTAAAAGGTGCTTGAACATCGTCTGTTACCCAGCGTTGCGGTGGCGAAAGGTGACAGCCATCAACTGTGGATGTGTTAGACATTGGCAATCGACAAAGCAGAGCCGCGGCGAATATAGAAGTACCAAGTCATGAACAGCATTGTGACATAGCAAGCGAGGAAGAGGGTAAAGCCTCCGACAATGCCAAACATGGCGAATCCACGCGGGATAAAGAAGGCACCAAGCGACCCGATCGCCCCGGCGATGCCAATGCAGCCGCCAGCGAGACGGCGCGCGGAGATGAGTCGCGCAGGATCGAGCTGCTTGGTTTCCGGGTCCAAGGCGCTGGCCCGGAAGGCAGCTGGAATCATCCGATAGACGGTGCCGTTGCCCATCCCGGCCGCTGTGAACAAGAGTAAGAATAGACCGAGGAAGAGCGGGAAGTTGAGTTGTTCGAGCGTCAGTACGAGTCCGAGACTCCCGCCACACATAAACAGGAAGACGATCATCGTCATGCGCGCGCCGCCAAAGCGATCAGCGAGCATGCCGCCAAACGGGCGCACCAAGGCACCTAAGAGCGCACCGATAAAGACGATCTTCATTGATACCTCTGGAAACTCGGAACGCAGCAAGGTCGCGAAGGTGTTGGCGTAACCGATGTAAGAGCCGAAGGTGCCGATGTAGAGCCAGGAGATGATAAAGGTATTACGATCGCCAAGCGCCATGCCGAAGCTCTTGATATCGGCGCGCGCGGTTGTCAGGTTGTTCATGAAGAAGAAGGCACCCATTGCCGCGATGATGCACAGCGGAATAAAGATGAGCCCTGCCCGATCGAGAGCAAGGCCGCCTCCGGTGATGATGACGATCGGGACTGTAAATTGGACCCAAGCGACGCCGAGATTGCCGCCCGACGCATTGAGGCCAAGCGCGGCGCCCTTGACGCGCTCTGGATAGAAGAATGAGATATTGACCATCGAGGAGGTGAAATTCCCAGCACCCATACCGGCGAGACTCGCAATGAGGATCAATAGCCAGAACGGGGTTGATGGGTCGCTGACGGCAAACGCCAGACCAGATGCCGGGATCATCAGCAGCAGTGCCGAGGCGATGGTCCAGTTGCGTCCGCCAACCATTGGCACGGTAAAGGTATAGAGAAAACGCATGAATGCTCCGGTCAGGCCCGGAGCGGCGATCAGCCAGAAGCGCTCGTCTGCAGTAAAGGTGAAACCGGCATCTGGCAAACGCGGGACAACGATGCCCCAGAGGCCCATCATCGCGAAGCCAAGGAATTCGGCGAACATCGACCATCCCAGGTTCCTGCGTGCAACCTTCTTACCGACGCCTTGCCATTGCGCATCGCTCTCGGGGTTCCAGTTGGTGATCCAACGACCTGGTTTGATCTCTAGCCGCGCATCGGGGTGGGTCGCTGCGCCCGACAGCATGTCTGCGGTCGAAGTAGCCATTGACGTATCCTCTTCAATCCTGTCAGCGATGAAGCCGGCGGTTGGCTTCGACAGACTCCGGGGTTGAGCGCGAATCGTGATTCGGTTATTGCGCGAGGCGATGGACGTTGGACTGCTTGTGCTGAAGTGATGCGACCTCGACCTTTAGGGTTGCGATCATGCGTTCGGCATCGTCGAGCTGCTCCATAAACGCAGCGAGCGCGGATTGATATCGTCTTTCTTCGCTGAGGCGCTCCGCGATGTCGGCTTTCAGCTCCTCGGACTGCTGCTTGACTGCTGAAATGGCTTGTATCAGCCGATCCCCTCCGTGCTTGATCGGAAGTGAGCTGTCGAGTGGGGTGCGAAGCCGGAGGATGAAGGTTGTGCCGTTGTCCGCATACTTCGGTGTCGGCTCGCGAAAGAAGTAGGTGTCGACAAGAAAATACCCGGACAACAGGCAGCTCAATGTGATCAGACTATAGAGCGGCGCCAGGTTGGGTCGCCAAGGCTCGCGGCCGGTATGCGTCGCGACTGCATCAAGGGTCATCATTACCTCCGGGTTGTCGTTGAGAACAGTCGTTGAGAACAGTCGTTGAGAACACATCAGTGCCCGCGTAAAGCGGTTCCGACCGCTGGCCGGAGCTTGCGTTGATAGAAGTCGGGCAACGCAGCATCCATGCCAGCGTCGCCGCGCTCATCTGGAGTGGGGGCTCTCGATAAGACCTATCGATCGGAGGGTTGGCTGTTTATCGATGGATCGCTGCGGTATTCGAAGCAGTCGGTCGCGCCTTGGCCACGAGTCGGGGGCAGGGGAGAGGGCTTGGGCGGAGCAAAATGTCGCCATGGCCGAGCCGAAGCGGGACATCTTGTCGCGGCGGGGGATCGCTCGCGCGAATGCCAGTGGGAGACTGTGCAGCGGAGCCTTAGAGGCCCTGTCAAAATGCCTGGCTAGCCTGCACAAGCTGCTGATTTGCTAGGCCGTCGTGGGCATTCTGTAAAGGCTTCTTAGGCGATTGCCGGAAGAGCTCGTACCGAATTGCGCAGGATGTTCGTTTGCCTTCGAGGAGCGTCGCCGGGAGCATAGCCGGGCTATGTGACCGGCGGCGCGACGAAGAAGGCGAGCGAAAAGACCAGCAAGGCGGTATGAACTTTGACAGAAATCGCCTTAGGCGTGAGCAAGCGCGGGCTCGAGAACGCGCTCGGTGATGAGGTCCTGTGTGCTCGCTTTGAAGATGTCGATGAAGTGCTGGTGGTACTTGCGCAGGTATTTATCGCGTGAGTACGCGATCTTGGTCACTTCCCAGGGAAAGAGCGGGCTCAGGTCGCGCATGCCCAGATCCTGGTCTTCGCTTGGCTGATAGGCGAGTGAGGCGATGATGCCAACGCCGAGCTCGCTGCGGACATAGGTCTTGATCACATCCGTATCGGCGGCGCTCAGCACGATCTGTGGCTTGACCCCGGCCTTTGCGAAGGCGTCGCTGAATGCGCTACGGCCGGTGAAGCCGAACACGTAGGTAATGATCGGGTAGCGACCGAGCGCATTCAGGGTCAGCGGACACACCTCCAAGAGCGGATGTGCCAAGGGCGCGACCAGCGCCCGGTTCCAGCGATAACAAGGGACGGTCTGAAGCGCGACCTCTTCGCCCAGTGCTTCGGTACAGACGGCGAGATCGACCAGATCGCGGAGCGCTAGGTCTGCGAGCTGTGCGGGCGTGCCTTGATGGATCTGCAGCTCAACCTGTGGGTAGGCGCGTGCGAAGGCCCTGATCACGGGCGGCAAGACGTAACGGGCCTGTGTATGGGTGGCACCAATTCGCAGCAAACCCTGATGCTCGTTGCTGTGATCCTGGCCAACGGCGGTGATGTTGCCGATCTGCCGCAGCACCTCGCAGGCGTGACAGAGCACTTGCTCGCCAACCGGCGAGAGCCCGATGAGCCGCTTTCCGTGACGCACGAAGAGTGCGGTTCCGACCTCTGCCTCGAGCTGTTTGAGGTGCTGAGTGACAGCGGACTGGACGAGGTTCAGCCGCTCGGCCGTGCGGCTAACGTTGAAATGCACTTCAGACAGGACGACGAGGGACCTGAGTTGGCGCAGCTCCATATCGTTGCTCGTGATACCGGCGCAGAAATGATCATTTCCAACCGCTGCTGATGCCTGCCTAGACTGTTTCTCAACAGTGGCACAGGGCCTGCGATTGCGTTCGAAATAGCAATGCAAAGCGCACGCCAGGAGACAGGCAATGATCAGCGGCAATCCGAGTCCCCTCTCGAGTCCGATCGATGCGGCAACGCAACGGGCCTTAGAGCAGCTCGTGCGGCCTCTATCGGCGACGCAGATCGCCTGGCTGAGCGGCTACCTGGCGCAGCTTGCTGAACAGACCGTTGCCAACGCCGCCGAGGACGAGCCGGCCGAGGTCGTCACCATCCTCTACGGTTCGCAAGGCGGAAACACCAAAGGTCTTGCTGAGCGGCTCCATGCTCGCGCCCAGGCTGACGGCATCGGCACCCATCTCCTATCGATGGCCGAGCTCGCACCGCGCAAGCTCGCCAAGCTGCAGCGGGTCATCCTGCTGACGAGCACGCACGGCGAAGGTGAGCCGCCAGAGAGCGCCTATGCACTGCACGCCTTCGTGATGGACCCAGAGGCGCCGCGCATGGAGTCGCTGCAGTTCGCGGTGATCGGGCTCGGCGACTCAAGCTACGAGCACTATTGCCAGACCGCGGTCGATTTTGACCGCCGCTTGGCGCAGCTCGGCGCGCGCCGGATGCTGCCGCTGCAATGCTGCGATGTCGAGTACGAGGCCGACGCCCAACGCTGGCAGACCGATGTCCTCGGGCGCCTGGCAGCGCTCGGGGCCAAACGCCGAGCGACGGTGGCCGCGCGGCCGCTCGAGCGTGGCGAGCCACCGGCCTCTTACACTAAGGAAAACCCCTATGCGGCGACCCTGCTCGAGAACCGCCGCATCACAACGCTGGACGCCGTGGCCGACGTCCGCCATCTGGCGCTTGGAGTCGACCCGCGGTCGGTGCGTTATCGTCCCGGCGATACCTTGGGTGTCTGTTTCCGCAATGATCCGGCGCTGGTCGATCGGATTCTCGAGCATCTTGGCCTCGATGCGTCGAGCCCGGTCAGCCAAGATGACAGTGTTCAGGCGCTGGGTCAGGTCCTGACCGAGCGCTTGGAGCTGACGCAGGTTCATCCAACGACCGTCCGACGCTGGTCAGAGCATGCCCAGGCCTCGCAACTGCAGGCGATCATTGCCGACCCAGCCAAACTGCGCGACTACGCCCGCCGTCGCCAGTTGATCGATCTGATCCGCGACTTCCCGGCCTCGATCGACGCCGACGCGCTCTCCGGGCTATTGCCTCGGCTGCAGCCGCGCCTCTACTCGATTGCATCGAGTCAGGCCGAGGTTGATGACGAGATCCATCTGACCGTTGCGGTGGTGCGTTACCGCCGAGCGGGTGAGCTGCGTTTGGGAGGCGCCTCGGGCTTCTTGGCTGAGCGGCTGCGGCCGAATGATTCGCTGGCGGTCTACCCGGTCGACAATTCCAGTTTTCATCTGCCGACGCCAAGCGGTGTCGACATCATCATGATCGGCGCCGGCACCGGTATTGCGCCTTATCGCGGTTTCTTGCAGGAGCGTGCGGCAACCGACGATCGCGGGCGCAACTGGCTGCTCTTCGGCAACCGCCACTTCCAGCGCGATTTCCTCTACCAGCTCGACTGGCAGGCGCAGCGCAAGGCCGGCTTGCTGGATCGGGTCAGCTTGGCGTTCTCACGCGATCGCGCACAGAAGGTCTATGTGCAGGATCGCTTACGGAGCGAGGCCAGCGAGCTGTTTCGTTGGCTCGAGGAGGGCGCGCATCTCTATGTCTGTGGCGCAACCGAAATGGGAGAGGCCGTCCACCAGGCCTTGATCGACGTGGTGGGCCGCGAAGGCGGATTGCAGGAGGACGCAGCAACTGACTACATCGATACCTTGCGCCGTGAGGCGCGTTACCACCGAGACCTCTACTGATGAACTCACCCCTGCACGAGAATGAAGCGATCAAGCGCTTCAGCAACTACCTGCGTGGCACGCTCAAGGCGAGCATGGCCGATGAGCTCACTGGCGCGCTCGCCGACGCTGATGCCCAGATCACCAAGTTTCACGGCTTCTACCAGCAAGATGATCGCGATCAGCGGCAGGCGCGCCGCGAGCACTACCTTGAGCCTTCCTTTGGCTTCATGCTGCGTGCTCGACTTCCGGGTGGTGTCTGCACAACGACACAGTGGCTGGCCATCGACGGGATCGGCCGCGCACTGACCGCGGGCAGCCTGCGGCTGACAACGCGCCAAAGCTTCCAGTATCACGGTATCTTGAAGCGCAATGTCGAGTCGGTGATCCGCGGCATCAATAAGGTCATGATCGACTCGATCGGCGGCTGCGGCGATGTCAACCGCAACGTGCTCTGCAATCCCAACCCGGTCGAGTCTCCGGTGCACAGAGAGGTGCATGGTTGGGCGAAGCGGATCAGCGAGCATCTGCTGCCCCGCACCCGTGCCTATCACGAGCTATGGCTCGACGGCGAGCACGTGACGGGTACCGCCGATGCTGAGCCGCTCTACGGCGAAACCTATCTGCCGCGCAAGTTCAAGACCGCAATCGCGGTACCACCGCACAACGACGTCGACGTCTACAGTAATGACCTCGGCTTCGTCGCGATCATCGAGAACGGCGAGTTGCTCGGTTTCAATGTGCTTGCCGGCGGCGGCATGGGTATGACGCATGGGGATGCATCGACCTTTCCGCGGTTGGCCGACACGCTCGGCTTCATAGCGCCCGAGCAGACCCTTGCGATCGCTGAGGCGGTCGTCGGTATCCAACGCGACGTCGGTGATCGACGGGATCGCCGGCACGCCCGACTCAAGTACAGCATCGAGCGGATGGGGGTTGAGGCCTTCCGCAATGAGGTCGAGCGACGCGCCGGCTGTCGCCTTGGTCCGGCCCGAGAAGTCGTGTTCACCGATCAGGGGGACCGCTACGGATGGGTGCAGGGTGACGATGAACGTTGGCATCTGACCGTCTACATCGAGAATGGCCGCTTGGTGGATCGGCCTGGCGCATCACCGATGCGCGGCCTGCGCGAGATCGCCCGGGTCCACCAGGGCGATTTCCGCATCACGCCGAATCAGAACCTGATCATCGCTGGCGTGCCCGCCTGTCAGCAGGCGCGGATCGATGCGCTCGCACGCGAGCACGGCCTTCTCGCCGCGCGACACGCGCCGCTGCGGCTAAACGGCCTGTCCTGCGTCGCCTTGCCAACCTGCCCGTTGGCGATGGCCGAGGCCGAGCGCTACTACCCTGACTTCTTGAGCCAGGTCGAGCGGCTGGCCGAGAAGCACGGTATTGCCGATCAGCACATCGTGACCCGGATCACCGGCTGCCCCAACGGCTGCGCGCGCCCCTACCTGGCGGAGCTTGCGCTGGTCGGCAAGGCACCGGGTCGATACAACCTGATGCTCGGTGGCGATGGGGTCGGCACGCGCCTCAATCGGCTCTATCGCGAGAACCTCGACGAGCCGGCGCTGTTGGCCGAGATCGACCGCCTGTTCGGCCGCTTTGCCGCGGGCCGGCGTCCCGGGGAGGGCTTCGGCGACTTTATGATCCGCGATGCCGTGGTCGCGCCAGTCATCAATCCTGCGGAGGACTTCCATGCTGCAAACTGATCTGAACAAGCTATTGGCTGGCGACGCCGCGGCGCTCGAGCATGCGAATCGGCTCCTCGAGGGCAAGACGGCTCCTGAACGGGTCCACTGGGCGCTCGAGCATCTGCCGGGGCCGCAAGTGCTCTCATCGAGCTTCGGCACGCAATCGCCGGTGATGCTGCACCTGCTGACGCGGGTCGTACCCGACATCCCGGTCGTTCTCATCGATACGGGCTACCTGTTCCCGGAGACCTACCAACTGATCGATGAGCTCTCTGACCGGTTCTCGCTCAACCTCAAGGTCTACCGTCCGGAGTTGTCTGCAGCCTGGCAAGAGGCCCGCTTTGGTCGCCTCTGGCAGCAGGGGCTTGACGGTATCGACCGATACAACCGACTCAACAAGGTCGAGCCCATGCAGCGTGCACTCCGTGAGCTCGGGGCCAAGACCTGGTTTGTTGGCTTGCGCCGTCAGCAGGCGGATACGCGGCGCGAGCTTCCCGTGCTGCGCTGGCAGGACCAATGCTTGAAGGTCCATCCGATCGTTGACTGGCGATCGATCGACATCCATCGCTACCTACGACGCCATGACCTTCCAGAGCATCCTCTAAAGGATCAGGGCTATGTCTCGATCGGGGATACCCATACCACGATGCCGCTGCTCGTTGGTATGCGGGAGGAAGACACGCGCTTCTTCGGGATAAAGCGCGAGTGCGGCTTGCATCGCTAATCGACTACCCCGGGTTTGAACCGATGGTCTGATGCAGCGGATCAGATCGTCGCGCGCGCTCTGATCTGAGCCCGAGCACGCTGGCGCGAGGCCGGCGCGCGAATTGCATACGCACTTCCGCCCGCTTGCTCAGTCTCGGCAAGCGTTTCGAAACGTCAATGCTGTTCGGTGCACCAGCCCCGGAGGAGATCGATGATGCCATCTATGCAGCCAGAGCAAGTCAAGGAATCTCTGCGACAAGTGCGGTTTCCGGGTCGCTCGCGCGACCTCGTCGCGCTCGGATTCGTCAAGAGCGTCGCCGTTGAGGATACAAGCGTCGAGGTTGAGCTGACACCTGATTCGATCAATGCCGAAAAGGTCGCGGTGATGGAGCGCGAGGTCGAGGGCCTCTTGAGGCAGATCGGCTTCGACCGCGTGCAGATCCATACCGAGCCGCCTTACGACGACGACTCGTTGCTGCTTGGCGGGGCCTCGATGAATCCGCTGCAAGTCGACATGAACGAGTACGGTTTGGAGCCCATCCCAGACCCAGGGCATGGCGGCGCGCCGCAGATGAAGGACCTGCTTGCGGCCGGCGAGCCAGCACAGGAGAAGCCAAAGCAGGCGACCGAGCCTCCGGCTGATATGCCCAGTGCCTTTGAGCCGCCAGCGGTTGATGGACCCCAGGGCAACGCGGACCCGACCTATGACGGTGTGGTTCCGGTGTTTCAGTGGCAGGTCGATCCGGATGATCCGGACGCAGAGACGTCCAAATTCCGATTCAGCATCGATAGTTGGAACTATGGGGTGCTCTGGCTGGTGCACCGCGAACAGAACCTGCTGTATGCCTCGATACAGGCCCGCCACTGGGTCTACTACAACGGCAAGGCGCGACCAAACCCGGCAGGTCGTACCGAAGGGGTGAATCTCGTCTACGACCGCGATCGCCAGGGGGTCGTCGCGATCTATGGCACGGTCAAGGACTTTCGTCCGTTCGTTGATGCCTTCTATCGTGCGTACAGCGGTCAAGCCACTGATCCAGAGCACGCCGCAACGCAGGAGGCAAGCAATGCCTAAGCATTGGACTCCGAACGGGTTTTAAGAAGCCCGACCAAAACAGCCGCTTGGCTCGCACAACCTCCTGAGCTAACTGGCTACGAAGGGCATCTGTCAAGGCTTCTCAAGGAAGCAGGATCGATCTTCGCGCGGCACTCGAGCGGGCCCGAAGGGCCCGCCTACTGTCTCCTTGGCGCGCTTCTCTGGAAACCCGTCCCCCTGAGCAGACATTGCGCCATTATGTCAGTTAACTCTAATGCGTTAATAGGCTAATGTTCGGCTTCATATCGGGAGAGCCGATACTAATGTCACGTAAGTTGCGTTTGCTTAGCATTGGGATCGTGTATATTCTTTGATGGAAAGATCGAAGAGCTCAAGCCGCATGCTCGTGATATGCACCGTCACCCCCGGCTAGGTGCGGCATATCCCGGCGAATGAGCCAACACAAGGGGCGAACGATGATCACCAGGGTTCCATTAGCAAAGAGGCAATTGCTTCTAGTGGAACCTCGCAAGGTGGGTCATGAGGCCGCATCACCCTTGGCACAATAAATTGATAGACGAGAACACCACTGAGGACACCACTGATGCATGCTTCTACAGCTAGCGCGGGCGCCGAGGTTGCTTTCGGCCAACCACAGCGATGCCCGACCTACAATAATGGGCTTCTGATTGTCGATGACGAACCGGAGATGAGGCGGTTCCTCAAACGGGCGCTCGGCTCGCAATTCACGCGCGTTGAGACCGCGGGCAGCGCGGACGAGGCACGCGCTCGAGCCCAAAGCTCAAAGTTTGATCTGCTGATTGCCGATATTCGCCTCCCCGGCGCATTCGATGGCCGGGAGCTGGCTCGTGAGTTTCGTGTGCGTCATAACGATGCCATCGACGTGATTCTCATGACGGGTTTCCCGGATCTCCACAGCGAGGTCGTGCTAGCCAAGAACGAGGCCGACAAGATTCTCAAGAAACCTTTCCAAATTAATGAGTTGCAGGCACTCATCAAACGTGTCGTCGAGCGGCGACAGGACTCGATCAACGCGCAACCGACGCGCGGAGATGACGCGGGGGCGGCCGCAGCTCAGCGAATGATGAGTGAACGAGGAGCCATGCAAGGCGTCTGGGACGCGATTCGTCGAATCGCGCCTACACCGACAACCGTACTCATCACCGGTGAGACCGGTAGCGGCAAGGAGGTCGTGGCCCGTGCGCTGCACGATCTCAGCGGACGCACCGGTGCTTATGTCCCCATCAACTGCGGGGCCATCTCGGCAGAGCTGATCGAGAGTGAGCTCTTTGGGCACGTCAAAGGAGCATTCACTGGTGCGCACCAAGCACGCACCGGGTTGTTCGGGCACGCCGAGGGCGGAACGCTGTTCCTGGATGAGGTCGGCGAGATGCCCTTGGCCATGCAGGCGAAGCTGCTTCGGGTTCTCGAAGAGCGACGATATCGCCCTGTCGGAGGTACCCACGAGATCGATGCGAGCGTCCGTGTCATTACCGCAACCAATCGCGATCTCGCTATTGAAGTCGAGGCCGGGCGCTTTCGGAAGGATTTGTTCTACCGACTGAATGTCGTTGATATCCGAGTGCCGCCTTTGCGTGAAAGGCCTCATGATATCTTGCTCTTGGCGGACTACTTCTTGGAGATGCTCTCAAGTAACCTCGCTCAGACCAAGCCGGTGCTGACCGAGCGCGACCGGCGTTGCCTCTTAGCGTATGACTGGCCCGGAAACTGTCGCGAGCTTCGTAATGTGATCGAGCGCTCGCTGTTATTCGGTCAGTCGGTTGCGGATTTTCTACCGCAGGGTGATGAGGCAGCCGACCGCACGGTTCCCGGTCACGCTGACTCGACACTCGAGGCCCTGCAGCGGGCGCACATCCTTCAGACACTGCGCGAAACGCAAGGGAATAAATCTGAAGCCGCACGCATCCTCGGCGTTTCTCGAAAGACGATCGAGCGTAAGGTCAAGGAGTGGTCACTTGGCCAAGAAGCAGATGCCTCAGGCTGACGACCAAACAGCCCAATGGCTCGATCAGCTGGCCGACGAGCATTCGCCACAGGAGCTGCTCGAGCTGTTGCGCGAGATGCGCCAGAAACAGCTGGTACAGGAAGAGAAACTGGCCGCCGCCGGCGAGCTGATCGCGAGTGTCGCGCATGAGATCAACAATCCGTTGACGATCATGCTCGGCTACGTCGAGCTGACGCTCCAAGAGCTTGGCCCCGACGCCTGGGCTGTGCGATCGGAAGTCGCCTCGATCGTTCAGCAGATCGTTCGCATCCAGAAGGTTGTCAATAACCTGCTTCGTATTGCCGGGCCGGTTAGAGACATGGGTGTATTAGACGCAGCGGCGATGAATGGCCTCATCCGCGACACCATCGCTGGCGTCCTCCACCAGTCGAAGGAAGGGGCAGTTGAAATCGCACTTGACCTACGCGCGGTTCAGCAAGTGCGTATCGGCCGCCAGGATCTCCAGCAGATCATTGCGAATCTGGTGGCCAATGCCTCGCATGCGGTCGACCCCTCGGACGGCCGTATCGAAATCCGTTCTAGAGATTGGCCAGGACGCGGCTTGATCATTTCTATTGCGGACAATGGTCCTGGTATTGGTGACGACCTGGCAAACAAGATCTTCGAGCCGTTCTTTACCACCAAGGAGCTTGGGACCGGTACGGGGCTCGGTCTGTCTGTTAGCACAGCGCTGATCAGACGGTATGGAGGTGCGCTGACGCTGGCTCCTCGATCGAGCTCGCGGCGCGGAGCCGAGTTTCAGATTTGGGTGCTTGCTGAGCCTGTGCTCAACGAGCAATCGAGCTGGCTCTCGCAGATGCTCTTCTCTAATTCTGAGCCCGAGTCCGGGGAGGTGCCTCACAACGGCGCTGATCAGCCTGGGCGCGGGGTCGACCGAGATTGAGACAAATTGCACCAACACTGAGGCGCAGGCTGGGCTCTATTGTCCGATTGCTGGGCCTTGAAAACCCGCGATCGGACCTGCGCGATCAACAATGACAGGACATTGGCTATTGGTTGGGAGGGCGAGTTAGCTTGGTATGTAGATTGCTCTAAGGTTTTTTATCGCGCAACCTCTTAGTCTGGGAGTCGCTCTTGAGCCGGCAGCACAATGATTTACCTAGCAACGGCAACCGAGGTGGCGGCGCCACAGTGGGGAGCGGCGGCCTCACTGACCGCTTTGGTCGTCGAATCACCTATGTCCGACTATCGGTTACGGATCGTTGTGATCTCCGGTGCGTGTATTGCATGTCGGAGAACATGACCTTTCTTCCGCGGGCTCAGCTATTGACCCTAGAAGAGGTGGCCCGGGTCGGGCGCCTGTTTAGCGAGCTCGGTGTCACCAAGCTCCGCGTCACAGGTGGTGAGCCGCTCGTGCGACCGAACGTTGTCTCGTTGTTCGAGCGACTCGGTGCGCTTCCGGGCATACAAGATCTGACGTTGACGACGAACGCGACCCAGCTCCCTCGCTACGCGACTGCCCTCCGAGAGGCTGGCGTGACGCGTATCAATATTAGTCTCGACTCGCTCAGACCTGAACGTTTTCGGGCGATCACCCGGGTTGGCCGAATCGAGCGCACGCTTGATGGGTTAGACGCGGCCCAGACAGCGGGTTTCAACGGTATTAAACTCAATAGCGTGATCCTAAAGAATCGCAACCACGATGAGGTTGTCGATCTCGTTCACTTCGCGGTCGACCGAGGGATCGATATCAGCTTTATCGAAGAGATGCCGCTCGGCGTCATCAGTGAGCATGATCGTGCGGAGGCCTTTTACTCGAGTGATGAGATAAGAGCTGACCTGGAGAACCATTTCGATCTACTGCCAACACTCGAGAAAACGGGTGGTCCATCGAGGTATATGCGGGTGGCGGGCACACCGACACGAGTGGGTTTCATTTCCCCGCATAGTCATAATTTCTGTTCAGACTGTAATCGTGTTCGGGTGACGCCACAAGGACGGCTTCTGCTTTGTCTTGGTCAAGAGCACTCGGTCGACCTGCGCAGAGCACTGCACGCGAACCCGACGGATGATGACCGTGTGAAACAGGTGATTTTGGCAGCAATGGATCTTAAACCGGCCGGCCATGATTTCGATCTTGAAGCGAAGCCAGTGATCTTCCGACACATGAACGCGACTGGTGGTTGATGGACAGGCTTCAACCTGATTGACGGGCGCAATGTGCGGCTCTTGCGCAGTGCGTTGCGCCTCTTGGTGTCCTCGCTCCCCTTGGTGGAGGTTTATGGCCTGATTCGTTCATCGAATCGGGCCTTTTTTCTATGGAGGGAAACTGAGCGTGAATAGGCGATCCTCAAGCGCGGCGAGCTCATTGTTGTGCGCGACGGCTTGCACAACACAGCCGACGGCACGCGCGACTCGCAGCACGCTATCATGGCGACGACACCGAGACCTGAGGAGACCCGGCCATGCTTGATTGGCTCGACCGATTGCCGCTCGGCCTGCTTCTGATTATCGCGTTGACCCTTGGGCTCGCCCCCTTCGTCCCTGAGCCCCACGTCTGGGAGAAGCTCAAGATGCTGGCGGCTGGCACGCTGGTGCGGCCGATCGACATCTTCGATCTGCTACTGCATGGGATTCCTTGGCTGCTGCTGTTCGCTAAGCTCGGGCGCATGGCCTGGATACAGGTGCGCTGAGCGGCCCGACGCTAGCCTCTGCTGACCTCGTAGCCGATAGGATACGATACGGCCTTTTCGAGGGATGAGCCCCTGGCGTGCTCGTGCGAGTCCGTTGCGCGCCATGCCGCCTTCACCCTGGCCACCGGCGGCACAGCTGCCCCGGTCGGCTCATTGGTTTGACGTTACCCGACTAGGAGAGAGCCGCATGTGGTACCTCAGCTACAACGGTGAGCAGATCGGGCCGCTCGATCCGCAGCAGGCCCGCGCCCGCGCTAGCGCTGACCCGAATGGTTACGCTTGGCGAGAAGGGTTCGCGGAGTGGGTGCCGCTTCCCCAGGTCAGCGAGCTGACCGGTCCATCAGCGTCGATGCCCGCCAGCGCGCCACCGCCGCCGGGCCGCGGACCGCGCTCGGACGAGGTCGACTACGAGATCTTCGGCCATGAGATGCAGTATGTCGAGGTCGAGCTGGACCCGGGTGAGAGCGCGGTCGCCGAGGCCGGGGCGATGATGTATAAGCATCCGGCCATCCAGTTGGAAACGGTGTTCGGCGACGGTTCCCACAGCGGTCAAGGTGGCGGCCTGCTGGACAAGCTCGTCGGCGCCGGCAAGCGGCTGGTGACCGGCGAGAGCCTGTTCACGACGGTCTTTACCCACACCGGACAAGGCAAGGCGAGGGTCGCGTTCGGGGCGCCTTATCCCGGCAGCATCGTCCCGGTGAGGCTCACCGATGTCGGTGGCACCCTGATCTGCCAGAAGGACAGCTTCCTGTGCGGCGCCAAGGGTGTGGCGATGGGGATCTTCTTCCAGCGCAAGATCCTGACCGGCCTGTTCGGCGGGGAGGGCTTCATCATGCAGCGGCTGGACGGCGACGGCCTGGTCTTCATCCATGCCGGCGGCTGCGTGACTGAGAAGGTGCTCGAGCCTGGCGAGGTACTGCACGTCGATACCGGCTGCGTGGTCGGCTTCGAGCAGCAGGTCGGCTTCGAACTGGAGCAGGTCGGCGGCATCAAATCGTCGCTATTCGGTGGCGAAGGCGTGTTCTTCGCCGTCCTGACCGGTCCCGGCCGCGTCTGGCTGCAGTCTTTGCCGTTCTCGCGCATGGCCGGGCGCATGCTCGCCGCCGCACCGCAGCGTGGTGGGAGTCAGGGCGAAGGTTCAGTGCTCGGCGGCCTTGGCAACCTGCTCAACGGCGACAACAACCGATTCTGATGAGGCGGCGCTGGGTCGCATCTCGAAGACCAGTGCGCTTGGGGCTTGATGCGGCCACCTCGCACCAGGCTGCAGCAGACCCGCTGCAGGAACGGTACAGAACAGGACCGAGCGTGACGACAGGCGGTGCACGAGGGGATGGCTGAAGCACCCGGGTCCCGATACGTCCGGCTAGAGCGATTCCGCTCGCTGATGCGGAGGCACCTTGCCACGGCCGGTCGGTTCAACGGTGAATACCTGACGGTCGATACTGCCGCCGGCGGATTGCTCGGCCTCGTCGGCGGGAAAAGGACGCAGGCGCTCCAGATCGAGTCCGCGACGGAGAGTCTCTTTCAAGGTGATTGGGAAGACATCTCCATCAGAGTGTTTCAACGGGAATTCTTCGACAGCGCTCGGTCACTCGCGGAAGAGTACGAGGCGCTGACTCAGCAGGCCGTCACGCTGGTCTGTTACTTCGAGCCCGATCCGGGGGTTGGGGACTAGCCTTATTCGTCTTCACCCCCGAGGGGTTGTGCGGTCCCGAAGCGCTGTTCTGCATGGGCCGCTAGACCCGCATCGGTGCCGCCATAGACCGGGCCTTCGCCCTTGCTTGGTTCGAAACAACCGGGGCTTGGGGGAGAACGCCGCTTCTGCGTTATGCCGAACTGGCCGTCGTGGAGCACTTGTCCGCCGTGGCATGGCCCGGCATGGCATGGCAGGCGTTGGCATCGGCCTTGCTTCCCACCACGGGATTTCAGCCGGCACGGCTGCACAGCAACCGCGCCGCGATCAGTGATTCAACCGAGTAGGGGACAGAATGGAATACGCGACGCTTGCCGACACCGATCTCACCGTTTCCCGCATCGGGCTTGGTACCTGGGCCATCGGGGGCTGGATGTGGGGCGGCACCGATGAAGCAGCATCCATCGAGACGATCCGCAGCGCCGTCGAGCGCGGCATCACCTTCATCGATACCGCCGCCGTCTACGGCATGGGCCGGTCCGAGACGATCGTCGGCGAGGCCCTGACCCGGCACGGGCTTCGCGATCAGGTGGTCCTGGCGACCAAGTGCGGGATTGCTTGGTCCGATGACCATGAACGGCTATGGCGGGATGCGACCCGCGCGCGCATCGAACGCGAGGTCGAGGACTCGCTGCGGCGGCTGCACACGGACCGGATCGATCTCTACCAGGTGCACTGGCCGGACCCGAAGACGCCCATGGACGAGACCGCCCGTGCGATGGATGATCTCTACCAGGCCGGCAAGATCCGAGCGATCGGGGTCTCCAATTTCAATGCCGAGCAGATGGACCAGTTCCGGGAAGCCGCGCCGCTGCACGCGAATCAGCCGCCGTACAACCTGTTCGAGCGCGGCCTCGGCGATGAGGTCCTGCCGTACTGTGCGGAGCATGGCATCGCGACCCTGACCTATGGCGCGCTGTGCCGGGGCCTGCTGAGCGGCAGGATGTCCCGCGACCGTCAGTTCGAAGGCGACGACCTGCGACAGGCGGACCCGAAGTTTCAGCCCCCGCGCTTCGACCAGTACCTCGCCGCCGTGGAGGCACTCGATCGCTTCGCCCGGGACCGGTACGGCAAGGATGTCATGGCGTTGGCGCTGCGCTGGTTGCTCGACCAGCCGGGTCACACCATTGCGCTTTGGGGCGCCCGGCGACCCGATCAGCTCGACCCGGTGAACAGCATCGACGGCTGGGGGCTGGACGCCGACGCGATGAGCGCGATCGACGCCATCATCGCCGAGCAGGTCAACGATCCGGTGGGGCCCGAGTTCATGGCGCCTCCGGTTCGGAAAGACGACGGATAGTCGGTGAGAGGGGCTGGCTAGCGAGGGTGCAGCGCAGGGGCGCGCAGGCTAGGGCCGACGTCGTTGTCCGCCGCGCTGGATCACGCCCGGACCAAAGCGCGCGCGGATCGCATCCAATGTCTCGTTCAGACGCGTTTCGGTTGGGGTGACCGGCGCCCTGTTCGCGTCCGAACAGGTCGCGCCCGATCGGTTCACGTCCGAACAGTTCGCGCCCGACCAATCCGCGCCCGACCGGTTCGCCCCCGAGAACAGGTCGGGCTGAACAGCGGCGTCCAGGCCCTGCGCCCAGGCGCTCAGCCCGAGCCCGATCAGCCGCACCGGCCGCGCACCCCAGCGGCCAGCCTCGAGCAGCGCCCAGGCCGTCCGGAACAGGGTCCGGTCATCAGCCGTCGGCATGCGCAGCGTCTGGGTGCGCGTATGGGTCTCGAAGCCGCGAAACCGGATCTTAAGCGTGACCACGGTGCCTTGGTAGCCGCCGTGGCGGGCCAGATAGGCGACCTCCTGCGCGGCCCAGCGCAGGGTCTCACGGAGCAGGGCTGGATCGGTCACATCCTCGGGAAAGGTGGTCTCTTTGGAGATCGATTGGCGCGACCGGCCGACCTCGACCCGATCCTCGGCCAGGCCGCGTGCCTGCTGATAGATTCGCGTGCCCTGGTGGGCGCCCAGCAGCCGACGCAGGTGCTCCAACGACAGTGCGCGCACATCGGCGACCGTTTCCAGCCCCAGTGCCCGCAGCTTGGGTGCCGTACGCCGTCCCAGCCCGCGCAGCACGGTCAACGGCAACGGGTCCAAGAACGCCTGCACCGTCTCGGAAGGCACCACTGTCAGCCCATCCGGCTTGTCCCGCTCCGAGGCCAGCTTCGCGATCAGCCGGTTCGGTCCGATGCCCACCGAGGCCGTGAGCCCGACGGTCTCCTGGACCAGCATCTTCGCCTGGCGGCCGATTGCCTCCGGCGGTCCGATCAGACGCTCGAGCCCGGTGACATCGAGAAACGCCTCATCGACCGAGACGGGCTCGATCACCGGGGATAGGCGCTCCAGCGCCGTCATCACCTGCCGCGAGGCCTCGGCATAGCGCGCCATCTGCGGGCGCACATAGACGGTCTCCGGCGGCAGCCGTCGGACGGCCTCGCCGATCGGCATCGCGGAATGGACGCCATAACGGCGCGCCTCATAGGAACAGGTCGCGACCACCCCGCGCCCGCCCGGCGCTGCGCCGACCACCAGCGGCAGGCCGCGCCACTCGGGATGATCACGCTGCTCGAGCGCCGCAAAGAAGGCGTCCAGATCGAGGTGCAGGATCAGGCGGGTCACGACCTGCTCCTTGCTGGCCAGTGCCGGTTGGCAAGCCGCTTGATCATGGCGAATCCAATAGGGTCAGGCGCGCCTCGCCAGTGGCGACGTTGATCTCGAGCCGGAGCTCGCAATGCTCGGTGAGGCTGTCGACGGGCGAGGGATCATCAGCGCAGCTGCAGCCGGCGATGATCCCAGCATAGAAGACCCCGAGATGCGCCAGGATGCGGTCATCCTGCTCGCGATGGCTCAATAGGTGGAAGGTCAAGGGCGACTCAGCAACCGCGCTGGTCTGGGTCAAACCGGCTTGCAGCAATGGCTGCAGCGCGGGGTGATCGGGGCCCAGCATCTCCAGTTCGTCGATCAGGGTTTCGCGAAACGCTGGGCTGTTCGACGGTCCATGCCAGGCCGAGACCGATCGTTGAAGGCTGACGGCGGTGTCAATCATCCTGTGGCCTGCGCGCTGCGGGAAGCCCATCCAGAAAGGCGTCCAAGGACTGCTGATAGGCGGGCTGCGATTGCAGGAAGCCCTCATTATGGCCGCCACGGAGCTCGACGAACAGCTTAGGCTCTGGCGCGGCCTCGTACAGGCGCTGTCCCAGGGCATAGGGCACGATCCGGTCGTCCGGGCTGTGCAGCACCAGGACCGGACAGCGCACAGCTGCGATCTGCTCGACCGCCGGGAAGCGATAGCGCAGCGGGATCACGCGCGCAAGCAGTGGGTAATGGACATCGGCCAAGCTCTGGAGCCGATCGAAGCTGGATTCGACGATCAGCGCGGCCGGCCCTGTTTGGGCCGCGAGCTGTACGGCAACTGCACCCCCGAGCGAGCGCCCGAAGACGACGATCTGCTGCGGCTCGATATTGCGTGTTTCGGTCAGCCAGCGCCAGGCTGCCGCTGCATCCGCGTACAACCCCTGTTCCGAAGGCGACCCCTCGCTTTGCCCATAGCCTCGGTAATCGATGATGAACACGTCGAGCCCGAGGTCGGTCAAGATCGTGACCGAGTCGCGACGGTGGGAGATGTTTCCTGCGTTACCATGCAGCAACAGCACGGTGCTGGGTCGAACGGTGCTGGGCTGAACAGTGTTGGGCTGAACGGTGTTGGGCCGACTCGAACGCTTGGCCGGTGCCCGGGTCGGTGCCCGGATCAGCCAGCCGTGCAATCCGACACCCTCCTCGGTGACGAACCGAACATCCTCGTAGTCCAGACCCCAATCGGCCGGCGTCGCGTGCAGCGGCGCGAGCGGAAAGAAGATCATCCGCGGCTGCAGCCACCAGAGGAGCAGTCCGATGATAAGGAGACCGAGAAGGGCCTGGACGATGAACAGGGCGGTCTTGATGAGCATAGGCTGAAGGCGGCGATCGAGCTGGTTTCTGCAACCGCACTCGCTGACGCGAGACCGGCGGTATCCTGAGCCATCGGCTGCGAGCGTTTGTTCTGTTCCAACAACGCCTGGTCAAGCTGTCGGCGCCATCGGCGGCATCCTGGGCGAGAAGACGCGGGCAGCCGTGCGTCGCGCGCAGCAGCGCATGGGCTTCCGGCCGACGCCTGGCCAACGCCCGAGTTGCTGCAACAGCTAGAATCGGGCGCGGGTTGACTCGATGGGCTGAACGTCCTTGTTCGAGATCACTTCCGCGTCAGCCGGCAGGGCCAGTAGGCGAAGGGCAATGCCTAGCGCGAAGACAGCGGTTAGTCGCCATTCCAGCGGCGCCAGCCAATCGATGCAAAAGGGCGAGCGCTCGATCTCATTCCACCTCACCTGAGGTATTCGGCACGTAGAGGTAGGTCTTCGGCACATCGGCCCCGACGACCTCGATCACGCTGCTCTCGAAGAAGCTGCCGATCATCGCCGTCTTGCCGGCCGGGTACTCGCCGATTGGGAAGCCTGTCCCGCGTAGCGCGAAGCGTCCCTCTTGGTTTCCCTCCCCAGGTGGCATCTCGAAGAAGACGCGACAGGGGTTGGAATGGCAGACGCCGGTATCGCCAGGAGCGAGGGTGATCTCACCCCAGTCGGTCACGTGCTGGCCAGTGGTCACACAGCCTGCCAGCAGCAGCGGCAAGGTCAGGAGGAAGGGCGGCTTGGTTCTGTTCATGTGATTGCGGAGGCGTCAGGCGGGGGGTCGCGGCCAGCCAGTGCATGGGCGATCGATTGTGCAGCATCGCGATGGTACAGCGCAGCAAGAGGGTCAACAATCGACCGGAGCGATTCCGGGCCTTGCTGCTGATCACCAACCTCGGCTCGGGCCTGCTTGCCCGCGCGTCGGCTTCAACGGCAAGCTGCTGTACGAGGCGATCGAGGATGATCGATCCGCGCCAGGTCGAGGCGATCCGGCACCGCCCCAGCCTATCGCTGCCGATACTCGACCACGTATCCGTTCTCCATCCCCTGCAGCCGCGCGATGCGCTCCTGCCGCTTCATCTCCCAAGCGTCCGGGGGATCGAGATTGTTCCAGCTCCGGAAGAGCTGTTCGTCCAAGTAGCCTAGCCGGAGGCCGTAGGTGTCGCGCATATAGAGCATGATCCGGGCAATGTCGCCCCGCAGCTCATCGGGCGGCTGCACGGTGCGCTGGCCCGAATCGATGCGGATGCGGCAGCGGCCATAGCGCTCCCCGAACGGGGCGAGCCCCCAGCGATAGTCGCGCCGATCGCCGTTGATCAGCCCGACGGCCGGGATCAGGTTATGCAGATCGTTGTGGGCGACGACGAAGGTCTCGTCCACGCGCAGGCAGCAATCGCGCCCGGAGAGCAGGTCGCCATCATCTTCACGGCAGGCAGGGTCGGCCTCCGGCCGGCGCCAGCAGCGCAGGGATTGGCCGAGCTGGGCGGCTGGCAGGACATGCTCGGCCTCGACCCGCCGCGCCCGCTCTGTGCTGCGGTAGCGTTCGAGACCGCAGCCGCCCAGGTCCACGCGGCCGCGGCCGTCGTAGCGGCAGCCGCAGTAGGCCGTGACCCGATGCCCGCGATAGACGCGGTCATAGAGGAGATCCTTGGCCACGTCGAAGCGGCCGGCGACTCGGGGCAGATCGCCACCGCCGGCGGGCAGGCTGGGCTGTGGCCACCAGTCCCCCAGCAGGTCGCCCAGCAGGTCGTCCAGCAGCAGATCGAGGTCCGGCAGCAGCCGCCCGAGATCGGGGACCAGGGCGCTCAGATCGACTCCGGCAATCCGGTCCATCCAGGCCGCGGCCTGTCTTCCAGCCTCGGCGAGCAGGTCGTTCCCGGTGTCGGCCAGCCACGCACTGCCCGCCCTAAGGGCCGCGTGCGTGAGATCGGTCATCCGTGTCTGCACCTCGCGCGCGATCGCGACGCCCTGCTGCGCACTGTCCGGCCACTCAGCGGTGGTCGAGGCCGGCACCAATGAGATCAGCGTGATGGCCGCCAATGTGAAGATCAGGCCGCGCAGCATGGCGGCGCTGCGGCGCAGCAGCCGGGTGAGGCGACGCGGTGACGAGGCAGAGGAACGGCGACGAGTCTTGGCGCGGCCTGAGCGGCCAGCAGTACGGCGGGTCATCAGCAAGGCATAACGAGATCGCGCTACAGGCCACCATCGAGACCACGTTTGCGATAGGGCTCCAACTCGGCGACAACCTCAATGAGCCCGGCGTGAAAATCCTGGTCTGGATGCTCGGCACAGAACGTTTGGATCTTCGCCATGATCTCGAGCATCTTCTTCTGACCGCGGATGTCGAGGGTGCCTTCGACGAACTCGTTGTAACCGGTCAGGTACCCGCTCGTATAAGCGGTGTAGAGGTTGTAATCGGTCCAAGGCCGTGATGCATCCTCATCCGGGTTCGCGGCCTCTACGAACTCGCCACAGCTGTGCGTGCCGAGCCCAAGCACGTTGAATCGTCCCTGTTGATCGGCGGCCTGGCTTGGCTGCCAGCCGAGTAGAAGGACTGTTGCGATCGCGATCACTGCCTGGCTGTTCATATGTTGATCAAGGGGGGTTGATAAGGGCGTTGACAAGGAGACTGCGGGAGCGAGCCGGTTGATGGAAGGACGGTGCAGCGGTCGATGTTGATCAGCTACGCGACCTCTTGGGAGCAAGAGGGTTGAAGCATAACGATCTATGAGCCGTTCAAGCCAGTCCAGCCTATGGGGCTGGTGGATTTCTTAGAGCTGACAGCCGAGCCCGGTCATCCCCGCCAACGTCTTGGCGTTGTCGACGGCATAGCCTGCTTCGTCATTGTCGAACCAGCAGTAGGTATCCAGGCCGCGTGCGTCCCAGTCGCGCAGGCGCTCGGCCCAGTGCTCGAGCGCCTGATCGTCGTACCGGCCGCGGTAGGGACCATCGGGGCCGTGCAGCCGTAGATAGATGAAGTCGGCCGTCAGGTGTTCCGGGGTCTGATACCCATCGAGGTCATAGATGCAGAAGGCGGTGTTGAAGCGCTCGAGGAGCTCGAGGGCCTCATCGTTGATCCAGCTGTGATCGCGAAACTCGAAGGCACAGCGCCCGGCATCTTCAAGCGCGGCAAGAAAGTGCTCGAGCCGGCCCCTATTGAATCGCCACCTCGGTGGGAGCTGAAAGAGCAGGGGACCGCGCTTGGGTCCCAGCACGCTGACCCGCTCGAGCAGCTCATCGAGACCTTGCGGCGGGTCCTTGAGCTTCTTCATGTGGGTGATATAGCGGCTCGCCTTGACCGCAAAGCAGAAGTCGTCCGGTACCTTGTCGCGCCAGGCGGTCAGCGTGTCCACGCTTGGCAGATGATAGAAGCTGTTGTTGATCTCGGTGCCGTTGAAGAGGCGGGCGTACTCGAGCAGCCGGTCTGAGCTCGGCCGATCCGGCGCGTAGACGGGTCCGCTCCAGTGGTCATAAGACCAGCCTGAGGTGCCGATGCGGTGCGTTGCCATCAACTGCTCTTTCGCGCTGGACCCTTGTTATCCGTGCACTTGGCGGAGCAGGCTGATTGGCTCAGCGCAGGCTCGGCTGGGGCCTGGGACGGTCGCCGGCGGGGGCATAACCGGCCCCTGGTTCCGGCACTGCGATCGGATTCTGATTCACCTCACCGGCCTCGGGCTCGGGCTCGGGCTCGGCCTCTGCATCGACGCCGACAGGCTCCGGCATCTCGCGCTGCTCGAGCAGATTGTCGACCGCGCGCACCCCCTCGACGGCGACCGTGACGGTATCTGCGACAGCGCGTTCATAACGACTGTCGACATAACCGGAGAGCTCGACGATGCCGTCGCGTACGACCACTGTGATCTGCTCGTCATTCAGCGCAGGGTGGTTTGCGAGTGCCTGACGCACGCCGGTCGCAATGGACTCGTCGTCGGGCGACTGCGCTTGAACCGTTGGAGCGAGCGAGCACACCAACAGGACCGCCAATAGTCGGAACGCCAATAGCGCCTTCGGAGCGGGACCGATGATCCAGTGAAAGCTGTTCTGGTGCATCCAAGGCATGCTGACCTCTTGCAAAGGCTGTTACCGTCAAACAACAGCTGTGAGCGTTTCATTCGCCGGGGTGGCGCCGGGGTGGCGCCGGGGTGGCGCGCCGCCATGATCGTTCGTGCGAAGCGACGCCGGGACTCACTGCTGTGATCGCCGCTCGTTCCGAACTCGAGGGACGGTGCCGACGCTTCAGGCGGCGATGGGCTGCCCGACCGAAAAGCAAACCGAGGACCAATCGCGCCGATGCGGCCGCTGGTTCTCGCACCGGATGGGCTCCTTATCCGACGCCGCGAGCACAGCGCTCGCGCCGTTGCGTCCCGGCGGCCTTCCTGGATTCGGCGCGCTCGCTTGGTCCACAGTCGCGCGAGCAACGCACAAAGGCCGCAGCGACAACGGCCAACCGGCGCAAAAACACCGCAAGTGGCTCAAATCGACCAACCGAGCTGTCTAATAGCCGCCCGTCCGCGTATTCCTGCTGACTTCAATTGGATGGACTGGTATTTTCCGCCAGACTCATCGGGGGTCGCGGTGATTTGAGCAATGAGCCACTGATCCTAAGGAGCGCGCCGAGCACATCGCCCAACGCGATGAGTTCCTGGTCACCTTGGGTCACGAGCTGCGCAATCCGCTCGCGGCCATCATGACCTGCAGCGAGGTCCTGCATTCGCTGGATCTGCAAGCCCCCATGCCGGGCGCTGCCTGCAGGCCATCTCGACGCAGTCGGCGCAGATCAAGCGTCTGCTCGACGATCTGTCCGATGTCTCCCGGATCGCTTGGCGCAAGCTCACCGCGCCTCGCCGGTATCGACCGCCATCTCGTCAAGCCGGTCGCGGTACCGGAGATCGAGGCGGCCATCGCTGGACCCTGACGCTGGTCCCTCACGATCATGGCGGCGCGCCACCGCGGCGAATGTAACACTCGCAGCCGTTGTTTCACGGTCACGCTGGAAGCTGAGCGGTTCCGTGACGCGCGCCGATGCGCCCGCTCCGCTCCCAACGCGAGGATCGGCCAAGCCCGTCTTGGTGCGCGGTTTGCATTGCCATTGGAATCAACCAATAGACAATCGGATGATGACCGCGATGCCGCTTCCCTTTGCCAACCGTACCGAGGCCGGACGCCTACTGGGCGAGGCCCTCATGGATTATCGTGGACGCATGGATCTCCTCGTGCTGGCGCTGCCGCGCGGCGGCGTGCCTGTCGCCGCCGAGGTGGCGCGCGCCTTGGAGGCGCCGCTCGACCTGATGCTGGTGCGCAAGCTCGGTGTCCCGACCCAGCCGGAGCTGGCGATGGGCGCCATCGCCAGCGGCGGTGCCCAGGTGCTCAACGCCGATGTCGTGCGCGCCTTGTCGATCTCGCAGGAGACCATCGACCGCGTGGCCGAATCCGAGCAGCACGAGCTCGAGCGCCGCGAGACCACCTACCGCGGCACGCGTAAGCCACCGGAGCTGGCCGGACGCTGCGTGATCCTGGTCGATGACGGTTTGGCGACCGGGGCGACAATGCGGGTCGCCGCGCGCGCGGCAGCGGCCCAGGGACCGGCCGAGCTCGTGGTCGCCGTGCCGGTGGCCTCGACCGAGGCCGTCGGTCTGGTCGCCGAGCAGGCCGACCGCGTGGTCGAGCTCGCAACGCCGGAGCCGTTCATGGGGGTCGGGGCCTGGTACGAGGTCTTCACCCAGACCACCGACGACGAGGTGCGAGCGCTGCTCCAAGAGGCATGGCAGCGCAACCCGAGCGCGGGCTGAGCAACGCTACCCCCGCATCGCATCCGCGATGAAATGCCTGCTCATCCCTCTCATAGCGCAGTCGGGCCGGAGACGGCGCCGTCAGCGCTCTGGAGCGTCGCTTCCGGCGGCGCGGTGCCGAGCTGATCGGCGGTGGCGCGCAAGCGCCGCAGGCCTTGGCCGAGCTGCTCGCGGCTGCGGAGCGGCAGCCGATTGGTATCGATCGCTCTAATGACCGTTCGCTAGGCGTCGCCGAAGTTGGCGCCGAGCGCGCGGACTCGTGCCTGCAGCGCATTGGCGATCCGCTCCGCATCATTATCCCCCTGGCCTTCCTCCATGAGCGTCTCGGCGCGGACCGGCGCCCCGACGCGCAGCGCGACCGGCCGGAGCCGCAATCGCAAGGAGCCGGGCGGCAGCGCCTCCCGGGTCCCCTGGATGTGCACCGGGAGGATCGGCACATCCTGCGCGAGCGCCAATGAACCGATGCCGGAGCGGAATGGCTGCAGCTGACCATCCGGTGAGCGCCGGCCCTCGGGGAACCAGATCAGCATGCAGTCCCGCTCGAGCGCGGCGGCGCCGAGCACGAGACTGGTCAGCGGGTTTGCGCTGGGATCGACCGGCAGCACGCGCAAGCTGCGGCTCAGCAGACGCATCCACGGCCGTTTGAAGAGGAGCGCGCTGGCGCCGCCCCAGCAGGTCGTGCGGCGCCTTGGGCCAGCGAGTACGGCAAGGAGCGCGCCCGGATCGACCGCACTGAGGTGGTTGGGCGTGAGCAGGCAGGGGCCCGAGGTCGGGATCTGCTCGACGCCCTCGGCCTGCAACCGCAACGGCCCGCGCAGGGTCCAGCCCACCACGGCATGCAGCAGAGCGGCAAACCCACGCAAGGGCGCCGGCGGCGGGGACAGGCGCTGCAGCTCGGCCTCGTCAAGCTGCGCTGTTGGGTCCTGGAGCCGTTCGATCAGATTCGCACCGGTGGTGGCGGTCTGCTCGGCCTCGACCGCCTCCTGCAGCAGATCGCGCACGCGCTCGATCCGACCGATGGCCTCCTCTTCGAGCGCGAGGCCGACTTGCTGCTGCAGATCCAGGGTCAGGTCCACCCATTCCAATGAATCGACGCCAAGGTCCAGGTTCAGGTCGCTCTCCGGCGTGATGCGGCGGTCCGGGAAGCGCGCGCCGAGCCAGCTCCAGACCCGGTTGGCGGTGGCGTCCTCGAGGAGCTGACGATCCTCTGGGGCGAGGTCGTCGATCGGCGCCAGCCCAGGCTCGGGGGCCGACTCGGCACCTTCGGACAGGGCCTCGAACCGCTCCGCGAGACGCTGCCGGCGCAGCTTGCCGAGACGGGTGCGCGGCAGCGGCGAGGCGTCGAGCCGGAGGCTGTCGATCTGCTGCGTGCTCGCCAGCGCGCGCGACACGGCGGCGATCTCGTCGCCAATCTGCTGCCGCAGCTGCGCTTGCTCCCGATCGCGAGCGGCCTCGGCCTCCGGCACCACCACCGCCGCCAGCCGGCCTTCATGGCCGAGCACGCCTGCCTCGCGGACCGAGGGGCTGCGCTCGAGGCGGGCCTCGATGCGCTCCGGGTCGATGTTCTCGCCGCCGGCAAGCACAATCCGCGCCGAGGCGCGCCCACTGATCTGCAGCCAGCCCTGCGCATCGAGCTGGCCGAGATCGCCGGTGCGCAGCCAGCCATCGTCGGTGAAGACCTCGGCGTTCTTCTCCGGGAGACCGAGGTAACCGCCGAAGAGATTCGGTCCCTTGGCCTGGATCTCGCCTTGGCCCGGTGACTGATCGGACGCCTGATCGGCTGGCTGATCGGGCGTGTCGCTCGGTGCCTGGTCGCTTGTCTGTCTTTGGCTCGATGCCTGACTCGATGCGTGATCCGATGCCTGACTCGATGCCTGACCCGACGACTGGCTCAATGCCGGGCTGGGGCTCGGCGTTGCGACGCCGCCGGTGGCAGGGCCGCCTCTATCCGCGTCACCGCTGGATTGCTGTGGCCGGATACGCAGCTCGACCCCGGGCAGCGCCCGGCCGGCGCTGTCGAAACGCCGCTCGGGCGGGGCGAGGAAGGTCAGGATCGGTGAGGTCTCGGTGAGCCCATAGCCGGTTGCGATCTGCCAGCCGAGCGCGTCGAGCCGCCAGGCGATGTCGGCCTCCAGCGCGGCCCCGCCGGAGACGAGCAAGCGCAGCTGCGGCGCGGCCTGGCGGCGCAGCGGGGCAAACAGTCGACCGCCGAGGCCATGGCCGGTGTGGCGACGCAGCGCGACCGAGGCGTTCAGCAGGCCGTCGAACACCGCTGTCACAAGCCTCCCGCCCGCGGCGACGCGTCGACGGATTGCCCCAAGGAGTGCCGAGTACAGCCGCGGAATCCCCAGGATCACGGTCGCCTCGCCCTCCTTGAGCGCCCGCGTCAGCTGCGGTCCCGTCAGCGAGTAGGGAAGAACGATCGGAATCCCGAGGACGAGGGGGGCGAGCAGGCCGAGCGAGAACGGATAGACGTGATGCAGCGGCAGCGGCAGCAGCAGCCGGTCGTTGTCGTCCACGATGCCCTGGCTCAGGATCGCCTCGAGGTTGGACAACAGATTGCGGTGGCTTAAGGGGACACCCTTGGGCGCGCCCGAGGTGCCCGAGGTATAGAAGAGCACGGCCTCGGCTTCAGGGTCCGGCGGCGCGTCCTGCTCGGGCGGTGCGGCGGGCGCTTGCTGCAGCAGTCTGGTGAGCGACTGGGCGCTGGTGGTCTCGCCGTCGGCCGCGGCGGCAGCCGCGTCGTTATCGCCGCTATCAGCGCCATCCCTGTCATCATCCGCATCGCCATCGAGCACGAGGATCTGCGGCGGCGTCGCGGCGGACTGCTGCAGGGTCTTGGCCAGCCGCTTGGTGGTGAAGGCCCAGCGCGCACCGCTGTTCTCGGCGATATGGGCAAGATCGCGCTCGCCGATTTGGTTGTCGACCGGGACCGGGACGCCGCGTGCGCCGATGATCGCCAGGCAGGCGATGATCCAGTGCGGCGAGTTCGGGGCGTACAGCAGCACCCGCGCGCCGGGCGCGAGCCCCTCGCCACGCAGCGCGGCGGCCAGGCGCAGCGCCTGCTCGGCCAGGGGCGCGGCGCGCCAGTCCTGGCGCTGCTTGTGCTCGAGCGCGATCAGCGCAACCCTGTCGGCGCGCGCCCGCAGTGACGGGACAAGCTCTTCGAGGGTTTGAATCTTACGCCTCACGTCGACCAGCCTCCGCCTGTTCGCGACAGGTTGCCCTTGGCGAGCGTGCGCCTAGAGCACGAATGGATAGCGAGTGCGATAAGCAAGAACAGCGCCACCAGCATGGTCGTGAGGCCGGCAAGGCGCCCGCAGGAGCGGCTTCCCGGTCCGCCATGTCTGGGGACGGGCTCCGCCGCCGAAGACAAGGCGGCGGAGCGCAACTAGGAGACGGGGGCTTTCCCCGAGCGCCCGGTGCAAATCCACCCGGTGCAAATCCACCCGGTGCAAATCCACCCGGTGCAAACCACCTGGAGCCCCGCCTGCAGCTGCACCCCGGACATCGCGACCAGCGCTAACGCTGGGGACACCGTTGAGCGAAGTTGGCCCTTTCTCTGACGCATAGGAGTCGCTGTGGCACACTTGACCCCGATCCACCGCGCGAGCGCCTGATGGGAAGCTGCCCGGAGCAGACGGCACAGCTGCGACCGGCAAGCAGTTTGGCAGAGCGAATGACAGAGAGCACGCAGGCTTGACAGTGCTGAGAGATGATTACGTAGCCGCGGCAAAGCGCTGCTTCTCGGATGGTCAGCTGCTGTTGCGGGCTGCTCGTTTCGCCAACGCCACGCATCTTTTCGGTCTGGGTGCCGAGTGCGCGCTGAAGGTGCTGCTCCAGGACCATACAGGCGTGGTGGAGGTCCGCCAGGCGCATCTGCCCGAGCTGCGCGATCACGCGCGGAAAACCTTATGCCGCAGGCAAGATGTCGGCATTCAGCAATTACTGAACAAGACCGACTACATGGACGGCTGGAAGATCGAAAGCCGCTATTGGCCGGACGCTGCATTCTCAGAAGACCGCTGCAGGCTGCATTGGGACCATTGCCGACGCACCTTGATCGCGGCCAACCTCGGGGTCTGATCATGCCACCTTGCTCCTTCGATGATGCATTGCCGCGCGCGGTTGCGCAACTCAGGCGGGCCTTTCCGGATGCTGGCTTCGCCGATCTGCGATTCATTCGCGACATGAACGGCCGGGTCCATGTCGTGCTGCCGGATGCGACCGATCAATCCGCGATCCTTGACGCACGTGCGGCCTTGGCGGATGCCCTTGGTGCTTACAGTCCGGGCTTGGATGTTGGGCTGATGCGCTTCTCGGAGACGCTTTCCGGATCAGCGCTCCTCGAGGAGCCTTTCGTGGTCGAGGCCATCGACGGTACGCTGGTGAAGCTGATTGAGCGGCGCGTGGTCGGCAAAGACTGGACGCAGGCTCCAGGGGTGGATGGGCCGCGATCGACCACACACCCGCCGCGGGTCTCGTTCTTCAGTCTGAAAGGCGGTGTTGGGCGCAGCACCGCCTTGCTCCTTTGGGGCCGCGAGCTCGCGGCAGAGGGCAAGCGAGTCCTGCTGCTGGACCTGGACCTCGAGGCGCCGGGCCTCGGGGCACAGTTGCTGCCGCCCGGCGACCGGCCTGCGTTCGGCGTCGTGGACTGGCTCGCGGAGGATCTGGTCGCCAGTCCGGTGGCCGAAGCGATGCTCGTCGAGCCCGAGCTGGTCGCACGCTCGCCATTGGTCGAGGACGGCTATCTCTACGTGACCCCGGCAACCGGCACGCGGTCAATGCAACAGCCTGGTGGGTTCATTGCGAAGCTTGCCCGCGCCTATCTCGAATCCGATCGCGGTGAGGGCGAGGGTTTTGCCGCGCGGGTGCGACGGTTGCTGCAGCGGCTCGAGCAGGCGCTGGAGCCGGACGTCGTGCTGATCGATAGTCGCGCCGGGCTGCACGAAACCGCCGCGGCGGCGATTCTGCACCTGGATGCGGATGTGCTGTTGTTTGCAACGGATCAGCCGACGGTCTGGGAGGGCTATCGCTACCTGTTGGCGCAACTGGCGCAGATGGCCCATATCGTTCCAGCCAGTGGCGACGATGATTGGCGGTTACGGCTGAAGATGGTCTATGCCAAGGCAGCGAAGACAAAGGTAGCGCTAGAGAGCTTCCGATCCAAGGCCTATTCGTTGTGGCTGGAACAGCTCTATGACGAGCAGCGGCCGGAAGACGGTCCTGATGTGTTCAACTTTGCCGAAACGGACGATGCGGCGCCGCATGACCCGCTGGTGATTCTACAGAATCCGGTCTTCGAGCAGTTCAATCCGTTGGAGGATCTGAACGAGGCCGCCGAAGCCGCGATCTCAAGCACTTTCGGCCCATTCATGGCCGCGCTGGGTGAGCGTGTACTGGGTGATGATGCACCAGGAGCATTGGATGGCGGCTGACGGTTTTCCAACGGCTCAGGTCCGGCAATCCCTTGATGAGCTGCCGGAGACCATGGCGGTCAGCACGGCGGAACCGAATCCGAGCGAGCTCTATGTCGTGCTCGGTCATGAACGCGCGCTTGATCCGGACAGCTCGCTCGTCGTCGGCGACCGCGGAACCGGCAAGAGCTTCTGGAGCGCGGCGCTCAATAGCCCCGTCTCTCGGGCGTTGATCCACGCCCAGTTGCCAAGGCTGCATCTGGATCGGGTGCAGACGAGCTGGGGCTTCTCGGTGTCCACGCGCAACGAGGATCATCCATCCCGCCGCGTCCTGCAACGTTTGCAGGCTCGGTTTGCTCCCGAGGATATCTGGCGTGCGGTGGTGCTGCGCCAGCTGGCGGCCCGGTACGCAGAGGAGCTACCTGTCGAGACCTGGGACGATGCTGTGGCCTTGGTCGCGGATAACCCGGAGCAGGAAGAACAACTCCTGAACCGGATCTCGAGCCGTCTGGCAGCCGAAGGGAAACGCCATCTCGTAGTCTTCGATGCGATTGACCGCACGGGGTCGGACTGGAAGACCATCCGTAAGCTGGCCCGAGGGCTCCTTCAGCTGTGCCTGGACCTGAAGGGGCAGCCGGGTATCCAGGCGAAGGTCTTCCTGCGCCCGGACCTGTGGGAAGATCGGGCCATCTGGCAGTTTCCGGATTCATCGAAGCTGCACCACGGCCGGGTGGTTCTGGAATGGCGCCGTACCGATCTTTTTGGCTTGCTGTGGCATTGGCTATGCAATCACGGCGAGGAAGCTAAGCGCTATCGTGATTGGCTCCACGCAAAGCATCGGTTGTCTTTCAAGCCAACCGAAGCGGATGGAGAGCAGGTCTATCCGATTCCAACGAAGCTTCGCCAGGACGAAGACCTGCAGCAGGCACTGCTGCACGATATGGCGACCCGCTACATGGGCACCAACCGGCGGCGAGGGCGGACCTATACCTGGGTGCCGAACCACCTGGCCGACGCCAAGGGGCAGGTCAGCCCGAGGAGCTTCCTGATCGCAGTGCGCGATGCGCAGCGTGAGACCCGGGCGGAGGGGCATGCGGAAGTGCTGCATTGGGAAGGCATCAAGCGCGGCGTGCAGAGCGCCTCAGCGGTACGCGTTCAGGAGCTTCGCGAGGACTATCCCTGGATTGGCACAGTACTGGCCCCGTTGAATGGGCAGACCGTGCCCTGCCGGAGCGAAGAGATCGAGCAGCGCTGGCAGGAGGCCGGTACGCTCCAGGCGATCGAGCGTGACCGGCTCACGACCTTGTCACCGGACGCTCAAGGAAATGGGGAAATTGATGACGAGCGCTTCTATCTGCCGCCGCACGCGTTGGCGTTTGCATCGTCGGAGGTTCCCGAGAAGACGCTCATTCAGGAACTGCAGCGCATCGGCGTGATCCGTCGTATCGATGACGAGAGGATTGATATTCCCGACCTGTTTCGGGTGCCGGCGGCCATTGGCCGTCGCGGTGGCGTGCGGCCTATCCCGTAGGGAAATGGTCAGCGCTCGCAGCACCCAGACGCCGAGATCCTGGATCAGGCCGCTGTTTTCGGCCAACGGCACGAATGCCCCCGCGTCGAGCAGACCGCGACTGGGATGAGACCAGCGCAGCAGGGCCTCGAGCCCGAGCGGTCGACCGCTGGCGAGTTCGATCTGCGGCTGATAGCGCAGACAAAGCTCACCGCCCGCCAGCGCCTGTCGTAGCTGATGTTCCAGGGTCATCGTCCGCAGCGCTTCGCGCTGCATTGCCTCGGTGAAGAACTGATAGCGATTGCGCCCGTCCTGCTTGGCCTGATACATCGCGGTGTCGGCGTGTGCGATCAGCTCGCTGGCGCCGTCACCGTCTGCGGGAAAGAGGCTGATGCCGAGGCTGCAGCTGATACTCAGCGTCTGCGCCGCGAGTCGCATTGGTTCAACCAGACGCGCAACCAGCTTCTCCGCCAAATGGGCCGCACCGTCGGCCTCCACGCCGGGCAGCACCAGCATGAACTCATCGCCGCCAGGACGGGCGACGGTGTCGGAGGCGCACAGTGCTGCGCATCCGCCGCGCTACCTCGACCAGCAGGGCGTCGCCGACGGCATGGCCGAGCGCGTCGTTGATCTCCTTGAAGTGATCGAGGTCGAGCACAAGCACCGCGAGGCGGGAGCCTTGGCGCTTGGCCTGAGCCAAGGCCACCGCCAGGCGCTCCTCGAGCAGGCGCCGATTGGCCAGGCCGGTGAGGGGATCGTAGAAGGCGAGCTGACGGATCTGGTCCTCGGCGCGCTTTTGCTCGGTAATGTCCCGGATCGTGATGATGCCGAGCCGCAAGCGACCGTCGGCATCGCGAACCGCCGCGCCACTGTAGCTGCCGATGAAGCTCTGGCCGGTATCGCGCCGGTGGACCTTCAGCTCGTGCTGGACAAAGACCTCGCCTCGGTAGGCGCGTGCGAGCGGCCAGGTCTCGGGTGGCTGCGGCTCACCGGCCAGGTTCTGCACGTCGAACAGATCCTGGTACTCGGCGAGTGCGCGCAGTGCCTCAGCCTTAAGCGATTTCTGTCAAAGCTCATACCGCCTTGCTGGTCTTTTCGCTCGCCTTCTTCGTCGCGCCGCCGGTCACATAGCCCGGCTATGCTCCCGGCGATGCTCCTCGAAGGCAAACGAACATCCTGCGCCATTCGGTACGAGCTTTTCCTTGCGCCAGGCAAAGCCTGGAAGAGGGGGATGATCGCGAAATGATTTGAGTGATCGGAAACCTCTTATTGTGACCCGCCGGGTGAAAGTCCCGAACCGGAAAGGACTGGCCATCCACCGGAACCGAG
>NZ_NRSJ01000016.1 GCF_016584085.1 Halochromatium glycolicum | reverse complement strand
CCCTGACCACCCCCCGAATCATCCCCCTAGCGATCCCGGTGGCCAGACGCGCAACGGGGCCAACGCTGCGATCAGCCAGGCCGATCAGCAACAGCTCGAGCGCCTGCTCGACGCCACCGAGCGCTGGATCATCGTGAGGCCGCGCACCGGCCGTACCCGAAGGCTGCGCTGGCTTGCGCTGCGCAGCAAGGCGCCCACCTCCGTTCAGGCGTCAGCCGCCGCGGCCGAGCATCCAGCCGAGGCCGAAGCCAAGCAGGCGGGGTCACAGGCCGGGACCCTGACCGGGACACTGGCTGGCACCCAAACCGATGCACCGGAGGCATCGCGATGAGCAGCTTCACCTTCGCCTGGCCCTGGTTCGCCCTACTGCTGATCCTGCCCTTCCTGCTGCCTTGGCTTTGGCCGTCCAAGCGCTCGTCCGATCCGGCCGCGGAGAGACCGCTCGAGGGGCAGCGTCAGACCCTGCTGCACCCGTATCTGGAGGCGCTGGAGTCGGCCTACCGTACCCGCCGCGCCGGCCCGGATCTGATGAGCGGACTGAGCCGGCTGCTGCTCTACCTGCTCTGGGCCGGGCTCGTACTCGCGCTGATGCGCCCGCAATGGCTGGTCCCGCACACCGAGGTCAGCACCGCCGGTTATGACGTGATGCTGGCGGTCGATGCCTCGCACTCGATGGATGCGCTCGATTTCAGCGACCGCGGCCAGCAGGTCAACCGGATGCAGGTGGTCAAGGGCGTGATGGGACGGTTCATCGACGCGCGCGAAGGCGACCGCATCGGATTGATCATCTTCGGCACCGAGGCCTTCGTCTTGTCGCCGTTGACCATCGATCGCCATGCCGTGCAGCAGCTGCTACGGGACGTGATCCCGAGCATCGCCGGCGGCAGCACCGCACTCGGCGACGCGATCGCGCTCGGGGTCAAGAAGCTGCGCACGCGCCCCGAGGGCTCACGGGTGATGATCCTGATCGCCGATGGCGACAACACCGCCGGCAGCTTTCAACCGCTCGAGGCCGCGGCGCTCGCGCGCATGGCCGGCATCCGCATCTACGTGATCGGCGTCGGCAGCAAACGCGAGCGCATCCCGATCCTGCACGAGGGTCAGATCGAGTACTGGGACGACCTGACCATGGACGAGACCACCCTGCAAGAGATCGCCGACATCACCGGCGGGGGCTATTTCCGCGCTACCAATACGCGCGCGCTGCAGGAGATTTCGCAACGTATCGGCGAGCTCGAGAAGACCGAATCCGAGACCCGAACCGTGTTCCTGCCCGAGCCCCTCTATCGCTGGCCGCTGGGCCTCGCGCTGCTGGCCTTGCTGGCGCTCGGGCTGTTCCCGCAAGGCCGCTTGCGCTCATTGCGTCGACTGTCCCGTGCCTGAATCCGGTTTCCATTTCGCCCAACCGCAGTGGTTCTGGGGACTGCTCGCCCTGCCGCTGGTGGCGCTCTGGCTCTGGCGCAGCGCAGCCAAGGCGGCGCGCGGCCCGATCCACCGCTACGCCGATGCGCACCTGCTGCCGCACCTGTCCGGGAACCGCGAGCTCCGCCAGGGCGAGCGCTGGGGCCGGTTCGCGGCCTGGTCGCTGCTGTGGCTCTTGTTGCTCACCGCGATGGCTGGTCCACGCTGGGACTTCACCTCGGTCCAGCTCTTCCATCCCGGTGACAACCTGCTGATCCTGATGGACATCTCGCGCTCGATGGACGCGAGCGACGCCGCCCCGAGCCGCCTCGGGCGCGCCCGCCAGGAGGTGCAGGACCTGATCCTGCAGAACCGGCGACTGCGCCTGGGGCTGATCGCGTTCAGCTCGGTCCCGCATGTGATCTCCCCGGTGACCGAGGACAGCCGCGCGCTGATGCTGGCGCTGCCGGCCATCTCGACGCAGCTGTCCCAGCTCCAAGGCAGCCGTCTCACTGCCGCGTTGGAACGCGCCGAGCAGCTACTGGCCGCCCTGCCCGAGGACAGCGCCAAGTCGATCCTGCTGATCTCCGATGGCGATTTCGCCGAGCCCGGGCTCAAGCAACAGGTGCGCCGGATCGCCGAGCGCGGTATCCCACTGCATGTCCTCGGTGTCGGCACCCTCGATGGCGCCGAGGTCCCGGGCGAGCGCGGGCCGCTCACCGGGCCATCGGGCCAACCGGTGCGCTCGCGGCTGGATGAAGACCAACTGCGCGCACTCGCGAACGCCGGCAACGGGCTCTATCAGCGCGCCGACTACCGCGACGCCGATACCACCGCCATCCTCGAGCGCGCGGTGCAAAGCCGCCAAAGCGCCGAGGCGAGCGGCGATCGCACCCGCGTCTGGCATGAGCGCTTCTATCTTCCGCTCGCGCTGCTGATGCTGTTGTTGCTGCCGCGCTTCCGCGGCTGGCTCAGGACCGGCCGCCCCGCTGGACGCCTTGGGCGCAGCCCTAGGCGCACCACTGGGCACACCCCTGAGCCAACCCTTGGGGGCCCGACTGGAAGCCCTCCTGGGAGCACTCCTCGTGGTACCACCGGGCGCCCCGCTGGAAGCAGGAGGACACCATGAGCACCGAGCAGCGCGGGCATAGGCAGCACCCTCGCAGGCAATCCGTTCACTGGCAGCCTGCCCCGGAGTTGCCTGCTCCAATCCGAACGGCTTTCATCGGGCCAAAGTGGCTCTGGACCAGCTCCATCCGACCAATGCGTAGCTGGCCGATTCCCGGCTGGCCAATGCGCAGCTGGCCGATTCCCAGCTGGTCGGCTCGGATCGGAGCGCTCCCCAGTCAACCGCCGGGCGTCGGCCGCAGCCAGCCGCATCACTTTGGGCTCAAGCGCTTACGATCGCATCGCTTCCAGGCCCAGCGCTTCCAGCCCCAGCGCTTCGAAACCAGGCGATCGGTATCCTGGCTCGCACCAATGGCGGCCGCAGCCCTCCTCTTGGCCGGCCCCCCGGCCAGCGCCGATTGGTTCGCCAACGCCGAGCAAGCGGCGATCGCCGCCTATGAGGCCGGCGAGTACGCGGCCGCCGCCGCGACCCTGAAGGACCCGTTCCGACGCGGCGCCGCGCTCTATCGCGCCGGCCGCTACGCCGAGGCCGAAGCCGCATTCGCCGACTCCGACCGACCGTCCGTGCAGGTCGAAGCGCGTTACAACCTCGGCAATGCCCGCTTCGCCCAGGCGGACTATGCCGGCGCGATCAGCGCCTACGAGGCGGTCCTGCGCGCTGAGCCGGGCCATGACGATGCCCTGCACAATCTGGCGCTCGCGCGCGCCCGACTCGCCCAGGTCGAGCAACAGGCGTTCGCCGAGGAGCAAGAAACCCAAGCCGAGCTCGAGCGCGATCAGAGCCGGCAGCAGGAGGAGACCGAACCGACCGCCGAGCAAGATCGGGCATCGCAACAAGCGCAGCAGGACGCCTCTACCGAACAGAGCGAGTCCGAGGAATCGGAGTCCGAGCAGCAGGATAGCGAACAGCAGGGCCAGCAGTCCGACGAGCAACAGTCCGAACAGCAAGAAGGGGAACAGCAAGAAGGGGAACAGCAAGACGGCGAACAGCAAGAAGGCGAACAGCAGGGCGAACAGCAGGGCGAGCAGGACAGCGAATCAGCGTCCGGCGACACGGGGCAGCAGCAAGGCGAGCAGACAGGCGACGGCGAGTCCGGCGAAGGCGCCGAACAGACCCAAGCCGATACCGCCGGTGGCGAGAAGCGCTCCGAACAACAAGGACAGGACGGCGACGAGGCCTCCGAGGACCAGGACGGTCGCGATCAGGACAGCAGCGAAGGCAGTCGCGATGAAGACCAATCCGACAGCGAATCGGGTGCCGCTGGCGAGCATGAAAGCGATGCCGGACGCAGCGGCGACGAGCAGCAAAGCGAACAGGGCGAGCAGGACGGCAACGACGCCGGCGCGAGTGATGAGACAGGCGACGCAGGGACCGAGCCCGACACCGATCGAGCCGCAGCCGAGGAAGGCGAAGACGAGGGCCGAACCGGCGATGACGCGCGCCGCGAGCAGCCGGCGACCGGGGGCGATGAGGAGCGCGATCCGGAGGCGGATGCCGGCGATCAAGACCTTGCCGATGACCGGACCGGCGGCGAGCGCGCACCGGAACAACAGCCCGACGACCCCAGCACCGGCGATCAGGGCGACGACGACCGCGGCCGCCGTGCCTCCGACGCGCGCGAGGGCGCGGCTGACGAGCAGCGCGGTGGTGCCGCCAAAGACCGCATGGAGCCCGATCTGCGTTCCGCCGATCAGGCCGCAGAGTCGATCGAGCGCTTCGACCAGCAAGGCGCGCTGCCCTGGCAAGGGCTCGATCCGGAGCGCGGACTCAGCGACCGGCCGACGCTCGATGGTGAGGCCCTCTTCGGACCGGGCATGGCCGTGATGGAACAACGGCTGCAGCAGGTCGAGGGCGACCCGACGATGCTGCTGCGCAACCAGTTCCGCTTGGAAGAGCTCAGGCGCCTACGCGAGACCGGTGGCCGCCTGCAGGAGGGACGACCATGGTAACCGCTAAACAGCGTGAGCTGAAACGGGCTGGGCTGATCGCGCTATGGGCCATGCTCATGCTGACCCTGGTTTCAGCATCGGCCATTGGCGCGCCAGGTCACAGGCAGCAGCCGATGCAGCCGCTCATGGACCCCGCTCCGGGCGGGTTGACCAGCGATCTCGCCACCCAGCCACGGCTCGCTCAGACCTACCCGCCGCAGCAGCAAGGCCCTTGGAGTTTTCGCCCGCCCTCGCCGACCAACGCCCGCGGCGTTCCGCCGGACCCTCTTGGCAGTCAGTCCAACGAGCCGGCGGAGCGCTATTACGGCCCCTCGGGGCAGTGGCGGCAGCCACCACCGCAGTACCGGGTCCCGTCCAATACCGCACCGACCCGTTACCCGCCAGCACGCTATGGCCCTTACGGACGGCGCCCCAGCGTGAGCGCTCAGCCAAGCCTCGAGGTCAAGCTGCTCGATAACAAGCCCTATGTGCAAGAACCGGTCTTGCTGCAGCTTGACGTCATCAGCTCGGGCAACCTCGCGACAGCCTCGCCCGAGCTTTCGGGCTTCGATGCGATCCTGCTCGAAGAGCTCAGCGGTCCGCGCACCCATGTCCGCGGCAGCGGCCGAACACGCGAGATCGTCAACACCTATCTGCTCGCGCTCACGCCGTTGCGGCCCGGACCGCTGGAGGTGGGTCCGTTCGAGGTGTCTGGCACGCTCGCCGGCGGTGTGCCGTTCTCGGCCAAAGCCGAGTCACCGACCCGCTTCACCGCTCAGCCAGTCGTTCCCTCGGTGCAGCCCTGGCTGCCGCTGCAGGCGTTGCAGCTGACGCGGGAGCTGGATGATGAGACCACCGCACTGGAGGAAGGCCGGCCGGTTACGTTGACCCTGCGCATGGAGGCCACCGGCGGCTTGGGTGACCAACTGCCGGACCTGGAACCGATGCTGGCCTCGAGCGACTTTCGCAGCTATCGCGAGCGGACCATCGTCGACAGTCGTCTCACCGATGATGGCCGACAAATCAAGGGGGTTCGCACCGAGGTCTACACGCTGGTGCCCTACTCCGGCGGCCGTCTGCAGCTCCCAGCGGTGCGGATCAACTGGTGGAACGTCGAGACGGCACGCCGTGAGAGCTCGAGCGTCCCGATCCGCAGCCTCTCGGTGGCCGGCGAAGCCGGTCCATTCGGCTTCGGCCGGAGCAGCACCAGCGCGGAGTCCGACGACTGGGGCTGGTTCTGGATTCCGATCGGCGGCCTACTGATGCTCCTGCTCGGCTACTGGGCCGGAGTCTGGTATCGCACTCAGCGACCGGTGGCCACCGTCAGCGCCCGCAGTGGAACCGCCTCTGATGGCACGACCTTCGATCACACGACGCCGCGTCTCGGCAAACGCCTGCGCAGGGCGCTGGCGGGCTGGACAGGCGCGCTCACCGGTGGACTGAAGCGGCTCGATCTGCGCTCATGGCAGCGCGCCCTGCGCAGCACGCTGGCCGACCGTCTGCGCCGGTGGACGCCCGCGAGCATGCGCGTCTACCGCTGCGCGCTCGATGCCGAGCGCGCGCAAAGCCCCAGCGAATGGGCACTCCTGTTCCAGACCAGCGCCTGTCAAAGCCTGCGCACCCCGAGCCGCGAGCCCTTGCCGCGGGTCGCGGACCGCATCCTGCGCCTGCGGCCGGGGGCCGATGCCGAGCGCGTCCGCGCGCTGCTGCAACAGTTGGATATCGCGCTCTACAACGGCGGCGAGCTCGATATCAAACAATGGAAGCGGGCGCTGCGCCGGGCCTTGCGTCCTGGCTGGGGGGCGTTCGCCGGCCTGCTCGGAAACCGCATCCGCCGCGATCGGCTACCCGCGCTCAACCCGACCCACGAGCGTGCCTGAGGGCACGCGTCGCAGCCTCAGAGCCGGATTCGAGCCCGGTCGCAGCCCAGGGTGACATCCCGGCGGCAGATACCAAGAGCAGCGCTAAGTGGCTGTCCATTTTCTACTTCCCGATGATCGCTCAACGCTGGCCCGCAAATCGGGAAGAAGTTGATGGACAGGTTCTAACCGGTCAAATCAGAGCCTTGTTCCGTGACTGAGACCGGCACCGCGCAGCGCGACCCGTGGCGGGTCTAGGCCGTGGTCTCGTATTCGGTCTTGGAGCCGGTCAGGTCCCAAGCGAAGGTGCAGTCGAGGTGGGACAGCACCGAGATCAGGCCGCTCTCGCCGTCCTCGACCATCACCGCCACCGGCGCGCGCTTGCCGAACTGCTTGTTGCCGCGCTTGACCCACATATCCCGCATCTCCGGGTTGCGCGGGAAGTAGGTGTGCAGGGCCTCTTCGATCCGCAGCAGATAGGAGATCCGGCGGTTGACATCGACGGTATCGGGGAACGGCTCTTCCTCGCGAAAACGGGCGATGTTGCGCGCCTTGACGCTCTCCGGTAGCTGTAACAGCACCATCATGTCGGCCGCGGACAGCCCCCAGCTCTCGAGCAGCCCCATGGTGCGCTGCGTGAGGGCGAGGCGTTCGTCGTGAGTGAGATCGGACATTGAAAGACCACCTGAGGTTGACGAATGTCACGCTGGTCGGCATCGACCGGGCCAGCGCAGCAAGGAGAATCGAGGCTACCAGTACAGTGACGGCCAATACCCCAGGATGCAACCCGGAAATGTCCCGCAACACTCCGCACGGACGGCGATTGAGCCATTCACAACAATCCAGACCTGACCATTTTCTGATGCCTCAAACGCCGCCGGAGGCCTGCATTGGATCACTCCGGAGACTAACTGGCAGGATGCTGTCGATCCCCTGAAACGCGAGAAGACGCAGGTGATGAGCCCCAGTCGACACATCCACCCTGAGCACGGGCCGAGTGAGCCCGGATCGAGAGAGCCCGGATCGAGTGAGCCCGGATCGAGCCACGGCTGGCAATTCTGGATCGACCGCGGCGGCACCTTCACCGACGTCGTCGCGCGCACGCCGGACGGGCGGCTGCGCAGCCACAAGCTGCTCTCCGAGAACCCCGAGGCCTACGCCGACGCGGCCATCGAGGGCATCCGCCAGTTGCTCGCGCTCGGCGCCGACGACGCGCTGCCGAGCAGCCTGATCGACGCGGTGAAGATGGGCACCACGGTCGCGACCAACGCCCTACTCGAGCGCAACGGCGACCGGGTGCTGCTGGTGGTCACGCGCGGCTTCCGCGACGCCCTGCGCATCGGCGTGCAGGCGCGCCCGCGCCTGTTCGAGCGCCAGATCGTCCTGCCGGAGATGCTCTACGAGCGCGTCGAGGAGGTCGACGAGCGCGTCGGCGCCGACGGCAGCCTGATCCGGCCGCTCGACCTCGACGGGCTGCGGCCGCGCCTCGAGCAGGCGTTTCAGGACGGCGTCCGCGCCGTCGCGGTGCTCTGCGTGCACGGCTATCGCTATCCAGATCATGAGCAGCAGATCGCCGCGCTCGCGCGCACGATCGGCTTCACCCAGGTCTCGGCCAGCCACGCGGTCAGCCCGCTGATCAAGCTCGTCGGCCGCGGCGACACCACGGTCGTCGATGCCTATCTGTCCCCGCTGCTGCGCCGCTACGTCGACCAGGTCGCGTCCCAGCTCGGCGACGTGCGGCTGCAATTCATGCAGTCGAACGGCGGCCTGACCGATGCCCAGCTGTTCCAGGGCAAGGACGCGATCCTGTCCGGCCCGGCCGGCGGCATCGTCGGCGCGGTCCGCACCGCGCGCCAGGCCGGCTTCGAACGGCTGATCACCTTCGACATGGGCGGCACCTCGACCGATGTCGCCCACTATGCCGGCACCCTGGAGCGCAGTTTCGAGACCCCGGTCGCGGGGGTGCGGCTGCGCGCGCCGATGATGCAGATCCACACCGTCGCGGCCGGCGGCGGCTCGTTGTGCGTCTTCGACGGCGCCCGCTACCGGGTCGGCCCCGAGAGCGCCGGCGCCAACCCCGGCCCGGCCTGCTACCGCCGCGGCGGCCCGCTGACGGTGACCGACTGCAACCTGATGCTCGGCAAATTGCAGCCGGCCTTCTTCCCGGTCGTGTTCGGGCCGGATCAGGACCAGCCGCTCGACGGCGACGTCGTGCGCGAGCGCTTTGCGGCGCTCGCCGAGCGCATCCGGGCCGAGACCGGCGATCGGCGCAGTCCAGAGCAGGTCGCCGAGGGCTTCCTGCAGATCGCGGTCGAGAACATGGCCAACGCGATCAAGACCATCTCGGTGCAGCGCGGCTACGATGTCAGCGATTACACCCTGGTCAGCTTCGGCGGCGCCGGCGGCCAGCATGCCTGCCTGGTCGCCGATGCGCTCGGCATGCGCCGGGTGCTGCTGCATCCGCTCGCCGGCGTGCTCTCGGCCTACGGGATGGGCCTGGCCGATGTGCGCGCCGTACGCGAGCGCTCCCTCGAGCAGCCGCTCGCCGAGGTCTGCGCCTCCGGCGCGCTGCAGGCGACGCTGGAAGCGCTCGCCCGCGAGGCCCATGACGCGCTGCTCGCCCAAGGGCTCGAGCCGGGGCAAATCCGGGTCGTCCGCCGCGTCCATGTCCGCTACCAGGGCTCGGACAGCGCGCTCGAGGTCGACCTCCCCGAGCGCGAGCCCGATTACGAACGGGCACTCGCCGAGGCGTTCGAGGCCGCCTACCACGAGCGCTTCGGCTTCCTGATGTCCGACAAGCCCAAGGTCGCCGCCGCCGCGGTCGTCGAGGCGATCGGCCAGGCCGTCGAGCTGGATGCCGATACCGCCGTCTCGCCGGGCCCATTGCCGGAGCCCAACGCCGTCGTCGCGCTGCGCAGCGGCGGCACCACCCATCAGGCCCCGCTCTACCAGCGCAGCGCGCTGCACCCGGGCAACCGCATCGCCGGCCCGGTGATCATCGTCGAGGCGACCGGCACCACGGTCGTCGAGCCCGGCTGGCGGGCCGAGGTCACCGCGATCGGCAACCTGCTGCTCGAGCGCGCCGAGCCGCTGCAGCGGGCCGATGCGATCGGCACCCACAGCGACCCGGTGATGCTCGAGGTCTTCAACAACCTGTTCATGTCGATCGCCGAGCAGATGGGCTATCGGCTGCAGAACACCGCGCTCTCGGTCAACATCAAGGAGCGGCTCGACTTCTCCTGCGCGATCTTCGCCCCGGACGGGGCGCTGGTCGCCAATGCGCCGCACATGCCGGTGCACCTCGGCTCGATGGGCGAGAGCGTGCGCGCGGTGATCCGCAACAACCGCGGCCGGATCAGGCCCGGCGACGTCTTCGCCCTCAACGGCCCCTACAACGGCGGCACCCATCTGCCCGACGTCACCGTCGTCACCCCGGTCTTCGACGATGCCGGCGCGCAGATCCTGTTCTATGTCGGCAGCCGCGGCCATCATGCCGATATCGGTGGCATCACCCCGGGCTCGATGCCGGCGCAGTCGACACGCGTCGACGAGGAAGGCGTGCTGATCGACAACCTGAAGCTGGTCGAGGCCGGCGAGTTCCGGGATCAGGCGGTGATGGCGCTGCTGACCGCCGGCCCCTACCCGGCCCGCAACCCGGAGCAGAACCTCGCCGACCTGCACGCGCAGATCGCCGCCAATGAGAAGGGCGTGCAGGAGTTGCGCAAGATGGTTGCGCAGTTCGGGCTCGCGACCGTGCAGGCCTATATGGGCCACGTTCAGGACAACGCCGAGGAGTCGGTACGGCGAGTCATCAAGGTGCTGACCCCGGGCCAGTTCGCGCTCGAGATGGACGACGGCGCATTGATCCGGGTCGCGATCGCGATCGACCCGCGACGGCGCGAGGCGACCGTCGACTTCACCGGTACCAGCCCGCAGCAGACGACCAACTTCAACGCCCCGGCCGCGATCTGCCGCGCCGCGGTGCTCTATGTCTTCCGCACCCTGGTCGCCGACGCGATCCCGATGAATGAGGGCTGCCTGAAGCCGATCCGGCTGATCATCCCGCAGGGCTCGATGCTGAGCCCGACCTATCCGGCCGCGGTGGTCGCCGGCAACGTCGAGACCAGCCAGGCGATCACCGACGCCCTCTATGGCGCGCTCGGCGTGCTCGCCGCCGCCCAGGGCACGATGAACAACACCACCTTCGGCAACGCCCGCGTCCAGTACTACGAGACCGTCTGCGGCGGCTCCGGCGCCGGGCCGGACTTCGACGGCACCAGTGCCGTGCACACCCACATGACCAACTCGCGCCTCACCGACCCCGAGGTGCTCGAATGGCGCTTCCCGGTCCGGCTGGAGTCGTTCGCGATCCGCGCGGGCTCAGGCGGCGCCGGCCGTCACCATGGCGGCGACGGGGTCGAGCGGCGGATTCGCTTCCTCGAGCCGATGGAGGTCGGCATCCTCGCCAACCGGCGCCGCGTGCCGCCATTCGGCCTCGCCGGCGGCGAGCCGGGCGCCGTTGGCCGCAACTGGATCGAGCGCGCCGATGGCCGCATCGAGCCGCTCGGCGCGACCGACAGCCGCGCGGTCCATCCGGGCGACCTGTTTGTGCTCGAGACGCCGGGTGGCGGAGGCTTCGGCGAGCGGCGAGGGAAGACCGACGACGAATGAGCAGCGGCTTTAGGCGATTGCCGGAAAAGCTCGTACCGACTGGAGAAGACTGGTCGGCTGGCCGCGCCCTTTCGCCCTTCGGACCGGTAAGATATCGTGATATCAGCTCGGCAGTGAAAGAACCGGATACGATGGCCCAATTGATCGTTCGAAATCTCGAAGATGACGTCAAGGCGCGTTTAACCCGGCGTGCCCGGCAGCATGGGCGCAGTACCGAGGAGGAGGTCCGCGAGATTCTCCGCGCCGCGGCCCTGGCGGACCTACCGGGCAGCTCGCGAGACACGCAGGGCCTCGGAACGCGCATCGCCGCGCGCTTCGCCAACCTCGGCCTGGAGGAGGAGATTCCAGAATGGCAGGGCGAACCCGCCCAGCCTGCGGAACTCGGCTGAATCGCCGAGCCAGTCCCCGAATCCGCACAGGAGATCGACCGCTATCTCGTCGCGCGGATCGACTACGGACTGATCGCGGACAGGCGCGACGACGACGTCCAGGCGATGTTCAAGCCCATCGCCGGCAGCATCCCGCCAAGGCTGCGCGAAGAATTGGCCGCGGCCGGCCTGTTGACGACGGCGGAGCGCGATGCCGCGCTGACGCAGATGGGCCACGAGGAGCTGTTCCGGGTCGCCACGACGCACCACGATTGACGAAAGGTCTCTTGCGCTGGACGGGGTTGTAATCGCCATCACCACGGGAGCGACGGCGCCGGTCGGCGGCGACTTCGGCACGCCTTGATCCAGATGTCGCATCTCGAATGCGGCTATACACGCCCGCGACGCACCTACTGCGGCAGCCCCAAATGCAACTTGATTGCGGTCTCGACGCCGAGCATGTCGTCTTTGCTCAAGTGTCCGAGGCGGCCCTTCAGCCGCCGTTTGTCGGCGGCCATGATCTGATCGGCCATCGCCTTGCTTGTCTGGCCCCCGATGCTCACCAAGGCCTCCGCGGGATAGAGTCGCGCGGTTTTGCTGGTCAGCGGGATCACCACAACGCGCGTCAAGTGCCGATTCGCCGCATCGTTGCTGACGATGACGGCCGGTCGTGTCTTGCGGATTTCGCTGCCTACGGCGGGATCAAACTCGACCCACCAGACCTCACCGCGTTTCATCGGCGACATCATTCACCAGCGCGTTGCACCACTCTGTGGCTTCAGCTTCGCGTTCCGCGTCGGCCGCCATCGCCTGGTATCCATCATCTAAGCTCGAGTCCAGAACATGCGGTCGGACCAGATCCTCGATGAATTGGCTGATCCGGCGCTTACCGATCCGGCGATGCAGACCTTCATACACCGGTTCGTCGAGCGTAATCGTCATGCGCTTATGCATTGGGAACTCCCAAAAACGTTATGCATATAACGCATCCTAGAGACCGATCGCCCAGTGCGCAAGAGCACCGATCTCGTCGTGAGTCAACCTGTCCCTGCGCATCGAATCGGCTCTATCGGGTTCGTTGGTCCCGCGGAGACCGCTTTCGACCGCCTTACCTTCTGCGGCGTCTCGGCTGCCTTACCGACGGCGCCGGCTGATACGCCTTGAGCCAGACGCAGAGTACGGAGGTGTCGAACACGATCACGCGACGCATCACCTGCCCCGACGACGCATTATTCCTCGAACGCCAATGCCTTCTCGATGCGTCCGGCACTTGAGAGTGTTCCCACCGGCCCAGAAGCCAGCAACTTCGGCAGCTGGGCGATGTCCTCAAGGAGCGTCAAGCGACTGTGTCCGGTCCTGGCGTCGCGATGCGAGACGGTAATGAACGGCACCATCTCAGGCCCGGCTGCATCGAGGAAGGCCGGGTTGTGCGTGGTGACCAGGACATCCACCCCGCGCGCCTCGCCGATCTTCGTTAGCATCTCGAGCAGCAGGCCGACCCGCGTATGTCCCTCTCTGGCAGGCGGCTGCCGTACGTTGACAGCAACCGCTCGAGGCGCTGTTGCCGTTCCGGCGCAAGCGCCGCAATGACACCGGCAATGTTCGACGCGTCCGGCTCCAATTCGTCGGACATCGGGGAGTACTGCCGCATGTGCGCCGGGATCGGGTCCAATACGAAGATGCCTTGAAACGCGCGCAGGATCTCCCGGAGGCCTGCCTCGATCTCCTTTCGCGTCGGTTGCTGAGAAAGCTGTCGGAGCACCGAGACAGAGCGCAAGATGGCCGTGGCGTGCCGCGTTTCTCTTTGTAGAGCCGCGCCGTGATGGATGCCGCATCTTCTGCGCACGGATCGGTCTGAAACAGATAGATACTGTAGGGCTTGGCGTCGTTCGAACGCTTGACCGTCCGAGACCTGAGCCTTTGGAGGGATTCGCTCGCCAAATCACAACGGTTCTCTTGGACGATACATCCCAACCGGTAGACATACACCGTGCGCCCGTCCTCACCCTCGACCCGGACCTCGATCGTAAAGGTCCCTCCCTTGTTCAGGCACACCCACTCGAGCCCGCCGCGCATTGCTGGAAGACTCTGTTCGCCCTGTAGAGCACCTGTCAGCGAAAGACCTTCGCTGATCCGCTTCAGGAATAGTCGGGCATCCAGCGCGTTGGACTTGCCGCTCGCGTTGGTACCGATAAGCACGGTGACCCTGTCGACATAGAGCGTCGCGTCGCCAAAGCTCTTCCAACGGATCAGGCGTAATTCGGTGATCATACGGAACAGAACCGGCGGCTCCTGGGCACCTTGAGCGAGCAGAGCAATGCGCTAACCACGCCCGGTGTTCCGCGAGCGCCGCGAACACAAGGCTTCTCCAAATCCAGGCGGGGTTGAAAGCGAGTTGATCGCGCCATCTCGGTTCTGCCTGTCGGGGCCGCGCCCAGGGAGATTCGAGAGGTGCCCGAATGCTACCACCTCGCCTGGAGTCCCACAAAAGCGAGGCGGGTACGGCGAGGGGCGACCTGCCATCACGGCAGATCGGAAAGACCTAACCCCCGGGAGGCTGCTGACTTGGTTCCGAAGAGACCTTGGGAACCAGCCCAAACAGGGTGTGCGCCTCGCTCAGCGACTGCAGGGACTCATGCGACGTCCCCAGCTCGCGGACCTCGCTGCGCACCCAGTAGCGACCGCGGCTGTGGAAGAAGAAGCGCTGCAGCCGCTCGAGTGAGACGTCGGCGGCGATCTCGTCTGGGTAGCGGCGGCCGTGCCGGGGCGAAAAAGATTCGAGCCGTCGCTGGACTCAACCTAGAAACCGCAGTTGGACGGCCGCCAGGGTGCGTCCCGCGTGGTGTCCAGCAAGGCACAACGAGGCGGAATAGTCATTCTATTCCAACGAGTTGTAACGACGCTGGGCGCCGCGCGGGGCGTGCACGGGTGGTCGTAGCGGCCGCCAACCATGGGTGCTCTTCATGAAGCACCAGAATTGGAGCCATTGCAAAGGGTTGCATGCTGGGCTAAGCGGTCAACTGCGGTTTCTAGGCTCAAGCCCTTGCGAGGCAGGACGGGTGGAGCGGGACGGGTCCGGAGACGGACGGCACTGGGCGCGGACGTCGTTACTCGACCACGGTCACGGTGATCTGCTCGGAATAGATCGGCGGATCATGCGGCACGTGGTTCTTATCGCCGACGATCAGGCGCAGGTCGTGCTCGCCCGGCTCTAGGGTCACTTCGGTCTCGGTCTGGCCGCCGCCGAAGTGCATGATGTCGCCGCCCATCGGCCGATCGAGCGCGGGCAGTTCCTGGTCGATCAGGAGGTGGTGATGACCGGTGGCGGCCTTGTCGGTCCCGGCCGGGGCGACGCCCATGTTCCTGAGGCCGAACTTGACGGTGAAGGTGGTCGGGACGGTCGCGCCGTCGGTCGGCTCGATGAAGTAGACCTCGGCCCCTTCCGGCGCCGGGGTCCGCGTGACCTCGATCGCGTTGTCGGCGGCTGGTAGGTTGAACGACGCCAGCAGCAATATCGTAGCGATGAATCGCAGCATTATCTTGCTCCTAAAATGTTTTGCTTATTTCGGAGGCCGACTTCACCTCATCGGCCGCGCAGACATCTGGTCTATCGCTGGCGAATCAATCGGCGGACAAGGATGGTTGACAGGGCGTGCGTCCGATGATCGGACACATCAGGGCACTAGCGCACTGCCGCAGTTCGCCCCGTCGAACCCCTGCAGGGAAAATGGACAGTTGGTATTGCGGGACGCCAAGTGTGCGCCGCAGCATCGACAGGAGCGAGTTATTCATCCGGTCGCCACACGGGTCCAGCGCTTGTACGAGGCGCACTGTCGCTTCAAAGCGGGACATCCCGCATTCGCTCTAGGCCATGGCTCTGGCGATCTTAAGGGCGGTCAGTCCGTCGACCTTAGCCGATATACTATTCTGCGATACCGTTCGGGGTCGGGGGCGGATTTTGCAGCTCGACGATAGCAACAATCCGTAGGTTACAAAAAGCAGGACAACGCACATGGTTGAAAGCCGCCCGGCAGATCGAGCGGTCGCCAACGGCCCGAAACCGCAGGCAGCGACCTCACCGATCGTCAAGTTATCCGCCCTTTTCGTCGCTGTGACGATGCTGGTCATCGGCAATGGTCTCAGCGGAACCCTGGTGGGGGTGCGGGCCGAGAGCGAGGGTATGTCCTCCGTCACGATCGGCCTCATGATGTCGGCGTATTTCCTGGGCTTTGCCGCCGGCTCCTATTACGCCTCTCGCCTGATCGAATCAGTTGGTCATATCCGGGCCTTCGCGGCGCTGGCTTCGATCTGTTCCGCGCTGGCGATCGCCTATCCTCTCTTCATTGCCCCGGTCGCCTGGTTCCTCTTTCGCCTGCTCTTCGGGGCCTGCTATGCCGGCCTGGTCGTCGTCATCGAGAGCTGGCTCAATGCGTCGGCTGAGCCTGCTCAGCGTGGCCGGATGCTGGCGATCTACAACGTCATACTGGTGCTCGGCTACGTTGCAAGTCAGCCCTTGCTAACGCTCGCGTCGACGGAGAGTTTCGTCCTGTTCGCCGTGACCTCTATCTTTCTCTCGTTGGCGTTGGTGCCGATCACGCTGACGCGCGCGGGGATACCGGGCAAGACTGCCGCCGATCGCGTTTCGATGAAACGGCTGTTTCAGCTGTCCCCGTTGGGTTTCGCGGGCGCTTTTGCGGTGGGGATGGCGATGAGCGCGTTCTGGGGCATGGGACCGGTTTTCGCAGCGCGCGTCGGATTCGAAGACGAGGGCATCGCCCTGTTCATGGCGATCACGATGTCCGGTGCACTCGCATTAACCTGGCCGCTAGGGCGGTTGTCCGACATGATCGACCGCCGCTTCGTAATCATCGCTGCAAGCGCGATTGCGGCCTTGGCCGCGCTCGCGATTGCTGCATTGCCGGAAAGACCAAGCGCCGCGCTGATGGGTGCAGGCTTCGCCTTTGTGGGCTTGGCGATTCCGATCTACTCGATCAGCATCGCGCATGTAAACGACCGAATCGCGGAGGGCGAGGTGGTCGCCGTGGCGAGCCGTTTGGTACTGATCTATGGAGCCGGCGCTGCGCTTGGGCCGTTGCTCGCCAGCGTTTCGATGCGCCTGCTCGGCGCTCACGGACTCTTCGTCTATATCTCGGCAACGCTCGGGTTGTTGTCCCTATTCGGGGTCATACGCTTGGGCTTCCGCGGGGAGGGCGTCCTGTGGCCGAAGCGCGGCTTCATCATCATCCCTCGAACTACCCATGTGAGCCTCCAACTGCACCGCGATCGTCGTGGACAGGGCCCAGGTCGCCCCGCCGGAGCCTGAGGTTCCCGCGAGGCTCCAGATCATTGAGGTATCGGGTTGCTCGGGCAGCGTGCCACTCCTGCTCGGAGCAGCGGGCATGCGCTGCCGGCTCCACCGGGGCGGCGTGTCCACTGCACGCGGTCTGCGGCTATCGGCCGTGAGTCGGGCTAAGGTAGGTGATTGGATCGGCTTGTCGGGGCTGGGGCGGCGTACTGCGTCGCGTTCTAGGTCGCGCGTCATTGCCCGCAGCTCGTCTTCGTCCAGGGTCTCCTGTTCCAGCAGCACCCTATGAATACTGGGATTTGCTGTTTCGACTGCGGGTTTAATGTGTTCCGCCGCTCCCTTGTCAAGCGCTGCCAACCAATCAGCGTGCGAGAACTGCGAGGGTACCGTGCGGCATTGATAAAGAGGCGCTGGGCGTCGAATCTGGCGGTGTAAGATCCCGGACTCGAGCGGTCCGGCCGCAGCCCGGTGCGCGGCGACCGCCCAGCACCCCTGAGCCAGGCTCATGAACTCATGGCAGTTTGACGGTATCGATCCCAAGGAGCCCTGCGTGGTATGCGAGCACCTACGACCCTGGTTGTTCTGCCGGGACCCCAGCATGGAACAGGCTCTGGCCGATGTGCCGCGTTTCGCCCGCAGCCGGGAGCCGGTCCTGATCCAGGGCGAGACGGGCACCGGTAAGGAGCTCGTGGCCCGGGCGCTGCACGGTCTCGGTCCGCGCGATCAGGGTCCCTTCGTGCCGGTCAACTGCGGCGCCATTCCGGACGGGATGCTCGAGGCCGAGCTGTTCGGATACGAGAAAGGCGCCTTCACCGGCGCGCTGCGCCGCCACCGCGGCCGCTTCGAGCAGGCGCATCAGGGAACCCTCTTTCTCGACGAGGTCGGTGAGATGCCGCCCCCGGCCCAGGTCTCGCTGCTGCGGGTCCTGGAGGAGCGCGCCGTCCATCGCATCGGTGGCGAGGCCGCGGTCACTGTGGATGTCCGCGTCGTAGCCGCGACCCATCGTGCCCTTGACGAGCGCCTCGCCTCGGGACTGTTCCGCGAAGACCTGCTCTATCGGCTCAATGTGCTGCCGCTGATGCTGCCTCCGCTGCGCGAGCGACGGACCGACATTCCGCTCCTAGCCGAGCATTTCCTCCATCACGGCCTGCAGGACATGGGATGGCAGCCGCCGATGCCGCGGCTCACGCAAGAGGCGTCGGAGCTGCTCGCGCGGCACGATTGGCCCGGCAATGTGCGCGAGCTGCGCAACCTGATGGCGCGTCTTGCCGTTCGACTCGCGGAGGATACGCGCGAGCTGCCGGCATCGCTGCTGTACCCGCTCCTGCCTCGAGCTGGCCGCGAGCGCTCCGGTGTGGTCGATGGCGTCTTCATCCCCCTGGGCACCACTCTGGCCGAGGCCGAATGGCTGCTGATCGATGCGGCGCTCAAGGCCGCTGACTACAACCGCAGTCGAGCCGCCAAGCTGCTCGGCATTGGCGAGCGCACCCTGCGCCGCAAGCTGAACGCGAGCTGAGCGCCAAACGCCGAACGACGCGGCCAGATTGGCCGCCTTGACCACAATTGGCCGGCCGATTTGGCTGGCCCTGGACACCACTGAAGCCAGCGACTGAGCATGCAGGCGGGCATCGCGTCCCGCCGGAGCCGTCGATCCGAACCGATTCTGGGCTGAGACGGGCCGCCGGGACGCGCCGCGCTGCGATTTCAAAATCTGGCCTCTTTCTTGCTTTCTGCTTGGTGAGCTTATTCGGGTGGCTTTGACCACTCGCCGATCCGAAAACAGAAGGAGGTCAACCCATGTTCGGTTATCCGACCAGCTTCGACACCCTGTTCGACGAGTTCGCCCGCATCAACCGGGAGCTCGATGACGCCTTCGGCGCCTGGGGCGCACCGGCCAGCATCCGGGCGACGGCCCGTGGCAGCTTCCCGCCGGTGAACATCGCCGCCTCGGACGACGCCGTGCACGTCTATGCCTTCGCGCCCGGGCTCGACCCGTCCACGCTCGATATCTCGATGCAGCGTAATCTGCTGACGATGAGCGGCGAACGCGCCATCGAGCGCCAGGGCGATGCCGACTATTACCTCCGCGAGCGTTTCGGTGGCGGCTTCCGCCGTGTCATGACGCTGCCCGAGGACGTCGATCCGGACCGCGTCGAGGCCGCGTACCGGGACGGCGTACTTCACGTCCAGGTCCAGCGCAGCGAGCAAGGCAAGCCCCGCCAGATCAGGGTGCAATGACCGCGTATTGCGTTTCACTTTGGCGAATCGAGGAGGTTGACGATGAATGAGCAGACAGAGATGACCACCCGGCAAGAGGACGGCGCGCTGCGCGCCCCAACCGAGCGCGAGCTCATCCTGCGTCCGGCGGTCGATATCTTCGAAGACGCAAACGCTATCGTCGTCGAGGCCGATATGCCCGGCGTCGCCAAGGATCGCCTCGACATCCAGGTCGACCGGAACAGCCTCACGCTCGAGGGCGAGGTCGCCATCACAATGCCCGAGGGGATGCGAGCACTCTACGCCGACGTGCGCGGAACCCGCTACCGGCGCAACTTCAGCTTGAGCTCGGAGCTCGACACGGAGCAGGTCGAAGCCAATCTCAAAGACGGCCTGTTGCGGGTTCGTATCCCTAAACGGGCCGAGTTGCAGCCGCGCAAGATCGAGGTCAAGACGGACTGAAGGCTCGCTAGCTGAGATGACGGCAAGGTCCATGGAAGGACATCAACTCAGGCGATTGCCGGAAAAGCTCGTACCGAATTGCGCAGGATTGTCGTTTGCCTTCGAGGAGCGTCGCCGGGAGCATAGCCGGGCTATGTGACCGGCGGCGCGACGAAGAAGGCGAGCGAAAAGACCAGCAAGGCGGTATGTGCTTTGACAGAAATCGCCTCAGGCGGCGCGCGCTGCGGAAGCCTTCGGGTATTCCGGGCGCGGGCCGCTTTCTTTTGCGTTTCGGATGCGTGCGAATTCCTGCCGCGGAAAGGGGTCCGCCTGACCTGCCGGGCGCAAGCACCCGAAAGCCTGCTCCGCAGGCCGCTGTTCCCCGCCCTCCCCCGGTTCTTACCGATCTTCCGTGACCATGGTCGAACCCTTGCTCGAGAATGTCCTGATCTTGCTCGCTGTGGGCGTGCTGGCCGTCGCGCTCTGCCGCCAGCTCGGGTTGTCGCCGGTGCTTGGCTATCTTGCGACCGGTATCCTCACAGGGCCGCACGCGCTGGGCCTGTTGCCGGACTCCGCCGAGACCCGGTTCCTCGCCGAGCTGGGCGTCGTCTTGCTGCTGTTCACGATCGGGGTGGAATTCTCGGTTTCGCGACTGCTGGCGCTGCGGCGGCTGGTTTTCGGTCTCGGCGGCGCCCAGATCGGACTGACCGCGCTGGTGCTCGGCGGCGCCCTTTGGTGGTGGCGCGACGATGTCGCAGGTGCTGGGGCGCTCGCGGTCGGCGCCGCCCTGGCGATGTCATCGACCGCGATCGTGCTCAAACAGCTCGCCGAGCAGCTCGAGCTCGCGGCGCCGCATGGCCGTTTGGTCGTCGCGGTACTGCTGTTCCAAGACCTGGCCGCGATCGGTCTGCTGGCCGCGCTCCCGGCGCTGACCGAGGCGGATGGCGCCGCGCTCGGCGGTTTGAGCGGGCGTGTCCTGGTGGCCGCCACGACGCTCGTAGCCATGATTGTGCTGGGGCGGCGTCTGTTGCCGGCCATCCTTCATTGGGTTGCCGCAACGAGATCGCTCGAGCTCTTCATGCTGACGACGCTCTTGCTGGCGTTGTCCGCGGCCTTGCTCTCCGAGCTCGTGGGTCTGTCCCCGGCGCTTGGCGCCTTCATGGCGGGAATGCTCCTTGGCGAGACGCCCTTCCGCCATCAGGTCGAGGCGGACATCCGTCCATTCCGGGATCTGATGCTCGGACTCTTTTTCGCCACGATCGGCATGCAGCTCGATCTCGCCCTGCTCGCGAGCGAACTACTGTGGCTGCTGCCGGCCCTGTTCGGCCTGATCCTGGTCAAGGCCGCGCTGGTGGCCGGTCTGGCTGCGTTCTTTGGGCAGTCAGGGGAGATTGCTTGGCGCGGCGCACTCTGTCTGGCTCAAGGTGGTGAGCTCGGCCTGCTGCTCCTCGCCTCGGCGTTGGAGCGAGAGCTGATTCCCGCTGCGGTCGGTCAATCGATGCTGGCGCTGCTCGTCCTGAGCATGGCCGCCGCGCCGCTGTTGGTGCGCTTCAACGGCCTCATCGCTGCGCGTCTGACCGGCCGGCGCAAGTCCGAAGCCAACGCGGCGCCGGAGGCACAACTCGCCGATGAGGGCGCGGAGTTGTCGGGCCACGTGCTCATCTGTGGTTTCGGCGATCGGGGACAGAACCTCGCCGCCGTGCTCGCGCGCGAGGGCATCGCGACTCTGGCGCTCGATCTGGACCCGGAACGGGTCCGCCAGGCCCGCAGCGCCGGCGCGAAGGTCGCATACGGCGACTGCACCCGCCCCGGTATCCTGCGCGCTGCTGGCCTCGATCGCGCTGCGGCCCTTGCCGTGACCTGTCGCGATGGCGATCGCCTGGCCCGGACACTGCTCCAGCTCCAGCAGCAGGGCGACCTGCCCCCAGTGCTGATCCGTACAACCGGTGCCGAGCACGACGCGGATCTGCGCGCTATCGGCGCCGATCTGTACCCAGAGCGGCTCGAGTCAAGCCTGCAGTTCACCCAACAGTTGCTGCTGCTGCTCGGTCTGCCGCATTCCCGGGTGGAGGCGGCGGTCGAGCGTGTGCGGCTTGAGCATTACGCGCCGCTGCGCGCGGTGTTCGGCGATTCCGGTGACGGTCGCGGCTTGAGCGATGGGGATGACGAAAGCGGAGCGGATCGGGAAGGACCGCAGATGCATGCGGTCACGCTGCAGCGCAACAGCCCTGCGGTGGGAAAGACGCCGGAACAGCTCGGCTTCGCGTCTGTCGGGGTCGAGCTCCTGGATGTGCGCCGCGGTGGTATCCGCGTGCCGGGAGCCCTGCTGGACACCGAGCTGCGCGGCGGGGATGTGCTGGTGCTCCAGGGGCCCCGCCGGGCCCTGGAGCAGGTCATCGCACGGATACTCGATGGACCTTGAGCCCACCACCGGCCGACCATCAGCCGACCGTGACGCGCCGGCGTCCCTGCGGCGCGGTCTTCGGCAGCTCGACGCGGAGGACGCCATGCTCGTAGCGCGCTTCGGCACGGTCGCTGTCGACCGCCGCCGGTAGCGGGATGGAGCGCTCGAACACGCCGTAGGCACGCTCGGTGATGCGGTAGCGTCCGTCGCTGCGGTCATCCTCGAAATGCTTCTCGCCGCGGACGAGGAGGCAATTGTCGAGCACGGTCAGATTGAGGTCATCCTTGTGCATGCCCGGCGCCTCCAAGCGCACCCGGACCCGATCCTCGTCGTCGAAGACCTCGGCCGCGAGCACGCCCCAACCGCTGCTGCGCAAGGCATGCTGCTGCGCATGCCGGCTGGGCTCGTCGCCATCGCCGCGACGCTTCGGCCCGAATCGGGTCATCGCCCCAGAGGCACGGCGAGATAGCTCGTTCCAGCCTTGGCTCCATCCTTGGACGAGCCGGTCCCATGCATCGGTCATGTTTTCACGGAATTGCTGGAGATTCGTCGACATGATGTACCTCCTCAAAACGGCAACAGTGCACTGAGCTGTTTATCGAGTGAATCGAAGAAGCCCTTACCGGATTGACCGCCTTCGGTCTTCTTCTCGACGGTCCGCAGCTGGGCATACAGCTTCTCGAACTGTTCGTCGTCACCGTAGTCCAGCCGCTCGGCGAGCTCGATCTCGGTGCGCACGGCCTCGAGCAGCTGCGCGAGGCGAGCGTTCTGCTCGTCGCTACGGTCCTCCGTCTTGGCCAACTCGTCGGCCTCTGCAAGCAGTTCCTGCGCGCGCACGATCGGCACCGGGATCACGGCTTCGGTCCGGACGATAAGCGTGCTGAGCGCGTTCTCGAGCAGTCGCTGCCCTGCCTCAAGGTCACCCCGATCGATCAACGGCACAGCGGCCTTGATGGCGTCCGGATAGGTCGCCAACGGCAGGTTCACGGTCTCGACCACGACCTCGCTGGCGAGATTCGCGACGAGAAGACGGGCTTCTTGCAACTCGCCGTCGCCAAGAAGGTCGCGGGCCTGTTTCACGGCGTCGGTGACATCCTCCGGCGTGGCGTAGAGGTCGCTCTGGACGACCCGCACATCGATCGGCGCCAGCGCCAGCTCGGGGCGTCTCGCCATGATCAACTCGAGCTTGCCCGTCGCTGCCTCCAGCGCCTTCAGCGCTGCATCGACATCATCTTCCTCCAGAGCCGTGACCGCTCGGCGGGTCTCGGCGATCGCCTGTACCGCATCGGCAATGACCCGGTCGCGCTGTTGTGCGGTCGCATCGCCGGCCTTCGCGTCGACCTCATTCACGTCCTGACCGGAAGGTCCCGACACCTCCGAGGCCGTTTCTGTCTGTTGGCTGGTGCTGGCCTCGACCTGCGCACCGCTATTAGCGACACCCTCGGTGGCAAGCGCCGGGGGTGTCGCAGGCCCAGCGACGGCCAATCCGCCGCTCACGAGCAGCACGCCAAGCCAACGCAACAAGTTCAAACGCAGATTGCGTACTCGCATTGCTGTTTCTCCACGTATTGCTGTGATTTGGTTAGGCGATTGCCGGAAAAGCTCGTACCGAATTGCGCAGGATTTTCGTTTGCCTTCGAGGAGCGTCGCCGGGAGCATAGCCGGGCTATGTGACCGGCGGCACGACGAAGAAGGCGAGCGAAAAGACCAGCAAGGCGGTATGAGCCTTGACAGAAATCGCCTTAGCTCGTTGCTTTCGATTCGCTGCCGCCCCGGCATGGGGAGACTGCGATTCCGAGCCGAAAACCCGAAAAGCGGGTAGCGGCATCTCAAACGCGATAAAAGCAAATACGATGCCAGAATTCTTCAACGGCAAGGATAGAGGCATGTTTGGGCGGTCTGAACTGAGGAAACCGCCGTGCACATCCCGACCGAGCCGGTCAGGCTGGCCGATCCCGGTCCGGTTGCCGGCCAGGATGGCCGTTCTTCGACAGCCTGAGCGCGGTCAGCCCGGGTGATAGGAAAGCGCCCCGCCCGGCCCGAGCGGCCAGCCGGCGAGGACCCATCCCCCGAGCATCAGCGTCCAGACCGGGGCGAACACCAGCGTGTACGGAAGCATCAGCGCGAGCAGGGTTCCGAGGCCGGCCTGCGGCACGTAGCGGCGGACGAACGCGAGGATGATGACCAGGTACGGATTGAACGGGGTGATGCCGTTGGTGACGGAGTCGCCGACGCGATAGGCGGCCTGCGTCAGCTCCGGGCTCACGCCAGCCTGCATCAGCATCGGCACGAACACCGGCGCGAAGAAGGCGTACTTCGCCGAGGCCGAGCCCATGACCAGATTGCCGAGCATCACCAGCACCACGAAGCTCAGCACCAGCGGCGCGAGCGGCAGGCCGAGGGACGCGAGCCAGCTCCCGCCGGTGATCGCGAGCATCTCGCCGAGCCGCGACTGGGCGAAGCAAGCGATGAACTGCGCCGCGAAGAATGCCAGCACGATGTAGGGCCCCATCGCGCGCATCGTCTCGCTCATCATCGCGATCGCGTCGCGATCGGAGCGGATGGTGCCAGCACCGACCCCGTAGACGAGCCCGGTACTGAGGAACACAAGCAGCAATAGCGGCACCATCGCCTCCATCCAGCGCGGGAAATGCTCGCCGTCGCCGGCCAGCGGCGCGCCCGGGATCAGCACCGCAGCCAGCAGCGCGGCGATCAGCAGCAGCAAGGCCCACGCCGCCCAGCGCAGGCCCCGCTCCTCGGCCGCCCGGGCGGACTCGCCCTCTGCCGGGCCTGCCCGATCGCGATCTGCCGGGCCTGCCGGATCGACACCTTTCGAGCCCGCTGATGCGGCTGCTGTCTCGTCTTGGGTTCCGGCGGCGCCTGCTTGCGACAGGCGCGGCTCGACGAGCCGGTGGGTGACCAGGGTCCCAACGGCGGTCAGCACCACCGTCGAGGCGATCATGAACCACCAGTTCGCGGTGATCGCGACCTGGTAATCGGCGTCGAGCAACTGGGCGCCGGCGCTCGAGAGCCCGGCCAGCAGCGGATCGAGCCCGGTCAGGAAGAGGTTGGCCGAGAAGCCGCAGGTGACACCGGCGGTCACCGCCGCGATCCCGGCCAACGGCGAGCGCCCGGCGGCCAGGAACAGGCCGGCGGCCAGCGGCGGCAGGACGACATAACCAGCATCGAGCGCCAGTGACGACAGGATACCGACCAGCACTGTCGCCGGCGTCAACAGTGATGCCGGAGCGGCATCGAGCAGCCGGCGCAGCAGCACCGGCAGCAGGCCCGAGCGCTCGGCCACGCCGATCCCGAGCAGCCCGACCAGCACCAGCCCGAGCGGCGGGAAGGTGACGAAGTTCTCGACCAGATGCGAGATCAGCCACCAGAGGCCATCGCTGCTGAGCAGGCTGACCGCACCGACCCGCTGAACGCCCTCGGCCGAGACCCGCTCGACCTGCCAGCCGAGTGCGGCGACGAGCGCCGAGAGCAGCATCAGCAGCAGGGTGCCGAGCGCGAACAGGGTCGCCGGATCGGGCAGTCGGTTACCGAGCCGCTCGACCGCATCCAGCCAACGGCTCGCTCGGACCTGATTCGTCGGAGACATAGCAGAAATCAGGAAGCTTGTTCAGGCTGATCGGACATCTCGCTCGGGTCTCTCAAGACCGTTGCGTGACCGAATGAGCGGTCCGAAGCCGGACGCGCCTTAGAATGCCGAACAGCCTGGCTCATGCGTCCAGTTAGATCAGTCGCTTGCGCAACTTGAGCGGCCGTTTTGATAGGGTCTCTTAGCAATTGGACTGACCGATCGCCGGGGCCTGCCGCTGCGCCGCCAACGCCCGCAGGCGCTGCACCATCGCGTCGAGCCCGTTGCGGCGCGAGAGGCTCAGATGCTGATCCAGGCCGAGCCGCGCGAAGAACCCCTCGATATCGAAGGCCAGGATCGCTTCGGCCGACTGACCCGAGCACAGCTGCTCGAGCAACGCGATCAGACCGCGGACGATCGCCGCATCGCTGTCGGCGAGGAACTCGATCTCGGTATCGGCGCCCGGCTTGCGCCGCGCCGACAGGTAGACGGTGCTCTGACAGCCCTGCACCCGGTTCGCCTCGGTCTTGAGCGCGTCCGGCATCGGCGGCAGCCGCTCGCCGAGCTCGATCAGATAGTTATGCCGGGTGGGCCAATCCGGCAGCAGCGCGAAATCATCAGCAATCGCCTCGGCAGCGGCCTCCGGTGACGGCGCCGTCGCCGCCGGATAGGCGACCTCGATCGCCCCCTGCTCTCCGGCGCTCGCCGCCGCTTGCTGCCGGTCCCGAGCGCGCTCGGCCTTCGCTGCCGCATCGGAACGGGCTTGGTCGACGATCTCGGCCAGGCTGTCGGCGAAGCGATCGATGTCTTCGCGGGTGTTATAGAGGGCCAACGACATCCGCGCCGTGCCCGCCACACCGAGATCCTCCATCAACGGCTGGCAGCAATGATGACCGGTGCGGATGCAGACCCCGCGCAGATCGAGTTGGGTCCCGACATCGAGCGCCGCCACTGGCGGGTCGGTGACCACGAACGAGATCACCCCGCTCTTGCGCGCGGCCCGACCCTTGATCTCGACGCCGGAAATCGCCTCGACCCGCTCGGTCGCATAGGCCAGCAACGCCTGCTCATAGGCCCCGACCCGGTCGAGATCGAGCGCAGCGAGCCAGTCGATCGCCGCGCCGAGCCCCACCGCGCCGGAGATGTTCGGGGTGCCGGCCTCGAAGCGGTTCGGCAGCCCCGCATAGGTGGTGCCGGCGAAGCTCACGCGCTCGATCATGTCGCCGCCGCCCTGGTACGGCGGCATCGCCTCGAGTAGATGGCGCTTGCCGTAGAGCACCCCGATCCCGGTTGGCCCATAGAGCTTGTGGCCCGAGAACGCGTAGAAGTCCGCATCGAGCGCCTGGACATCGGTGCGGCCGTGGGCGATCCACTGCGCGCCATCGATCAGCACCAGCGCGCCGGCGGCATGCGCCTCGGCGATGAGCGTCTCGATCGGGTTGATGGTGCCGAGCGCATTCGAGACATGGTTGACCGCGACCAGCCGGGTGCGCGGCGACAGCAGTGCGCGATAGGCGTCCAGATCGAGCTCACCGAGCGCGTTGATCGGCACCACCCGGATGCGCGCCCCGGTCGCCTCGGCGACGAGCTGCCAGGGGACGATGTTCGAGTGATGCTCGAGTCGCGTCAGGATGATCTCATCACCCGGGCGCAGGTTGGCCCGCCCCCAGCTCGCAGCGACCAGATTGATCGCCTCGGTCGTGCCGCGGGTGAACAGACAGGATTCCGGCTCGGCCGCATTGATGAAGGCTGCCACGATCGCGCGCGCCTGCTCGTAATCACGGGTTGCGGCCTGCGAGAGCCGATAGACCGCGCGATGGATGTTCGCATGCCGGTGGCGGTGATAGTCGGCGACCGCATCGATCACAGCCGTCGGCTGTTGGGTGCTGGCGGCGCTGTCCAGAAAGACGAGGTCCTGCTCCCCGCTGTGCTGGCGAAGGATCGGGAACTGCTCCCGCACCCCAGGAAGTGCCTGGGCGCTCGGCGACGCGGCCGGCGGATGGATCGCAATCGAGCCCTGGAACGTCATGATGCAGCCCTCATAAGTCTGGCTTCACGGCCCTCTGACATGGCTAAGCGATTGCCTGACGACGGGCCGATTCACTTCGATGGTTGTTCCGACCGAACACGAGACCAAGCGATTCGGGCGCTTCGTTACTGCTGGTGGCGACCCGATCGGGCACCGCGGCCGATGCGGCCTAGGGCTGAACCAGCAAAGGCCAAGGCGAAGGCCAAGGCAAAGGGACAGGATATCGATCAAGGGCGCCGCATTGTGGGCGGTCGCTCGGCTAGGGCACAAGGCGACAACCTCGATGTATAGGCTCAACCGCGCAGCCGGACCAGCGCGAGCGGATAGGCTGACAGCGCTTGGAGATCATCGCGAAGGTCGTATCTCGTGGCCAGCACCCGCGCGCGTGCTTCAGCCGGCAGGCAGCGGGCGAATTTCAGCTCGGCGATGAAATCCTCGTCCAGCGGCACCTCGATCCCGGCGAACGGCGCACTCAAGACGCGCAGGATCACGGCCCGCAACGCATCGAGATCGACGCCACCGTCGAAGCCGATCGAGAGATTGTCGGTCCGCACCGTCGCCGCCTGATCGCGCAGCGCATGGGCCAGCGCGGCGTTGACGAGCTTGCCGGCGAAGGTCCACCAGCGCACCGCGCCGTCCTCATCGAGGACCAGGACGGAGCGCCCCGGCGCCACCCAGTCGTAGCCCTCGCGCAAGGTCTCCATCCTGTCCGACGCCCGCCGCGAGAAGCGCACCGGATGGCCTTCACGGGCCAGGACGCGGGTCATCGCCTGACAGAGCGCGAAGGGCAGCGGCTGCCCGGCACCGAGCCAGCGCGAGCGGCCGCGCCCGTCGCTGGGCTCCACATACGCCTTGCGGCGCGGCCAGTCGACATGCGTCGTCCGCCACGCGCGCCCGCCGAGGCTCAACACCGTCGGGCCTTCTTGCTGCACGATGAAGGTGGATTGATGCACCGCGCCGATCTCCTGACGGCCGTGAAAGACCCGCACCAGCGGCGGGCTCACGAACACGGACAAGAGCTCCAGGAAATGCTTGCGACCGAAGCGGCGTTCGCCCTCGCCGCCGAGGCCGAGCAGACCCTGGTCCGAATGCAGGATGCCGGTGTCGAGCATGTACGCAAGCACTGCATCGAGCTGAGCGGGCTCCAGATCCGCCAGCCCCGGCAGGCGCCCGAGCCAGTGCGGCCAATCGGCGGCGCTGATGCCGCCCTCCTGGAGCGCCAGGGCCATGATCTGCTGCGCGAAGATGTGCAGCGGCAGCGGCGGCGGCGTCACCGGCTCCACATAGCCCTCGCGCCAGAGCTGCAGCAGGGCGGCGGCCTGCAGGAAGGCGTCCTCGCGCGTCACCAGGAATAGGCAGTTGCGCCGGCTACCGGCGCGCCGCCCGGTACGGCCGATGCGCTGCAAGAAGGACGCCACGGTTGTCGGCGCGTCGATCTGGATCACCCGATCGAGATCGCCGACATCGACGCCGAGCTCGAGCGTGCTGGTCGCGACGATGACAAAATCGCTGCCCGCGGCGAAGGCCGCCTCAGCGGCCTGGCGCTCCTCCAGGCTCAGGCAGCTATGGGAGACGAAGGTCCGCACCCCGAGCGCCCGCAGCGCCAGTGCCAGCTGCTCGACCCGTGCCCGGCTGTCGCAGAAGACCAGGCGCTTCTCGCCGCGGTGCAGCCGCGCGATCACCCGCGCGGCGTTCTCCAGGCTGCCGACCCAGTCCAGTTCCACGTCGCTGTTGGCGGCGGCAGCGCCCGCCGTGACCTGGCCGGCCTCAGCCGGCGGGTCGAGCACCCGCCACGGCCGCTCGCAGCCGCCGGCGAGCCAATCGCACAGTGCCTGCGGATTGCCGATGGTCGCCGACAGACCCAGGCGCTGCAGCTCGCGGCCCGCGAGGCGGCTCAGCCGCTCGAGTAGATACAGCAGATGCCAGCCGCGGTCATCGCCGGCGAAGGCATGCAGCTCATCGATGATGACGGTCTGCAGCCCGCCGAACAGCCGCCGCTGATCGACGCGCCGCGAGACCAGCATCCCCTCCAGCGACTCCGGCGTCGTCAGCAGCAGATCGGGCGGCTCGCTCAGGAGCCGGCCCTTGGCCGCTGCCCCGATATCGCCGTGCCACAGCGCCGCGCGGCGCCCGAGCAGGCCGGCATAATGGGCGAGACGCGGCTCCAGGTTGTTCAGCAGCGCCTTGATCGGACAGAGATAGAGGACGCCGAGTCCCTGCCAGTGCTCGCTCAGCGCCCTCGAGAGCACCGGCAGCACAGCCGCCTCGGTCTTGCCGCCCGCGGTCGGCGCCAGCAGCAGTGCATGCTCGCCGGCCAGGATCGGCGCGATGGCCGCCTCCTGCAGCGGCCGCAGCGAGCGCCAGCCGAGACTGTTGACGATGTGATGCTGCAGCGCCGGATGCAGCTGGTCGAATGCGGTCAAGCCGGTTCCGAATGATCGGCAAGCCAGCGTGCGAATGCGTGCTCGCTCAGGTCCCCGGACGCCAGGTCCAACACGGCTCGCGTGGCTGCCGCTTCGCCGGCCGTAAGGCGATACCCGTTGCGAATCATAAAGATATAGGCCAGCATGAAGCCGACTCGCTTGTTGCCGTCGATGAAGGGATGATTGCGGATGATACCCACGGCATAGGCAGCGGCAAGATCGACGATGTCGCTGCTGCCGTAGGTGGCGATCTGCCGTGGACGAGCCATTGCCGATTCGAGCAGGCCCTGGTCGCGGACCCCGGCGCGACCGCCGAAGCCGGCCACCAGCCGCTCGTGCAGCACCAACGCCAGCTCATCCTTGAGCCAGACCGGCGCAGTCACTTGGCAAGCTCACGCAGCGTGTTGCGGTATTCGCGAATACCCTGTTCCGCGATCTCCAGTTGCCGCTCAAACTCCGGGTCGTAAGGCGACAGTCGATAGCCGCCCTCCGGCGCCTCGGTCAGGATCAGCTTATCGCCATCAGCCAGGTGCATACGGCTCAATACCTCACGCGGCAAACGCACGCCAAGCGAGTTACCTATCCTGATGATCTTCAGTTCAACCATGCTCGGGCCCGTTGCGATGACTCATGTGATTACGCCAACATCCCAGGTATCGGCACCATTTGGCAAGCGCAGGCAGCGACGGGTAGCGCCGACACGCGTACCGAAAACCTCAAAGATCCAGCTCGATATCGTCCACGCCGCCCGCCGACCGCGCCGCGCGCTCGACCGGCGTCAGCTCGCGCTCATCGAGGGTCGGCGCATAGTGCTGGCGCGGATCGAAGTCGTCGAACTGGTCGACCCGGTCGAGCACATCGCCCACCAGCTTCTTCAGGAACACCCGCGGGGCGATACCGACCTTGCCGCCGAGCTGGCCGGTGACGGCCTCGGCCAGGGAGGCCACCAGCGCGTCATCGACGACCTGTGCCACCCGGGCCGACGCGCTGCCGGCCGCATAGAGGTCGCGCACCTTGCAGCCGACCTCGCGCAGCGCCGCCAGATCGAAGCCCTTGAGCCGGATCTGCACCGCCCGCGGGTTGTCGAAGCGCGCATCGGTGGTGAAATCCACCGCCAGACGCTGCGCCAGCGGCGGCAGGCGCTGCACCCCCATCGGCCCCTCGAAGAAGGCCGTGGTGCCGGTGATCAGCAGGTACAGCCCCGGGAAGCGGCCGCTGTCGATCTCGTCCATCAGCTGGCGCAACGCGTTCAGGCTCTTGTCGCGCCCGTCGGCGCGCATCCGCTGCAGGGTCTCGACCTCGTCGAGCACCAACAGCAGGCCCGGATGCCCGGAGTCCTTGAGGATGGTCAGCACGCCCTGCAGGAAGCTCAGTGCCCCGAAGTGGTCGATGTCGCCCTTGATCTGCGCATAGCGCTTCACCGATGCGGCGACATTGGGCTGGCCGGCCATCCACGCGAGCAGCCCGTCGGCGATCTCGTCGGCGCCCTCGAGCAGCGCCCGCCGGTAGGCGCGCAGCGTCAGCGCGAAGGCCGGCGCCGAGCGCACCACCTCACCGAGGCGCTTCTCCATCAGCGCATCGGTGGCCGTAACCAGGGCCTGGGCGTCGTCCGGGTCCAGCTCGCCCTGGGCCAGCACGTCCTCTTCCAGCGTGAAGAACCAGGACTCGATGACGTTGCGGAAGGCGCCGGAGGGTGTCTCCGCGGTCGTCAGTCGCTCCATCAGGCGGCGGTAGACGGTCTCCAGCCGGTGCAGCGGCGTCTCGGTCTCGGAGACCTGCACCTCGGCGCAGGCGAAGCCCCGCTGATGGGCGCGCTCGCGCAGCCAACGGGCGAGGAAGGTCTTGCCGCTGCCATACTCGCCGCGCACCGCCTTGAACTGCCCGCGGCCCTGGCTCGCGCGCTCGAGCTCGGCCTCGAAGGCCGCGGCGAACGGACCCAGGCCGACCGCCAGCGCGTCCAGCCCGTCCTCCGGCACCGTCCCGCGCCGCAGCGCGTCGATGATGTCGGCCCGGCGCTGGCTGCTGACGGCCATCAGTCGAGTTCGAACTGGACGCGCAGCGACCGGATGTCGAGCCTGACGGTCTTCGCTGCACGATCCACCGACAGCAGCGGATAGCCATCCAGGTTCAGCCGCCTCGAAGCCCCGGCAAGAAGACCGGGCAGGCGGATGGACGGGATGCCCAGCCCCTTCGCCAGCGGCTCCATCATCTGCTGCCCATCCCCTTGGGCCAACAGGCTCAGCAGGCGGCGCAACTGCGCGTCGCTGATCGGAACCCGCCCGCCGCGGCCTTTGATCTGCTGGTAGACCGGCGAGGCTAGCAGCGCGTCGATCCAGTCGGGCCCGGCATCGCGATGACCTCCGGTTGCGGCCGTCTCGGCCGCGAGATCAAGCGCCAGCTGCCCCGCGGCCTTCGCCGCATCGCGCGCCGATGATCGCGCCGGTGATTGCGCCGGCGACGGCGCCGCCTCAACGCCGGCCGGCGCCGCGCTGGACGACCGTGTCTTCGATGTCATGGCGGTCTCGCCATCGAGCAGCCACCAGTCGGGCTCGCGCCGCGGCACCTCCTGCCAGCCCGCGACCGGCGCGGAATCCCCGGCGCTGCGGAACACCCCGAACGGCACCAGCACCTCCTGCGGGGCGCCTCCGCCGTGATAGCCCATCTTCTGAGCCCCGTAGCGCAGCTGCTCCGACCAAGGCAACACCACCCGCTGCTCCGGCGTGGCCACGCGCCGGCCCTCGACCAGGACCTCGCCCGGCTCCGGCTCGGCCCCTGCAGACAGCTCGGCGGCGGACCGGAACCGCTCCGCGTCGGTCGCCGCCTGCCGTCGCTGCATGTCGTGGTCGAGCACATGACCGTGGTCACTGGTCAGCACCACCAAGCGCCCGGACTCCCGTGCCGCCTCCAGCATCTGCCGCAGCACCGCCAGCGCGGCCAGCGACCAGGGCACACCGAGCTGGGCATTGCTGCTGAGCTGATCGTCGACGGCGTTGACCACGGCGCCGATCACCCTGGGCTGCTCACTGGCGATGGCCGCACGCAGGCGCTCTGAGAGCGATCCGCTACGGGGCTCGGTCAGCTCCGCCTTGTGGAACAGCTGCGGCGGCGCCTTCGCCGACGAGACCCGCCTCAGCGCCGCATGGCTCGCGAAGGCCCGCTTCTCGTCGCTGCTGACGCCCTCACCGAGGCTGCCCGACAAGAGCGCATAGCGGGACAGCCGGGTGATGGTCGGCAACGCCGCCAGCAGACAGGTCTCGGCGGCGGGCTCGAGGGGCTGCAGCTCGACCCAGTGATGGCGCAGCAGATCCTCGGCCAGCTCACGATAGACGGCCTGGCTCATCCCATCGAGCACCACCAGCAAAACCGGACGCGCGTCCGCCAGCGGCGCCACCCGCTGCGCCAACCCGTCCTCGATCGGCACGACCCAGTCGGCGATCCGGTCGCCCCGGGCGATCGCCGGCAGATGCCGCGCGAAGCCCTGGTTGAAGGCCTCCCGGCGTTCCGCGAGTCGGGCCGAGAGGCGCTTGTAGACGCGGCTCAGCGGCTCGTGCGCGTCGCCACGCCAGAGCTTGCTGCGCGCCCAATCGAGCCAGCCGCCGTGGGCGAGGTAGTCCTGGATCGCGGCCGCCGGCGGCGCGTCGCTTGCGGGACTGGTCGCGAGCCACTGGCAGGCGCGCAGCGCCATCCGTGCCGTCTGCAGCTGCTGTGCCCTGCCCGCGTCCTGTCGACCCGCGAGCCGATGCCGCTCGAGCTGCGCCAGCGTCTCTTGCGCCGCCAGGATGGATTGTGTGAGCCCAACTTGGGCTCGTCGCCGTCCTGGAGCCCGGTTCTTGGGCTGCTGCGCGGATGGGCTGGAGGACTGCTTCGAGGACCGCTCGGGGGGCCGCTCGGGGGACTGCGGCTGGATCGGCTCCGAGACCTGATCCAACACCTGATCCAACACCTGCTCCAGCGCCTGGGTGAAGGCCGTCAGCCGCAGCGCGTAGCCCTTGGGCAGCAGATCGGACTCGACCGCCAGCTGCGTCAGCTCGAGGCTGGCCAGCAGCTGCTCGGCCGCATCGACGATGGGGCCGATCTCCAGCGCCGGGTTCGCCGCCAGTGCGCGCTCCAGGTGCGAGACGGCCGCGGCGCCGAAGCGTGCCAGCAGCGGTTCCGGGATCGCGGCCCCGCCCAGCAGGCGCTCGCTGAAACGGCCGCGCGCCTGCAGCAGGGTCGCCAGCGCCGACCGGCCCGGCTGGCGGTCGCTCGACTGGCGGTCGCTCGACTGGCGGTCGCTCGGCTGGCGGTCGCTCGGCTGGCGGTCGCTCGGCTGGCGCTCGCGCCCGTAAAGCAGGCTGCAGACCAGCCCGATCGCGAGCATCCCGCCGGCCTGCCCGTTGCGCCACAGCGCCAGCACGACCTGCACCTGCTCCCCGAGCCGCGGCCGCAGCCAGTCCTCCAGGTGCTGCGCCATCGGCTCCGGCAGCGCCGCGACCCGCGCCGTCGAATCCGGCCGCTGCGACCAGTCCAGCAGCATGTCCAGGTCCAGGCCCTCGCCGTCCAGGTCCAACAGCGCCGTCGCCAGCGCCCGCCACGCCAGATCGAAATCCAGCACCTCGCCGAACTGGACCCGATCGCGGTAGCGATCGTATTGCTCGAGCAGGCAGGCGCTGATCCAGCGATAGTCTTTGGTCGTCAAGCGCGGGTCGATCTCCCGCAGCCGCAGCAGCTGCTCCAGCGTCCGCCAGGGGCTGATCCGCTTCGGCGCATGCCCCCACAGCCGCGCCAGCAGATCGCGCGACAGGCGCCGCTCGTCGAGGGGCGTCAGCAGCACCAGGCGCGGGTCGCCCGCTGCCTGCCCGGTCTCGCCGGCAGCAGCCTCGAGGACGACTTCAGGATCGGCCTCGGGATCGGCCCCGGGATCAGCCTCGGGGTCGGCCTTGGGAGCCGCTCCAGGGGCGCCCCGATTGGCGACCAACCGCTCGCGCAGCGCCAGCTCCGACGCACACCAGACGAACCGCAGCGCGACGCCGTCGACCTGCTGCACCCGCTCGGCCGGCGTGATCGGGTCCGGCCAGACCAGCGCCATCCGATCCGCGTCCGCATCGCGAGCGAGGATCGCCCGCACCTGGGCCAGGATCGGTTTCGGGAGGGTCGTCTCGTCCAGGAGCGTCACCGCCTTCCTCTTTCAGAGCGCCGTCTCGCAGAATGCCGTTGGCTCGATGATTCGGGCTCGCCCGACATGGCCCCGCTGCAACAGGCCCGCGCGGCGATCGCCGGTGATGAGGTAATCCGCATCACCGGCTTCCGCCATCGCCATCAGGAATGCGTCATCGGGATCATCGACATCCACATCGACAGGTAACCGCTCGAGCACAATCGCTCGTTGCAGGTTGTTCACCATGAGCCCGACTCTCGTCGGCTGTAGGACCGACTGAAACTTCGGATAACGGCTCGCGCGGCGGATCTCGTCGAGCTGCGCCTTGGACGTTACCAGCTCGAAGCGGCCGGAACGCCAGGCGCGATAGATCGCATGCGGACAGCCGTGCGGCGAAATCAGCGCGCTGAACAGCACATTGGTGTCCAGCACGACACGCATCGTCAGCGCTTGGCCCAGTCGTTGGCCCAGTCGAGGGCCTCCTGAACCATCGCTTCCAGCTCGGCGGGGTCCACAGCGGCATTCTCGGCCTTGGCCTCGTGCGTGGTGATCTCCAGGATGCGCGCCTGCACCGCCTCTTCGATAAAGCGGGACAGATCACCCTTACGCGCTCGGCCGTGGCGCGCCAGGAACAGCCGCACGGCCTGGTCGGTTTCCGATGAGATGGCAAGGTTCCAACGGGTCATCGAGACGCCTCAGGTAGATGTTTGTGCGCTTATACACCTAAAAATCCAGATCGAGCAATCTGCCTCGATCACCACCGTTTCGCCCAGTGCCCAAACGCCGGGTGTCCGCCCGCTACGACCATCGCCTCGTGATCAGTCCTAAGCTCCAGCGTGGAACGCATACCCGGCCGCTCCAGCGGCCCGGGCCACGCGACGCCGGAGCGTCGCGGACTCGGGTTCCCACGCTGAGGTCGGGAACCATCAGGGCCGTCTCAGTCTTCGCCGACGATGCGATAGCTCAGATCAACGGTCACGCCCTCTTCCAGCAGCGGGGCGAGCTCACTGAGCACCCGCTTGGCCTCGCGCGCCGATAGGCCGCTCTTCGCCTCCTGCCTGACCACCTTATTGCCCGGCGGCGGACGCAGCGGCGGCGTTTCTGCTGGCTCCACCGCCCCGGCGCTCGAATGCAGATCCGACGGCCCTGGCTGCATTGGCGACCGCGACGGCGCTGGCGCGATCAGCGCTGTCGCCTCGTCCTGCGCCCATTTCAGCGTCGGCGCGAGCTCGGTGACCAGCTCGTCGGCCGTCAGCGCCGCGGTCACGGCCTGCTTGATGCGCTCGCCTTTGGGGTCGCCGCCGCTCCAGACCTTGGTCAGCAGCGCCCAGTTGTTGTCCGCCAGCGCATGGCTGACCCGGCTCGCCGAGGCCATGCCCTTGGCCAGGGCCTGCAGGCTCGTGGCCGGCTCGATCGCCGCCAGCGCCTCGACCAGCGCCGGCCCCTCCTGCTCCTGCAGCCCTTCGAGCACCTGCACCGCCAGCCGCGCATTGGCGAGCCGGTTGCCGGCTTGCGGCAGGCCGAGCGCGCCGAGCTGCGCCGTCAGGTCATCGACCAGCGCGCGGCAGGCCGGCAGGCTCGCCGCGGCCGACGCGCGCACCTCCTCCTGCAGCCGGTTCTGGTTGGTGGCCGTGAGCAGCGGGCTCAGGGTCAGCCCGAACAGCGCACCGGCATGGGTCAGCGCCTGCTGCCAAGCCGCCGGGTCGGCCAGCGCCTGCTTCACCAGCACCAGATCGTCGCGCACCTCCTTCAGCGTCACCTGCTCGACCGGCCCGCCGTGCAGGGTGAACGCATACTGCCCGTACTCGGCGAAGACCATGATCAGCAGGTTCTGCACCGGCAGCGGCAGGCCGCGCGGCCGCGGCTGGTCGATCGCCCGGCGCAGCCGCGCGACGCTGATCCCGTCGCCGTGCTCGGCCGCGCCCCGCCCGGCCGCCTTGGCCAGCTCACGGCTCAGGTGCTGCGGCCAGTCCGGCTTGAAGAGAAAATGGCGCTCGTGCATCGCGCCGAGCCCGAGCGGTTGGGCGATGCGGCGCATCAGCGGCCGCAGTGGGGTGTCGACCTCGATGCGGCCGTTGGCGGCATGGAAGGCCCGGCGCAGCTCGCCGAAGACCTTGCCCAGGTCCGCCGTCCGGACCTCGTCCTCGAATTCGGGATGATCGGGATACTGGAACGCCAGCGCCTGCGCGAGCAGCTGCTCCAGGGCCTGGGCCATGGTCGTGCCCCGCGGCGGGCGCGGGCTGAAGCCCGGCTGCAGGGACATGATCTGCGTCTCCAGCAGCCCGACGTTCGCCAGCGACCCGGGCATCGGCTCGGCCACGCCATAGGCGCCGATCAGCGTGTCCCGCAGCTGCGCCCGCAGCTGGCTGCGCTGATTCTCCAGCAAGGTGCGCGCGCTGGCCCGATCCTGCGGGCTCAAGTGGCTGCTGTAGCGGCTGAAGCTGTCGTCGCTCTTCAGCCCCTGCTCCAGCACCACCAGCTTGCCGAGGTTCTTCTGCATCGGCTCGCTCAAGAAATACGGCAGCCAGCACAGGGTCAGCGACTGCCCGCCGGCGGCCTCGTACTCGCGCACCCGCGCCTGGTCGTCCGATGGGGTATGCCCGCCGGCGTCGAACGGGAAGTCGATGATCAGCTTCCACTGCTCGCCGCGGGCCTCGAAGACGCTGTCGTCGGTGATCTCGATGACGTTCTGGAACAGCACCTCGACGCGCCGGCGCGTGCCCCGCCACAGGATCGCGTGCTCGACGAAGAGCTGGCCATCGTCGCGGATGCCGAAGGCATCGAACACCAGCTCGCGCATCAGCCGGCGGCGGTTGCCGTCGTTGTCGTTGATGCGCGCCTGCTCGATGATGCCTTCGGTATCGACGCCGGACAGCGCCAGCCCGATGGTCGGATTGACCTCGTCGGCGATCTTGATCTCGCCCACCTGCCCGGCCCACTTGCGGCACTTGGTCAGCACCGTCTGGGCCTCGCGCCCCGGCACCGGCGAGCGGATGGTGCCGTGGTTGAGCGCCGCGAGCTTGGTCGCCGTCAGCTGCTTGAAGCTCTCGACCTCCGGCGCCAGCGCCGCCAGCACCAGGGTCTTCAGCAGCCGCAGGTCGTTGGTGAACGCGATCCGCCGGGCATCGTCGGCCGGCAGCGCGTCCAGGTCCGCGAAGCGCACCTGGTGTTCGCCCTCCAGCATCGGCACCAGCTTGCGCTCGAACAGCCGCTTGGCGTTGTCGAAGTGCGCGCGCATCAGCTCAGAGAAGGGCTCGGCCTCGGAGGCGATGACGTCGTAGAGGTCCCCGACCGGGATCACCTGGCCGAGCACCAGCTGCTCGCGCTGGGCCACCAGCAGCATCAGCATCACCTTCAGCGCCGTGCGCTCGCGCTGCAATGCCGAGGACAGCGCCACCAGCGCCTGCACCAGCGCCGGGCTGAACGGATACAGTTTGCGGAACATGGCGCGGTCGCCCTGGCTGGTCAGCAGCAGGTTGAACGCCTCCTCGCGCATGCGCTCGGTCTGGGCGAAGGCCTCGTCGATGCGCGCCTTGGCGCCCGCGTCCACCGGTGCCAGCAGCCGGCGCTCGGCGATCACCGGCAGGTTGCGGTCCTCGAGCGTGATGCTGTGGAAGCGACCCTCCCAGTACTGCAAGGCATCGCTCAAGATGGTCTGCTGCATGCCGCTGTACTGATCGCCGACGAACTCCCTGAGATCCCGCTGCCGTGCGATCAGACTCACCATCGGTAGCGCGCGCGGGATGCCGGCCTCGACCAGCTTCACGATCTTCTGGATCTCGCGGCTGATGAAGGTCTGGTCCGACAGCCGCGTCGCGAGCCACAGGATCAGCTCATCGAGGAACAGGATCACCGCGTCATAGCCCAGCGCCTTGGCATGGGCGGTGAGGATGCGCAGCCCCTCGTCGAAGTCGACGAAGCCGGCGCCCCGGCTCGCCGCGACATCGGCATAGGACTGGAACAGGCTGTCGACCAGCGCCGAGACCAGCGCCGCGCGGTCCTCCGCGCTGGCCTCGCCGCGCACCACGGCATCGAAGCGCGCCGCGTCCCACCCGCCGGCGGCATCGCCCCAATCGCCGGCGGCATCGCCCCAGCCGCCGCTCGCATCACCCCAGCCGCTGACAGCATCGGCCGCACCGTCGGCGGCATCGGTCCGCCCCGCCTCGGCCCGCCCCGCCTCAGCGCGCGCCGCATTGAGCGCGGCGAAGAAGGTCGCGTCGCCCATGTGACCGCGCAGCGCCTCGGCGTCGGTGAACAGCCGGTTGGCCACATAGAAGCCCGGCGCCGGCGCCTCGGGATGCCGGCGCGCGATCCAGCGGGCATAGCCGCCGAGCACGCCGGCCTCCAGGCTCGGCGCATCGATCATGTGATAGGGCACCAGCAGGATGTTGCAGCGCTGCATCCACTCGCTGTGCTTGGCCACCGCCGGCGCCAGCTCCGGGATCGCGCGCGCATCCGGGTGCCCCTGCAGCAGCAGGTCCAGCACCGCCATGAAGTGCGACTTGCCGCTGCCGAAGCTGCCGTGCACATAGGCGCCCTTGTTGCGGTTCTGATTCCCGCTCGCGCCGCCGGCTACTGCGCTCCTGATGAAGCCCAGCGCATCCTCGAAGCAACGCGCCAGCTGCGGCGTCACCACATAGTCCGCCAGCGTCTGCGCCACCGCCTCCGGCTCCAGCCCGTGCGCCAGGTTCAGCACGAAGTCGTTGCGCTGCACCCGCTCCGGGATCGGGATCAGGTCTTTGATCAGGGTCGTCATGGGGTTGTCCGTGTGCGTCCGCGCTGGACGAGGAAGCGGTAGCCGTTCACCAAGTCCTCTCGGGCGCTCGGCAGTAGCCTGATCTTCACGAGATCTGCCTGCGGATCTTTCGCTTTACCTCATTCAGGTCCTCGAATTCCACCTCGCCGCGCTCCAGGGCACCCAGGCGCTCGGCAAGCACCTCCCCATGCCAGGCCGGAGAGGCGATCTCGCCCGCGTCTCGGCTGAGCGACTCCCACAACACCTCCATGGCCTGGAGCTTGTCTTCGGTGGACATCTGATCCAGCGGCAAATCGAGCTTCATGGCTGCTCCCGGTGATTGGAACGCATCGTGTCTGCGGCTATGTCATCGGGTCACGGCGACATCGTCAAGGCCCGGCCGGCGCCCGGCGGTCAGATCAGCGCCTCACTGAAGACCATCTCCGCATGTGAGCCCTCTTGACCAGAACTGGTACTCCCGGTCCGTCTTGTGGCGCTTCTCGGGGAACCGGAGCCGTTCCAGGAGCCGCACGACCCGATCCTGCTCGAGCAGGGCGATCAGCTTCGCGCAGGAAATGCGGCTTGTCGGGCTCGGTGATGACGTAGCGACTGCGGCCCATCAATGTCCTCCTTCCTTCACACGGGCCGCTGGAGCGGGCAGGGACGCGTTCCCAAGCCGGAGCGTGGGAACGATCAGCCCGGGCGCACGCTCATCTGCGCCGGCGGCCGCGGGTGGCGGCCGGGGGCTGCCAGTCGGTGAGATCACTGCGCGGGCGCTCCAGGCTGCGCAGCTCCTCGAGCAGGAAGCCCTCGAAGTAGTCGCCCATCCGGGTGCCGTAGGTCGGGTCGAGCGCGTTGTGCCATTGCTTGAGCCAGGGGATCAGCTCGTCGAGGGCGACCAGCATCGGCATGAGCTGATCGGCGTCCCAGCCGTCGCGCTCCTTGCGCTCGACATACCAGGCGGCGATGGCCTGGGCGCGCTGCAGGTGGTCGAGCCCGGCCCAGCCGATGACGGGTGTGCTGTCGCCGGGCTTCTCGCAGCCGGGCAGGCTGAAGAAGCGCTCCTTGGGGACGTCCAGTTTCCCTCGGAGCCCCCAGTAGCTCGGCTTGCGGAAATCGGTGCTCGCGTACTTGGGCGGCAGCGGGATCGCGCCGATCTGCTCGGCCTTGAGCCGGGCCGCCGCCTCGGCGCTGAGATGAGCCGGGTCGGACTCCGGTCGCTCGACGCGGGCATCGATCGCATCCTCGGCGCGCTGCTGGTCCCAGGTCTCCTGCCAGGCGCGGAACTTCACCATCGCCTTCGGCTTCAGCCGCGCCGCGGCCATCTGCGGCACGCTATCCTCGGCGATCAGCTCGACCACCAGGGCCTGCGGGTCGAAGGTGTCGCTGCCGCTGTAGAGGGCCGCGACCTGCTGGAAGCGCTGTTGCGGATCATCGCGCGACTGGACGCGATCGGCGAGCTGGGCGCCGGTCATCAGCTCGGCGCCGGCAGCGCGCGCCGCCTGCTCCAGATGGTCGAGCAGCCAGTCGCGCAGCGCCCGCTGCTGACGCTTGGCCCAGGGCTCACGGTTCCAGCGGCGCTTGTACTCGGGCTGCTCGACGAGCCTGATCCAGCGATTATCCTGGATCGCCTGCAGCCGGCGGTGGGTCAGCTCCCGATAGTCGGCGGGCCAATGTGATGGCGGCTCGGTGATCGGCTGGCTGCGGTGGCGCTCGAACCAGGTAGTCTCGGTCTCGCCGGCCTGCACGCGGCGGGCGAGCCGGATCTCGAACGGGCGCTCGCCCAGCGCGAGCTCGGGCACGGCCCCGATGGCGGTCTCGGCGGCAGTCCCGGCGGCGGTCTCAGCGGGGCTCGGGGCCGACTCGCTCCGGTAACAGAGGTCCTCGTCGGTCAGGCCGTAGAGCCGGTAATAGCACCAGTCCAGCTCCTCCTGCAGCGCGATCATCCGACGCCAGAGCCCATCCGCGTCGCGCTCGGCGCTGGCCAGCGCGGACCTGATCTCGATAGGGTGGTCCTCGGGGGTGGCGGCCAGGACCTCGGCCGGGTCCAGCCTCGCGAGGTCCTGCGCGAGCCGGTCGAGGACGGCGGCGAGGTCGCGGGCTTGGTGGTTGGGGTCGGAGGCGATTGGGAAGTCTTTCAGGCCGGTGCCGGTGAACTCGTAGAAGTTCTCGAACGCCACCGTCGTTTGTCGCGCCCCGCGGTCGTCCACCGTGCTGCCCTTGTTATGGAAGATGCACTTCATCCAGAAGCAGGCGGTGGAGCTGTTCAAAAGCCCTAGCAGCGCCAGATGATCCGCCTCGCTCGCGCCAGCCGGCAGCTTGATCACCGGCGCGGAACGGTTGAAGACCTTGCCGCCGCGGTCGAGGACGAAATGGTTATGGGTGGCGACAAAGGCGAAGGTGACCCCCAATGGCACCGAGAAACGTTCAGGGTGCCACCGGCTCCACTCGAACCAAGTGAGCCCGATTTCCTCATGAGTTCCTCCAGGCTCTCGTCGGCGGACGAGATAGGGCTTCCGTTGCCACAGAAGCCGGATTCGCCTATCCGCAGGATCATCGTGTATCGCTTGAAGATCCGGTCCATAGGGAAACAAGGTTTCCGTGACCGGCTCAATCTGCCAGTCACGAACCGTATCGCCTTCCACGAGCGCCTTCACAGAGTCAGAGGCAATACCTAGCCGCGCTAAGCAGCCATTGGGGAGAAAGTAGGCTTCGTCACTTCCGGTATGAGTGATTCGGCCCATTGCCGTTACGGACTCGCCTAGAGTATGTTTCGCGGCCGCTTCGATAAGCACTTTTGCTTCCGTGGCCCCCCCGCCTCCCAAGCTCCAAGGGTGGCTCCCATACGAGCCCCGTTCCTGATCCACGACGCTCACGAATTCGTTCTCGCTCCCCGGCCGTTCCAACAGCTCGACGATGGACCGCCAGACCAGGCCCTGCGCCGCATCCCCGGGCGTGCTCGGCTCGCCGCGGATGCCGAGCACGGCGCGGATCGCGCCGCCGTTCGGCCGCTCGTTGCGCGCGAACAAGATCACGGTCGGCGTGCCGTGGCCGGGGATGTAGGCGCCGGAGGTGTCGATCACATGGGTCAGGGCCTTGCCGGGCAGGAAGGCCTCGATCAGCTTCCGGCCGAACTCGCGCTTCATGAAGCTGTTGGCGGTGATCAGGCCGACGAAGCCGGCGGGCTGCTGGCCGCCGGCGTCCGCGCCCGCCGGCAGGCAGAGATCGAAGAAGCGCTCGGTGAAGGGCACGCCGAGCGAGTATTGCCGGTGGCAGGTCGGGTACTTGTGCCGATAGGCCGCGTTCAGCGCCTTGTCCTTGACGGTGATGTAGGGTGGATTACCGACCACGCAGTGGTAGCGCTGGCCGAGGATCGCGCGCAGCCGGGCCGCGTCCTCGCTCTGGAAGCAGTGCGCGAGGCCGTCGTCGAGCAGGTCGGCCTGGATGCCCTGCCCCTCCCATTCGTGGCGCGGGCCGTGCAGCAGCGCGTCGCCGACGGCGAGGTTGAGATGGAAGTCCGGCGCGTCCTTGAGCCGGCCCCCATGGGATCGAACCCCGCTGGCCTCCATCGCCGCGATCAGCAGCCGGAAGCGGGCGATCGCGACCGCATAGGGGTTGATGTCGACCCCATGCACGGCATCGAGCGCGCGCTGGGCCAAGGCGCGGGCGTTGGTCGCGGGCTCGCGCCGCTGCCAGGCGGCGAACAGACGCTGGAACGCGCTCAGCAGGAAGTGCCCGGAGCCGCAGGTCGGGTCGATCAGGCGCACCGCCGGCAGGCCGAACGCGGCCAGGGCCGGGGTGAGCGTATGGTCGAGGATGAAGGACTCGACGAACTCGGGCGTCTGCAGCAGCGCATAGCGCTTGCGGACCGCCTCCGAGAGGTCCTGGTAGAGGTCGCCGAGGAAGCGGGTGTCCCAGCCGGCGCCGTCGGCGGCGCAGCTGAAGTCGTGCGCGATGGCGCCGGTCTCCGGGTCCAGGCGCTGGAAGAAGTCGAGCAGGGCCTTGGCGCCGTCGGCCGAGACCGGCAGCCGCCACAACGGGTTGTGGGCGCGGTCGAGCAGCTCGGCCATGGCCGGCAGCGGCTCCAGCTCGGCGAAGACCCACAGCAGGTAATCTCGCTCGGCATGGGTCGGATGGGCGTCGAAATAGACCGTGAGCCGGTCGCGCGCCTGCGCTAGCCCGCCGCGGCCCTGATGCGCCTGGTCGGCATCGGTGGGGCCGGAAAGATAGGGGGCGTCGAGCAGGCCGTTGTCCTCCAGGAAGCGGACGAAGACGCCGGTCAGCACCCAGGCCGCGGCGGCCTGGGTCACCTGCGCCGCGCGCCAGTCGGTGAAGTGCTCGGCGGTGCGCTCCGCCGACCGCGCCTGCTCGTACTCGGCGCGCAGGGCCGCCGCGCGCTCGGGCTCGGCCTGCGCGTAGTCGAGGATGTCCTGCTCCAGCTGCGGCAGCAGGTCCTGGAGGTCGGCGAGGAGGCGCTGGGGGTCGATCATGCTGCAGAAACGTCCTTCATGTCTTCGGGGACCGTCATCGGCGACCGGCGATCAGGATGTCGAAGATCGCCTAGCGTCGCACAGGGCCCATCTTATCCGGGCCGAGCAGGCGGTGAGCGTCTCGGAGCCCGAGCGGAATCCGGCCTTGCAGCGATGACCAGATCAAACGGGACTTCGACCGCATGGGCGGCCAGGAGATCGAGGCCCTCTTCGGCGGCGACACCGCCTCGTGAAGCTCTTGCTCGACACCCACCTATTGCTCTGGGCCGCGGCGCAGCCCGAACGCCTCTGATGCCCAGTCCGCCTGCAACCAGTGGCTCGGGATAGTCGCGTGCTCGCGGCGGCCGGGGCCGTCCGGCACGCTGACGCCCTCGATGCGGGCGCCGGGGCCGGTGCCGTCGCTCGCGATCAAGAGCAGCAGCGCGTGGCCGACCTCGCCCTCGGCGAGGCGCTGGGGCGATCACCGTGCGATCTGTTGGTGTCCGCCCCTATTGCAACAGCGCTTTCGCGACCGCTTGGTGAAACCGCTCCGCCTGTTCACAGCAAGCGCGGATGTCACCCCAATGCTGCGCCACCGCCGGCGCCGCACGTCTCTGGTAATCACGCTTGGTCTTCTTGATGCGCTGTGCCAATGGGAGGGCTTTGAGCCGGTCTTCCATCCCGCTCAGGCACTCGACGGGATTTGCGCGGATGGCATGGTCCGCCGGCAGCAGGGCAACAGCAACCCAAGACTCGATGGCCTTGGATGGAATGCATAGCAGGGTTCGAGGCCCAAACGACGAGATACCCAGCCAGCTCAGCACGACAGCATGCAGGGCATCAGCGGTATCGGCGGCGGGCGGACAGGGCTTGGCGCAGGGCAGTGCCCCGAGCCTCGACTCGCTTTCCTCAATCCCGGAGCCGCAATTGGGATAGATCGCTCCACCGACATCTGCATCGACATGCAGCACGATCAGGTCGAAACCCTCCAACGTCGGGTCATCCTCCAGTCGCCCGACGCCTTCTCCCGCCCGTTGGAGACACCATTTGAGGACACCACACCAACCGCCGCCCAGTCTTGGCAGCGTCGGTTCCGGCTGCAGCGGAGTTACAATCGGTGCTTTCGGCAGGATCGCGGTGAGTGCGGAAGTGATCACGACATGATCTGTCGTGCCCTCGGCCACGATGCCGATGCGCGGCTCAGACATTTGGCACGGCGCCCAGATCGCCCCGCAGCCAGAGGCGGGACAACGGATATTGTCGGTTCTGCTCGAGCAACTCCTGGGTCGGCCTGATGCGCCGGCATCTGGTCTGGCCTTGAGTCGTGCGCTCGACCGCGAACAGGCGCACCCCATCGTCGGCGAGGTCGAGACCGTCGAGCACCGCTGGATTATGGGCCGTGAAGAGCAATTGCCGGTGTGGATTGCTGCGTTCGAGCCAATGCGAAAGACTAGCGGTGAGTCGTGTCGCGAGCCTTGGGTTCAGCGCTTGGTCGAGGTTGTCGATCGCCAAGATCTGCGGCGCGGCGTCCGACAGGCATAAGACCGCAGTAAACAGAACGTACAGGGCGCCTTCACTGGCGTCATAGGCGGTCAGCTGGTTCCTGCTCTGACTCATGAATCGGTCCCTGAATCTCAGCACGAGTCGGCCGCGCGGCACCGAACTCGACAAGAGTGCGCCGGGCGCATCGGTGGTGTCGAGATCATCCACCCAATCCAGCAGCTCGATGACGCTCTCGAACAGGTTCTCATCAAGCCCCGCCTGAACGTCTGCGCGCGAATCGTCCGACGAGTCCTTGTCCAGTTGGCGCTTCAGCTCCTGAACGGCCTCGGCAAGTCGCCCGCCGCACAGTCCGACAGGGGCGCGGGCTTGCGAATCTGGCTCCAAGCCGCGCAGAACCGGCGTGTTGGGGCAGTAGATCGCATAATTCTTGAGACCGCTCATCAGCTTTGCAGGAGGAGAGCCCGCTGGAATATCGACCAATCGCAGCGCAGCAAGCCCGGCCGTGGGTTCAAGATTCACCGACTTGACACCGCGCGTGACAAGATTGCCCGACTGACCGGCGTAGAGGTTCTCTGTTTTGAAGGACCAAGCGGGCTGCGGATCATTGAGGGGATTCAGCAAGGCAACCCGGTAACCGGCACCCGCTTCGCTCTCGGCATTCAGCATGATATGCGGTGGGACACGCGCCCCGGTGAACGCCGCCTTGTAGAGCGTCGGCGTTCCCGCCCGGACACCTCGATGCAACAGTGATTCATCGTCCACGCGCCCAGCGGCCGCGGCACCTAGGATACCGATGGCCTCGAGAACGTTGCTCTTGCCGACGCCGTTGGCACCGATAAAGCAATTGACTCGTCCTAAGTCCAGCGCCTCGGATGCAATGGACTTGAATCCTTCAATGTGGATCGTGCGTAGCATGTTGACGGTGAGGTCGCGCGGACTGTTTTTGCTCTTGCTGGTGCCAGGGATCAAGCCAGGCCTATCGCGATGTCATCCTGTCGCGCCGAGCTCGTCAAGTCGGCGCCGGATCTGCCTCTCAGTCTTCGGACCACCGGATGGCATGTCCCGGCCGTCGCTACCGGCGCCCATCGGCGGCCGCCTGCAGCCATTGGCTCGGGATGGCCGCGTGCTCGCGGCGGCCGGGGCCGTCCGGCACGCTGACGCCCTCGATGCGGGCGCCGGGGCCGGTGCCGTCGCTCGCGATCAAGAGCAGCAGCGCGTGGCCGACCTCGCCCTCGGCGAGGCGCCGGCGCAGCTCGGCGAGCCAGCTGTCGACCAGGCCGTAGCGGCCGATGAGGCCGGTGTCGGTGAGCAGCACCGGCGCGCCGGCTGCGCCGTCAGGGCCGAGGAGCGCGGCGGTCAGCTCCGGCAGCACGCGCTGCACCAATCCCTGCAGGCGGGACCAGTCGATGCTGCCGGGTGCGGCCGCATCGGCCCGGAGCACGACCTGCCAGTCCGGCGGCCGGGCCATGCCGTCGCAGAGCCGGCGCAGCTGGCGCAGGAGCAGCGCGTCGAAGCTGATGGCGACGAGGCCGAAGCGCGCCTGCAGCCGTTGCGCCGCGCGCTGGGCGTCGGCGGGGCGCACACTCAGCGCCAGGAAGCGGTGCTCGTCGAGGGCGGTGCGCACCCGGTCGTCGAAGGCCTGCTGGCGCTGCTCGGCGGCGAGCGCCGCGTCCCCAGCGGCGGATTCCAGCCCGGCGGATGCGGCGGGCAGTCCGCTGCCGAAGCGGCTCGAATCGTACAGGCTGCTGGCAGCGGTGAGGCCGGCGCGCGGCAGGCAGTAGGCGCCGCGGCTGCCGTCGGGCAAGGTGAAGCCGCTGTTCCACTCGAACCCGAGATCGAGCCCGCGCATCAGTGCGTCGAGCTGCGGCCGACCAGGCAGCGGCTGCGCCTCCGGGTAGCGCCCGTGGACGCGATTGTGCACCTCGGCGACGCTCAGGGCGCGGGCGCCGAGCAGCGCCCCCTGGGCCAGCTCGATGGCGCGCTCGGCGCCGAGGCCGCGCGGGTACAGCTCGGCGCGGCTGGACAACGCGGCCTGTTGGGAGGCGGCCGCGGCGAGGCGCAGCAGCCGGTGGTTGCTGAACCGGGCCAGGGCGCGCGCATCAGCGAGCGGGGCCGGCACCGCGCGGATCATCTCCAGGGTCCGCACTGGGGACAGCAGCGGCGCGCCACCCGCCGCCGGCTCGGCGCACTGGTCGGCCAGCTCGCCGAGGGCCTGCGCATAGTCGGCCCGCTCCTCACCGCGCAGGTCGCTGTTGTCGGCCACCAGGATGCGGCGGCCGGCCCGGCGGATGATCCAGCGCGGCTCGGCGCGCGCCAGCTCGGTCTCGACCGCGGCGCGCACCACCGCCCGCGCCCAGCGCTCGCGCAGCGGCGACCCCTGCACCGAGCCGCGGCGCAGCAGCACCGCTTCGGCCAGCTCGAGCGCGGTCATGACGCCGCCGTGCTCGTCGAGCAGCGCGGCGAGCTCATGGCGCAGCGCGGTGATCGATTTGTTCTTGGCCCAGAGGGCGACGGCGCGGGATTGCAGCGCGCGGGCGCGCTCGGCGTCGAGCCCGAGCGCGGCAGCGAGGGTCACCGGCGTCGGCCAGTGCAGGTCCTGGTCCGGTCCCTGGTGCTCGCTGTCGAGCCGGCCCAGGTAGGCGGCGAGGAAGCGGCGGCGCTCGACATCGCCCGCCCGGCCCGGCTGACCCGCCATCGGCTGATTTGACCCCGGCTGACTTGCCCACTGAGGCAGGATCATCCTGACGAGCTGATCGATGCTGGCCGGATGGCCGCCGGCGCCGGCGTCGACGCCATCGCCCTCGGCGGGCGCCGCCGGCGGCGCAGCGGGCCCCTGCCCGAGCCGGTCGCGCAGCTGGGCGATCAGCTGCGAGAGCTCGCGGCGGGTCTGGGTGCCGACGCCGGTCATGCGCACCAGCTCGTTGCGGGGCAATGCGAGCAATTCGCGCACGCTGTTGACATTGAGCCGGCTCAGCGTGTCCAGCGCCGGCGTCGACAGCGGCAGCAGGCCGATCTGGGTGTCGGGCTGCGCCTCGGCGACCGGGCATTCGGGCGCAGACGGCTGCATCTCCCCGGCCGTGGGATGCCGGCTCGTCTGCGACTGTGCGGGCACGAAGACCCGGTTCCAGGCAAGGCGCATGTCCTCGGCGTTGCCGAAGCGGTGCTTGACATCCCGGGCCAGGGCCTTGGCGAAGAACGCGGCCATGGCGTCGCGGATGCCGGGATCGAAGACAACCGGATCGATCTCGAGCGCGCCGTCGATGAGCGGCGGCATGCCCTCCTGCGCGGCCCAGGCCGGCAGCGTGCCGGTGGCCATCTCGTAGAGGGTCAGCGCGGCGGCGAAGCGCTCGGCGTAGTCATCCCAGCGCCGGCGGCCCGGATCGCGGATGAAGGGGTCGAGGTAGGCGGCGGTGCCGGCGGTGATGTTGTCGGCGCCGACCTGGGACAGCGAGAAGTCGAACAGCACCAGGTGCAGGCGATTGCCCTGCATGGTCAGGCCGAGGTTGCCGGGCTTGATGTCGCGGTGGGCGATGCCGCGCTCTTCGAGATGGCAGAGGGCGCCCAACAGGTCATCGCCGAGGCGTTGCAGGAGCTCGAGCTGAAAGGCGCCCTCATGGCGCAGGCGGCGCTCCAGCGAGCCTTCGGCCGCGTGGTCGATGATCAACGCCTGATGGCCGAGCAGCTCGCAGCACTGGTGCAGCGGGATCACGGCCTGGTGCCGGAGCTTGGCGAGGGTCTCGCCCTCCTGGCGCAGGCTCGGGTTGTGCGCCGGATCGGCGGCGAGCTTGAGCACGCGCTGCTCGCCCTGGTGGGTGACCACGAAGGTGACCGCGCTCGCACCGCGGCCGAGACGCCGCTTGACCGCGATGCCGCCGGGGAAGGTGTCGCCGGGGCCAGCACCGGCCGGGTCCGCGCGCCGCTCGCTGTCGGGCCGGGTCAGCTCGTCCTCGACCTTGTCGAGGAACTCCAGGAATTCGGCGGCGGAGCCGATGCGGGCACCGAGGTCCGGATGGGTGGCGTACTGGACCAGGTCCTGCAGCGGTCGGGAGGCACCGTTGAGCACATCGGTGACCTGCAGTCCGGCGCCGCGGCTGAGCTTGTCCTGGAGCTCCAGGTCGTTGCCGGCCGGCGGCTTGCCGGTAAACAAGAGATAGGCGATGGCGCCGAGCGAGAAGACGTCCAGATAGATGCCATCGGTGTCGGCGCTGGCCGCGGCCATCGATGAATGGGCCTCGAGCGCGAGATAGGGGCCCGCCTCTTCCTGGAGCACCTGGCTCAGGTGGCTGAGCGCCGTCTGCTGGACGCGCTCGCGCTCGGCCGCGCGCTGTGCGGTGGCCCAGTTGCCGATCTTCGCGCTCAGACTGCCGTCGGGCTCGGGCCGGACATAGACGCTTTGCGGGCTCAGCGCGCGATGGTAGAGCCGGTGGGCGTGGGCGTACTGCACCGCCTCGGCGAGACGGCGCATCAGGGTCAGGGCCGCGAGGGGCTCCAGCCGCCGCTCGCGGTCGAGTCCGAGCCCGAGTCCAAGCAGATGATGATCGAGCCGCTCGGCGGCCGGGTCGTGCTCGTAGACGAGGGCCGGCCCCTGGTCGTGCTGTTGGTACTCGCGGGCGCGCAGGATGCCGGGATGCTCCAGTCCCTCGAGCAGCCGGAACTCCAGTCGCGCCGCCTTGTGCAGGGTCTGCGCCTCGGCCTCGGGCTTGCCGCGGGTCAGATAGATGCGGATGCGGCGCTGCAGCCCGGTCTCCGAATGGGTCGCGAGCCAATCCTGGAAGTGGTCGGCCTCGTCGAGCAGCTCGCCGAGCTCGTAGAGCCCGACCCGCCGCGCCCGCAGCGATTCCTTGATGCCGGCCTCCTCGAGCGCGCGGGCGACGAGCTTGGAGGTGGGGCGATCGACGGTCCGGTCGCGGCCGTTGCCAGCGAGCCGGGTCAGGGTGTCGATCAGGTTCTTGCGCGTACAGACCTGCAGCCGGGCCGGCCCTTGGAGCCGGTTGACGACCTCGGGCGCGGACAGGAACACCAGCGCGGTGATGAACGGGATGCGCGCCTGACCGCGCTTGGCCAGGGCCGCGCGTTGGCTCCTGAGCAGCGACGCCAGCTTCTTCGCCTTGCGCTCGGCGAGCAGGCGCGGGTTGTCGAAGACGCGGCGGCGGCCTTCGAAGCTCCAGACCCAGCTGCCGGCATCGCCGCTGATCGCGCCGGGATGGGACTTGATCTCGACCAGGTGGACGCCCTTGGGGGTCACGACCAGGGCGTCGACCTCGTTGATCGAGCCGTCCTGGGCGATGAACTCGAAGTTGGCCCAGACCCGGTAGGGCTCATGGTCCGGCAGCTTGTGCCGCAGGAAGTCCAGGGCCTCGTGTTCCCAGGCGTAGTCGGAGGGGGTGATCTGCTTCCAGAGCTTGTCCATCGGTTCGATTGTTCAACCAAGAAACCGCAGTCGGGCTGCCGTCACCTGTAGGCGCGTTTCGGTGAGCGCCAGAGTCGCAATCGCTGCAAAGGCCTGCATGCTTTGCGAAGCGGTCACAGGATTTTCGTTTGCCTTCGAGGAGCGTCGCCGGGAGCATAGCCGGGCTATGTGACCGGCGGCGCGACGAAGAAGGCGAGCGAAAAGACCAGCAAGGCGGTATAAGCTTTGACAGAAATCGCCTCAGCTCGCAGCGCTGTGGGCGCTTGCAGGCGACCACGCCGCGCGCGCAGCGGCGAAGATCGCCCGCAAGCGGGCTCCTACCTCACGACCAGCAGGCACCTACCTCACGACCAGCGGGCTCCTACCTCATGACCAGTGCGGGCAGCAACAATCGGTCTCGGGATTTCCACTGTCTTGCACTAGGTTTAAGGCCGACCGATGCAGCGAACGCGCACCGCTTCCTCGCGTTCCTGCTCTTCCAGTGCATTCTCGATCAGGCTTAGCTGCGCATCGAGCTCCGGCAGCAGCAGGTTCTCGAGCGCTCGCGCGCGGCGGGCGGTGCGCAGATACTCGCCGCGCAGCCGCTCCAGGTTCCCGGTCAGGACCGCGAGACGGGTCGCGATCGGCATCAGCTCGGCGAAGACCGCTCGGCAGGCATCGGCCTCCGGGCTCTGGAAGACACTGCTGAAGACGGCCGGGGCCGGATCGGTTTTTCCGGTCGGCGCATCGCCCGCCGCAATCGATTCCGCTGATTCTTCGTCGGCCTCATCGAAAGCCGTTTGGGGCTGCGCCCCATTCGGCCCTGCCTTATTCGACCCTGCTCTGCTCGGTTCTGGCCTGCTCGATTCTGGCCTGCTCAGTTCTGGCCCGCTCGGTTCTGGCTCCGCCCTGCTCGACCCTTCCCTCTTCGTCTCGTGCGGCTCCTCGATCCGCACGCCGAGCACCGAGCGGCTCGCGCAATGTAACCGGCAATCGGCCTGGAGTGGCGGATAGACCGTCAGGCCTTCCAGCCCGTGGCGGCCGATCGCCGCGCGGAATGACGCGCGCGCCCGCTGCTCGAGCGCCCGCCAGTCCCGCAACAGGGCTTCGTAGGTCTTGAGGTTGGCCAGGATCTCGGCCGCGAGGATCAGCCGCTTCTCGTCGAGGAAGCGATAGCCTTCCTGCATTCCGGCGCGTTCGGCCTTCAGCTCCAAGAAGGCGCTCTGGGTCGGCACCAGCTCGCGATCGTTCATGACCATGCCCTCAGGCGGACGGCTTCGCCGTCGCGCCTCGTTTCGGGCCCGCCTCCAAGCCCACACCGGAACCGACTTTGGAGCCCAAATCCGAGCCCGCGCCAGAGGTCGCATCCGAGCCGGCGTTGGAATCCGCATCGGTGCCCGCGTCGGAGTCCGCATCCGAGCCCTGATCGACGTCTTGGGCCGCATTGACAGCCGCTGCCTCAGCATTATCGGACGTGTCAGCATCATCGGACGTGTCAGCGTTATCTGCGGCGTCAGCCACCGCGAGATGGATCTCGATCTGCTGGTTGGAGAGACGGGTCAGCGCATGCTGCGGCAGGCCGCGCAGCGCCCGCCAGCCGGCCTCCATGCTCTGCGCCAGGGTGCGGCGGCCGGTCTGAGCGACGACCTCGGTCTCGAAGCGCTCGCCGAAGGCGAGGTAACGCCGATCCTGCTCGGTCAGCCCGTCCTCACCGACCACGCTCGCGAGCATCCGGGTCTGCTGCGCCTGGGCATAGGCGGCATAGAGCTGGGCGGCCAGGGCCGGATGATCGGGGTCGGTCAGGCCGGCGCCGGTGCCGTCCTTCATCAGCCGCGACAGGCTCGGCAGGACCTTGATCGGCGGATAGAGGTCGCGGCGGTGCAAAGCGCGATCGAGCACCAGCTGACCCTCGGTGATGTAGCCGGTCAGGTCCGGGATCGGGTGCGTGATATCGTCGTTGGGCATGGTCAGGATCGGCAGCTGCGTCACCGAGCCCGGCCGCCCGCGGATGCGCCCGGCGCGCTCGTAGAGGGTCGCCAGGTCCGAGTACATGTAGCCGGGATAGCCCTTGCGGCTGGGCACCTCGCCGCGGCTCGCCGAGACCTCGCGCAACGCCTCGCAGTAGTTGGTGAGATCGGTCAGGATCACCAGCACATGCTTGCCTTCCGTGAACGCCAGATATTCGGCGGCGGTCAGCGCGAAGCGCGGCGTCAGCAGGCGCTGAGCGCTCGGGTCCGAGGCCAGATTCAGGAACAGCACCGTGCGCGCCAGCGCCCCGCTCTGCTCCAGGCGGCTGCGGAAGAACTCGGCGCTGCCGTGCGGGATGCCGATGCCGGCGAAGACGATCGCGAACTCGTCGTCGCCCCGTTCGGTCCCGTGCCCTGCGCCATGCGCCGCCCCCTGTGCGGCTCGATACCCGGTCTCGGCGCCGGGCCCCTGCTCAGCGCCGGCCCCCTCCCCAACGCCATTGCTCGCCCCATGTCCTCGCCGCTGCCCGGCCCCATGGCGGGCCCGATGTCTACCCGCCTGCCCGGACCCGTGTTCACCCTCCTGCGATGCGCGATACTCGGCGCCGCGTCGCTCGCGCTGGGCGCCCGGCAGGCGCGCATTGCAGGCGATATCGACAGCGATCCGGTCATGCGGGAGGCCGCCGCCGGCGAATAGCGGCAGCTTCTGGCCGCGTACGAGCGAATTCATCAGATCGATGACCGTGACGCCGGTCTCCAGGAACTCGCTCGGGGCCTGCCGGGCGGAGGGCTTGAGCGGCAGGCCATCGACCCGAAACGCCTGCTGCGCCGCGACCGGCGGCCCGCCGTCGAGCGGCCGGCCGACACCGTTGAAGACGCGCCCGAGCAGGCCCGGCCCGACATGGAAGCGCAGCGGCTCGCCGAAGAAGCGCACCCGCGCGCCAGCAATGCCAAGGCCCGCGGTCGCGTCCAGCATCTCGACGGTCACCGAGTCCTGATCCAGCGCGGCGATGCGCCCGAGCCGCACCCGCCCGGTTCGATCCTCGACCTCGACCGCCTCGTTGAGCCCGACATCGACGCTGCGCTGCAGGAACAGCAGCGGGCCGTCGATCCGGGTTGCGATATCCTCGCCGCTCAGCCGCGCATACATCGCCGTTTCTCCTGCGCCCAGCGCCGTCGCCCGCGCGCCACCTCAGGCCGCGCCCTGTCCGGCATTCGCATCCCCCTCGGTCTGCTCGCTCTGCTCGGCCTGCACGGCTTCGACCTCCTCGACGAGCCGATGCGCGGTCGCCGTCAGTTCCCGATCCAGCGCCGAGAAGCGCTCCCAGTCGCCCTCGCCGATCTCCTCGCCCATCCGGATCAAGGCGCGGAACACCGGCGCGCCCGCCAAGTGCTCGGGCGCGACACCGCGCTCGAGGAGCCCCTCGGCCTCCTCGATGAAGCGCCCGATCAGACGCATCATCACCGCTTGGCGCTGCGGTGAGGCGAAGCGGTCGATCGCCGAGAACGCGGACTGGCGCAGGAAGGCCTCGTTGACCAGTTGCGCAGCGAGCAGCGTGACCCGCTGCGGCGCCGGCATCGCGTCGCGGCCGATGATGCGGGCCATCCGTTCGAGGCGCGCCTCCGCCTCCAACAGGGTCAGGAACCGCCGCCGCAAGGCCTCCCAGCGGGTGCAGCCCTCGCGATGCCACCAGCGGGCCAGGTCCTGGACGCTGTTGCTGTAGGAGCTCAGCGGATCGATCGCCGGATAGAAGCGCGACTGCGCCCGGCGCACATCGAGCGCCCAAAGACCGCCGACATAGCGGCGGGTGTGGTTGGTCACCGGCTCCGAGAAGTCGCCCGAGGGCGGGCTCACCGCCCCCATCACGCTGACCGAGCCCTGCGCGCCGGCCAGGGTCTCGACCCGCGCCGCCCGCTCATAGAAATCGGCCAGGCGGCTCGACAGATAGGCCGGATAGCCGCCCTCGCCCGGGAGCTCACCAAGCCGCCCGGAGACCTCGCGCAAGGCCTCGGCCCAGCGGCTGGTCGAGTCCGCCATCAGCGCCACGTCCAGGCCCTGGTCGCGGAAGTACTCGGCGACCGTGATGCCGGTGTAGATACTCGCCTCGCGCGCCGCGACCGGCATGTTCGAGGTGTTGGCGATCACCACCGTACGCTCCAGCAACGGCCGGCCGCTGCGCGGGTCCTCCAGCTCCAAGAACTCGGCCAGCAGCCCGGCCAGCTCGTTGCCGCGCTCACCGCAGCCGACGTAGACGATCACATCGGCATCGCACCACTTGGCGATGGTCTCGAGCAGCACCGTCTTGCCGGTGCCGAAGCCGCCCGGGATCGACGCCGTGCCGCCGCGGGCGATCGGGAACAGGCAATCGAGGATGCGCTGACCGGTCAGCATCGGCTCGTCGGCCGGCAGCCGCTTCGCGACCGGGCGCGGCAGGCGCACCGGCCAGGGATGCGCGAGCCTGATCGCATACTCACTGCCGTCGGCGGCCCGCATCCGCCCGATCGGGGCATCCTCGAGGACATCGCCGGCCGCGGCGAGTGCGATCAGCTCGCCGGGCTGGGCGTCCGGCGGCAAGAGGCACCGTTGCCGCAGCCTGGGCGCGGCCTCTGCCTCGTCGGCAGGGCCGGACCCGGCAGGGCCCCGCTCGGCAAGGTCTCGCTCGGGGCCTGGCTCAGCCTCCGGTGCGACCTCACCGAGGACGGCGCCGGGCGCGAGCCTGTCGCCGACCGCGACCGAGGGCCGAAAATGGAATCGGCCCGGCGCCCGCTGATGCAGTCCCGGCTGGACCCAGGCGGTCTCGGGATCATTCGGGTCGAACGCGATCGGCCGCAGCAGGCCGTCGAAGATCCCACCGAGGATACCGGGGCCCAGGCGCACCGAGAGCAGCCGTTCGGTCCCCTGCACCACCTCACCCAGCCTTAGCCCCGAGGTGTCTTCGTAGACCTGGATCGTGATCTCGTCGCGCGCGACCCGGATGACCTCGCCCAACAGGCGCTGCTCCCCGACGAGCACCGCCTCGCGCAGCACGAAGGCGCCCTCGGGCGCGGCGCGCAGCACCGGGCCGCTGAGCCAGGTCGCGATCGCGCGCGCGCTCATCGCGGCGACCTCGTGCTCTTATGCTTGGCCAGCGCCAACAGCCGGGCCTCGATCCAGGCCCGATCCCGGAGCAGTCCCTCCAGACTCATATCCAGCACCGCCTGGTCGGCGGTCACCACCAGTCCGGCGGTGAGCCCCTCATCAAGGCGCCGATCCGGCTCCGGTCTCAGCGCCGGATCGGGTCTCGGCGCGGGCTCACGCAGCGAGGTCGGGTCGAGCGCGGACAGGGCGGCTTCCTGCTCGTCTCCGGTCCAGCCCGCGGCATAGCGGATGCTCCAGGCGCGCGGCGGCAGCCGATGGCGCGCCTGCTCCAATGCACGCTGCACCCAGAGCCGGCGGGTCGGCGCCTGCGCCCAGCGTTCCTGCAACTGCGCGCGCAGCTGCGGCCAGGCTGCGGCCAGCAGTTGGGCATCGGTCTGCTCGGCGAGCCGGCGCTCGGCCGTTGCCCGCTGCGCGGCGGCCGCGCGCACCAGCTCCTCGGCCCGGGCGCGCTCGGCGACGATGCGCTGATGCAGCGCGGCGCGCTCGCGTCGATAGGCCGTCTGCCGGATTGCCTGCGCCCGTTGGGAGGCCTCGCTCAGGAGCGCGCGGCAGGCCCGCTCGCGCTCGTCCTGCACCAGCTTCAGCAACGCCCGCTCGCGCGCGTCGAGGTTCATTCCGCCAGCCCCAGCTGCCGCTTCAGGGCCGCGGTCTGATCGGCCGGCTCACGCTGGCCCCTCACATCGGCGATCACCAGACAGCGCGGCGCCTGGGCGGCGAGCAGCGCATCGAGCTGCGCGGTCGGCACGGCCGCCGCATAGTCGGCGCTGATCAGGATCAGGTCCGGTCGCGGCGCATGCTGCAACCTCCGCAGCAGGGCCGGAACCGCATTCAGCGCCGGCGTGCGGCAGTCCGCGCCGGCCAGCCGCCAGGCCGCGGCGCCGATCGCGTCGCCGATGAAGACGCAGTGGCTCGCCATGCGTCCGGCTCAGAGTTTGTTCAGGATCAGCACCGAGATGATGAGGCCGTAGATGGCCACCCCCTCGGCCAGACCGACCAGGATCACGACCCGGCCGAAGATCTCCGGCTTCTCGGCCAAGGCCCCGACCGATGCGGCGCCGACCGTCGCCACCGCATAGGCCGCGCCCAAGGCGCCGATCGTAGTCGCGAGCGCCGCTGCAAAGAAGCCCCATTTCTGCACACTGGGATCGATGATGCGCTCGGTGACCGCGACCATCTCGGTCTCGGCGAAGGCGTGCGGCTGCCAGAGGATCACACTTGCCAGCCCGGCCACCAGCAGGGCGCTGACGAAAAGGCTTGCCGCGACGAGAACGGACTTGTTCATGAGGCACCTCCGGATACCAGGGCTGGCGGCGCCGGCAGCGGCCGGAAGACGCGCCCCGTGCCCTGAAGAAAGCGATTGAAGAACTCGAACAGCACCAGCCGCGTGGTCTGGATCGAGACCACCAGCCCTTCGAGCAAAACGATGACCAGGTTGCCGAGCAGCAGGATCAGCAGCGCGGCCCAGCCGGGCGCGGCCTCGGCCATGGTGACCACGGCCACCGACAAGGCCGCGTGGGCCAGCGCGAAGGCGCCGACGCGCGCGAACGACAGGGTATTGGTGAGCAGTTGCAGCGCGCTCTCGGCCAGATGCCCGACCGCCGCCAGCGCCCCGAGCAGCCGCTGGGCCAGCCAATAGGCACCGCCGAGGTACCAGCCCAGCCCGAGCAGCGCGATCCAGCCCAGCCCCGCCTCCGGCCAGGCGAGCATCCCGGCCAGGCCCAGATAGAGCAGCAGCAGGCCGGCATCGACCGCGAGCCACTGGCCCAGGCGCCCCGCCTGCAGCGCCCCGAAGCCGGCGAGCAGCTGACCGACCGACAACAGCCCCACCGCGAACACCAGCGGCACCAGGAGCACGGTCAGCGGATGCGCGAGCGGATGCAGCCAGAGCGCCGGGATCAGCCCCTCGATGCCGAACAGGCTGCCGAACAACAGGCCGAAGACGGTCGCCGAGGCGCCGCAGAGCACGAGCAGGCGCGCGAGCAGGTGGCGGCGCATCAGCCAGAGCCCGAGGCCCATCAGCACCAGTCCCTGGCCGACATCGCCGAACATGTAGCCGAACAGCAGCGGCACCACCAGCGCCAAGAGCGGCGTCGGATCGGCCTCGTCCGCACCCGGCACGCCGAGTGCCCGGGCGAACAGCTCGAACGGTTGCAGCCAGCCCGGATTGCGCAGGATCTGCGGCGGCCTTGCACCCGGCGGCGGCCGCGTGAGACGCAGCAGCGCCCGGGTTCCGGCCTGATCCAGGGCCGCGCTGATCCGCTGCCCGTCGAGATCGTCGGTCCAGCCGGTGATCCAGGAGAGGTTTGCACTGGCGGGCTCGAGCCCACCGACCTGGCGGCTGAACCAGTCCAGCCACAGCAGGTCGCCGAGGCAGTCGCCCAGCGCATACGCGTCGAACAGCGTATCGAGCGCTGCATCATGCTCGACGATGCGCTCCGAGAGCTCGGCGCGACGGGCTTGGATCAGGGTCAATGCGGTCGCTGCATCGCCCTTGAGCCAATCCGGGCGGATCAGGATGCGCCCATGCTGCGCCTTGACCTGTGCCATCGCGCCCTCGAGACGCCGTCGAGGCCCGAGCAGGACCCAGCAATCCTCCTGATGCCAGGGCACGCTGCGCGCCAACATCGGCAGCGGCAGATCGAGCCGGGTGTGCTTCGGCAGGATCGTGCAGAAGCTGCCGAGGAACGGCCCGGCCGCGGTCAAGCCCGCAAAGTCGAGGGTGCTGGTGCGCAACTGCTCGATGATCTGCGCGAGCCAGCGCAGACCGGTCAGCTCCTCTTCACTGGCTTGGAGCTGATCGATCAGCGGATCGGCCTCGCGACGCCAGGCCGCGATGCGTGCCAGCGCCCGTTCCATCACCTGCGCCGGGGCCTCCAGCAAGGGGCCGTGACGCAGCCGGCCGCGCTGCCAATAGCGCTGATAGCGTCGCGCCAGGCCCTGGTAGCGATCCAGGCCAGAGGTGATCTCCGCCAGCAGCCGCTCGCCCGCCTCCGGCCGCCGCAGCTCCAGCTCGACCGCGCCGGTCCGTGCCAGCTCGGCGAGCGTCCGCACCGCCTCGCGGCGCGGACACAGCACCTCGAACCAGCGCGTGGCGACCGGCCGCAGCATCAGGCCGCCTCCAGCGCAGCAGGGGCAGTAGGCGCAGTAGGCGCAGTAGGCGCAGTAGGCGCAGAAGCAGGCTCGACGAAGAGCGCCCGGTCAAGCAAGGCGCCGCGGACCCGTTCCAGGTCGAGCGCCAACAACAGGAGGTAGACGAACGGCGCCACCGGAGACAGACCAAGGCCGTGAAAGTCGAGCCGCAGCTGCTCGCGCAGTTGCTGCCGGGCGTTCCAGGCCGCCTCCGTCGTGCTGTGACGAAAGCGGCTCAGATGGCCCTGGACACGCTGCTCGACCGCGGCTCGGTCGGCGCGTACCGCCGCAGTCGTCGCTGGCCAGCGTTGCCGCCAGGTGGCGATCCAGTGCTGGCCCAACGAGCCCTCTGCATCGGTCTCCAACAGCGGAGCGAGCTCCGAGCGCTGGACCCGATCGGGCAGCAGCGTGCCCGCGTCATCGAGCAGCGACTGCATCGGCGCAAGCGTCAAGGCCCAGGCTGGCGCGGGACAGCCAGCACGCAGGTGCTCCAGCAATCCCAGCAACGGCAGCCATCCGGTCCAGCGCACCGCATCTGCCCAGGGAGCGGGCACGAAGTCGGCGACCGCCTCGATCTCCAAGAGCAGCCGATTGCGCAGCACCGCTTCGATCTCCTGCGCCCGGCTCGCGGCTGAAAGCCCCTTGATCCAGTCCCGGAACGGGCCGTTGCGCGCCTCCTCGAGCCAAGCACCGAACCCGCGCGTACCGGCGAGCCGGCGCCAGTCGGCCGCATCCGGTAGCTCGCCATAGCGAGCCTGGATACGCGCCTGCGCGAATGCGAACCGCCGCTGCCGGGAGGCGAGTCTCATCGCGCTACTCGCCCCAGTTCCCATCCGGGTGAGCGTCCAGGTTCCCGTCCGGGTCCCCGTCCGTGAGCTCGGCGGCGAGCGCTGCGACGAGCGCATCGATCCGGGCGCGCGGCGGCATGTCCGGCTCAGGGCGCGCGCTCGCATGCTGCGCCAGCGAATCGAGCGCGCGTTCGATCCCCTGATCGGCGATCCGATGGGCCGCTGCGATACGCCGTTCCGCCCGACTCTGGATCGCCCGCGCCTCCTGTTCCGCCGCTGCAATCTGCTCGGCGGCCCGCTTGCGACAATCCTCCAACGCGCGCTGCGCCTCGGCCTCCGCCTTCAGCACCCGATTGAAGGCCGCATCGACACGCTCGGCGTCATCACTGGATTGTCGTTGCGTCATGTCCCGTTACCGCATTTCCCCTCTTACCCAATGAAGTGTAGACCACCAGTAAAACGATCAGGGATCACGGTCGGGATGTGTCGAGTCGCCGCCGTTCAGCCGCTTCAGCACCTGATACAGGGCGGCCGAATCGAGCTCGCCATCGCCCTGGCCGACCAGCGCGTTCAGCCCCTGCTGCACCTGCGCCGCTCCCGGCAGCGCCAGGCCGAGCTCGTTGGCCGCCTCGAGCACGATGCGCAGGTCCTTCTGATGCAGCCTGGCCTTGAAGCCGGGGGCGAAATCGCCGTCCAGCATCCGTTTTCCATGGACCTCGAGGATGCGGCTGTTGGCAAAACCGCCGAGCAGCGCCTCACGCACCTTGGCCCCGTCCACCCCCGAGGCCTCGGCCAAGAGCAACGCCTCGGCGACCCCGGCGATGGTGTGGCCGACGAGCACCTGATTGCAGGCCTTGCAGACCTGGCCGGCGCCCTGGTCGCCGACATGGACGATGTGGCGGCCCATCCGCTCGAACAGCGGCTGCACCCGCGCGAAGGTCGAAGCCGGACCGCCGACCATGATCGACAGGGTGCCGTCGATCGCGCCCTGCTCGCCGCCCGAGACCGGCGCATCGAGCATCTCGATCCCGGCGGAGGCGAGGCGCTCGGCGATGCGCCTTGCGGCCGACGGCGCGATCGTGCTCATGTCGACCACGACACTGCCCGGCTGGGCACCGGCGATGACCGGCTCCATCCCCGAGTCCCCAGTGCCGAGGAGCACCTGCTCGACGTCCTCGGTATCCGCGACCATCGTGAAGCAGACCTCGCTGCGGGCGGCCACCGCGGCCGGCGAGGCGCAGACCTCGGCCCCGGCCTCGGTCAATGCCGCCGTCGCCTCCGGACGCCGCGCCCAGACCGCCAACGCATGACCGGCCCGCCGCAGATTGAGTGCCATCGGCCGCCCCATGATACCGAGACCAATGAAACCGACGGATAGCGTCATCAAAACTCCTTAGGGGTTGTCCGCGAAGAAACTGAATCAGGCATCGCTCGCGAGCGAGCAAAACGACCCGACCGGCTGGCAAATCGTGTTCAAGTTATTGACAGACAAGCGCCTACGCCGTCTGCTGAGACGCAACTCGCGGGCCTTGGGCGTGCTGAGGCAATCGCCTCACTCGGCGTCGGCGTTACTGCCGCCGCGCGTATTGAACGACACCTTCCAATCGCTGGTCTCCCCGACCGCCTTGCCCTGGGTCGGGATCGCGGTCAGCTCCAAGGTGCCGACCTCCGACACCGCCGCCTGCAGGCGCACCGGGACGACCTCGCTACGCTTGAGCTTGTCCGCCGGCAGGCTGGTCTGGATCTCTTCGAGCTCCTCGAGCTCGTCCTCGGACCATTCCTCGAGCAGATCGCCGACCTGATCCTCGCGCCGAACGCTGGAGCCGAAGAAACGGAAGCGTACCGGCTCGCCGACCACGAGCCCGAACTCCTGCGGCGGCATCACCGGCTCGCTGCCCTCCTCGAGCCCGAATGGAACGACGCAGAGGGCATGCAGCTCCGGCTCCATGCCCGGGATCGCGGGCATGCTGCGCTCGATGCCGACATAGTAGGAGTGCGAGGTGCCGCCGCGGATGCGCACACCGCCGTGATTGCGGGCATACGAATAGAACGCCGCACCCCGCGCGACGGCCAGGTCCATGTCATGTGCCTCAAGCAACCGCGCCGCCGGCGCGTCCTCGGCCGCGAGCCATTGGTTCAGCACGTGCAGCACCCGGTCGCGCAGCACCTCGGCATTGAAGACGCCGCCGTTGAACAGCACCGCGGTCGGGTGCAGGAAGCTCGCCCAGTGCGCATGCTCGACAAAGCCCTCGAGATCCTCGGTCGCACCAGCCTGCTTGCCGAGGAAGGCCGCCAGATGGCGGGTCACGGCTGGGTCCTGCGCGAAGGGCAGCCCCACCTTGGTCAGGGCGCCGCGGGCGCGCTGGGCCGGGCGCTCGTCGACCGAGACCTCGGGGAAGAAGCCCTCGATAAGGGTATCGGTCACCTCATCGCGGGTGAGCTCGGTGCGGATCGAGCCACCGATCAGCTTGGCGCCGCGGCTCGGGACCACGATCGGATAGGCCTCGCGCTCGGCATCGGCCAGAAGCGCCTCCTTGGCCTGGCGGCAGCCGTGGGTGAGCGCCTGCAGCTGCCAGCGGTCGAGCTCGACACCGTTCTTCTTGAGCTTCTGCTTGACGACATGGGCCAGGGTCAGGTCCATGTTGTCGCCGCCGAGCAGGATGTGCTCGCCGACCGCAACCCGAGTCAGCTCCAGCGCGCCGTCCTGCTCGGTCACCGCGATCAGCGAGAAGTCACTGGTGCCGCCGCCGACATCGACCACCAGGATGATGTCGCCCACCTTCACATCATGGCGCCAGCGTCCGACGCTGTCGTTGACCCAACTGTAGAGCGCCGCCTGCGGCTCCTCCAGAAGCACCAGGTTGTCGATGCCGACCGCCTTCGCGGCCTCGGCCGTCAGTTCGCGCGCGGCCGGATCGAATGAGGCCGGCACCGTGACGGTGACATCCTGCCCGTCGAGCGGATCATAGGGATGGGCACCGTTCCAGGCCTCGCGCAGGTGACTCAGATAGAGCACACTGGCCTCGAATGGCGAGAGCTGCTGGACGTCGCTCGGCACCTCGGGCGGAAGGATCGCGGCCTTGCGATCCACATCCGGATGGCAGAGCCAGCTCTTGGCGCTGGCGACCAGGCGGATCGGCGTGGTCACGCCCTGACGCCGCGCATGTTCGCCGATGACCCGGTTCGGATCACCGCCCCAAGGCAGGGTTAGATCGCCCGGTGTGTGCTCATCCGGGTGCGGCAGGTAGATGAACGACGGCAGCAGCGGCCGCTCCTCGACCGAGCCTGCGGCGGTCAGCTGCGGGATCGCCAGGATGCGTTGGTCGACCTCCTCGCCTTCGCATTTTGCGATCTCGACATAGGACAAGGCCGAATGGGTGGTCCCCAGATCGATCCCGATGGCATAACGCGCAGCGCTCACAGCTCTACCTCCGCTGGTGCGAGAATCCGAACGTCGCGACTGCTCGCGACCTGGGGCAGGCGGACGTCCAGCGCACGCCAGCCCCGATGCACGAGCGATCCGGTGAACGGAGGCTCGCCGATGACATGACCGGTTGGGCGCTCGGCCGAGGGATCGAAGCCCTTCTGCAGCGTCACCTGACTCCCCTCCGCCTCATCACGCACCGGCGCAATGCTGAGATGATCATCGAGGACACGGCGGCAGCCGTCGTGCACGACCCGCGCCGCAGCGCCGACCTCATGGTCCGAATACCCTGAGACCTCTTCCTGAAGGAAGTCTAGGAAGCGGCCCTCCTTCTGCAGCAACGACAGCAGCACCAACGCCGAATCCGGCCCCGATTCCTGCAGCACCGCCTGCGGTGGCCGAGGGGCCTCCACCGCCCGTTGCCGCGACGCCTTATTGGTCAGGGTCGATGCGCCGTCGATATAGAGGTCCGTTAGGCGCTGCGCGTACTCAGGGCTCACCATCGCCCAAAAGAAGCTGTACGACGCGATCGGCAGCCTCTTCAGTACGATCCAGGTCTCGCGCGCAGCGATCCCCAGCCAGTGGCGCGCGAGTTTCAAGCCTCGGATGGAAAGGCGCTTGGCCTCCTGCATCAGGGGCTGCAATCGTTGCATCAGGGGCTGCAATCGCTCAAACAGCGACGGCTTCTCATCGGTCATCTGAACGGTCCTCTCCTCAGGCAATAGGGCATGGTGCTGCCACAGCCTTCCATGTTACCGCGTCCGGTTGATTCGCATCATCCGCGACACGCCGATCTGCCACCCCAGGCTGGCATAATCGGTTCGCTATCCATCCCGGTGTCGTTTTGGGCTCCCTTGAACAGAACCGATGATTGCTCCCAGAGAAGATCATGTCCCGATGATCGTGAGCCCCGAGGAGCGCAGCGAGATGATCGCAGTCGCTGCCTACTTCCTCGCCGAGCAGCGCGGCTTCACGCCAGATGGTGCCACCGACGACTGGCTCACCGCCGAAAGGCAGATCGACCGCCTGCTCGACGCGATCCGCCGGCAAGGGATCTCGCGCGCGCAGTTCGAGCGTGCCGGACTGCGCAACGCGCTGCGGCTCTGGAACGGGACATCGCAGCGGAGCGATCAAGGCTGAGCCCCCCGAACAGACGCCCCCTTCAACCGCGCCCGGCCGGGGCCGCGTCATCCGGCAGCGATACCCTAGCGCAACCGTCAAGTAACACTGCACCGACTTGGCAATTGTCATTGCGATCCCGTAGTATCGGCGGCGTGAAAAACAACCGATAAGCGGAACGGGTCTGGACTCAGGCCCGTCCCGAGGGGAACGAGCACAGCTGGGTCGACACGAGTCGCGGCCGATGCTCGGAACCCATGATTACCATAAGCCGAGAGGGTGCCAATGCCGACCCCGAATGGGCAAGGCGCGGCGAGAACCCCAAAGCGCGGTCGCCGCTTGGGAGTCGTGCTCGTCAGCGTCATCTTTATCGCAGGAATCCTGTTCGCCGGGCTCTTTTCCACGGGCCTCGCTTACACCAATGAGATGGATTTCTGCGTCTCCTGCCACTCGCTTCAGATCCCGTATGAAGAGTACAAGGAGAGCCTGCACTACAAGAACCAGTCCGGCGTCCAGGCCACCTGCGCGGACTGTCATGTACCCAAACCCTTCATCCCAAAGATGATCGCCAAGGTCGTCGCGATGAAGGACGTCTACCACGAGATCGCCGGCACGATCGACACGCCCGAGAAGTTCGAAGCGCACCGCTGGGACATGGCCTCACGGGTCTGGGCGCGGATGGAGCGCAACGATTCAAGGGAATGTCGCAGCTGCCATGAATTCTCGAACATGGACCTCTCCGAGCAAGGCCGCTCCGCGCGCAGCCGTCACGCCAGTGCCGAGGAGCGGGGCAAGACCTGCATCGACTGCCACAAGGGTCTCGTTCACTATGAGCCCTATGAGCCGGACGATGAGTGAGTCCAAGTCCTCGGTCTCGACGGATCGCCACCAGGTACCGCGTCCCCTGGCATCCATCCAGCCTGACGCGGATCGACAGCGGAGGACGACCGAGATGGTGACCATCCCGAAGATTCGCCGGGCCTTGTTCGCTGCGATGATGACGACCGCTGCAGCGGTGATGGCCGGCGACGCCGAGCTCGACCGCGAGATGCGACTCGCTGCGATGATTGGTGACACCGAGACCGTCGACGCGCTGCTCGACCAAGGCGCAAACATCAACTCGGCCAGTGAATTCGGCAAGACGGCGCTGATGACGGCAGTGGAAGGCGGCAATCTCGACACGGTTTCAGCGCTGCTCGCACGCGGGGCCGATGTCAATGCCCGCACCGTTGCCGGCTGCACAGCGCTGACCTTCGCCGCTGAGAATGGCCACTACGGCATTACTGCGATGCTCATCGAGCGCGGCGCGCACGTCCATGACCGCACCCGCGCCGGCTGGGATGCCCTGATGATCAGTGCCCGCTATGGCCTGACCGAGATCGTCGAGCAGCTCCTCTACCGTGGTGCCGACCCCAAGGCGGCTGACAAGCATGGACGCACGGCGCTGATGCAGGCTGCAGCGAAGGGGCACGCCGAGGTGGTCGAACTGCTGGCAAAGCACGGCGCTGACATCGATGGCCGCGATGAGGAAGGCGCGACAGCGCTGATCATTGCCGCCGACCAGGGCCAGAAGCAGGTCGTTGAGACCCTGCTCGCACTCGGCGCAAAGGTCGATGCACGGGATGAGCTCGGCGACACAGCGCTGATGTGGGCCGCAAGCCAGGGTCATGTCGAGATCGTCAACGCGCTCCTCGAGCACGGCGCGGACCCGACACTGCAGGACAATGAGGGCCTCTCGGCCGCCGACCTAGCACGCCGCAGCGGCAATCTGGAGGCCATTGAATCCATGGGGCCGCCGTAGCCTCCGGCGCGCCCCGACTGGATGCCCGGGACCCGAGGACTAAGGGCCGAGTCCCGGCATATCGGGACGGAGATCGACTCCAAACCCCACCTTGCACATTTCCCAAAGGAGGAAGCATGGCCAAGCATCGTCTAATCACGGCACTTGCAGGCGGGGCGCTCGCCCTCGGCCTGTCGCACGGCGTCAGTGCCGAAGACCTAACCGATATCGCGACCGGCAAGATGCTCGTCGACACTTGCGCAGGCTGCCACGGCACCCATGGCAACAGCGTCGGGCCAGCCTCGCCCAGCATCGCCGGCATGGACCCGCTGGTCTTCGTCGACATGATGATCGCCTTTCAGGAGGGGGATACCTATTCGACGATCATGGGGCGGATCGCCCGCGGGTATAGCGAGGACGAGCTCATCCAGATGGGTGAATACCTGAAGGAGCAGGCGTTCCAGCCCGTTGACCAGTCCTACGATGAGTCGTTGGTCGCCGACGGCGAGGAGCTGCACGACCGCTTCTGCGAGAAGTGCCACGAAGAGGGCGGCAAGGCACTTGTCGATGTGGAGGACTACATCATCCTCGCCGGGCAATGGACCCCTTACCTCGAAAACGCGATGGCCGACTTCCGCGCCGACCGTCGAATGCTGCCGAAGAAGATGGGACGAAAGCTCGACCAGATGCTCGAGGAGCACGGCGAGGAATCGCTCGACGCCCTCTACGCCTATTACGCCAGCCAGCAAGACTACAAGCAGGAGTGATCGCCCATGAGTCTCAATCGCCGTGAATTCGTCAAAGCGACTGGCGCCATCGCTGCCGTCAGCGCGGTCGGCTTCCCGCACATTGCACGCGCCGAGTCCAAGAAGGTTGTCGTCGTTGGCGGCGGCACCGGCGGGGCCACCGCGGCCAAGTACATCAAGATGGCCGACGACAGCATCGATGTGACCCTCATCGAGCCGAATAAGGAGTATTACACCTGCTACATGAGCAATGAGGTGATCAGCGGCGCCCGGAAGCTCGAGGCGATCAAGCACGGATACGACGGCCTCAAGGCGCGCGGCATCAATATCGTGCACGACAAGGCGACCGCCATCGATGCCGAGAAGAACGAGGTCAAGACCGAAGGGGGTGAGACCTTCGCCTACGACCGCGCGATCGTCGCGCCCGGCATCTCGATCCTCTACGACAAGATCGAGGGCTACAGCGAGGAGACGGCCAAGACGATGCCGCACGCCTGGAAGGCCGGCGAGCAGACCAAGATCCTGCGCAGTCAGCTCGAGGCGATGGACGATGGCGGCGTGGTCGCGATCGCGGCACCGCCGAATCCGTTCCGCTGCCCGCCGGGGCCGTACGAGCGCGCCAGCCAGATCGCGATGTATCTGCAGAACGAGAAGCCGAAGTCGAAGGTAATCATCCTCGACAACAAGCAGAAGTTCTCCAAGCAGGGCCTGTTCACCCAGGGCTGGGAGCGACTCTACGGCTTCGGCACCGATGACAGCCTGATCGAATGGCGGCCCGGCCCGGATGCCGGCGTCAATCGGGTCGATCCGGAGACGATGACGCTCTACACCAACTTCGATGAGGTCAAGGCCGACGTCGCCAACGTGATCCCGCCGCAAGCGGCCGGCAAGATCGCCCAGGATGCCGGTCTGACCGACGACAGCGGCTGGTGCCCGGTCGATAAGAAGACCTTCGAGTCGACCCTGCACAAGGGTATCCATGTGATCGGCGATGCCTGTATCGCGACGGCGATGCCGAAGTCAGGTTACTCGGCCAACAGCCAGGGCAAGGTCGCCGCCGCCGCCGTGATCGCGCTGCTGAACGACGAGGAGCCAGGCATCCCCGCTTATGTGAACACCTGCTACTCGATCATCGGCAAGGACTACGGCATCTCGGTGGCTGCCGTCTATCGTCTGAGTGAAGACGGCTCGACCATCGCCGGCGTCGAAGGCTCTGGTGGACTGACTCCCGCCGATGCACCCGATTTCGCGCTCAAGCGTGAGGTCGAGTATGCCTACAGCTGGTACGACAATATCGTGCACGACATCTTCAGCTGACGACCGAGGTGCGCTCGCCGGCCTCAATGGCCGGCCAACGGACTGTTTGGACGGGGGGCTGCGGCCCCCCTTTTTTCGGCCCGCGGTCGAGCGAACGGCGCACCGACCGGATTGCGCCGCCGCGGCCGCACCCAAGTTGCTTTAATATAGAGCGCTGCCACTTCGCTGGCAGTCATCAAGACGCAGTCGAGACGAAGATCAAGGGCCGTGCGGTCACCGTTGCAACGCATGCAACCGCAAGGCATCCTGCCCGGCGCGGCTGCGCGATGGCATGGCCAAGCGCGCGATCGACTGCGTATTCTTACATGCTCTTGCAAACAGTTTATTGGGTATCTCAAAAATGAGCGCAGAACAGAGTTCCGGAAAGGCGGAGCCGCAAGCCTCTCGGCCGCTCTCTGGTGCGGCCGAGCAGGCTGGCGCCGCAAGCGCGAGCGGCAAGCACAAGAAGGCCAACATCGCCCGCCTCGGGCCGGTGGGGCTGATCGTCCTGGTCCTGGTCATCAGCGGCCTGGGCATGTTTTGGTCGGTCCAGCCCAAGCCATTCTCGGTCAAAGAAAACCTCGCCGAGATGATCGGCAGCGATGCGATCTCCGGTGACGCTGCGCCGGCGTCGAAGGTGCCGGGCACGGCGGTGGTCGCGACCCAGATCCGCGTCGCCAAAACCATGCTGCACAAGCCGGGCGGTTATCTGCGTAATGACATGCTCCCGCCGGGTGTGCTGATGGATAACATGCCGAACTGGGAGTTCGGCGTCCTCACCGAGCTGCGCGACTCGGTGCGCTCGCTGCGCAACGATTTCACCCGTTCGCAGTCGCAGTCGATCGAAAGTCCATTGTTGCAGCGCGCCGACTCCGACTTCAACTTCGACTCCGAGGCCTGGTTCCTGCCCTCGGCCGAGGAGATGTACGTGGACGGCGTCGATAACCTCGAGCAGTTCCTCGAGGCCCTGGTCTCGGGCAATGACAATAGCGCGAGCTTCTACGCTCGGGCCGACAACCTGCGCGCCTACCTCGAGGTGGTCGAGAAACGCCTGGGCAGCTATGGCCAGCGCCTTGCCGCCAGTGTCGGCGACCCCGAGCTGACCGCCGCGATCGAAGGCCAGCAGTCCAACGCCGCGGGCGAAGCCACGGAGGCCGAGGCGACGGCCGCCGAGGCGACGCCCTGGACCCAGATCGATGATGTCTTCTACGAGGCGCGCGGCTATGCCTGGGCGCTGCTGCACATGATGAAGGCGGTGCGGATCGACTTTGCCCAGGTCCTGCGGCAGAAGAACGCCGAGATCTCGATGGAGCAGATCCTGCGTGATCTCGAGCAAGCGGTCGTGCGTAAGTACAGCCCGATGGTGCTCAACGGCCATGGCTTCGGCGTGCTCGCGAACCACTCGCTGGTGCTCGCGTCCTATCTCGGGCGCACGAATGCCGCGATCATCGATCTGCGCGTGCTGCTGGAGCGCGGCTGAGCCAAAGCCGCTACCCGGATGATGTTCCAATGATCCGACCGCGATCACTACACCGGTTCATGGGCCCACTCGGACGTTTGGGCCTGTTCTCGGCGCTGTGGGCGGTGCTCGCCGGGGGCAGCCCAGCGAGCTGGATCATCGGGGCCCCGACCGTGCTGTCCGCGACCTGGGCCTCGTTGCGGCTGCATCCCGACACCGGTCGCGACGGGCGCGCCGGGATGCGGCTGCTCGGCCTGGTGCGTTTCACGCCCTTCTTCTTGCTCCAATCAATCCGCGGTGGTCTCGATGTGGCACTCCGCGTGCTGCGCCCGCGGGTGCGGATTCATCCGGGGTTCCAGTCCTATCGCCCGCGCCTCGGCGATCCCCTGGCCCGGGTCGTGTTCCTCGATACCATCAGTCTCTTGCCTGGCACCCTGAGCGCCGATCTGCGCGACGGCTTGATCCACATCCATGCGTTGGATGCGCGTGATGACCTCGAGCCCGGCCTCGCCCGCTTGGAGGCGGTCGTCGCGGCCCTATTCGGCGACTCACTGGAATCGGGCCCAAGATGACCCCATCCACTGCGTTCCTGGCGATAGCGCTGGTCCTGTTGATCACCATGGCTGCCGGCCTCGTGCGCGTCATCATCGGCCCCTCGCCGGCGGACCGAATGATGGCGGCTCAGCTGCTCGGTACCTCGGGCATCGCCGTCCTGCTGCTGCTCGCCGCGACGCTCGGCATCCCCGCCTTGATCGATGTCGGCCTGATCTTCGCTCTGCTCGCTGCGGTCTCGGTCGCGGCCTTTACTCGACGCCGAATCGGTCAAGATCGAAGCTGAACTGGGGCTTTCGCGATGGACCAGCCAACCTTCGGGCTCATCCTGAACCTGATCTCGACGCTGCTCGCCTGCGGCGGCGCCCTGTTCTTCATCGCCGGCACCGTCGGGCTGCTGCGGCTCCCGGATCTGTATTCGCGTCTGCATGCGCTCACCAAGGCCGACAACCTCGGGCTCGGCTTGATCATGCTCGCCGTGCTTCCACAGGCACCAGACCTGTTCTTCGCCCTCAAGATGCTCTTGCTCTGGGTGCTGGTCATGATCGCCGGCGCGACCGGCGCCCACCTGATCGCCAAACGGGCCGTGCGCGGCGACGGCGAAGACATCCTGTAGCCGGGAGCCGTCTGCATGCCAACGCTGCTGTTGCTGTTCGACCTGGTGCTGCTGGCCACCCTGATCGTGCTCGCACTCGCCACCGTGCTCAGCCCCGAGCCGCGGCGCGCGGTGATGCTGTTCATCGCCTTTGGGCTCTGGCTGGCGCTGGTCTGGGCGCGCCTGCGAGCGCCTGATATCGCGCTGGCGGAGGCGGCCATCGGCGCCGGCATGGGTGGGGCGCTGATGCTGGCCGCGGCGCGGCGCGCCGCTCACCGCGACGAGGCCGCCGGGGGCGATGGAGACAAGCGCGCATGAAGCGTGATCTCGCGTTGCTGCTGGGCATCCTGCTGGCGCTGCTCGCCGCACTGCTGCTGTGGGCGTTGCATGCGACGCTGGCGCTCGAGCCCGGGCCGCGTCTAGCCGAGCTGGCCTCGGCGCGGCTCGAGGAGACGGGGGTGAGCAATCCAGTGACGGCGGTCCTGCTCAACTACCGCGCCTACGATACCTTGCTCGAGCTCGCGGTCCTGCTCGCAGCGCTGCTCGGGATCTGGTCCCTGGGCCCGGCACCGGCCGGCTATCAGCGTTCCGGGCCGGCACTCGCCGCGCTCGTGGACTGGATCGTGCCGCTCGCGATCCTGGCTGGCGGCTACCTGCTCTGGGTTGGAGGTCATGCACCGGGCGGCGCGTTCCAGGCCGGCGCTCTGCTCGGCGCGGCCGGTGTCATCCTGCGCCTGTCCGGCGAACCGTCGGCAGGACTTCCGGGCGAGCCTGCCCAACGCTGGCTGGTGGTCCTGGGCGCCGGGGTGTTCGCAGTGGTCGGCGGCGGCTTGCTGGCGAGCGGCTTCGGCTTTCTCACCTACCCGCCTGGGCAGGCGAAATGGCTGATCCTGTTGATCGAGAGCGCGGCGACAGTCGCGATCGGCGTGACCCTGACCGCCGCCTATGTCGGTGGCCGCCCGGGCAGCGGGACAGCCCATAACGGAACGGGCCAAAGCAGAACAGTCCAGCGATGAGCGCACAATTCCTGTATGGCGGCGCCGGCATCCTGCTGTTTGCGCTCGGGCTCTGGTCGCTGCTGGTGCACGAGGCGCTGCTGCGCAAGCTGATCGCGATCAACATCGCCGGCGGCGGCGTATTCCATGTCTTCATCGCCATCGCCTACCGCGGCGACACGGCGCCGCCGGACCCTGTGCCTCATGCACTGGTGCTCACCGGGATCGTCGTCGCAGTCAGCGCCACCGCGCTCGTGCTTGCGCTCCATCGGCGGCTCGAGCAGGCCGAGGAGTCAGCCGCTGATGCAGAGGGGCGCTCGGAGTCCGCGTCAGCGTCCTCCGCAGCGCCTCCACCTCGCACCCCAACCGAGCGCACCCCAACCGAGCGCACCCCAACCGAGCTCACCCCAGCCGATCTCACCCCAGCCGATCTCACCCCAGAGACGCTCCATCCAGAGACGCCCCATGGCTGATCTGCTGATCCTGCCGGTCCTGGTGCCGCTGCTCGGCGGCCTGCTGGCGACCGCGCTGCCGGTCCGGTCCGCGCTGGTAGGCACGCTTGCAGCGCTCGCCACCAGCCTCAGTGGCCTCGGTATCACCTTATTGGTCTGGCTGCATGGTGATCTGGGTACTGTGCTCGGCGGTTGGGGCGTGCCCTTGGGCATCGGCCTCAGCGCCGATGGCCTGTCGGCGGCGCTGCTGGCGATGGCCAGCCTGGTCGCGCTGGCGATCAGCATCTACGCTGGCAGCTACTTCGCGGGCAGCGCGCAGGCGCGCCATTTCTGGCCGCTGTGGCTGCTGCTCTGGAGCGCGCTCAACGGCGTCTTCCTCGCCGCCGATCTATTCAATCTCTATGTAATGCTCGAGCTGCTCGGCTTGAGTGCCGCCGCCCTCGGCGCGCTGACAGGCAAGCGCGAGGCGATCGCGGCGAATCTGCGCTATCTCCTGGTCGGGCTACTCGGTTCGCTGACCTATCTGCTCGGCGTCGCGCTGCTCTATACCGCTTACGGAACCCTGGATATCGGCCTGCTCGGCGAGCGCCTCGGCCCGACCCCGATCGCCGCGACTGCGCTGGCGTTGATGGTCAGCGGCCTGGCGCTGAAGACGGCGCTGTTCCCGCTGCATTTCTGGCTGCCGCCGGCACACGCGAACGCCCCGGCGCCGGTCAGCGCGGCCCTCTCGGCGTTGGTGGTGAAGGCGTCGTTTTATCTCATCCTGCGCCTGTGGACCGAGCTGTTCGCGCCGATCGCCGATATTGGTGCGGCCACCCTGCTCGGCCTGCTCGGAGCCGGCGCCGTGCTCTGGGGCTCCTGGCGCGCGCTGAGGGCGCAGCGTCTGAAGCTGCTCGCGGCCTACTCGACGGTCGCCCAGATCGGCTATCTGTTCCTGTTCTTTCCGTTGCTGGCGAGCCTGCCGCCGGGCACGGCGCGCGACGATCTGTTCGCGGCCTGCGTGCTGATGGCGCTGACGCATGGCTTTGCCAAGGCCGGTTTCTTCCTCGCCGCCGGGCTGGTGCAGCGGAAGGCCGGCCATGACCGGATCAGCGAGCTCGGCGGCGTCGCCCAGCGCATGCCGGCGACCACCTTCAGCATCGCGCTGGCCGGCTCGGCGCTGGTCGGCCTGCCGCCGAGCGGCAGCTTCATCGGCAAATGGGTGCTGATGCGCGGCGCGTTCGAGACCGGGCAATGGTGGTGGCTACCGGTGACCGTCCTTGGCACCTTGCTCGCCGCGGCCTATGTCTTTCGGGTGCTGAGCCGCGCCTTCGGCCTCGAACCGACGCCATTGCAGTTCGTTACCAACGCCCGCTCCGAGATCCCGGCCCTGCTGCTCGCGTTCGCCTCGGTCGCCCTGCTCGGCCTTGCGGCCGGCCCGGTCTGGGCCATTCTCGGCTTTGGAGCCGCACCGGCATGAGCCAGATGCTGTCCTGGACCGCGCTGCTTCCCGGCGCCATCGTGCTCAGCTCGATGCTGCCGGGCGCGTTCATCTTCCTGGTCAAGGAAGAGAGCCATCTGCTGCGCGGCGTGCTCAATATGTTTGGCGCCATCATCAAGCTGGTGCTCGTCGGTACGCTGATCTGGGGCGTCTTTCTCGGCGGCGTGTTCGAGAGCCGCCTGACCATCGCCCCAGGGCTCGACCTGGTGCTGCATGCCGACGCGCTGTCGGTGCTGTTCGTCACCCTCTCGTCGGTGCTCTGGCTGGTCACCACGGTCTATGCGATTGGCTATCTCGAGCACTCGCCGAACCGCAGCCGCTTCTTCGGGTTCTTCAGCCTCTGCGTCTCGGCGACCGTCGGCATCGCGCTCGCGGGCAACCTGCTCACCTTCGTGATCTTCTACGAGATCCTGACGCTGGCGACCTATCCGCTGGTCGCGCATCGCGGCACGCCGGAGGCGACGCGCGGCGCCAAGATCTATCTCGCCTACACCATGGGCGGCGGGGTGGCGCTGCTGGTCGGGGCGGTCTGGCTGCGCGCCCTGACCGGGCCGGTGGATTTCGTCGAAGGCGGGGTCCTGTCCGACATGGCGAGCACGCTGCATCCGCAGCTCATCGCCATCTTCCTGCTGCTGCTGCTCGGCTTGGGGGTGAAGGCGGCGCTGGTGCCGCTGCATGGCTGGCTGCCGCAATCGATGGTGGCGCCGGCACCGGTGAGCTCCTTGCTGCATGCGGTCGCCGTGGTCAAGGCCGGTGCCTTCGGCATCGTGCGCGTGGTCTATGATGTCTACGGCGTCGACTTCGCCGCCGAGCTCGGCCTGTTGATCATCCTCGGGGTCTGGGCCTCGCTCACCATCGTCTATGGCTCGGTGAAGGCCCTGACCCAGGATGGGCTCAAGGCCCGCCTTGCCTATTCGACCGTGAGCCAGGTCTCCTACATCGCGCTCGGCGCCTCGATCCTCGGGCCAGTGGCGACCATTGGCGGCATGGTGCACCTGGTGCATCAGGGCATCATGAAGATCACCCTGTTCTTCTGCGCCGGCAATTACGCCGAGACGCTCGGCGTGCACAAGGTCAGTCAGATGGATGGCGTCGGCCGTCGGATGCCCTGGACGACGCTCGCCTTCACCGTCGGCGCCCTTGGCATGATCGGCATCCCGCCGATCGCCGGCTTCGTCAGCAAATGGTACCTCGGCCTCGGCGCGGTCGAGGCGGGTCAGCATTGGGTCCTGCTGGTGCTCGCGGCGAGCACGTTGTTGAACGCTGGCTACTTCCTGCCGATCCTCTATAAGGCCTGGTTCCGGCCGCCGCCAGACGCCTGGCCGAACGAGCACCGCTTCGAATCGCGCTTCGAGACCCTGGGTGCGCTGCTCTGGCCGCCGGTGATCACCGCCGCGTTCTGCCTGATCGCCGGGCTGCTAGCGGCCGCGCCGTTCAGCCCACTCGAGTGGGCCACGCTGATCGCCAGACGCGAGTACGGTTTATGACCTTGATCCCTTGGCTTCTCGTCGCGGCCTGGGTGTGGCCGCTGCTACTGGCCTGGCCGGTGGCCGGTCAGGGCGGTAGCTGGCGGGCCAGCAGCGCCACCGATGGGGCCGTTACCGCTGCGGTCCCCAGCACGGCCCCCATCACGGTTCCCAGCAAGGCCCATTGGCGCGGCTTCCTGACGATCCTAGGCCCGCTGCCGGCGCTGCTCGCGGCGCTGCTGTTGCCGGTCGGCACGCGCCTCGAGCTGCCCTGGCTGTTCCTCGGCACGGCCTTGGAGCTCGACCCGGTCGGTCAGGTCTATCTGCTCTTCACCGCAATGCTATGGCTGATCGCGAGTGTCTACAGCGCCTTCAGTCTTCGCACTGCCGAGCACGCGGGACGCTTCGGTGCACTGTTCTTGCTGGCGATGGCCGGCAACCTCTGGCTGATTGTCGGTCAGGACCTGTTCAGCTTCTATGCCGGCTTCGCGATGATGGGCCTTGCCTCCTATGGGCTGGTGATCCACGACGCGACACCGTCGGCACTGCGCGCCGGCAAGGTCTATCTGGTGATGGCGCTGCTCGGCGAGGTGAGCCTGTTCGCGGCCCTGGTGATCATCGCCCAGCAGACCGGCTCGACCGAGCCGAGCCCCGAGGATCTGGCGCAGCTCACCGCATTGCCCATTGCGCTGGTCCTGCTCGGCCTCGGCGTCAAGGCTGGACTGGTCCCGTTACATCTTTGGCTGCCACTCGCCCATCCGGCCGCGCCGGTGCCGGCCAGTGCCGTGCTCAGCGGCACCATGATCAAGGTCGCGTTGCTGGGCTGGCTGCGCTTCCTGCCGGTCGGCACCCAGGCGCTGCCGGAATGGGGTGGTCTCTTGGCTGCCGGCGGGCTGCTCACGCTCTTCTATGCGCTGCCGGTCGGGCTCGTCCAGGCCGACCCCAAGGCCATTTTGGCCTACTCCAGTGTCAGCAAGATGGGCCTGCTGATGCTGGTCCTCGGCCTGGTCTTGATGGAGCCGGCGCTGGCGCCGGTCGGGGTCGCCGGCATCGCCCTCTATGCCGCCAGTCATGCGCTGGCCAAGGGTGGCCTGTTCCTCGGGGTGGGGCTGCGCAAGCAGGCGGCTTTGCGGCCGGCCCTGGTCCAACCGCTCGTACTCGGCGGCTTGCTCTTCCTCGCGTTGGCCCTGGTCGGCGCGCCGTTCACCAGCGGCGCGGTCGCCAAATATGCGCTGAAACCGGTCATCGAGGGCGCCGACTGGCCCTGGGTGGCGGCGGCCGTCACGGTCTCGACCGTCGGCACGACCCTGTTGATGGGCCGCCTCATCTGGGTCAGCGCCGGCACCCGCACGCATTCGGCGCCCGGCTATCTCTGGCCCGGGATCGCCTGGGCGCTGTTGATCGCGCTGGTCGCGCTGTTCCCGTTCGTGCTCGGCAAGGCGACGAGCTGGACCACCAACAGCGTCGCGGTGCCGCTCGGCGTCGTGCTGGCGACGCTGGTCGCGCTCGCGGCCTGGCGCAATCCTGATTGGCTCAAGCCGCTGATCGGTCTGATCCCCGCTGGGGACCTGATCGTACTGAGCCGACCGATTGGCGCGCTCGTGAAGGCGTTCGGCGGCTGGCTCTGGCGTCCGCTCGGACGGTCCGCGGCCCGGATCGCGCGCTTCGCGATCGACCGCTATGAGCGCGTCTGCAACGAGCCCCCTGGCGATGTCGAGCGGGGTCTCCGGGCTTGGTCGGTCGCCGGTGCGCTTTGGATCGGCATCCTGGCGCTGCTCGTGTTGGCGTTGTTGAGCGGGGAGCCGCTGGTGGACAATGGCGAGGCCTCGGATCAGGTTGGCATCCAGGCCGATTCCGGCAGGCAAGCCGAAGCCATCGCCAACGGGGAGCTGCCTCCCGATTAGCGCTTGCCCGCCCCGAACACTGTGCGCAACCGCGCCGCGCGCGGCCAGCTGTCCGCATGCGCTCGCGCACCGAGCGCAGGCCGGTTACAGCGTCTTCACATCGATCGAGTCGCTGTAGGTCTCGATCCCGAGCCGCTCGGCGACCTGTTGGGCGCGCGGGTCGACCATCGGCGAGATCACGAGGAGCCGCGTCGCTTTGCGGCCGTGCTTGCGCTCGTAGAACCGTGCCTTGCGCTCGAAACTGTACATCCCCGCCTTGTCGATCGACGACTTCAGCTCGCAGATCAGCAGCTGGCCATCGTAGATGATGATATCCAGCTCGACTTGATCGGGGCGACCGAAGACCTCTCCCTCGTCGTCATACTCATCCACATGGCGCACATTGACCCCGAAGTTCTCCTCCAAGATACCGGCAAGCGCATTGCGAAAGGTCGACTCGGCCTGCATCCCCCAGCGTGATCCCAGCGCACCAATGCCGCGATCATGCTTCTTGGCTTGCTCCATGATCTCTTGATGGAGCTGTTCAAAACGTTGGTCGGCCTTCTCCCAGCGACGATCGCTTTCGATCCGTAGCGTCTCCCACCTGCGGTTTTGCTCATCCCATTTGCGGTTTTGCTCTTCCCACTTGCGATTCTGCTCATCCCACTTACGATTCTGCTCTTGCCATTGGCGACCCTGCTCTTGCCATTGACGACTCTGCTCTTCCCACTTGCGCGACTGCTCCTCGCGGTCGCGGCGCAGCTCGTCGAGCAACCGGTCGAATCGGCTTTCGGTGCGCTGCCGATCCGCATAGGCATCATTGGTAACCGCCAGCACCCAGGCCCGCAGCTCGGGATCGGACCGCAACAGTGCCGGCAGGTCGCGCAAGATCGCCTGTTTTAGCTCTTCTTCTTTGGTCATGTGCAACCTCGTCTACACTGCGTCCAGTTTGGGATGTGCAATTTTGACCGCGCCTGCTGCGGAAAAATGACGTTTCTGTCTCTGGACGCGGTTTAGACAGGATTCCACACCGCCGACGGAAACAATCGTTACCTTACCTCCGCTGGAGCGCGTTCGGGTAAGACAGATTTGGCGCCACTGATTCAGACAGACTGTTCGACCGAAGACAGCGTTCCTTGAAGGTCCAGACAGACCCCATGACGCTGGGCCTAATCGACGTCCAAGCGCTGACGCAACGCCTCATACAGGCAGACCCCGGCAGCGACCGAGACATTGAGGCTCTCGACCTGGCCGCGCATCGGCAGTGCGGCGAGCAGATCGCAGCGCTCGCGCGTCAGGCGACGCAGACCACTGCCCTCATTACCGAGGACCAACGCGATCGGACCGCTGAGCTCGGTCTCGAACAGCGATGCCGAGGCCTCCTCGGCGAGACCGACGAGCCAGAGGCCCCGCGCCTGCAGGGCCGCCAAGGTCCGCGCCAGATTGGTGACCTGCACGAACGGCACCGAGCCCGCCGCGCCGCTGGCGACCTTGACCGCCACCGGGGTCAGCCCGACCGCCTTGTCCTTCGGGGCGATGACCGCCGCTGCGCCGGCCGCATCGGCACTGCGCAGGCAGGCGCCGAGATTGTGCGGATCGCTCACCCCGTCGAGCACCAGCACCAGCGGCGGTGATTGGGCGGCATCAAGGATGCCGTCGAGATCCCGCTCGCCGCGGGCCGCGGGCATCCGCACCCAGGCGAGCACGCCCTGGTGATTGGCCTGCTCAGCTGCCAAGTCCAGCGCCTCACGCTCGAGTTGCCGCACCGCCACCCCGGCCTCACGGGCCAGCGCCGCCAGCTCCGCGAGCCGCCGATCACGGCGCTGGCGATCCAGCCACAGCTCGGCGACACCGCCCGGGCCGAACTTCAACGCGCTGCGCACACTGTTGATGCCGGCGACGAGCGATGCATGCTTCGGCCGGCTCTCAGGCATCTGTTCGCGGCAGCCGCTGTGATAGCCCGGACGGGCCGCTCAATGGCTCGGACCCGGCGACCAACGGATGCCAGCAGCACCAGCGACCGCCCAGCATTGCGCAGGAGCAAGCGTACCGGCAAGCGCAGGGCCAACCATCGCCCACGCTCGCGGACGTATCGCGCGAAGGCCTCCCAATCGGCAGTACCTGGCCGCTGCTGGTGACTGCGCGCCGGATCACGCCGACGACGGCTTTTTGCGCCGCTTCGAGCGCGTGCGCCGTTTAGGCGGCGGCGCGGGCTGGGCGAGCACGAAGTCGATCTTGCGGTCCTCGAGATTCACCGCCGCGACCTTGACCCGCAAGCGATCCCCGAGCCGATACACCTGCCCGGTGCGCTCGCCGGTGAGCCGGTGCCCGACCGGGTCGAAGTGATAGTAGTCGTTGTCGAGCGCGGTGATGTGCACCAACCCGTCGACATAGACCCCGTCGAGCTCGACGAACAGGCCGAACCCCTGCACGCTGGTGATGGTGCCCTCGTACTCCTCGCCGAGCTTGTCGCGCATGAACTCACACTTGAGCCAGTGCTCGACATCGCGCGTCGCCTCGTCAGCGCGCCGCTCGGTGCCGGAGCAATGCTCGCCGATCTGCTGCAACTCCGGTTTCGAGTAGTCGAGATCGGCCGCAGTGCCGCCGGCCAGGATGTGCTTGATGATCCGATGCACGACCAGATCCGGGTAACGGCGGATCGGCGACGTGAAATGGGTGTAAGCGTCGTAGGCGAGCCCGAAGTGACCGACGTTGTCCGAGCTGTACATCGCCTGCTGCATCGAACGCAGCAGCACAGTCTGGATCAGGTGGAAATCTGGCCGCCCCCGCACCGCATCGAGCAGGGTGCCGTAGTCCTTTGCGGTCGGCTTGCTGCCGCCCGGCAGATTGAGCCCGAGCTCGGCCAGGAAATCGCGCAGATCGGAGAGCTTCTCCTCTTTGGGCGTCTCGTGGATACGATAGAGCGCCGGCATCTTCTTGCGCTGGAACAGACGCGCGGCGGCCACATTGGCCGCGAGCATGCACTCCTCAATGATCCGGTGGGCGTCGTTGCGAACGGTCGGCTCGATGCTCGCGATCCGGCCAGCCTCGTCGATGACGAATTGGGTCTCGACGGTGTCGAAATCGATCGCGCCGCGCGCCGCCCGGGCCTCGAGCAGCGCCTGGTACAGCGCGTAGAGCTCATGCAGGTGCGGCAGCAGCCCGGCATGCCGCTCGCTGAGCTCGGGGTCGCCGTCATCGAGCATCGCCGCGACCTGATCATAGGTCAGGCGCGCGTGCGAGCGCATCACCGCCTCGAAGAAGCGGGTGCGCGTCACCTTGCCGTCACGGCTGACATAGAGCTCGCAGGCCATGCACAGCCGGTCGACCTGCGGATTCAGCGAGCAGAGGCCGTTCGAGAGCACCTCAGGCAGCATCGGGATTACCCGATCCGGGAAGTAGACCGAGTTCCCGCGCTCGAAGCCTTCCTGGTCCAAGGCGCTGTCCGGCGTCACATAGGCCGAGACATCGGCGATGCAGACGAGCAGTTTCCAGCCCTTGGGCTTGCGCTCGCAGTAGACCGCATCATCGAAGTCACGCGCATCGGCGCCATCGATGGTCACCAGCGGCAGCGCGCGCAGATCGGTTCGGCCTTCCTTGGCGGCCTCCGGCACCGTTTCGCCGAAGGCACTGGTCGCCTGCTCGACCGCCTCCGGCCAGTGCACTGGCAGGTCATGCGCACGGATGGCGATGTCGGTCTCCATCCCGGCCGCCATGTGCTCGCCGAGCACCTCGGCCACGCGCCCGATCGGCTGCGTGCGCTTGGTCGGTTGATCGGTGATCTCGGCGACCACGATCTGGCCCTGCTCCGCCCCGCCGAGCCGATCGCTCGGGATGATCACATCATGGGTCAGGCGCTTGTTGTCCGGCACCACGAAGCCGACGCCGCTCTCCGAATAGAGCCGCCCGACCACGCTCTGGGTGCTGCGCTCGAGGATCTCGACCACGGCGCCCTCGAGCCGCCCGCGCCGATCCTTGCCGGTGACCCGCGCGACGATGCGATCGCCGTGGAACAAGGCGCGCATCTCCTTCGGATAGAGGTAGAGGTCATCGCCGCCATCATCCGGCTTCACGAAGCCGAAGCCGTCCGGATGGCCGATCACCCGGCCGGCGACGAGATCGCGCTTGTTGACCAGGCAGAAGGCATCGCGCCGGTTCCGCAGGAGCTGGCCGTCGCGCACCATCGCACCGAGCCGGCGCTCGAGCGCGACCTGGTCCTGCTCGTCGGCGAGACCGAGCAGCGCGGTGATCTCATCGAAGCGCGCTGGTGCGCCGTGCTCGGTCAGGGTGTCGAGGATGAACTCCCGACTCGGGATGGGATTCTCGTACTTCTTCGCCTCGCGCTCGCGATGCGGGTCAAGGTTCCGGGCGGATTGGGCCTTTTTTCGTCGTGCCACGCTGTACTCTGGTTACGTCCATCGAACTTGCTAGTCTACCGTTGACAAGGCCGTCCTGTCTCACTAAGCTTCACGGCTCGTCACGGTTGCGGCCGTCGACGGCCCACCCTGCCGAGGTGGCGGAATTGGTAGACGCGCATGGTTCAGGTCCATGTCTGGGAAACCAGGTGGAGGTTCAAGTCCTCTCCTCGGCACCATCTCTAAGAGTCTGACCAGACTCCGATTATAGCGGCTTACGCCAGCCCAAAGCAGCAGAATCTGGCCAGTGGTCCACAACAATGTCTGGCTCGCCGTATTTCGGCACGAGGCCTAGACCAGCGCAGCTCCCCTTGACTCGCGGAAGCTAAACGGTTCTTCTCGTTCACGCAATCATCAGTGGGGCGGCATCTGGAGTCGTCTCTGACACGAGCGCTGCCGAACCTGAGCCGTTCGTTCCGGATTCTTACGCCGACGCCTCGGACAGCATCGCCTGCCAGCAGAATAGCCCGGTACAACGCTGACCCCATCCTTTAGCGCGCCCAGCCGCGCAGCCGATAAACAAACAGCCCCAAGATCTCCTTAAACGCCCGGGAGCTGTCCGCCAGTGCCTGGGCATCAGGCAGATAGTCCAACGCGGTGCTCGCCTGCTCGACGACCTCATGGTCCGTCGCCGCCGGGACCACCTCGAGCCCAACCGCCCGAAACGCCGCCTCCGCCCGGCGCATATGGAGCGCGGAGGTCACCAGCAGGACACGCCTGACGCCCCGCTCGGCCATCAGCTGGGCCGTCTCAACGGCGTTGCCGCGCGTCGTCGCGCTTTGCGACTCGATCAACACGCGTTCCCTTGGCACGCCGAGATCCGTGACGAACGCAAGCATCGCTTGTGACTCCGGGCCGCCCTCGGCGTGCCAGGGCAACGCCCCGCCGCTCAATACCAAACGAGGCGCCTTCCCGGCTTGAAGCAAACGCACCCCGTGCCAGACCCGATCGGAAGCATCACCGAGGTCCGGAAACAGGCGAGGCGGAACAGCGGGCTCTACGCCGCCGCCCAGCACCACCACGGCGCCAGCCTCTGGGATCGCCTCCAGCGCCAACGGCGGATACTGGCCTTCCAACATGGCGCGTACGCCCTCGGAGAACGCCGGCATCGCCCAAAGCCAGAGCCACGCCAGCCCCGCCAATACTAGGCCGACGCTCACCAACGAGCGTCGCAGCAGCAGCACTAGCATTCCCATCAAAATCAACAAACCGCTGACGCTCAGCGGCATTGCCAGCTGGGTCATGATCTTCGAGATCAACATTGCCGAGTCTCGCATCGACTGGCCAGCTGCCGTGGCCGAACGAACCGACACACCGCTCTAATGCGCTGCAATCCGTGAAATCGTGCGGCCTTTTGGCCACCGATTCGCTAAGCCACTTGACATCTGTGACCCAGTTCCTTGGGTGCAGCGACAGAATTGCTATACCGTCAACGTGGTTTTCCTGAATCAGCGCGAGGCTAGATAACGATGCGGCTCATTAACCGACTGGGAGCACTAACGAATTGCGCAAACCCTCATCGGCGCAGGATTAGGATCGCGGTATCGTGCTCAGCGGCGCTGATGTTGGGCATCATGTCCGGAGCGGTCGCAGGGCCGATATGGTTGTCAGAGTATCAAGCAGCGAACCAAGAGGGCCAGATCCAATTTGACTTCGGCGGGCAGCTTTTTGCCGCCGGACGCGATCGCGTCAAGGTAGAGTTCAACAACGGCAAAATGGGCCGCACAGTGCGAGTCGATGCCGGTCTGTTTGGTGGCGAGGCGGAGGCCGTACCCGGTGATCCGTTCGACCCTGCCTCGCTGTACCGCAGCGAGGATGATGTGCTGCTCTACTGTGCCGACCTCTTCGAAAATCTAAAGAAAGAGCAGAACACCTACGGCGTCCTCCGTATCTCGGACGATACGTTGGTTCAGACGGCGACGAACGGTACAGATGTCATCCGCAACTTTGGTCAAGTGCTCGACTTTCTCGGGGCACTGAATTGGGTGCTCGGTACGGATCAATACACCTATGGTTTGGCCTATGGCGAGCAGAATTGGCTCAATCCGCAGGCTGGCTGGATGAGCGGTGCGATCCAAATCGGGATTTGGGAGAGCCTTTATGAAGTGGACGCGGCCGAGGACATGGACATCACAAGTGGCATTTTTCGTGTCTCTCCGTCCAGTGATAGTTGGAATGCACTGGATTCAAGGGGCGTTGAGCTCCTAGAACGCTCCTTCACCGCCATGTTAACCACCGAGCCGTTGAGCGACCGCGGTGTTCGCTGGTTTCAGCTCGACGGAGGCCAGGATCTCCTGGGTGATCCTGTTCAAGTCCCTGCCCCTACGACTGGCGTATTGATCGTGAGCGGCCTCCTTCTGCTCGTTAACGCCCGTCGCCGGCGTGGCTAGTCCCACGTTCCACCTTATTTTGCCGTCGTTCCGGCAGGATGCTGGAACCCAGTGCCAAAGCCGTTAGCTCGCCGCCGGCACAGAGTGGCACGACAAGCTGGAACGGTCTACTAGACTCAAATGCCACCAGCGCCGCCACCACTCGACGCCAGCCGCTGGTTGCAGAATCAGCAGGCGACAGAATGGCGGCAGTTTCCATCTAGGCTAAGGCGATTTCTGTCAAAGCTCATACCGCCTTGCTGGTCTTTTCGCTCGCCTTCTTCGTCGCGCCGCCGGTCACATAGCCCGGCTATGCTCCCGGCGACGCTCCTCGAAGACAAACGACAATCCTGCGCAATTCGGTACGAGCTTTTCCTTGCGCCAGGCAAAGCCTGGAAGAGGGGGATGATCGCGAAATGATTTGAGTGATCGGAAACCTCTTATTGTGACCCGCCGGGTGAAAGTCCCGAACCGGAAAGGACTGGCCATCCACCGGAACCGAG